>CAWKAW010000006.1:0-99616 GCA_963847745.1 uncultured cyanobacterium | reverse complement strand
CCCGGGAGGCTGGTTTCAGGCTAGGTGCTCAGGGGGCGGTTGGAACCGGCGCAGCCCTTGCCTCAGCCGGCCACCAGGCGCCGGAAGGTCTTCCTGCCCAGCTGCAGCACCTTGCCCTCCAGCTCCTGGGGCCCGGCGAAGGTGCGGTTGGGATCGCTCAGTTTCTCGCCGTCGAGCTTCACGCCGCCGCCCTGGATCGCGCGCCGGGCCTCGCTGCTGCTGGCGCAGAGCCCCACGGCGCTGAGCAGGTAGAAGGCCTTGGCCGGGAAATTCACCGCCGCCAGGGAGCTCTCCACCACCTCCGCGTCGGCCGCCCCGCTGCCCTGGGCGCCGCCCACCAGCCTGGCGGCATCGGCCTGGGCCTGCAGCGCCGCCGCTTCGCCATGGCGGGCGGCCGTGATCGCCAGGGCCATCGCCTTCTGGCGCTCGCGAGGGCTTTCCGGCAGGGCCGCCAGATCCAGGTCGGTGAGCAGGGTGAGGTAGTCGTCCACCACCGCATCGGGCACCTTCTCCAGCTTCGAGTACATCGAGAGGGGGTCCTCCAGCAGGCCCACGGTGTTGCCCAGGCTCTTGCTCATCTTCTGCACCCCGTCGAGCCCCGGCAGGATCGGCAGCAGCAGCCCGAACTGGGGCCGCAGCCCGAAATGGCGCTGCAGATCCCGCCCCATCGCCACGTTGAACTTCTGGTCGGTGCCGCCCAGCTCCACATCGGCGGCCACCTCCACCGAGTCATAGCCCTGCAGCAGCGGATAGAGAAACTCGTGCAGGCTGATCGGCGTGCCGGAGCCGTAGCGGTTGGCGAACTCCTCCTTCGCCAGCATCTGCCCCACCGTGGCGATCCCCAGCAGCTCGATCACCTTCGGCAGGTCCATCGCCTGCAGCCATTCGCTGTTGCGCCGCACCTCCAGCCGTCCCGGCGTGGTGAAATCCAGCAGGGACAGCTCCGGCGGCTGGCCCAGGCCCAGCTGCACCAGGTAGGTGTCGGCATGGGCCTCCACCTCGGCGGCGCCCAGCTGCACCCGGGTGGCGCTCTTGCCGGTGGGATCGCCGATGCGGGCGGTGAAGTCGCCGATGATCAGCACCGCCGTGTGGCCCGCATCCTGAAAGGCCCGCAGCTTGCGGAACAGGATCGAATGGCCCAGGTGGATGTCGCTGCCGGTGGGGTCGATGCCCAGCTTCACCCGCAGGGGCCGGCCCGCCCGCTCCACCTCGGCCAGGCGCACGCCCAGCCTCTCACTGGCATCATCGCTTTCCCCACAGGGGAACAGATCGGCCACCCCCCGCTCCAGCCAGGGCGGAAGTGCCCATGCCCCCGTAGCCATCCCGCCTCGTCCTCCCTGGTGCCCCGGTACCGGCAGGGATCGTAGGCAGCCGCTGCCCAGCGGCCCCGTGACCGGCGGCTGGGGGTGTCAGCCGGCCTGCTCGAGTTCGCTCTTCATCCGCTCGAGGGTCTGGTTCATCTGCTCGAACATCCGCTCCGGCGTGAGACCGAACTGGCCCAGCTGGGTACGCAGCTGCTCCACGGTGATCTTCGCCTGGAAGTCTTCGGAGAGCTCGAAGCGCTTCATGAACACCCGGTAGCGATCCATCATCTCCTCCATCCGTTCGATGTAGAGCTTCTTGCCCTCCCGATCGAACTTGCCGTAGTCACTGCCCAGCTGCATCAGTTGCTGGTAATCGCCGAACAGCCGCCGGGCTTCCTCCTGGATGATCTCGGAATCGAAGAAGGCCATGGCGCTGGCGGCGGCGTAGGGACGGTTGTCAGGGATTCTGGGGAGGAGAGCGGCCCCAGCGGGAGTGCGGATCCACGCATCCATGCCCCATCGCAGGAAAGCGGTGCACACCCTGAAGAAACACCCTCCACCCCCCGGGGCGGAAGCCCCCAGAAGCCGTGGATTTCACCCCGCTGCTGCCCCAGATCCGCAAGAACCAGGCCAGGGCAGGGAAGCTGCTGGGGAACGCCCGGGTGGTGCTCTGCCTGGGCAGCCGGGCCCTGGTGAGCTTCGCCGTGGGAGCCGCCCGGGAACCGGAGCAGATCCTGGGAGCGGCCACCACCGAATCCGAAGGCCTGGCCCTCGTGGGAAGCCTCCGCCCCGATCTGCTCTTCGCCAGTGACCGGCTGGAGGAGGGATGCGGCATCTCCCTGGTGGTGGCCGTCAAGCGCCTCCATCCCCAGACGCGCACCCTGCTGCTGGTCAGCCAGGAACATCGCCACGGTCGCCTGAGGCAGGCGATCGAGGCCTGCTGCGAGGGCGTGCTGCTGGAATCGCGGATCGGCCTCGGCAGTGAGCTCACCGCCATCCGCAGCGTCTGCAGCGGCGGCATCTACATCGATCGCCAGCTCGGCGCGGCCTGTCGTGAGGGCCTCGGGAGCCCATCCCGGGGACTGCTCCATGCCCTGAGCGCACGGGAGATCGAAGTGCTGCAGAGGGTCGTCGAGGGGGAAACCAACCACCAGATCGCCGAGCGGCTGATCATTTCCGTGGACACCGTGAAGACCCACATGCGCAACGTGCTGATGAAGCTCCAGGCCAGGGACCGCGCCCACGCCGCCGTGATCGGCGTGCAGCGCGGGCTGGTCGACTGGCCCCGCACGGGAATCAGCCGCTAGTTTCGGATCCGTCGTGCGCAGATCCGGCCCGCCATGGCGAGGCGCCACTGGTTGGACCCTCTGGCACGGCGGCTGCTGATCGCCGCCGGCCAGCTGCCTGCCCTGCAGCGGGCCGCCGGCGACGGGGACAGCTGCGATGGGGCCAGCCCGGAGGGCGAGTGCGATCGAATCGAGAGAGACCTGCTGGCCCTGAAGCTCACCCAGGATCCCGGCCTTCGCCTCAGGAACGCCCGGGAGGTGCGCCATGCCGCCGCCCTCGGCTGGCGGCTGGATGTGAACCGGGCCACCCCGGCCGACTGGCTGCGGCTGCCGGACTGCACCCCAGCCCAGGTGGACCTGCTGGTGCGGCTCCAGGCCGGAGGCATCCAGCTGAGCGGGCCCGAGGACCTGCGCCAGGTGCTCGCCATCGAGGAGGCGACGCTGCGCTGCTGGCAACCGCTGCTGGAGTTCCGCTGGTACGACACCCCTGCGGCCGCCTCCACCCCGGCACCGATCCCGGTGAACCAGGCCGCCGTGCCCCAGCTGGAGCGTCTGCCCGGGCTGTCGAGGGAGCGGCTGGGGCGTCTGCTGCGGGAGAGAAGCCGCCTTCCCTTCCGGGACCTGGCGGACCTGCAGCTGCGGCTCCAGTTCCCTCCCAGCGTGGTGGAGCAATGGATCGGCCGGGTGTCCTTCGAGCCGGGACCGGCCGGTCCCGTGCTTCCCCCCGCCTCCCGTCCCCGGCGATGACCACCCGGGGGCGGCAGGGGGATCTGTTCGCCGGCGGCACGCCCCCCGCCAGCGGTCCCGCCGTGCCACCCCTGCCGCCCCCCCTGCTGCGGGACCAGCTGCTCGCCTGGCAGGGGCGCATCGCCCGCCACCAGGGACCCCTCTTCGCCAGCGGAGCCCGGCAGGAGAGGTCCGCCCCCCTCCAGGGTCTGCTGTTCTCCCCCCCTGCCGAGGCCGCCGGCCAGGAGGATCCGGAGCAACGGGCCGCCGATCTCGACCCCCTCTCTCTCCACCCCCAGAACCTCTCCTTCTGGCGCTGGCCCCAGCCATCCCACCAGGGCGCCGCCGTGTACCTGGTGCTGGACCGCCCACCCAGCCTCTCCTCCCCTCTGCTCCTCTACGTGGGCGAGACCGGCCGGGCCGATCGGCGCTGGAAAGGAGCCCACGACTGCAAGAGCTATCTGTCGGCCTATGGAGAAGCCCTGCACCGATCCGGCCTGGAGGCCAGGCTCAGCATCCGCTTCTGCTGCGATGTGCCCAGGGCCGTCCGTCCCCGCCGTGCCCTGGAACAGGCCCTGATCCGTCGCTGGCTGCCGCCCTTCAACAAGGAGACGCGGGAACGCTGGGCCACGCCCTTCACCTCCGATCCCGCCTGAGGCGGCATGGGGCTCTGGCTACGATCGCGGGTCGTCCCGAGCCGGGTGCATGGAATTCAGCTGCGCGTCCCCCAGCCAGGGGGGAACCTCAGACAACCTCAGCGCCGTTCTGCGGGGGTTTGACGGAGACACCCTGGCGGTGGGCGTCTTCAGCGATGGGGAGCATCCCGCCCGTCGCCAGCTCGTGGAATGGTTCGGAGCGGAACTGGAGGAGATCCTCGAGCAGCGTCGCTTCAAGGGCAAGCAGGGGGAATGCGTCGGCATCGATCGCATCGGCGCGACGCCCCGGAACCTGATCCTGGTGGGACTGGGAGAGGGGGTGGAGTGCGATCCTGCCGGCCTGCGCAGCGCCGCCGCCGCGGCCTGCCGCGCCGCCGCCCGTTCGGGCTGCCGGCATCTGGGTCTGGCCCTTCCGCTGGGGAGCCAGGATCCGGCGGCCGCGGCCGCCGCCATCGCCGAGGCGGCCCGGCTCTGCCTCTACGAGGACCAACGCTTCAAGAGCGAGGCGGAGCCGCAGAGGCAGCCGGAGCGGGTCAGTCTGCTGGGGTTGCCGGAGGGTGCCGCCGCAGGGCTGGCCCACGTGGGATCCACCTGTGCCGGCGTGGAGCTGGCCCGCCAGCTGGTGGCCGCGCCGCCGAACGTGGCCACCCCGGCTTCCCTGGCGGAGACGGCGGCGACCATCGCCCGGGACTACGGCCTCGAGCTGAAGGTGCTGGAGCGCTCCGACTGCGAGGCCCTGGGCATGGGCGCCTATCTGGGGGTGGCTCAGGGGTCGGATCTTCCTCCCAAGTTCATCCACCTCACCTACCGCCCCCCGGGGGAGACGAGCCGGCGGCTGGCGCTGGTGGGCAAGGGTCTCACCTTCGATTCGGGCGGCTACAACCTCAAGACGGCAGGCTCCCAGATCGAGATGATGAAATACGACATGGGCGGCAGTGGGGCCGTTCTCGGTGCGATGCGCAGCATCGCCGAACGACGACCGGAGGGCGTCGAGGTTCACGGCATCGTGGCCAGCTGCGAAAACATGATCAGCGGCGGAGCCATTCACCCGGGCGACATCCTCACCGCCTCGAACGGCAAGACGATCGAGATCAACAACACCGACGCCGAGGGCAGACTCACCCTGGCCGATGCTTTGGTCTACACCTGCAGACTCGAGCCTGATGCCGTGGTCGACCTGGCGACCCTCACCGGAGCCTGCGTGATCGCTCTGGGGGACGAGATCGCCGGGTTGTGGAGCAGCAGCGACGGCCTGGCCGAGGCCCTGGAGAGGGCGGCCGTGGCCGGGGGGGAGGCACTGTGGAGGATGCCGCTGCGCGCCTCCTACAAGGAGGGGCTCAAGAGTCACCTGGCCGATCTCAAGAACACCGGCCCCAGGCCCGGCGGCTCGATCACCGCAGCCCTGTTTCTCCAGGATTTCGTCTCCCCCGGGATCCCCTGGGCCCACATCGACATCGCCGGCACCGTATGGAGCGAGAAGGGACGGGGAGCGGATCCGACCGGTGCCACGGGTTTCGGGGTGCGGACCCTGGTGCACTGGGTCTGCGCGGGGGGCCTGGCCTGAAGGGATGGCCGTGGCGTGGCATCTGCTGGGGGAGCCCCTCGGGGATTCCGTACCCTTGATCCCGCCGCCGTCTCCCCGCCATGGCCGTTCCCAAGCTCCGTTGGTATGTGAAGGCCCAGCTGGGGATCCTGCTGCTGCCGGCAGGGTTGTGCCTGTTCGGGGAGGCGGTGATCCGCAAAGGTCTGCGCAGCTGGGCGGCGATGGCCCCGGCCGCGCCTGGGGATCCCTCCCTCCCGGCGGCGGGACCCTGGTTCTGGTATGGAACCCTCGGCCTGATCCTGGTCAACGCCGGCGTGGGTCTGATGATCGAGAGCGGCCTGCTGCGCGGCTATCCCCGGGGGGAGAGGGAACGATCCTGAGGGGTCCCCTCCAGGGCGGACCTGCCCTGCCAGAGCGGCCGGAGGGTGCGCTTCCGTGGGGGGGACTCAGCCTGGCGGACCCAGCCTGGCGGACTCAGGCGGCCACCTCCCTGGATCCGACCGAGGGAGAGAAGTCTGGGGAGAGTGAGGCAGGAGATTCCAGCTCGTGGATCTGCCAGCGGGCCCGATCACCGCTGCCCGCCAGGAGATGATCCAGATCGTCCGCCGCCTGCCTCGGCGATTCGTAGGGGCCGATGTGGCGGGTCTGCAGGCCATCCCGGATGGTCAGGAGATACATATCCAACCCGACGCGTCGACCCCGCAACGCTAAGCCTTTTTGAAGGAGATGGACAGGCCGCCCGGGCCCTCATCCCCGCTTCCAGGGCTTGGAACTGCGCGCCTTCGAACCCCAGACGGCATCCAGACGCCTGTCCCGGCCGCAGCTCCAGCGGTAGTAGTTGTACTTGATCCTGTTGCTGGAGGCATAGTTCTGGTGATACCTCTCCGCCGGCCAGAAGCGGGCCAGGGGACGGATGCTCACCTTGATGGCCGACACCGGGCGGCCCAGTTCGCGGGCGGCCGCCACCAGGCTGCCGCGCGCCTCGATCGCCTGGGTCGCGCTGCCTGTGAAGATCACGGGGCGGTAGGAGTCTCCACGGTCGCAGAACTGGCCCCCTCCATCCAGCGGGTCGATGTTGCGCCAGTAGGCCCGCAGCAGGGTTCCGTAGCGCAGCAGGGTGTCATCGAAGCGAACGCGCACCACCTCCTGATGGCCGCTGGTCCCGGCGGATACCTGCCGGTAGGTGGGGTTGGCCAGCTTGCCGCCGCTGTAGCCGCTCTCCACATCGAGCACCCCTGGCAGGGATTCGAGATCATGCTCGAGGCACCAGAAGCAGCCTCCCGCCAGCACCGCCTCCTGGGTGGCCGCCCGGACCGGTGCCACGGGAGTGAGAAGGGTGAACAGCAGCGCTGCCAGAAGGGGGATCAACCGCATGGGGAGGGCTCGCTCGTGGGGGTGGCCCGCATCGCCTGATCCAGGATGGCGGATGCCGCCCGCTGGGTGACCCCGGGCTCGCCGAGTTCCCGGCGCAGTCTCCGGTATCCCTCCAGAATCTGCCGCCGCCCCTCGCTTTCCCTGTTCAGCAGGGGTTCCACGGCCGCTGCGATCCGCTGCGGCACGAAGTCGTCCTGGAGCAGTTCCGGCACCAGCCGTTCCTGCAGCACCAGATTGACCGGGGAGATGTGGGGCACGTTGAAACGAAGCAGGTGCCGCGCCAGGAAAGCGGTGGGGCGGCTCACCCGATAGCCGGTCACCTGCGGTACCCCCCGCAGGGCCAGCTCCAGATTGGCCGTACCCGACTTGGTGAGCGCCACATCGGCCGCTGCGTAGAGCAGGGGCCTGCAGGCATCCACCTGGCCGGTGGGGATCACCCGACCCCGCAGATCGGCCTTCGCCATCGCCCGCTCGAGGGCGGGCTCGAAGCCCTTCTGGCCCGCGGGCAGGAGCACCTGCAGCTGGGGATGGCTCTGCTGAAGCAGCGCGGCGGCGGCGACCATCGGCGGCAGCAGATAGCGCAGTTCCTGATGGCGGGAAGCAGGAAGCAGGAGCAGCACCGGATCCTCGTCCGGAAGCTCCAGGAGGCGCCGGGCCCGCTCCCTGGAAGGGGCCTCTCCCAGGGTGTCGAGCAGGGGATGACCCACCCAGGTGACCTGCGCCCCCCGGGAGGCGTAGAAGCGGGCCTCCTCGGGAAAGATGGCCAGGATCCTGTCGGAGAAGCCGATCAGCCGGGTGGTCCCCCCGTCACCGAGGCGGAAGGCCCATTCCTGGGGGGCGATGTAGTAGGTGATCGGCACCCCGGGGTAGCGCCGCTTCAGCTGCATCCCGAGATTCACGTTGGCGCCCATGTAGTCGATCAGCACCACCCCGTCGAGGGGGTGGCTCCGCAGCCAGCGACGCAGCCGGGCCTGAAGCCGCAGGGTGGGCAGCACCAGCGGCAGAGCCTCCCACAGTCCGATCGCCCCGAGGGAGGCGGTATCGGCCAGGAGTTCGGCGCCCGCCTTCTCCATCCGCGCCCCCCCGAGGGCAACCACCTCGAGGGGCTCCCCCCGGCGGTCGGCCTCCCGGTGCAGGGCCTCGATCAGCAGCCCTCCCTGCAGATCACCGGAGACCTCACCGGTGCTCACCAGCAGGCGCAGCATCAGCGCAGGACCGGCATGGGACCGCGCCTTCCCGGACCCATCGATGCCTCCAGGAAGCCACAGAGCTGGTCGGCCGCCGCCCCCAGGGGCTGCAGGCGGGCCTGCCGCAGCGCCTCGGCCAGCACCAGATCGCTGCGGTAGAGCAGGTTCCAGAGCTCCTGCAGCTGCCGCAGCTGGGCACCGCCATCACGCTCGACCATGCCACTGCGCCGCAGGCCGATCCGGTTCAGACCCCGCACCCTGCCGGGGTGACCCTCCACGAGCATGAAGGGAGGCACGTCACGATCGATCCGGCTCATGCCGCCCACCATGGCCAGGGTGCCGATATGCACGAACTGGTGGATGCCGAGCACCCCACCGATCACGGCCCGGTCGCCGATCACCACGTGACCCGCCACCGCCACGCCATTGGCGATCACGATGCGATCCCCCAGCTGGCAGTTGTGGCCGATGTGGCTGTAGGCCATCAGCAGGTTGCCGCTGCCCAGACTCGTGTTCTCGCCGTCATGGGTGGCCCGGTTGATGGTCACGCACTCACGGATCGTGTTGCCATCGCCGATCAGCACCTCCGTCGGAGCCCCTCCGTACTTGAGGTCCTGGGGCTCCAGACCGAGGCACGCCCCCGGAAACACCCGGTTGTCCTTGCCCAGTCGCACCCGACCGTCGATCACCACATGGGGTCCGATGCGGCTGCCGTCACCGATCTCCACCTCCGGACCGATGACCGCATAGGGACCGATCTCCACACCCCTGCCGAGCCGGGCCCGGGGATCGACCACGGCCGTGGGATGGACCGTTGGAGCTGTGGCTGCACTGGACATCGGATCAGTCCACCAGCGAGAACATCAGCTCGCCGGAGCAGACGCAGTCTCCCTCCACCGTGGCCGTGCCTCGCACCTTGCCGAACCGCTTGCGTTTGAGACAGAGCAGCTCGCAGGTGATGAGCAGCTGATCGCCGGGCACCACGGGTCTGCGGAACCGCACCCCATCGATGCCGGCGAACACGAAGAGCCCCTTGGGCAGATCGGGCATCTGGGTCACGATCAGCCCCCCCACCTGGGCCATCGCCTCCACGATCAGCACCCCCGGCATCAGGGGCCGGCCGGGGAAATGCCCCTGAAACTGGGGTTCGTTGATCGTGACGTTCTTGATCGCCACCGCTCTGCGGCCCGGCTCGTAGGCGATCACCCGATCCACCAGGGCGAAGGGATAGCGATGGGGCAGCAGGTTGAGAATCTGCTCACTGGCGAGAACCACGTTCGGAGGAACGGGGGGTTCCTGGTGAAGGGGGGGATCGGCAGGGGCGGTGGCTGCGGTCAAGACGTCAGACGGACAGGACGGGGGTGAGGGGAGCGGGAGCGGCAAGGGCGGCGGCAAGGGCCGTATGCAGATCGTGGGAACCGCGGTAGGCGAACACCTGGGCCCTGGGGAGACCGACCAGGGCCAGATCCCCCAGCAGGTCCAGAAGCTTATGGCGCACGGGTTCATCGGCGAACCGCAGAGGGGGGTTCAGCCAGCGGTCACCGTCACAGACCAGGGCGTTGTCGAGGGCTCCCCCCCGGATCAGCCCGGCCGCCCGCAGCTCCTCCACCTGTTCGCGGAAGCCGAAGGTTCGCGCCGGGGCAATCTCCGCCACGAACCGGGCGGGGGTGAGGTCGAGGGAGAACAGCTGACGACCGATGGCGGGCTGGGGATACTCCACGGCCGCACCGATGCGCAGATGGTCCCAGGGAACGGCCACGGCAAAGCTCAGTCCCCGCTTCACGGTGAGGGAATCGCCCTGCAGGGTCGGCCGTGCCCGCTCCCCCATCGGCCGAAGGCCCGCCTCGGCGATGGCCTCCACCCAGGGGAGGGCCGAACCATCGAGCAGGGGAATCTCCTGGCCCTCCACCCAGATCTCCGCCTGGCTGACGCCGGTGCCGGCGAGGGCCGCCAGGAGGTGCTCCACCGTTGCCAGGCGCCTCTCCCCCAGCTGCAGTGCGGTGCAGAGCCGGGTATCACACACCTGGGAGGGACCGAGACGCTGCAGGGGAAGGTGGGGAGTCTCCAGCCAGCCCAGCCAGTAGCCCCCCCTGCCGCTCGCCTGCAGACGCACCCGGCAGGGCTCTCCGCTGTGGAGACCGGTTCCTGAGCGCTCCACGCTGCCTGCCAGGGTCCAGGCCTGCCGATAGTCGCCTGGCCAGTCCACCACTAGAACTTCCAGCCGACGCCGAGATTGAAACGCCAGTCACCGGAGAAATCGCGACTGGCGACCTCCAGCCGCAGGGGTCCCACCGGGGTGGTGACGATCACGCCGGTACCCACCGAGAATCCATCCCCGGGCTTGTCGAGCAGACCGCCGGGGTTGCCGGGCACATTCTTCTGGGTTCCGAAAGCGGTGCCTCCGTCGATGAAGAGCTCGCCGCTCACGATGCTGAACACCGGGAAGCGGTATTCGATCGTGGCTTCGCCATAGCTCTTGCCGACCCCCAGATCGCAGTCGTAATAGCCGCGAACGGAGTTGCCACCGCCGATGCAGAAGGCTTCGTAAGGAGGGAGATCGCCGACGTTGGTGCCGGCGGAGAAGTGAAACGCCAGGGTCTGCTTGCAGTCTTCGGTTTCGCCTGGACGCACGCGGCAGCCCTTGTAGAACTTCAGCCAGCGCACAGGGAAGTACTGGGTGAAGCTGGCCCGGACCCGGTTGAAGGTGGGGGAATCGGCGCCGACGGATACGAACTGCTCGGTGCCGAGGCTGAGGAAATTACCGCTGGTGGGATTGCGGGGGTCGTCGAGGGTGTTGCGGGTGGTCGCCAGACGGAAGCCCAGCAATGTGTTCTTGCTGGCGCAGTTGTAAGCCACGCAGATCACCGAATCGATGGGAACTTCGCCACCGTTATCGCTGAAGTCGTTGTTGGCAACGGCGTAACGCTGGCTGTCTCCTGCGTAGTTGATCGGCCGCACTTCCTGACCCGTCAGACCCAGCACCAAGGTCCAGGGTGCCCGCTTGAAGGGATCGCCACCATTGAGGGGTCGCACGAACTGGAGATTGCCGCCGATCCGCTGGATCACGACGGAATTCCCCCGGTAGTCGAACCAGCTGAGGTCATCATCGGCGGAACGTGCCTGATCGACAGAATCGAAATCCCGGTTGAGAGGATTGTTATTCGAATCAATATTATAGGCAACACTCGTTCCGGGGGCCTCGTAGAAATCGGAGGCAGTATAGAGATTGCCATTATCCTGACTCTGGAAGATCTGGGGAACTTCCCTGCTCACAAAGAACTTGATCCGGAATGCGGTGCGGTAGGGATCCCCCTTGATCCAGGGATCGGTCAGGGAGATGTCGAACAGACCTCCGAACTGGCCGTAGGTGAAGCTGGTGGCCAGATCCCAGGCCCGACCCAGGAGGTTGCTGTCCTGCACCTGCACCTGGCCGAACACACCCTGGCTCTGGCTGTAGCCCAGGCCACCGGAGAGGGAACCGGTGGATTGCTCCACCACCCCCAGCACGATCGTCACCTTGCCCGGATCCTCCGGCACCGGCCGCAGGGTCACCTTCACGTCGCTGAACAGTCCCGTGCCGTAGAGGCGCTTGATGTCCTCCTCCAGATTGCGGCGGTTGAACACCTGGCCCTGCTTGAGCGAGATTTCCCGGGTGATCACCCACTGCTTGGTCTTGCCGCGGATCGGCTCCCCCTTGTCATTGGTGGCGGAACCCTCCTTGTTGAGGAACTGCACCTCCACGCCATCAACCTGGCCCTGGCGCACGGTGAGCTGCACCTCCCCATTCGGACTCACCCTGCCCGGACCGGTGATCCTCGCCAGGGAATAGCCCTGGTCGGCATACCACTTCTGCATCTCCTGCATGCGGTTCTGCAGGGTGGAGAGGTTGAGGGTTCTGCCGTAATCGGCGGCGAAGGTCTCCTCCACCACGCTGGCGGGGATCTCCACGTCGGGGGGGTCCAGAACCACCTTGGTGAGCACCGGATTGGGCACCACCTTGACCACCAGCTTCACCCCGAGGGGGGTATCCACCGGTTCCATCCGCACGTCGGAGAACCAGCCGGTGGCATAGATCGCCGAGAGATCCTTGCGGAGCTCGCTGCGGGTGACCGGTGTGCCGGGCACAACGGTGAGGGCCGCATAGGCCGCCTGTTCGATGCGCTCCCGTTCGGGGTGGCCTTCCAGACCCTCCACCACGATCTCGCTGATCCGGACCCGCGGCTCGTCGGCAGCCTCCGGCGCGGCGAGGTCCGGTTGCTCGGAGGGAGCTGCGGGCGGGACCGCCTGCTGGTCGGCCTCGGGTGCCGCGGGGGTGGTGCTCTCCTGTGGCGGCGAAGCGGGCTCTTCCGGGGCAGGCTCTGCCGCGGTGGGGCTTTCCAGGGCGGGTTCCCGGCTCTCTGGAGCGGCTGAATCCTGCTCAGCAGCGGGGGAACCTGCTGCTGGATCCGCCGCATCGGGCGGCACTGTCTGCTGCTGGGCGAGTGCGGGCGCCTCCCGGGAGCCGGGGGGCGGGGGCTCGGCGGCCAGGGCACTTCCTGAAGCAAGCAGGAAGGCCCCCATCAACGGAACGGCGGCCGCGAGTCCCTGCGGGCTGACGGTGCGGAGAAGGGGCGACTTGCGGAGGCGAGCGCCAGCCATATAGGTCTTCAGCGGAGCGGACCAGCCGCAAATTGTGGTGACCTTACCCGTAGACCCGCGGTTCCGGACACATCCCTTGGACCCGTTTGAGGACCTCCCCGTAGGCCTCCACCACCCCGCCGAGGTCCTGGCGGAAGCGGTCCTTGTCCAGGATCCGCCCGGCGGCGTCCTCCACCTCCCGCTTCCACAGGCGGCAGGTGTCGGGACTGATCTCGTCGGCCACCACCAGATCCCCCGCCGCGGTGAACCCCAGTTCGATCTTGAAATCCACCAGCTCCAGGCCGACCCGCTCGAACAGGGGCCGCAGGCAGGCGTTCACCCCCCGGGCCAGCCCGCTCATTGCCTCGAGCTGCTCCGGGGTGACCAGATCCAGCCGGGCCAGCCGGGCCTCACTGAGCAGGGGATCACCGAGGGCATCATCCTTGTAGTAGAGGTCGATCAGGGGGGGAGACAGGGCCGTGCCCTCGGGAATCGGCATCTGGCGGCAGAGGGAACCGGCGGCCACGTTGCGCAGCACCACCTCGATCGGAATCACCTGCACCGGCCGGACCACCATCCAGGTGTCTCCCTGAACCCCGAGATAGTGGGTCGGCACGCCCTCCGCTTCGAGCCGCTCGAACAGGAGGGCGGAGATCCGGCAGTTCATCGCTCCCTTGCCCTCCAGCCGGGCCTTCTTCTCCGCGTTGAAGGCAGTGGCGTCATCCTTGAAGAACACCGCCAGCCGATCCGGCTGATCGGTGGCATGGACCCGTTTCGCCTTGCCTTCGTGCAGGAGCGGGCCTACGGAGAGAGCGGTCATGGAGGCGGAGGCGCGGGGCTGGTGGGGGCAGCTTCGCCCGCAGGGGGTGCGGCGGCTTCGCCCGCAGGGGGCGGCGGAGCGTGGCCTCCTGGTTCCCGGGGGGAGCGGAGCTGACGCTCCAGCTGCCCGGCGCGGTCGATCGACGCCGGATCCTGCCGGCGCAGGCGCCATTCGCCGTAGGCATCATCGATGCGGCCGCTCAGACGAAGCCGCCGCTCCACCGCCCGGGCCGAGGGAAGAGTCGCCTGTTCGTCGAGAAGGTCAGCCACCAGTCCCCAGGCGCCCTCCGCCGCCGCCTGCTCCAGGGCCACCTCCAGCAGCGCATCCCGTTCCTGCACGGGAAGGTGCCGCAGCATCCGCAGCGCCTCCTGCAGCCGCAGGGCCCCCGGCACTCCCGGGAGCCGGGAAGCCAGCAGCAGCTCCCCAGCGGCCTGGGGGAACCCCCTGGCCTCGAGATGGCCGGCCAGCACTTCCAGCGCCGGACGACTCACCACGGTGCCGTCCTCCCGGCGCCGCAGGGTCAGGGCCTCAGCCTCGAGCCGCTGGACCTGACCGCCGGTGAGACGCTCCAGGGCCAGGGCCGCCCGACGGTGATCAAGGGCATCGGTGGCGGCCCGCCACTGCAGCAGCAGCCACTGGTCCCGACGGGACCCGGCAGCGGGCCCGTGGCGATCCAGCACGGAGAGGGCCGCCTGGGGAGCCTTGCAGGCGAGCAGCACCTCGGCATTGGCGATGACCACCGCAAAGGGCTGGGGAGCAGGGTGAATCACGAGAAGCCTGTCCTGCAGCTTCCGCAAACGGTCCCGGCGATCCTCCTGGACCGCCTGGAGGCAGGCCTGCTGGAGGGTCTCCAGGTCGCCGCCGGTCAGCAGACGCTCGAACTCCTCGTCGGAGACGGGGGGGAAGACGGCCGGGGCCGCCGCTGCAGCGGCAGCGGGTGCCGCAGCAGGCGCGGCAGCGGGCAGGGCCCCGGGAGCGGCCGGACCCGGAGCGGGCGCCGGGGGGCCGGCTGGGAGCGCCACCGGCTGCGCCGGCGCCCCGGGAACGGATCCGACCCCCATCAGAAGTGCGGCCGCCAGCGGCAGGATCCCCCGCCCGACCCGGTGGGAGGGAGGCAGCCCGGGAGCCCCCTTGGCGGCAGTCACGGACAATGGCATCGGTCGATGACGGCGGAGAGGGGCGAAGGCGGGGCAACGGCCCTCCCGCGCCGCTGCGGCAAACCTGGTTCAACCTAGGGGAACTGCCGCGCCCCACCCGCCGCCTGCCCGAGCTCTGCCGAACCGCTTCCATGCCCAGCCCCGTACCAGCAACCCCGGCCGCGCCGACGGATCCACCCCCAGGGGGGCCCAGCAGGGTCCTGATCGTGGGGAGTGGTGGCAGGGAGAATGCCCTGGGCTGGGCCCTGGCCCGCTGCCCCGGGGTTCTGCAGGTGTGGGTGGCACCCGGCAACGGCGGCACCGACGACATTCCCGGCTGCCGGACCCTGGCCGTCGGGGAAGGGGAGCACGGGTCCCTGGTGAGCGCCGGCAGGGAACTGGAGATCGATCTGGTGGTGGTGGGCCCGGAAGTGCCCCTGGCCGAGGGACTGGCCGACCGGATGCGGCGGGCGGGCCTGGCCGTGTTCGGTCCGGGCGCCGACGGGGCCCGGCTGGAGGCCAGCAAGCAATGGGCCAAGGACCTGATGCGGGAAGCCGGAGTCCCCACCGCCGGCTACTGGCCTGCCTCCAGCCTGGAGGAGGCTCTTGACCTTCTGGAGGAACAGGGCCGGCCCCTGGTGGTGAAGGCCGATGGCCTGGCGGCCGGCAAGGGGGTCACGGTGCCCGAGACCATGGAGCAGGCCCGCGCGGCGATCCGGGAAGTCTTCGAGGGACGCTTCTCCCCGGTCGGCGGGACGGCAGCCCACGGTGAGGCCGCCCTGGTTCTGGAGGAGCGGATGAGCGGCCCGGAGGTGTCGGTGTTCGCCCTCACCGACGGCCGCTCCCTGGTGCTTCTGCCTCCCGCCCAGGATCACAAGCGGATCGGCGAAGGCGACACAGGGCCCAACACCGGCGGGATGGGGGCCTACGCGCCGGCTCCCCTGCTCGACGCAGCCGGGCTGGAGGGGGTGCGACAGGTGGTGCTCGAACCCACCCTCGCGGCGCTCCGGGGCCGCGGCATCGACTACCGGGGGGTGATCTATGCCGGGCTGATGCTCACGGAGCGGGGGCCTCGGGTGATCGAGTTCAACTGCCGCTTCGGCGATCCGGAGTGCCAGACCCTGATGCCCCTGATGGGGCCGGAGCTGGCGCAGGTGCTGC
Source organism: uncultured cyanobacterium (assembly GCA_963847745.1). Taxonomy (GTDB): domain Bacteria; phylum Cyanobacteriota; class Cyanobacteriia; order PCC-6307; family Cyanobiaceae; genus Cyanobium. Next base: position 83,806 of record CAWKAW010000006.1, on the reverse strand, counting down.
TGGCCTGCGCCACCGGCCGGCTGGAGGAGGCCCCTGAGCTGAGCGTCTCCCCGGCCTGCAGCGCCTGCGTGGTGGCGGCCGCTGACGGCTATCCAGGGGAGGTGCGCCGCGGGGATGTGATCAGCGGCGACCTTCCCTGGAGCGACGACCTGCAACTGTTTCACGCCGGTACCCGCAGGGAAGCGGATGGCCGTTGTGTGACCGCCGGGGGCCGGGTGCTGGCGGTGGCGGCCCAGGCCGCCACCTTCGATCGGGCTTTCGCACGGGCCTACGGCGCCCTGGAGCAGGTGAGCTACGAGGGGATCACCTATCGCCGTGACATCGGCCACCAGGTGCGGGGACCGGTTCCGGCCGCCGGACGACCATGACGGAAGGGCAGGGCGCCGCCGAAGCGGAGACGCTGCTGGACTACGTGGGGCGCCGGCTGGCCCGCTGGTGGGCCGAGTTCAGCCTGCAGACCAAGTTGCTGGCGGTGGCCACCCTGGTGGTGAGCCTGCTGATGACCGGTATCACCTTCCTGGCCCTGAACGGGATCCAGAGGGATGCCCGGATGAGCGACACCCGCTATGCAAGGGATCTGGGCCTGCTGCTCTCCGCCAACGTCACGCCCCTTGTGGCCGAAGGTGACAAGCAGAAGCTGGCCGCGCTGGCGGAGCAGTTCTGGCGCTCGAGCCGAAGCCTTCGCTACATCTTCTTCGCCGATGAGGCCGGGTCGATCTACCTCGGCATCCCGATCGGCAATGGCACGGGCGATGGTGATCAGCTGCTGCGACGCCGTCTGGCGTTGCCGGCGGACATCCGTCGACGGCCCGACAACCCACTGATCCGCCAGCACCAGACCCCCGACGGACAGGTCACCGACGTGTTCGTGCCGATGGTGACGGGAGACCGGTATCTGGGGGTGGTGGCCCTCGGCATCAATCCCAACGAAACCCTGCTGGCCAGCGCCGCCCTCACCCGGGAAGTCACGGTGGCGGTGTTCATCTCGATCTGGGTGCTGGTGATCCTCGGCTCGGTCTTCAACGCCCTCACGATCACCCGGCCGGTGAAAGAACTGCTGCGGGGGGTGCGCTCGATCGCCGGCGGCAATTTCGAGACCCGCATCGCCTTGCCGGTCGGCGGCGAACTGGGTGAACTGCTCGAGGGGTTCAACACCATGGCGGCCCAGCTGGAGGATTACAAAGCCGCCAACATCGAGGAGCTCACCGCCGCTCAGGTGAAGCAGCAGTCCCTGATCGCCACGATGGCCGATGGCGCCGTGCTGCTCGATCAGGAAGGTCGCATCGTGCTCGTGAACCCAACGGCCCGGCGGCTCTTCCGGTGGGAGGGCCGCAACCTCGAAGGCAACGAACTGGAGAGGGAACTCCCCGACAGGGTGTCGATGGAGCTGCATGAACCGCTGGCCGCCATGATCAGCAGCGAGAAGGACACCGCCGAGGTGCGCTGCAGCTTCGGGGAGCCCCCGCGCACCCTGCGCATCGTGCTCCAGTCGGTGCGGGATGCCAGCGGCGAGATCCTCAAGGGGATCGCGATGACGATCCAGGACCTCACCCGCGAGGTGGAACTCAACGCGGCCCAGAGCCGCTTCATCAGCAACGTCTCCCATGAGCTGCGAACCCCCCTGTTCAACATCAAGAGCTATGTGGAGACGCTCCACGACCTGGGCGATCAACTCAGCGAGGCGGAGAAGCGGGAGTTCCTGGGGATCGCCAATGCCGAAACGGACCGGCTGACCCGGCTCGTGAACGACGTGCTCGATCTTTCCCGGCTGGAATCGGACCGGGTGTGGCAGCTGGAGCCCCTCGAACTGGGCCCCGCCATCGAGCAGACCCTGCGCACCTACCGGTTGAATGCCGAGGAGAAGGGGGTGAAGCTGGTCTTCCAGGCCGATCCCCTCCTGCCGATGGTGCTGGGCAGCTGGGATCTGCTGCTGCAGGTGTTCGACAACCTGGTGGGGAACGCCCTCAAGTTCACCCCCGAAGGGGGAACGCTGATGGTGCGCGCCTATCCCTGGCCCGACCTCTGCCCCCTCGACCCCAGCACCGGCCCGGGGGAGAATCCCACCTGTGCACTCACCGCTCCGCTGCCGCGACTGCGCATCGAGATCGCCGACACGGGCTGCGGCATCTCCCCGGCCGACCAGGAGCGGATCTTCGAGCGCTTCTTCCGGGTGGAGAACGCCGTGCACACCGAGGCCGGCACCGGCCTGGGACTCTCGATCGTTCGCGGCATCCTGGAGAAACACGGCACCTCGGTGCGGATGGCCAGCGAGCCGGGGGTGGGCAGCACCTTCTGGTTCGACCTGCCGCTGGAGCAATCCGACGACGACGAACTGAAGCTGTTGGCCGAACGGAACCGGGGTGATCGTGAACTCTCCCGGATTCCAGCCGGCTGAGGGAACCTCCGTCCCTCAGTCCTCGCTCTGCACCCCTCGCACGATGCGGGAGAGTTCGCTGCGTTCATCACTGCTGACGCGGTGGGGAACGCCGCTGATGATGCGTTCGAAATTGGCGAAGGAATCCTTGATCTCCGGCCCGCTGCCTGTGATCACGAACTCGCGGATGCCCTTGTCGTGCCAGGAGCCCCGCATCTTGAACACGTTGAGGGCCCGGGCCATCTCGCCCCGGATCTCCACATATTGCAGCAGCAGGATTGTATCGGTGATGGTGGAGATATGGGAATCAGTGATCGAATGGCTGCCCATGAACTCCTCCGAAGTGTTCGTGAAGAAACCGGCGATCTCTTCCTGCTTGGCATAGCCCGTGACCCCGATCACGAACTGACGGAAGGCGTTGTGGCTGACGCCCCTTGCCAGAGCGGAAAGGGAGTCGATCGCCATGCGTGACGGCTTGAACTGGCCGATCTCTGTTTTGATGATCTGAAGATGATCTTCCAGCCCGGTGGACTCCGGGTAGGCGCAGATGATCTTGAGCAGACCATCCTGCTCCATCTGCTCGAAATCGATCCCCCAGCTGGTGGCGTTACGCATCAACTGGGAACGGGATTCCTCATAGGCGAAAAGGATCGCCCTTTCTTTACTGCGACAGGCATCCTCGATGAACTTGCTTACCAGCAAGGTCTTGCCGGTACCGGTGGCACCGGTGGCGAGAATGATCGAATCCTTGAAGAAGCCACCGCCGCACATCTCATCCAGCCGCGGCACCCCCGAACTCAACCTCACGTTGGAGGAGCGCTGGGTGAGGCGCATGGCCCCAAGCGGGAAGATGCTCATGCCATGAGCCCCCATCGTGAAAGGAAACTCCCCCTTCATGTGGGTCGTGCCACGCAGCTTGAGGATCTCCACCGTGCGGCGGCGGCGCTCGCCCTCCAGCACGTTGCGCAGGATCACCACGTTGTCGGAGACGAATTCCTCCACCCCGTAACGGGCGATCGGACCATATTCATCAGTTCGCTCGGTGGTCATCACCGTGGTGACTCCGATCTCCTTGAGACGGGCAATCAGGCGGAAGATCTCTCGACGTACAACTGAAACGGCATCATATTGCTGAAACACTGCCGTGATCGAATCGATCGCAACACGCTTTGCCTTGTATTTGCGGATTGCGTAGTTGATGCGCTCGATCAAAGCAGAAAGGTCGAAACTACCGGCCACATCCTGTCCATCGGGGTCAGGCGAGGCATCCAGCACGAACAGCTTGTTCTGCTCCACCAACTCCTGCAGATCCCAGCCGAAACTCGCCGCATTACGCAAGATATCCAGCGGGGATTCCTCGAAGGTGACGAAGATGCCGGGCTCGTTGAACTGACGGATTCCGTTATAGAGATAATTGAGGGAGAGCACCGTCTTGCCCGTTCCGGACGTACCGCTGATCAGGGTCGATCGGCCGATCGGCAACCCGCCATGGCAGATGTCATCAAATCCCTCGATCGCCGTAGGGAGCTTCTGCAACTGCATCATCTGGGGGCCGATCTTGGATGCTGGCTGGGGATCGGTCATCAGGAGAAGGGAGACGGAGAGGGAGAAAGGAGGGGGAAAGGAGACGGTGCGGGGTCAGGAGGATGCGGCTTCCTCCGTGTCGGTCGTTCCCTAGGGCTCGGGGTCCATGCCATAGCCATCTTCCCGGAGTTCCTCATAGAGAAGGTCAAGACCGATCAGCACACGCTCGCGATCGGAGAGATCGCCGATGATCCGCCGCACCGGAGGCGGCAGGATCTTCGCCAGGGTGGGTGTGGCAAGAATCTTGTCCTCCTCGGCAAGCTGGGGGCTCTTGAGCACGTCGATCACCTTCAGGGCGTACACCCCCTTGAACTCCGTGTCGAGGATGTTGCGCAGAGTCTTGAGCGCCCGCATGGAATTGGGCGTGTTGCCCGCCACATAGAGCTTGAGGATGTAGGTCTTGCGGGCTGTCATCTCAGCTGATCTCCTGGGGAAGGGAAGGGGTCTCCTGCGGCAATGTGGGAACCAGAGGGACATCGGCGGGGAGGCTGCGGCGGTACATCTCACAGAGATGGGCCATCACATCCAGGAGGGCGAGGCGATAGTCCTGAAGAAAGTCGGCCTTGTGCCCCTCCAGCTTGAGCTGGCTCCAGAAGCCTTCGATGAGGTTCATGTGGATCTCCACAACGTTGGTGGTGGGTAGATCGCTGAAGAAGGCCGTGTTCACGAAGCTCTCCAGGGCCTGGTTGGCAGCCGCGGGATCCCGGAAGTAACTGATCAGCAGGTCACGATAGGACCGGGTCAACGACCGCAGCAGATGTTCCCTCTCCTGGGAGGCCAGGTGGCGGAGGAAGCGGGAGGGGTCGCGCTTGTAGTACACCCCCAGGTATCCCAGCCGACCCTTCAGACGGTTGGCCAGCTTCCAGCGCTCTGGAGTGTCGCCGCCGCTGTCGGCATCCAGGCTGCCGCTGGCGCGCAGGCCGCGACGCAGAATACGGGAAATCGCCGCATCCAGGCTGTAACTGAGCTGCTCCAGCTGATCGGAGGGCAGATGCACTTCGGCGTCGTGATACTCGATCTCACCGGTGACCTCTCCGATCACCACCGCCGGCAGCAGCACCCCATGGTCGGCGAGCGCCCGGTAGGTGTGGGCGGGAACGGCTCCCTTCTCCAGCAGCACGGCATCGATGTCCTCCTGGCGCTGCTCGAGCAGAAGCACCGGATCCGAAGCCGGAGGAAGGCACTCGAGCTGGTAGCGCCCCCCCTGCAGCCACAGACTGCAGGACTCCCCCAGCCTGGGGTCCTGGATCAGGGCGGCGATGGTGAGGGCGGGCTCCTGCATCGAGGGAAACGACTGGGAAGGAGCCTCCGGCATGCACGCATATTGACGAAAGGCAACCGATACCGTGAGGATCAGTGTTTGTCTTTCGATTGCCGCGAGTTCAGGCCGAATGGCGGATCGCTCCCCGGGGTCAACCCGGAAGCCCCTCCAGCCTGACCGCGCCCCCATCTCCATGAGCGCCTCCCCCACTCCCTCTGCCGCCCCGCCCGCCGGTTCCGCCAACGGTTCCGGCACCGATGCCTACGCCATCGTGGAGGCCTCCGGCCAGCAGTTCTGGCTCCAGCCCAACCGCTACCTCGATATCGATCGCCTGGCGGCGGAGGTGGACAGCACGGTGACCCTCGAGAACGTGCTCCTGGTGAAGGACGCATCCGGCACCCGCCTCGGCCAGCCCTACGTGAAGGGAGCTTCCGTGGAACTGAAGGTGATGGCCCACCGGCGGGGTCCCAAGATTCTGGTCTACAAGATGCGTCCCAAGAAGAAGACCCGTCGCAAGAACGGCCATCGCCAGGAGCTCACCCGGGTGATGGTGCAATCCATTCTCGTGGGCGGCAAACCGATCGCCTGAGCCCGACCTCCGATCGCCTCCGCCCGGCTCGTTCTTCCTTCCTCTTCCACCCAGCTTCCCTCCCCCTCCCCACCATGGCCCACAAGAAAGGCACCGGTTCCACCCGCAACGGTCGCGACTCCAACGCCAAGCGTCTGGGAGTGAAGCGCTATGGCGGGGAGAGCGTCAGCTCCGGATCCATCCTGGTGCGCCAGCGGGGCACGTCCGTGCTCCCCGGGGTGAATGTGGGTCGGGGCTCCGACGACACCCTCTATGCCCTCGTGGACGGGGTGGTGAGCTTCGATTCGATCAAGCGGGGCCTGCGCAACCGCAAGCGCATCAACATCGCCGTCAGCTGATCGGTCAGCTGAGCGGAGGACAGTCGGCCAGCTCGCTGCCCTCTCCGGGAACCTCCAGCCAGCCGCGCAGCCGCCCCACCAGCAGGTAGAAGGGCAGGGTGTCCAGCAGGGCGGCCATCGCCTTGAAGAGATAGCCGCTGGCGATGAACGCCGCCAGCTGGGGAACGAGCGGCTCCCCGGGCCGCACCGGCAGCACGTGGGCGGTGTAGTGACTGATCAGAACCACCGCCGAGGTGTCCACCAGCTGGCTCACGAGGGTGGAGCCGTTGTTGCGCAGCCACAGGGCACGGCCCTTGGTGAGGTTCTTCCAGAAGTGGAACAGCCGCACATCGGTGAACTGGGCCGCCAGGTAGGCCACCATCGAGGCCCCCACGGCTCCGAAGGCCAGCCTTCGCATCTCGAAGAACACCGGCAAGCCACCCCCGCTCCCGGCGGCTTCCCCCGGGCCCGGGACCGGCATCCCGACGGCGCCGCCGAACCCGTCGGGCCCGGGCAGCACGCCCCCCAGCCACAGGATCAGCACGATCCAGCCGTTGAGCAGCAGGCCCACCCAGACCACCTGGGAGGCCCGCCGCTCGCCCCAGATCTCACTGATCAGGTCGGTGCAGAGGAAGGTGACCGGATAGGGGAGTGCTCCCACCGCCACCACGATCGGGAAGCTGCCGAGGCTGCCCAGACTCACGAACCGGGTCAGCCCCAGGATGTTCAGCATCCCCATCGTGCCCAGGAAGATTCCCGCCAGCACGAGAAAGGCCACCTCGCGACGTTCCTGCACCGACATCGACACCCCCATCGGACAACCGGCCCCCAGGCTGTCGCTCCCGCCGGAGTCCGGCCAGCCTCCCGCCGCGCCCTGCGGCTTCCTGGTGCTCGACAAACCTGCCGGCCTCACCTCCCACGCCTGCGTCGCCCGGGTGCGACGGGCCTACGGCCTTCGCCGGGTCGGGCACGGCGGCACCCTGGATCCTGCGGTCACCGGCGTGCTGCCGATCGCCCTGGGGCCGGCGACCCGGCTGCTCCCCTACCTCGGCGGCGACAAGACCTACCGGGGTGTGGTGCAGCTGGGACTGCGCACCGACACCGACGACCTCGAGGGCCGGGTGCTGGAGCACCTGCCCTTGCCCGCCGTCCTCGATCGCCCTGGGGTGGAAGGTGCTCTGGCGGGCTTCCGGGGAGCCATCCTGCAGCGACCGCCGGTGGTCTCCGCCGTGCACGTCGACGGGGAGCGCGCCCATGTGCGGACCCGCCGCGGCGAGGAGCTGGAACTGGCGCCACGACCGGTGACGATCCATTCCCTGCAGCTTCTGGATCTCGATCCCGGCGCCGGTCGGCTCGAACTGGAGGTGTGCTGCTCGGCGGGCACCTACATCCGCTCGCTGGCGCGGGATCTCGGTGACGTGCTCGGCTGCGGCGGCGCCCTTGCCTGCCTGCGCCGCACCGCTGCCCTCGGATTCGATCAGGCCGAAGCCGTCGGCCTCGAGCAGCTCGGTGCCGCGCCCCTGCCGCCCCTGCTGGACCCCCTCCAGGCCCTCGCCCATCTGCCCCGCCGGAGGCTCGCGGAGGCGGAACTGGCGGGCTGGCGATGCGGGCGGCGGCTGGAAGGGGGCGAGGGGCTGCCTGCCGACCAGCCGGTGGCGGTGCTCACTCCGGATGGCAATCTGGCGGGCATCGCCCGGGTGACCGACACAGGCAGCCTGCAGCCGAAACTGGTGCTCGACGCCACCGGCTGAGTGCTCCGGGCAGCGTTCCCGCTCCCCCAAGCCCCCCATGGCCGGCCACAGCAAATGGGCCCAGATCAAACGCACCAAGGCGGTGGTCGACGCCAGACGCGGCGCCGTGTTCACCCGGCTGGGCAGGGAGATCATGGTGGCGGCCCGCGGCGGCGCCGATCCGGCCGGAAACTTCCAGCTGCGCACGGCCATCGAGAAGGCCAAGGCCGCCGGTGTGCCCAACGCCAACATCGAGCGGGCGATCGCCAAGGGTTCCGGCCAGGCCGGCGGTGAGGGGCAGCAGTTCGAGGCCGTGCGCTACGAGGGCTACGGGCCCGGTGGAGTGGCCGTGCTGATCGAGGCCTTCACCGACAACCGCAACCGCACCGCCGCCGATCTGCGGCTCGCTTTCGGCAAGCACGGCGGCAATCTGGGAGAGACCGGTTGCGTGAGCTATCTCTTCGAGCACCGCTCGGTGGTTCGGATCGAACCGCGCGAGCTGGAGGAGGAAGCCCTGCTCGAGAAACTCCTGGAGCTGGAGGAGCAGGGAGGCCCCGCCGTGCTCGGTTACGGGATCGATGGGGGGGGAGCCGATGTGATCGGCACCTTCGCCGACCTGGAGGCTCTGCAGGATGGGCTGCGCCGGCTGGGGCTGCCTGTGCAGGGCTGGGAGCACCGCTGGATCGCCGGCACCTTGTGTCCCATCGACGACAGGGAGGTTCTGGGCGGCTGCCTGCAGATGCTGGATGCCCTGGAGGACCTCGATGACGTGCGCAGCGTCACCTCCAATCTGGAGGCATCGGACGACCTGCTCGACAGCGTCCTCTCCTGAGCCCCTACCCGCGGGGAGCTCGCCCCAGGGCTTCCCGGTCGGCGACCAGGGTGACCTGCGGATGCAGCTGCAGCCAGCTGGCGGGAAGCTCCGGCGTGGGCGGAGCTTCCAGAGCCCGGCGCAGAATCTCCGCCTTGGCAGCGCCGGTGACCACCAGCAGAATCCTTTCGGCCGCCAGGATCTCCGCCAGACCGAGGGTGATGGCCCGATCCGGCAGGAGGCCGGTCCTGCCCTCTGCGGCCAGACCAGCGAACCGGGGTGCGATCTGGCGCAGGGTGGAGGCACTCAGCCCCACCACCCGGCAACGGGAATCGGGGCCGCAGGGGGGCTCATTGAAGCCGACGTGGCCGTTGCCACCGAGACCGAGCAGCTGCAGACCGATTCCCCCGGCCCGTTCCAGCTCGGCGCGATAGCGCAGGGCCTCGCCATCCGGGTCGGGACCCCACCCATCGGGAAGGCGCACCTGCGCCCTCCTCAACCCCAGGGGGCGCACCAGGCGCTCTTCCATCTCGGTGGCGAAGGAACCGGGATCCGCCCTTCCCAGGCCGACGTACTCATCGAGGTTGAAACTGAGCCACTGGCCCAGCAGCCGCTGCTGCTGCTCACCCGACAACCCTTGCAGCCGGCGCTGCAGGGCCCGGTAGACGGGCTCCATGGTGCGCCCCGTGGCCAGACCGATGGGCCTCTGCGGCCGCAGCAGGCGATCCCGCAGGATCCGTTCAGCAACCCATTCGGCCACCTCGCCCGGATCGGCCAGCTCGATCAGAGCCGGAGCCAGGCTTGTGGCACGAACGGTCACCGGGGGGAATAGGGGGTGAGCTGGGCTCCACGGTAGAAGTGCCGGAGGATCTCCTGGTACCCCTGGCCGCGCAGGGCCAGACCGTAGGCCCCCCACTGGCTCATCCCCACGCCGTGGCCGAACCCCCGGCCGATCACCCGCAGGGTCGGTGCCGCACCGCTCGAGGGCCCGGGGGAGGTGCTGTAGCGGGCCCGGCGGACGGGTGCAGGAGCCGCTGCCGGAGAGGAGATCGAGTCGAGCAGGGAACTCAGGGAGCTGGTGCCGGAGGGCCTCCTCCCCTTGCCGGAGGCAGGGGAATTCCTGCCGGCGGGCAGCACCGGCAGGGGAACGGGGCCCCGGGTTGCGAGCGGGACTGCGGCGATGCCGGGCCCGTCTGAGGGCCCTGCACCCACGAACTCGAAGCGCGCCAGGGTGCTGCGCAGCCCCAGCCGTTGCCGCAGATCCGCACCCTTCACCAGCAACGCTCCGGAAGGTCCCACGACCCGGGCCTGGCGGATGCGTCCCGAGGAGGTGGTGGAGAGCACATCGATGCGGCTGACGCCCCCGGTCTCCGGAAAGGCCCTGCGCAGGTCCGAGGGACGGAAGACCTTCTCCCACTGGCGCGCCGGACTGCGCTCATCGAAGTCGGGCACGCTCACCAGATAGGGCAGCTGGCGACTCCAGATCTCGCCGCTGTTCTCCGTGCTGCCCCCGCTGCTGCTGTGGAACACCGCGTTGATCAGCTGGGACCCGTGCATCAGCACCTGGGATCGGGTGCTGGCCACCGCCTGACGGGTGGAGGCGGTTTCGGCTTCCACTCCCTTGTAGACCTGGCTGGCGACGGTGGCCTTGAGATCGAAGGGTGCCGAGGGTTTCCGCTTGCTGAGGGCATAGGTGCGGGCCGCCACCGCCTGGGCACGGAGGGCGGCCTGGGGCCAGGCGGCGGGCATCTCGCTGCCCACCACGCTGGAGAGGTAGCTCTCCACACCGATGTAATTGATCGCCTGCAGACCTGATCCCTGCGGGCGGATCTGCAGGCGCCCCCGGAACCGTCGATCCTTGAGCACCAGCAGGGCATTGGAACCTGGGGCGGGGTCGATCCAGGCTTCCTGCAGGGGAAGGGGCACCGCCCTGGTTGCCCCGGCTGATGCCCCCCGGGCCGGCATCAGCTCGGCCCGGAGGCCGCTGTCGCCGCGGCGCAGGCGCAGGCGCTCCCCGGGGGGCAGACGCAGCAGCGTGCGCCCCCGGCCATCGCCCACGAGCAGGGGGGAGGACCCCACCGCCGAGAGCTCCAGCGTCGGCCCTTCCTGCAGCAGCACCCGAACCACCGGCTCGGCTCCACCGGCCTGGAGGGGGCCGGGAGGAACGGCCGCCACCGGCAGAAGGATCAGGGGCAGACCGGCGCGCCATCCGGAAAAGGGGAAGGTCACGGCAGGGTCCCAGGCGAAAGGCGCTCCATTGTGGGGGGAAGCCAGGGGTCCGGCCAGTGCGGCAGCTCCAGTTCCGTCCCCCCTGTGCGTCCCCCCTCCCACCCCGGCGACCACCGGTTCCCGCCCCGTGGCAGCATGCGCTCGAGAGAGAACCCGGGAGCTTCACCGGCCGTGCAGGTCACCTTCCTGGGCACCAGTTCGGGCGTACCCACCCGAGCCAGAAACGTCTCGGCCGTCGCCCTCCGCCTGCCCCAGCGGGCCGAGCTCTGGCTGTTCGACTGCGGGGAGGCCACCCAGCACCAGTTCCTGCGCAGTGATCTGCGGGTCTCCCAGCTGCGGCGGATCTTCATCACCCACATGCACGGGGATCACGTGTTCGGCCTTCCCGGCCTGCTGGCCAGCCTCGGCCTGGCGGGCGCCTGCAGCGAGGGGATCGATCTGTACGGTCCCGATCCCCTGCGCGACTACCTGGAAGGGGTGCTGCGCACCTCGTCCACCCGGATCGGCTATCCCCTGCGGATCCACCGGGTACGGCCGGCGGCCGAGAGCGGTGCCCTGCTGCTCGATGACGGCACCATCACCGTGCGCTGCACCCCTCTCACGCACCGGATCCCGGCCTACGCCTACCGGGTGGAGCAGAAACCCCTGCCCGGCCACTTCGACGTGGACAGGGCGAGGTCGCTCGGGATCCCCCCCGGACCGATCTACGCGCACCTCAAGGCCGGCGGCAGCGTCACCCTGGAGGACGGCCGGGTGATCCGCGGCCAGAGTCTCTGCGGGCCGCCCCGACCGGGGCGCAGCCTCGTGTACTGCACCGACACGGTGTTCAGCGAGGCGGCGGTGGAGCTGGCCAGGGGGGCCGATCTGCTGATCCACGAATCCACCTTCTCCCATGGAGAGGCGGAGCTGGCCCTGCAGCGCCAGCATTCCACCAGCACCATGGCGGCCCAGACGGCCCTGGAGGCGGGCGTGAAGCAGCTCGTGCTCACCCACCTCAGCCCCCGTTACATGGCCGGCAATGCCATGACCCCCGAGGACCTGGTGGCCGAAGCCCGCTCGATCTTCCCCGCGACGCAGGTGGCCAGGGATTTCCTCTGCCTCGAGGTGGGGGAAGCTCCCCCTGTCGCTGCCTGAGCCCACCGCCTGGCCTGCAACAGTTCGCCCGAAACCGATCCGGGGGGCACTTTCGCCGTGATACAAGGTCAAAGTCGCGGTCCTGCCGCCAACTCGCCGGCTTCTCCCATGGCCCCCTTCCTCCGCTCCGCCCTTCGCGGCTTTGCCCGAATCCTGCTGATCCTCCCCCTGGCCCTGATGGTGGGGTTCGCCGGCCCGGCCCAGGCCGCCCGCTGGGATGCCGCCACCCTCACCGTGCCGGCGGCTGCAGGGGGGGGCACGATCACCTTCAGCGAGCAGGAGATCAAGACGGGCCGCAAGCTGTTCAACAACGCCTGCGGCACCTGCCACGCCGGCGGCATCACCAAGACCAATCAGAACGTCGGCCTCGACACCGAAACCCTGGCCCTGGCCACACCACCACGGGATTCGGTCGATGCCCTGGTCGACTTCATGAAGAATCCCACCTCCTTCGACGGGGAATTCAGCATCGAAGACGTGCATCCGAGCCTGCGCAGCAGCGACGTGTTCGTGAAGATGCGCAATCTCGACGAGAACGACCTGCGCCTGATCGCCGGCTACATCCTGGTGGCTCCCAAGGTGCAGGGCCAGCAGTGGGGAGGCGGCAAGGTCTACTTCTGACCCCCAGGGTCTGCCTCTGCCCCCCAGGGTTGTGCCTCTCACCCCCAGGGTGTGCTTCTGACCCGAGGGGCTACGTCTCCGGCAGGGAAGGGGGTCGCACGTTCGTCGGCTGCATCGAGGCCGGCAGCCTGCTGTACCACCATTCCTGCAGGTCCGGGCTCAGCCGCTGGGGAAACAGGGTGATCACGGTACGGGTCGGCCGTGCTCCCGGCTGGAGCAGCTCCACCGCATAGGAGGGGCAGCGACGGGCCCCCAGATCCGCCACGAACCTGCGGCCGATCCGGCGCCAGCTGGGTTCCTTGCTGCGCCAGGCGATGCGGCAACAGGGCCAGGGGAGTTCCTCCCGGTCGAAGAGTCGGCAGCAGGGCCCGAGGATCCGGTAGCTGAACTGCCCGCCGGGGCTGGTGTGCTCGCTGCCGGACTCCAGCACGGCATGCACCTTGAGGACCACCTGGTTGGACATGAAAAAGCCACCCCGAAGGGTGGCAGCAAGGAACGAGGCCTGTCGAGAGCTCAGTAGAGCTCTTCCTCGGCGTGGGTGGTGATGGTGCAGTCGGAGGTGGGGTAGGCGACGCAGGTCAGCACGAAGCCGGCTTCGATCTGGTCGTCGTCGAGGAAGCTCTGGTCGGACTGGTCGACGGTGCCGGAGGTGAGCTTGCCGGCGCAGGTGGAGCAGGCACCGGCACGGCAGGAATAGGGCAGGTCGATGCCCTGCTCTTCCGCAGCGTCGAGGATGTACTGGTCGTCGGGAACCTCGATGGTCTTGTTGAGGCCTTCGCTCTCGTTGAGAAGGGTGACCTTGTAGGAAGCCATGAAATGGATTGGAGCTCACAGACGCCCGGAGTGCCAGGGCCTGTAGGACCCGCCCTTCCTACATCCGACCGGGGGGATTCCCGCCGATCCCGCGGCCGCAGGCCGGGAAGTCCGATCAAAGCGAAGGCACCGATCAGCGTGCCTTATGCGACAGGCCGGCCCGTGGCGGACCTGGCCCGGATCCGGATCAGACCCCAGCGATCCTGGCGGGCCAGCAGGTCCGCCTTCCATCCCGCCGCCGCCAGGGCCTCCTGGAGGGCGGGAGCCTGCTCCACCAGCAGACCACTGAGGAAGCCCACCCCATCAGGGGCCAGCACCCGATCGAAATGGGGACAGAGGGCCTCGATCACCGGCGCCAGGATGTTGCAGAGCAGCAGGTCGGCGGGACGTGCCTCCAGCAGCCCCGCCAGGGTCTCGACGGACCCCTGAGCCACCCGCAGCGGCGTCGTGCCACCGGGACCGACCGTCACCGGGAACCCATTGAGGGCGGCATTCCCGGCGGTGGCGGCCACCGCCAGGGAATCGGTGTCGACAGCGGCCGCTGCCGCAGCTCCGAGCCGCAGGGCGGCCAGGGCGAGGATGCCGCTGCCACAGCCCAGATCGGCGATGCGCAGTCCCGCCGGACCGGGACCGGCCTCGATGGCCTCCAGGCACAACCGGGTGGTGGGGTGGCTGCCGGTGCCGAAGGCGCTGCCGGGATCCATGCGGATCACCAGCCGATCCCCGTGCTCCGGCGGAGGCTCCAGCCATGCCGGCAGGATCAGCAGCCGCCGACCCACCGGATCGGGGCGCCAGTGGCGCTTCCAGCTGAGGCTCCAGTCCTCGTCGGCCTGCCGTTCCCACCGGATCGGCGGCATGGCCAGCCCGAAGGGTTCCCCCAGCGTCGCCAGGGCCTCCTCCAGGGCGCTGCGCTGCCCGGCCGGCCAGTCACTCTCGGGGAGCCAGGCGAGAAGCTGCCGCTCGGCCGGGGCTTCGGGCACGTGGCGCACAGCCAGCCGGGAAACGCCGAGGGTCTGCAACTTCCACAGCAGCGATTCCTCCAGTTCGGCGGGAGGGGCCATCTCCAGCCGCCACCAGGCGATTGGCATGGAAGGGGCCCTCAGGGGAGCGAAACCGGATGGGCTTCCTGGATGCCGTTGATGGTGTGGATCGTCGCCAGCAGGTTCGGCGGAATCGGGTCGTCGAGGCTGAGCACCATCACCGCATCACCCCGCACGATGCGGCGCCCCACCTGCATCGAGGCGATGTTCACGTTGTGCTCACCGAGCACCGAACCGAGTTGACCGATGATGCCGGGCATGTCCCGGTGACGGGTGAAGAGCATGTGGCGGCTCGGTGCCACGTTGACCGGGAATTCGTCGATGGTGATGATGCGCTGCTCGCCGTCGGCGAAGACGGCGCCGGTCACGCTGTGGGTCCCCCGGGAGCCGCGGGAGCGCAGCAGCAGGGAGCCGCTGGCGAAGTCGCCGCTGGACTGGTCCTTCACCTCGAGCACATGGATGCCCCGCTCCCTGGCCTCCAGGCTGGCGTTCACGTAGTTGATGCTGTCCCCCAGGGCGGTGGAGAGCACCCCCTTGAGGGCCCCCACCACCAGCGGCTGGGCCGGCAGGGTGGCGAACTCGCCCTGGAGGCGCACCTCCAGCTCGCTGATCTGTCCTCCCGCCAGCTGACTGAGCAGCTGCCCGAGGGTTTCCGCCAGCTGCAGATGCGGCCGCAGCCGGTCCATCACCTCGGGGGTGAGGCCCGGAATGTTCACGGCGCTGCGGGCCGGCAGCCCCAGGAGCACGTCACGGATCTGCTCCGCCACGTCGATGGCCACGTTCTCCTGGGCCTCCTCCGTGGAGGCGCCCAGGTGGGGGGTGAGGATCAGCCGCTCCTTCACCTGGCGCAGGGGGGAATCGGCGGCCAGGGGCTCCCTGGCGTAGACATCGAGAGCGGCACCGGCGATCACCCCCTGCTCCAGGGCCTCGGCCAGGGCGGCTTCATCGACGATGCCGCCACGGGCACAGTTCACCAGTCGGGCCGTGGGCTTCATCGTGCGCAGCAGGGCGGCGTTCACCAGGTTCTCGGTGTCCGGTGTGCGGGGCAGGTGCAGGGAGACGTAATCGGCCTCGGCGAAGAGCTGGGGGAGGGGCAGCAGGCGGACCTGCATCTGCTGGGCCCTCTCGGCGGAAACGAAGGGGTCGTAGGCGGCCACGTCCATCCCCATGGAACCGGCGACCCGGGCCACGTGGGAACCGATCTTGCCGAGTCCCACCACCCCGAGGGTCTTCTTGTAGAGCTCGTTGCCCACATAGGTCTTGCGGTCCCAGCCTCCCGCCATGGTGCTGGCATGGGCGTGGGGCACGTGACGGGAGAGCGACAGCATCAGCGCCAGGGCATGCTCCGCGGCGGCGATGGTGTTCCCCTCGGGAGAATTCACCACCAGGATGCCGCGGCGGGTGGCTGCGGGCACGTCGACGTTGTCGACTCCGACTCCGGCGCGGCCGATGATGCGCAACCGGTCGGCCGCCTCGATCACCGCAGCGTTCACCTGGGTGCCGGACCGGATCATCAGGGCGTCGTAGTCGCCGATCACCCGCAGGAGCTCCTCCGGCGAGAGCCCCGTGCGCACATCCACCTGGGCCACCTGGGAGAGGATGTCTATCCCCGTCTGGTCGATGGGATCGGAGACCAGAACCTTTGTCATGTCCGGCAGGGGGGGGAAGCGCCCCGGGGGGGCAGGCCGGAGGTGCAGTGTAGTGAGCGATGACCTGAGCGCCCCGGAGTGAGCCCGTGTCCCTGACCGTCGTGGTGGTGATGGACGACCGCGGACGACTGCAGCAGCTGCAGCAGCGGCTGGCATCGATGAACCCTCCCCCCGCCCAGCTGCGGGCGATCGGAGCGGGCGAGAGCGATCTGGCGGCTGTGGACCGGCTGAACCCTGCGGCAGGGCGGCGCCAGCGCCAGCGGGTGATGGCCCGCTGGCTGCTCCCCTTCGGCTTTCTGGCCGGGCTCACCTTCACCCGGATCACCGATCTGCACACCTTCGATTTCGCCGGACCCTGGGGCGAGCCCGTGATCGGGGGTCTGCTGGGGATGGGATCGGGCTGGATGGGGAGCTTCGCCGCGGCCGCCAGCGTGAACTCGGAGGAGGACGACCGCATCCGCAGCCTTCGCAACCGGCTGGAGGAGGGGTGCTGGCTGCTTCTGGTGGAGCCGGCCCGCGGCACGGAGATGCCCTGGCAGGTGCTGCAGCAGGCCCGCCCCAAGGCGGTGGTGCGGCTGGGCGAGGACTGAGGGGAGCCGGGGGGAACGAAAGATGCTGCCGCGCCGCGAACTGCTCGAGGGAAGCTTCCGGACACGGGAACTGGAGCCGCTGGTGGCAGCGGCGGAGCAGGCCCTGCGCACCTGGGAACCGGTGTGGACCCCCTTTCTGGAGCCCGCCCTGCGGGAGGAGGCGGAGGACCGTCTGGGCAGCCTGAGCGAGCTGGTGATCACCAGCGAAGGCGGCCACCCGGGCGCGGAACGGCGGCGGCTGCAGCTGCACCGCGTCGAAGCAGCGCCGCAGGAGGCTGGGGAAGCCTCCCCTCTGACGGGTCTGGAGATCGCCGGCAATTTCCTCTTCGATCCGGCCACGCCCGCCGAGGTGCGAGAAGCCCTGCTCGGGGCAGGTGCCGCGCCAGGGGAGGTGGGGGACCTCTGGCTGCGGGGCGACCGGGGGGCCCAGGCGATCGTGACCGAAGCACTGGCCCGGCGCATCGATGGTCATGAGGCAGCGGTGCGCACGGTGGCGGTGCGCTTCGAGGCCCGGCCGATCGGGCAACTGCAGCTGCCGGTCAGACCCACCCCCCGAACCGTGAGCACGGTGGAGGCCTCCCTGCGGCTGGATGCGGTGGCCTCGGCGGGCTTCGGCCTCTCCCGCAGCCGGATGGCGGATCTGATCCGGCAGGGCGCCGTGCGCATCGACTGGAATCCGGTCACCAGCCCCAGCCGGGAGCTGGCGGTGGGGGAACGGGTTCAGCTGGAAGGGCGGGGGGAGCTGGCGATCGGGGCGATCGAGCGCACCCGGCGGGAGCGCTGGCGCATCCGCATGGAACGGAGCTGATGCAGGGCCGGATCGGGGCCGGGCTTGGGCTCGGGTTCGGGCAACCGCCCCGCTGGCGCCCCGCCCCTCACGGAATCGGTTGTAACATTCCTTTACCTTATGGGCGATTCATGTCCGACTCCCTTCCCCTCAGCCGTGCCTTCGCCGTGGAGATGCACTCCCGCGCCATCGACACCTGCACCGACATCGAGCAGTTGCGCAGCGTGGCCAAGTCCCTGCTCTCGGCCTGGCAGATGCAGGCCACGTTCAGCGAGCAATATGGTGCCGAGCTGCTGGGCCTGAAGAAAGCAGCCTGAACGCGCCCCCATGTCGCACCGTCCGTACAGCCATATCGAGCAGCTCATCCAGGACGGTGGGGAGATCACGATCGGCGCCCTGGAGCCGATCCCCTGTGTGGCGTCTGCCGCCACCGACGACGAATGCCCCGCACTGCTCAAACGGCGCCGGGGCGAAACCTTTCTTCAGCTGATCGATCGGCTCGATGAGGCGATCGGCAGCTACTTCGAGACCGGCGACTCCATCGATGAGATCAACCATTGATGAAGCCAACCGGCTGAAGCCGAGCAGACCTGTTCCCCACAGCTGACCGCCGCCATCAGGCTCCCACCCCTGCGTGAGAACTGGCGCTGCAGCCCGAGCCGCTTGCGATCAGATGGTCTGAGCGGGCAGGCCATCCGGCCGCTCCTGTGTCGAGCCGAAGCCCAGCCCGCCGAAGTGGGTGGTGAGAAAGCCCAGCAGGCCCTTGTGTCTGGCGAGCTCCCTCTCGGCCGCCCACTCGACCTCCCGGATGGTCGTCTCGCTGAGCCCCAGCCCCTCCACCAGTCGGCGATAGGCGACCTTCTCGCCCTGGTTGATGCTCGACTCATCGCCGGGGCGCCGGCCCACACGAATCATCATGTAGGCCAGCTTCAGAGCCAGCAGGCGATCCTCCTCCGTGGGCAGCCTGCCGGCCAGCTCCTCGAGAGCCTCCGCTCCCATGGCGGCACCGGCCATCGCTTCCACCGCGTCGACATCGGAATCCGCAGCGGCCCCGGCGAGGAAGTGGCGCTGCACCACGGTCCGCAGCAGAGCCCTTTCCTCGGGGGCGAACTCCCCATCCGACCAGGCCACACAGCACAGGATCCGCAGCAGATCAAGCTCGCCGCTCTCGGGACGGTCGGTGGAGGTCTGCGGCGGGGTCTGCGGCGGGGTCTGCACGGAGGGAAGCCGGTGGGGAAGCGACTCCTTCATTGTGGGCCCACCGGAGTGCCGTAACGGCTGAATGATGGGTTTCCGATTCCGGCGCAGTGCGCGCTTCGGTCCGTTGCGCTTCCACTTCAGCAAGGCAGGCCTGAGTTCCATTTCCATCGGCAGACCGGGAGCCTCCCTCAATCTGCCGATCGCCCGCAGCGGCGGCCCCCGGACCACCGTGGGGATCCCCGGTTCGGGCATGAGCTGGAGCCACGAACTCGGAAGGGTGGGGGGGACCGCCGCACCGGGGGCTGGGCTGCCGAACAGCCGGCGGCTCCGTCCCGGCCAGCTGGAGCAGTTCAGGAGGGCCTGCCTGGAGACACTCCGGGGGCAGCTCTTCGGGGGGGAATCTCCCTACCGGCGCCTGTGGGATCAGCAGCTGGTGAGCCGCCTGCTGGCGGAACCCGGACTGGGAACTCGCCGCACCGGCTGGCTGCGCTGCATCGAGACTCCCGCTGCCCTGGAGGCCTATCTGGTGGGGGCCCGCAGCCAGGACGAGGTCAAGCGTCGCTCGGCTCGCTGCCTCGCAGCGGCAGCTGACGCCCTGCAGCTGGTGGAGGCCAGGGGGTGGTGAAGGGAGGCCATCCGACTGCTAGGTTCCTTGCCGTCGCTTCCGTATTCCGTACCAGGCGCAGGGTGCAAAAGCTGCGCCCCATGGGCGATTAGCTCAGAGGTAGAGCACTACCTTGACACGGTAGGAGTCACTGGTTCGATTCCAGTATCGCCCACTTTTCTTTCCATTGAATCCGATCAGCACAGCGCCGCCGTCCCCCGCGCCGGGGCCTTCCACTGTGGTGATCGGCATGGGACGCTCCGGCATCGGAGCTGCCCGGCTGCTGCGGAACCGAGGACACCGGGTGGTGCTGCTGGAGAGCCGCAGCGGTTCCCCGCTGGAGGCGAAGGCGGCCGGACTCGCGGCCGAGGGGATCACCGCGCGACTCGGGGCGCCCCTGAGTCCTGAAACCTTCGCCCGGCTCGAGCAGCAGCCCGATCTGGTGATCGTGAGTCCCGGGATCCCGTGGGACCACCCCGTGCTCGAGGATCTCCGCCGCCGGGGGGTGACGGTGCAGGGTGAGATGGTGCCGGCCTGGGAGGCGATGGGGGATGTGCGCTGGATCGGCATCACCGGCACGAACGGCAAGACCACCGTCACCCACCTGGTGCATCACCAGCTCAACAGTGCGGGGCTCGATGCGCCCCTGTGCGGAAACGTGGGCTTCTCGGCAGCGGAACTGGCTCTCGAGCGGATCGAACCCGGCCGATCCCGGCCGGACTGGTTGGTCGCTGAACTGAGCAGCTACCAGATCGAGGCCGCTCCGATGATCGCCCCGACCATCGGCGTCTGGACGACCCTCACCCCCGACCACCTCGAACGTCACGGCACCCTGGATCGCTACCGGGCCATCAAGCGGCAGCTGCTGGAGCTCTCCCGGGTGCGGATTCTCAACGCCGACGACGCCGACCTGCTGGCCCACGCCTCGAGCTGGACCCGGGCCGACTGGATCAGTGCCGGACCTCGCGCTGCCCTGCCTCCGGGCATCGAACCGCTGCTCTGGATCGAGGAGGGGCTGGTGCAGGGGCGCAGTGGCCCCCTGTTCGCCGCGGACTGCCTGGCGATGCCGGGGGCCCACAATCGCCAGAATCTGCTCATGGCCACCGCGGTGGGCCTTCACGCGGGTCTGTCGCCCACGACCATGGAGGCCGCCTTCCGTTCCTTCCCCGGTGTCCCCCACCGGCTGGAGCACATCCGTGATCTTGAAGGGATCAGTTTCTACAACGACAGCAAGGCCACCAACTACGACGCCGCCGAAGTGGCTCTGAGGGCGCTGAAGGGTCCGCTGGTGGTGCTCGCGGGGGGACAGGCGAAACAGGGCGATGCCACGGCCTGGCTGGATCGGCTGGATCGGCAGGCGGCCGCGGTGGTTCTCTTCGGGGCCGCCCGCGGGGAATTCGCCCAGCTCCTCGGCGGCCATGGCTACGGGGGCGCCGTCCATGCCGTGGAAGGGATGCCGGAGGCCGTGCCCCTCGCCGCCGAACTGGCCCGCTCCACCGGCAGCCGGGGGGTGCTGCTCTCTCCCGCCTGCGCCAGCTTCGATCAGTACACCGATTTCGAGGCCCGGGGCGACCATTTCCGTGCCCTGGTGCTGGCACTCTGAAGCCCCCGGCGCCCCCGAACCGATGGCCCACTGGCTGATGAAGAGCGAGCCGGATGTTTACGGCATCCATCATCTCGAGCAGGAGGGCACCACCCTCTGGGATGGAATCCGCAACTACCAGGCCCGTAATTTCATGCGGAGCATGAGCATCGGCGACCCGGTGTTCTTCTACCACTCCAATGCCAAACCCCCCGGGATCGTGGGGCTGATGGAAGTGATCGAGACCGGACTCATCGACCCCAGCCAGTTCGATCCGGGCTCGAAGTATTTCGATCCGGCCTCCAGCCGGGAATCTCCCCGCTGGGACTGCGTCCGCCTGCGCTATCTGCGTACGTTTCGATCGATGCTCACGCTCGATGAGCTCAGGCAGGAGTTCACCCCGGAGGCCCTGGCCGTGGTCAGGCGGGGCAATCGCCTCTCGATCGTGCCGGTGCCGGAGGAAACGGCCGCAAGACTGCTCGAGCTGCTGGAACAGGAATGAGGGTTCACTTCTCCCTGTCCCCTTCGTTGCCGTCACCGGGCGCCGGTTCCGCCGGCTCGGCAGAGGCGACCTCAGGGAAATGCTTCTTCATGCAGGCATCGCAGACCCCATGGGAAAACTCCACGTTGGCGTGGCTCTTGATGTAGCTCTCCACGGTCTGCCAGTAGCCCTGATCGTTGCGGATGCCCTTGCAGTAGGAGCAGATCGGGATCAGAGCCTCCATCACGTCGATCCTGTCGAGAGCGCCGGCCAGCTGGTCCGAAACCCGTTTCAGCTCCAGCTGGAGAACCACCTGGCGGGCGAGGGCCTGGAGGGATCGGATCTGGAGCGGGCTCAGCTCACGGGGTTCGTGATCAATCACGCAGAGGGTCCCGATGCGGGAGCCCCCGGGGGTGCAGAGCGGAACACCGGCATAGAAAACGATGTGGGGAGGCCCCTTCACCAGGGGATTGTCCCGGAAGCGTTCTTCCTGCCGGGCATCCTTCACCACCAGAGGATCCTGGCCGGCGATGGCATGGGCGCAGAAAGAGACATCACGACTGGTCTCGTTCACATCCACTCCCACCTTTGACTTGAACCACTGGCGATCGGTATCGACCAGGCTGATCAGGGCAATCGGAACCTCGCAGATATGGGCGGCGAGTGAGGTGATGTCGTCATACGATTGCTCCGGGCCCGTATCCAGGATCCGGTATTCCCTCAGAGCTTCCAACCGGGCAGCTTCCCGGGGAGCAACGTTCGATCGCATGGTTGGGTGAAACGGCCTGGACTCCCGGACCGTCGGTCCCTGACCGCTGGGCCCGACGGATCGACCTTAGGAAGGGGCCTCCGCGAACAGCTCTCCGATTTACATCTCCCCATCTCCCCCATCGGGGAATCAGGCCGCCCGGTGGCCCCGATCCGCCGGATCCGTCGGGGAGGGCCGTCCGGATCGCCGTCGGGGCCAGCCGGCAGGGGAGGGGGCGTGGGAGGCCCCGGCCGGGGGAATGGCTGAGCTGGAGGGCACCACCGGCCCCTGGAAGCGGCTCTGGCCCGGAAAGAGATTGGCCAGATAGCAGCGGGTCACGCCCCGGTTGCTCACACCGTTCTGCACGAGAAAACCCGCCAGGGCGGCCTGAAAGAGGCGGTACTGATCCCAGTTCGGATGGCACTCGATGAATCCGCGCATCGCCCGCAACAGGCTCTCGGGCACATCCGCCCGCAGGCTCACCGTGCCTCCCGTCTCCTCCCCGCCACCTTCGCCCCTGACCATGCTTGCTCTTCCCATCGCGTCGGCACCAGTTCTCCACATCGGATCGGCGAAGTCAACCGCGCTCCAGGGAGACCTCTCCCCGTCGTTCCCAGCATGAGAATCCTTGCGCCCCGGCCCTTGCGGTGGGCGGGGCCAAGCCCCTGGCACGGCATGGGGCAGAACCGGAGGCCCGTCAAGTCCCCGGGGAACTCAGCCAAGGTTCTCCACACGCCGCAGTGCCCAGCAGGCCCGCGGGCCATGAGGCTGCGGAAAAGGGCGGGAAAAGCCTCCGTCCCCTTGGGAAAGCGAGGGCGAGAAAGAAGCGATCAGCAGTGCTGATCGAACAGGCGGGAGCAGGATCGTCTCACCGGGTTCTGGGGCTCACCCCAGCCCCGCTGATCGAGCCTGCTCGAGGGCCAGGGCCAGGGGAAGGCTGGCCGCCGCCGTCCAGCTGCCCTCCAGGGCCCTCCTGCCCCCCCTGCCCCCCCCGGGGGTGAGGATGAAGCGCAGGGACCAGACACTGCGGTCGCCCTCGAGGGCGACCCAGAGGACGCCGGCGCCAGGATCCTCGAGGTTGCCCGGCTCCGGGGCCTCGTCGAGTTCCACCTCCATTTCCAGGGTGATGGCTTCCTCCGCCAGCAGCTCAGGGGTAAGGGCACGATGCTGCTGCACCAGGCCGGCCACCGCCCGCTCCAGGGCGCGGAACTCACCAACCGTGAACTCAGCCGCCCAGCCGGTACCGCCGATCAGCACGCAATAGGGCGACCGGGCCGGGTCGAAGAGCAGCCTCCAGCCCTCCCCCTCCTCGATCCGCAAGGTTCCCCGGAAGCCCGAGCCTGCGGATCAGCCGGGGAGAAGATCGGGCTGATCCTGTTCGTCGCTGAGTTCGATGATGGCCCGCTGCACCGGCTTCACCATGGAATCGTCGAGCAATCCGTCGAAATCGTCGAAGCGGCGCTGCTTGGCACGGAAGGCGATCCGCACGGTGGTGAGGTAGCGATTGCTCGAGTGGCGGATGAGACTCTCGGCTCGCTGGGCCAGTTCCTTCGGATTCACCGCGGCGCTGCTCTGCATGGAAGGACCATTCTTCACCAGACCATAATCGAGCCGAAGCACGGCTCCCCCTCGCAACGCCCCTGTTCCGGAGCGGCCTGCTGGAAAACCTCTCTCAACCCACCGGCATCCCTGATTCCCCGCCATGACGGGAACCCTCGCGATCGACCTGGGCAGCAGCACCACGGTGGTGGCCTGGCAGCAGGCGGGCGGACCGCCCCGGCTGCTTGCCTTGCCTCCCTACAGCCTGGAGGATCCCTGTGTGGTGCCCACCCTGCTGTGGCTTGCCAGCCCCGATCAGGAGCATCCCCTGATCGGCCGGCAGGTGCTGGAGGCAGACCTCGCGGAAGGGGCCTCACCGGGGCTCTGCCGGGATTTCAAGCGATCGATCGGTTCACCGGCCGGCTCTCCGCACCCGCCTCCTCCCCTCGGCAGGGAGGGGCCCTGGCTCACCCCGGAACGGGCGGGGGCCCTGCTGCTGGATCGTCTCTGGAGCGCCCTGCCGCAGGAGATCGCACCGGAGCGCCTGGTGCTCACGGCTCCGATCGAATCCTGGCGCGGCTACCGGCTCTGGCTGCAGGAAGCCAGCAGGGATCTGGAGGTGGCCGAGGTCGCCCTGGTCGACGAGCCCACCGCCGCTGCGATCGGCGCCGGCCTGCCCCCCGGAAGCCGGGTTCTGGTGGTGGACCTGGGGGGGGGCACGGTGGACCTCTCCCTGGTGGCCCTGGAGGGGGGCGAGGGGCGGGCGGCCCCCATCGCCCAGCTGCTGCGCTTCGCCGGCCGGGACCTGAGCCGCAGTGGCCAGGCCCTGCGCTGTGCGCGCGTGATCGGCAAGGCCGGGATCGCCCTGGGAGGCCGGGACATCGACCGCTGGATCGCCGCCGCCCTCTGCCCGGAGATTCCTCCCCAGGGGGGGCTGCTTCAGGCTGCCGAGCGACTCAAGTGTGCCCTGAGCCACCAGGAGGAGGCTCTCCAGATCTGGTCCGCCCCCGGCCAGCCGCCCCGCCAGCTGAGACTCGATCGCCGTGGCCTGGAACGACTGCTGGAGGAACGGGGCCTTCTGCTCCAGCTCGACGGCCTGATGGAGGAGGTGCTCGCCGCGGCCCGCAGGGAAGGGCTGGGGCTGGCTGACATCGACGCCGTTCTGCCGGTGGGGGGATGCAGCCGCATTCCCCTGCTGCGGCAATGGCTGCAGCAGCGGTGTCCGGGGGTGCCCCTGCGTGGGGAACGGCCCGTGGAGGCCGTGGCGATGGGCGCCCTGGCCCTCACTCCTGGGGTCCGCCTCAGGGACGTGCTGGCCCGGGGGGTCTCCCTGCGCTGCTGGGACGATCGCAGTGGCCGTCACCACTGGCATCCGCTCTTCCTGGCGGGCCAGTCCTGGCCCACCCAGCAGCCGCTGGAACTGGTGCTGGCCTGCAGCTGCGACGGACAGGAGGAGTTCGAGCTGGTGCTGGGGGAACCCGTGCCGGACACCCGGGCGGAGGTGATCTTCGAGGCAGGGGTGCCCGTGCTGCGGGATCGGCCGGCCGGGGAGGCCCGGGTGGAGGACTGGTCCCCCCAGCCGTCACCCCTGGCGCTGAGCTCCCCCGGCGTCCGGGGCCAGGATCGTCTGCGGCTGCGGTTCGGCATCGACGGGACCGGTCAGCTGGTGATGGAGGGCGAAGATCTGCGGGAAGCCAGGGGGATCGGCCCGCTGCAGCTGGGCACCGTCCGCTGATCCTTCCCTGCGCCGCCCAGGTACGGTTCCATAAGGTGGAACCGGTTCATTCCTGCCCTCCCGTGCCCCTACGCCGGCACAGACTTCCCCGTTTCTGGCTGGCTCTCACCCTCGGATCCCTCGCCATCGCCGTCGGCGGCGTGTACTGGTGGGAACGGCAACTGCCCCGCAGGCTGGCGGAAGCCGTCGCCAGCGGCCGGGTGGACGATTGCCTGCGCTACAGCGAGCAACTCGCCGCCCTGCGCTGGCTTCCCGGGCGTGCCCCTCAGGATGAGGGGCAGTGCCGCAGGGAAAAGGCCCGCCAGCTCTGGGAGCAGGAACGCTGGGCCCCTGCCCTGACGATGCAGCGCCAGCTGGTGAATTCCTCCGCGGGCACCCCTGCCGACCGGCAGAAGCTCACCGGCTGGCAGGAGGAACTGCGGCGTCTGGCGCTCACCCGGTTCCGCGCCGGAGACCTGGAGGGCGCCCTGGCGGCTCTGGCCCCGATGGGAGAGCATCACCGGGCCGATGGCCGTGCCATCGGCGATGAACTCCGGGCCAACTGGAACAGCAACCGGCTCCAGAACGATCGGGCCGCCCAGCTGGTGAGCCAGGAGCGCTGGTGGGAAGCCCTCGATTCCCTCAACCGGATCGACCACCCCTGGTGGCAGACGAAGAGCCAGCCCCTTCGCGACCGGGTGCAGGAAGCATTGTCGAAACTGAAGGAGGAGGATCGCGAGCATCACAGCCATGGGGAGCTGCCCCACACCGTTCCCACCGACCGGCTCGACGCGCTGATTCAGAGGCGGATCGCCGGCGGCATGGACGAATGGCAGGCCTTCCAGGAAGCCTGCACGGAGCTGGGCGGTCGCGTCGTTGAAGCGGGGCCGGAGAGCGCCTGCCAGCGTTGAACCCACCGGCCCGCACCCTGTCGTGACAGGATGAAACGGTCGTGGCCGAAGCTGGATGCAGGCAGGGGACAGGGTGACGGTGTGCCAGAACGTGGTGGTCTACAACCACCCGCAGCACCGTGGAGAAGCCTTCGATCTCGAGGGTCAGCAGGGGGAAGTCGTGCAGGTTCTGAGTGACTGGCACGGCAGACCCATCAGCCCGAATCTGCCGGTGATCGTGGCCTTCGGCAGATACAAGGCCCATTTCCGTATGGAGGAACTGACGGTCACCGATCCCGCCACCGTCAGTTCCTGATCAGGTAGACCCCCTCTTCTCCGTCGACGGCATCGAGGCAGAGCTCGATGCTCTCCTGCCGTGCCGTGGGCACCACCCGGCCGCAGAAATCCGGCTGGATCGGCAGTTCCCGGTGCCCCCTGTCCACCATCACCAGCAGCTGCACCCTGCGGGCCCTTCCCCATGCCTGCAGGGCCTCCAGGGCGGCTCGCACGGTGCGCCCGGTGAAGATCACGTCGTCGACCAGCACCACCTGTCGACCATCCACTCCTTCGGGAAAGCTGGTGGCCTCCACCAGGCGGGTGCCCACCCGTTCGAGGTCATCGCGATGGAAGGTTGGATCGAGGCTGCCGTGGGCGATCGGATGGCCGCAGCTTTCCTCGAGGTGGTGGGCCAGAACCTGCGCCAGAGCCACCCCACGGGTCGGGATTCCCAGCAGGAGAAGGTCGTGGCTGTCGGCAACGCTCTCCAGAACCTGGGAGGCGAGGCGATCGAGGGTCCTGCCGAGTTCCCGGCGCGAAAGGAGTTCAAGCCGCTTCCCGGAGGAGGAGCTGGTGGAAGCCCTGGCCATGCCGCAGGCGGCGGAGGGAACGATGCTATGGGAACCGGCACCTGTCGGTGCTCCAGGCAACGCTGGCCTGCCGCGGTGTTTCTGTGACCAAAGGCTGACGGGAAAAAGTCTGCAGAGGAAGCCACAGGTGAGTCGTTGTAGGTTCAGAGAGGCTTTTGTCGTAGTGACCAACGCCCGCTCGGGTGAAAGCAGTTTTCTCCTCCATGCCATCCCCCGTCGATACGGTTCGATCCGGATCCACCACCTTGCCTGCTCCCAGCGCGTCTTCCGCCTCCGTGGCGCCGGTGGTGCTCGCCATCCTCGACGGTTGGGGCTATTCGAAGGAAAACGGTCATAACGCCATCCGGGTCGCCCAGACCCCGGTGATGGATGCCCTCTGGCATGCCTATCCCCATACCCTGATCCAGGCCAGCGGTGGAGCGGTGGGCCTGCCGAAAGGCCAGATGGGCAATTCCGAGGTCGGCCATCTCACCATCGGTTCGGGTCGGATCATCCGCCAGGAGCTGGTGCGGATCACCCAGGCAGTGGAGGATGGCAGCATCTGCCGGAATCCAGCGCTCAACCATCTCGCCGATGGTCTGCTCAGCCGCGGCGGCTCCCTTCATCTGATCGGGCTCTGCTCGGATGGGGGCGTTCACAGCCATGTGGAGCATCTGGGCGGTCTGCTGCACTGGGCTGCCCAGCGGGGCCTGGAGGACGTTTGCCTCCATGTGATCACCGATGGCCGGGATACGGCCCCGAACAGCGCCCAGATTTTCCTGACCCGAATCCAGGAGCTGATCGCCGCTGCCGGGGTGGGCCGGATCGTCACCATCTGCGGCCGCTACTGGGCGATGGACCGCGACAACCGCTGGGAGCGCACCGAGAAGGCCTATCGCCTTCTCACCGAACCCGGTTCGATCACGTCCCTCAGCCCCGCAGAGGTGATCAACGCCTCCTACGAAGAGGGCATCACCGATGAGTTCATCGAACCCGCGCGCCTTGCTCCTGGATTCATCAAACCGGGAGACGGCGTGGTCTGCTTCAACTTCCGACCCGACCGCGTCCGCCAGCTGATCCGATCCCTTGTCCTCCCGGACTTCGATCCCTTCCCAAGAGAGCGGATCGTCCCTCTGGAGGTCGTCACCTTCACCCAGTACGAGCAGGGACTGCCGGTAGCCGTCGCCTTCCCTCCCGAGTCTCTCGACGGCCTGCTGGGACAGGTGGTTTCCCAGCATGGGCTGCGTCAGTTCCGCACCGCTGAAACCGAGAAATATCCCCACGTCACCTATTTCATGAACGGCGGCATCGAGCAGGCCTTCCCTGGTGAAGACAGGCATCTCGTGCCCTCCCCCCGGGTGGCCACCTACGACCAGGCGCCCGCCATGTCGGCCGAGAAACTCACCGACAGCTGCATTGTCGCCATCAACAAAGGCATCTACTCCCTCATCGTGATCAACTACGCCAATCCCGACATGGTGGGTCACACCGGCCAGATCGAGGCCGCAGCCCAGGCGATCGCCGTGGTGGATGGCTGCGTGGGCAGGCTGATGGAGGCCACCAACCGCATGGGCGGCACCCTGCTGATCACCGCCGACCATGGCAATGCCGAAGTGATGAAAGGTCCCGACGGACGTCCCTGGACGGCCCACACCACCAATCCGGTACCGGTGATCCTGGTGGAGGGCGAAAAGCGGAAGCTGCCGGGCCATGGCACCGACGTGACCCTGCGGGAGCACGGCGGCCTTGCCGACATCGCCC
The DNA here is from genome assembly GCA_963847745.1 of uncultured cyanobacterium. Classification (GTDB taxonomy): domain Bacteria; phylum Cyanobacteriota; class Cyanobacteriia; order PCC-6307; family Cyanobiaceae; genus Cyanobium. The sequence goes on along the minus strand of CAWKAW010000006.1, from coordinate 54,913 downwards.
CCACCCTGCTCGAGATCCTGGGGCTCCCCAAACCCGAGCGCATGAGCGGGGTTTCTCTGATCACGCCGGCAGGGAAGGCAGCAGCCCCCAACCGCATCCATCAGACTCTGGGAGCCTGAAGTCAACCGTCGCTCCCCCCATGATCCGCTCCGTTCTCTCCTGGCTGTGGATGCTCAGCGGCATTCTCCTGATCGTGAGTGTGCTGCTGCACAGCCCCAAGGGCGATGGCATGGGAGGACTGGCCTCCAGCGGCGGTTCCATGTTCACCAGTGCCCGCAGCGCCGAGGCCACCCTCAACCGCATCACCTGGTCCCTGCTGGCCATCTTCCTCGGGTTGGCCGTGGTCCTCAGCGCAGGCTGGCTGGGATGATCGGGGGATGGTGACCCGTCGCAGCTTTCTGATCGACCTGCTCCGGAAAGCGGTGCCTCCCCTCGCGGCGGCCGTGGTGCCGGTGCTCGGGGCATCGAGAGCCGAAGCCGCCTCGAAGGCAGGTGATCCCAAATGGCAGCTGAGCGAGGCGGAGTGGCGCAAGCGCCTGAGCCCGGCAGCCTTCGAGGTTCTGCGCAAGGAGGGAACGGAACGCCCTTTCAGCAGCCCGCTCAACAAGGAGAAAAGGAGCGGCACCTACGTCTGCGCCGGCTGCCGGCTGCCCCTGTTCAGCTCGAAGGCCAAGTATGACAGCGGCACGGGCTGGCCCAGCTTCTGGCAACCCCTGCCGAATGCCTTGGCCACCAAGAGGGATTTCCGCCTGCTCGTGCCGCGCACGGAATATCACTGCCGCCGCTGCGGCGGCCATCAGGGTCATGTGTTCAACGACGGGCCCAGGCCCACGGGCAAGCGCTGGTGCAACAACGGGGTGGCTCTGGAATTCGTCCCAGACTGATCGTCCGCAGCCACCAGACGGCCCATGTCCACCCCACTTGCCCTGCTCCTGGCCCTCGGTATCCCCCTTCTGCTGGTGCTGAGCCTCACCCTGCTGGTGTGGAACCACCCGGAGCGCCTGCCTCAGGCACTGCAGCGGCTCTCCCGAAGGGAGGCACTCTTCTGGAACATCGGCATCGGCCTGCTCATCGCCCTCAGCGCCATTCGCTATCTGATGGGGCACTGAGGGCCTCCCGCTTCTGCACAGTCCGCGTCCGAACGCCAGACAAGGCAGAATCCCCAGGATTGAGCCCGAGAATCAAGACAGCGAATGCGTCACATGCATACGAATCCCTCCCTGGGTTACAGGCCCGATATCACTCGCTCTACCTCTGGCACTGGGGCATCCTTTGCCTGAGTCGGTGGACAACTGGAATAGACGTCTTCACTGCACCACTTCAAGTCACGGCAATGCTTGCATTGGCATCACTGAGTTATCATTTCGTCGAATCACCTCTACGGGCAGCCACCTGGTCACTCAACCGTCTGAGGGTGATCAGCTATGGACTAACTGCCTCTGCCGGAGCTTCTGCCATTCTTTTCTCTATAGGCATGAATCCAGTGGTTTCTTTGTTCACTGGGAAAATGTCTCCGCTGTTCACCGAGAGCGGCCAATCCCTTACGAAGAACTACCGGATTCCCACGTCAAGCTCAGGCTGGCAAGGGAAGAAGTGCATTTTGAACGACAACACCGCAGTCGGGAGGAATATCTCCCTCAGAGATTGCACATTGGGAGACTTTGATCATGCTAAGCGGAGGGTATTGATTATCGGTAATTCGTTTTCCACGACTTTTACGGAAGCCTTCGACAAGTTAGTGCTTGAAGACAAGTATGCTGTAGCCATCACCTCCTCCTTTGGCGCAGGCCCGGTACCTGGTATCGATGTTGAGAATCTTGGCTACAACAAGTCTAATATCTACTATTGGCAACATCTGGTACCCAGATTCATCTCTCAACTGCAGCGTGGCGACTGGGTTTTTCTCGTGAACGACCTGGCAGAGTACTCTCCTCCAGCAGGCAGGAGAAGTGAATCTCCAGCAGTCGCGACGATCAGGGAAGGACTTCTTCAGCTCTCCACAGACCTGACTTCCAGGGGTATCCATATTGCCATCCTTCACGGGTTGCCGTTCGCTAGAGAAGCCCACTGCGATCCAGCTGTAGCTGCACGTCAGTGGTTCAATTCAATGGGGCCAGGGCCATGCAAGTTTCTCAGCAGGAAAGACACGTTGAAAAGACGCCAACCCCTGGATGATGTCCTTGTGAGGCTTGAAAAGGATAATGTGATTAAAATCATCGATGTATTCGACATCTTTTGCCCGGGTGATACCTGTACATACAATGCAAGCAATGGCGAACTTCTGTACAGAGATGGCAAGTCCCATCCATCCGTAGAGGCCGCGCGGCTGGCAGCTCCCAATTTCCGAAGGGTTTTAACCCAAGACCTTGCCGGAAATTGATCCCATAAGCGCAACGGTCAGAAGCAAGCCATCGGCTGGGATCCCGGGCCCGAGAGGCAGCTTCTTCAGGAGATCACTTCTTCAGAAAGAATCAAAAGGGCAAAAAAAAGGCAGAAGGGATAACCCCTTCTGCCCATCCTGTGATCGGTGAGATGCGGTGAGCAGTCTTCGATCAGTAGTCGAAGTCGCCACCCATGCCGCCGCCACCGGCGGGAGCGGCTTCCTTCTTCTCGGGCAGGTCGGCCACGATGCACTCGGTGGTGAGCACCATGCCGGCGATCGAGGCGGCGTTCTGCAGGCCGGAGCGGGTGACCTTGGCGGGATCGACGATGCCGGCAGCCAGCATGTCGACGTACTCGCCGTTGGCGGCGTTGTAGCCCTCATTGAAGGGCCGGTTCTTCACATGCTCGGCCACCACGGCGCCGTTGGCACCGGCATTCTGGGCGATGCGCATCAGGGGAGCCGGCAGGGCGGCCGCCACGATGTGGGCACCGATCAGCTCCTCGCCGGAGAGGTTGGCAGCCGCCCACTCCTCGAGCACGGGAGTGAGATGGGCCAGGGTGGTGCCGCCGCCGGGGACGATGCCTTCCTCAACGGCCGCCTTGGTGGCGTTGATGGCATCCTCGAGGCGCAGCTTCCTGTCCTTCATCTCGGTCTCGGTGGCTGCACCCACCTTGACCACGGCCACACCGCCGCTCAGCTTGGCCAGACGCTCCTGCAGTTTCTCCTTGTCGTAGGAGGAATCGGTCTCGTCCATCTGCTTGCGGATCTGCTCGCAGCGGGCCTTCACCGCAGCTTCGTTGCCTTCGGCCACGATCGTGGTGTTGTCCTTGGTGATGGTGATGCGGCGGGCCGTGCCCAGCATCTCCAGCTTGGCGTTCTCGATCTTGAGGCCGGCATCCTCGGTGATCAGCTGGCCATTGGTGAGAACGGCGATGTCCTCGAGCATGGCCTTGCGGCGGTCACCGAAACCGGGGGCCTTCACCGCAGCCACGTTGAGCACGCCACGCAGACGATTGACGACGAGGGTGGCCAGGGCCTCCTTCTCGATGTCCTCGGCGATGATCAGCAGGGGCTTGCCGGTGCGGGCGATCTGCTCGAGCACGGGAACCAGATCCTGCACCAGGGCGATCTTCTTGTCGGTGATGAGGATGTAGGGCTCGTCGAGCACGGCCTCCATCCGCTCGGTGTCGGTGGCGAAGTAGGGGGAGATGTAGCCCTTGTCGAAGCGCATGCCCTCGGTGACCTCCAGCTCGGTGGTCATCGACTTGCCTTCCTCCAGGGAGATCACGCCCTCCTTGCCCACCTTGTCCATGGCGTCGGCGATCATCCGACCCACTTCCTCGTCGTTACCGGCGGAGATGGTTCCCACCTGGGCGATGGCGTTGCTGTCGCTGATCGGCTTGGCATGCTCCTCGATCTTCCTGACGAGGAACTCCGTGGCCTTGTCGATGCCGCGCTTGAGGGTGATCGCGTTGGCACCGGCGGCCACGTTGCGCAGACCGGCCTTGACCATGGCATGGGCCAGAACGGTCGCGGTGGTGGTGCCGTCACCGGCGGCATCGTTGGTCTTGCTGGCGGCCTGCCGGATCAGGGCGACACCGGTGTTTTCGATGTGGTCTTCGAGTTCGATCTCCTTGGCGATGGTGACGCCGTCATTGATGATCTGGGGAGCACCGAACTTCTTCTCGAGCACCACGTTGCGGCCTTTGGGGCCGAGGGTGACGGCAACGGACTCGGCAAGGATGTCGATGCCCTTTTCAAGAGCACGGCGAGCCTGCTCGTTGTAAATGATGCGTTTGGCCATGGATGGAGATGGGAAGGGAAACGAATGGAGAATTCAGGGAAACCGATGAAACGCGTCAGTTGACGACAGCGAGGATGTCCTTCTCGGAAAGCAGGACGTATTCATCCGTGCCGAGCTTGATGTCCGTGCCCGCATACTTGCTGTAGAGCACCTTGTCGCCCACGCCCACTTCGGGAGACTGGCGGGAGCCATCGTCGTTGCGCTTGCCGGGGCCGACCTGCACCACTTCACCGACCTGGGGTTTTTCCTTGGCGGTGTCGGGGAGAAGGATGCCGCCCGAGGTCTTTTCCTCCGATTCGGAGACCTTGATGAAGACGCGATCTCCGAGCGGTTGGACCGTGGAGACGCTGAGAGAAACAGCAGCCATGAATGAAAGCGAGGATGAACGCCGTAGCGGGTGAAGGGCGTTTTGGCACTCACACCCGTCGACTGCCAACCTATGCCCGCGCCCCCCCGGCTCGCCATCCGGCAGGGGTTCGGGTGACCGAACCTGGTGGCCGGAATCGATTGCCGCGCAGGCCATCGTTGCCCTGCCACACCCTCCCGGCCAAGGGGGACCGGGGGGCCTGCGGTGGTAAGGTTGCCCCGCTCAAGGCGGGCTTGCGTCCCGTCACGCGCTCCCCGCCCGTTTCTCTCCCTATGGCAGCTGCTGCTCCCGCCGCTTCCGGCACCAAAGGCACCGTCAAGCAGGTCATCGGTCCGGTGCTGGACGTCGAATTCCCCGCCGGCAAGCTGCCCCGGATCTACAACGCCCTCCGCATCGAAGCCAAGAACCCTGCCGGCCAGACCGTGAAAATCACGGCCGAAGTGCAGCAGCTTCTCGGCGACCACCGGGTGCGGGCCGTGGCCATGAGCAGTACGGACGGACTGGTTCGCGGCATGGAAGCCATCGACACCGGTTCCCCGATCTGCGTGCCGGTGGGCGAAGCCACCCTCGGCCGCATCTTCAACGTGCTGGGCGAGCCGGTGGATGAGAAGGGTCCGGTGACCTCCACCCTCACCTCCCCCATCCACCGCGAAGCCCCCAAGCTCACCGAGCTGCAGACCAAACCGAAGGTCTTCGAAACGGGCATCAAGGTGATCGATCTGCTGGCTCCCTACCGCCAGGGCGGCAAGGTGGGCCTCTTCGGCGGTGCCGGTGTCGGCAAGACCGTTCTCATTCAGGAGCTGATCAACAACATCGCCAAGGAGCACGGCGGCGTTTCGGTCTTCGGAGGGGTCGGCGAGCGGACCCGGGAAGGCAACGACCTCTACGAGGAATTCAAGGAGTCGGGCGTGATCAATGCCGACGACCTCACCCAGTCGAAGGTGGCTCTCTGCTTCGGCCAGATGAACGAGCCTCCCGGCGCCCGGATGCGGGTCGGCCTCTCGGCCCTCACCATGGCCGAGCATTTCCGCGACGTGAACAAGCAGGATGTGCTCCTGTTCATCGACAACATCTTCCGCTTCGTGCAGGCGGGCTCCGAGGTGAGCGCCCTGCTGGGCCGCATGCCCTCCGCCGTGGGCTACCAGCCCACTCTGGGCACCGACGTGGGTGAACTCCAGGAGCGCATCACCTCCACCCTGGAAGGCTCGATCACCTCGATTCAGGCGGTCTACGTACCGGCCGATGACCTCACCGACCCGGCTCCAGCCACCACCTTCGCCCACCTCGATGCCACCACCGTGCTGAGCCGCGGACTCGCCTCGAAAGGCATCTATCCCGCCGTGGATCCCCTCGATTCCACCAGCACGATGCTGCAGCCTGCCGTGGTGGGAGACGAGCACTACCGCACAGCCCGGGCCGTGCAATCGACCCTGCAGCGCTACAAGGAACTCCAGGACATCATCGCCATCCTCGGTCTCGATGAACTTTCCGAGGAAGACCGTCGTACGGTCGACCGGGCTCGCAAGATCGAGAAGTTCCTTTCCCAGCCGTTCTTCGTGGCAGAGGTCTTTACCGGTATGCCCGGAAAGTACGTCAAGCTCGAAGACACCATCAAGGGATTCAATATGATTCTCTCCGGTGAGTTGGACGATCTTCCTGAGGCAGCTTTCTATCTTGTCGGCAACGTGGATGAAGTGAGAGCCAAGGCAGAAAAGATTGCCTCCGAAGCAAAGTCCTGAGCCAACCTCCTCCCCTTCCCCTGCCATGACTCTCACCCTTCGGGTTCTCGCTCCCGACAAGAGTGTCTTCGACGGCACTGCCGACGAAGTCATCCTGCCCAGCACCAGCGGTCAGATGGGCATCCTCACCGGCCACGTTTCGATTCTCACCGCTCTCGACAATGGAGTGATGCGCCTCAGGAACGGAAACGACTGGGTATCGATCGCCCTGATGGGAGGCTTCGCTGAAGTCGATGCCAATGAAGTCACCGTGCTGGTGAACGCCGCCGAACTCGGCAATGCCATTGACCCCGCAGCGGCTCAGCAGGAACTCGAAGCGGCCCAGCAGTCGTTCCAGGCCCTTGAAGGCCAGCCTCCCAGTCCGGACAAGGTGAAGGCCCAGCAGCGCCTGGGCCGGGCCCGGGCCCGACTTCAGGCCAGCCGCGCCAACTGAGTCTCGATCCCTGCTCGCAGCTCGGTCCCTGCTCACAGTCAGATCTCAGCTGACTGGTGCGCAGGCGTTTTCACCAAAACGATTCCGTAAAAAAGCGCCGCAAGGGCGCTTTTTTGTCGATTGATACGACCTCGTTCCGGAATCAGGCGGTGCCGCAGAAGGTGACATCCGGGAACTTCAGTTTCGCTTCATCGAGCGACTTGCCCCGGCCCTCTTCCTGCCAGTAGTTGATCACCTCCGTGGCCTTGTTGAGAACTTCGACTCTCTCGTTGTCGGTGATCCAGCTCTTGGCCTCCAACTCACTCTTCAGCGTTTCCCAGGCATCTTCCCGGGGCCAGAAGAAGTAGGCGGTGAGGGGGCTCGGCCCGCCTCCCACGATCTGATCGACCGCGAGGGCGACATTATCGGGAAGCCAGAGGATCTTGAGCAGGAAACGGCCCTCGTCAGCCTTGGGGGTATAGCCGGAGGGAACCCCATCCTCATCGATCGTGGCCGTGGCCAGGGCTGCATTGCCCCCCCGCATCGCCGGCCTTCCTTCAATGGGCTCAGCTGCCGCCTCCGTAGCCACCGCAGGGGCGGCACCTGCGGTGGTTTCCTCCGCTGCAGGTTCGGTGACGCTTTCAGGGGCTGGCATGGTCTGAGCGCTCAAGGGGTGAAGCCAAACAGCTAACTTACCAGCCGCAGCGATCGCCTCCCCTGCTCCCCCGCGCCGTTCTTCTCTTCGACATCGACGGGGTGGTGAGGGATGTGGGCGGCAGCTACCGCCGGGCCCTGGCGGAAACGGTGCACCACTACAGCGGCTGGCGGCCCTCCCCCTCCGCCATCGATGACCTCAAGAGTGAAGGCCGCTGGAACAACGACTGGGAGGCCTCCCTCGAGCTGCTGCGACGCCACGGGCTGGATCCCCTGCCGGCCTTCGACGATCTGGTGGAGGTGTTCAGCGGCCACTACTTCGGCGGGGATCCCGAGGGTGATCCCGCCGGATGGCAGGGGTTCATCGGCAGCGAACCCCTGCTGGTGAACGGCACATTCTTCCGGAACCTGGATCCTGCGGGGATCGCCTGGGGGTTCCTGAGCGGAGCGGAGCCTGCCTCGGCCCGCTATGTGCTGCAGGACCGCCTCGGGCTGATCGCTCCGCCGCTGATCGCCATGGGGGAAGCCCCTGACAAGCCCGATCCCACGGGCCTGCTGCATCTGGCGGAGAGACTGGCCGCTGGGCCGCTGGGCCCCGGTGCTCCTCCGGTGGCCTACCTGGGCGACACCGTGGCCGACGTGCTCACGGTGGAGAACGCCCGCCGGCGGCTGCCGGGACAGCGGTGGCTCAGCCTGGCCGTGGCCCCTCCCCACCTGCATCATCCCGACCGCAGGGAGGAGCGCCACCGCTATGAACACAGCCTGCGGCAGGCCGGAGCCGACCGGCTCCTGGCCAGCACCGCCTCCCTCACCCCGGATGCGCTGTTCAGATGGGCCGGGGTGTGAAAGGGGAAGACTCAGCGTTCCATCGCAGCGGCCGCCTTGAGGGCGGAGGCGGTCAGAACCTCGTGACCCTGGTCGCTCACCGCCACGTCATCCTCGATGCGGATGCCGATGCCCTTCCAGCGTTCGCCGATCTCCGGTTGTCCCTCGGGAACCGGCAGACGGTCACTCACATACAGCCCCGGTTCCACAGTGAGCACCATGCCGGGCTCCAGCTCCACAGGGTGTTCTCCCAGCCGGTAGGCGCCCACATCGTGGACGTCGAGTCCGAGCCAGTGGCCGGTGCGGTGCATGTAGAGATGGCGGTAGGCGCCCTGCTCGATCACATTCTCCGCGGGGCCCACCAGAAGACCGAGCTCAATCAGACCGTCCACCAGCACGGCCACGGCACTCTGATGCACCTCCTCGGCGGTGTGGCCCGGCGCAACGGCGGCCACCGCAGCCTCCTGGGCGGCAAGCACCAGCTCATAGAGAGCCCTCTGCTCGCCGCTGAACCGGCCATTGATCGGGAAGGTACGGGTGATGTCGCCGTTGTAGTAGTCGCTGAGGCTGCACCCGGCATCGATCAGCAGCAGATCCCCGTCGCTCAGCGTGGCGTCATTGGCGGTGTAGTGGAGCACACAGGCATTGTCCCCAGCGGCCACGATGGAGGCGTAGGCAGGCCCGCGGGCCCCCTGCTCGAGGAAATGCTGCTCGATCACCGCCTGCACCTGACGTTCGCTCAGGCCCGGTCGCGTCACCTGACGGGCCAGTTCATGGGCTTCGGCGGAGATCCGGGCAGCCTCCCGCAGCCGCAGCAGTTCTTCGGGAGTCTTGCGCAGCCGCAGCTCATGCAGCACGGGGCACGGGGCGACCAGACCCAGGGCCGCCTGGCCGGTGCGGGGAGCGCGGTCCAGCTGGCGGGCCCAGGCCCTGAGCACGAGCGGCTCCACCTCCGGATGACGCCCCACCCGGAAGGCGATGCCCTCGGCGCCCTCCAGGTAGCCCTCGAGTCGCTCGGCCAGCTCCGAGCGGGGATGGGCCAGCGCCGCACCGAAACGTTCCACCGCTCCCTCACACCCCCAGCGGAAGCCGTTCCACACCTCGGCGGCGGGATCCCGGGGCTCCACGAACAGCACGAAGGGATTGTCCGGACGGTGGGGCAGGAACAGGGCCACCGCCCCCGGCTCATCGAAGCCCGTGAGGTACCAGAAGTCGCTGTTCTGGCGGAAGGGGTGCTCCACGTCGGCGTGGTGTGTCACCAGGGGCGCCGCGGGGATGACCGCCGCTGCTCCGCCGAGGCGATGGAGGAAGCGATCGCGCCGATCGGCATGCAGGGCCAGATCGATCGGGGAGGAAGGCGCCATCGCCAATGCCATCGGTGGGGAGGGTGTACTGCGAGACGATGGCACAACCGATTAAATACAGAGACTCACCCCGGGCCCCGCCGCGTGCTTCTCCCTGCCCCGCCAGCCGGATGAACGACCTGATCCTGCTGGCCCTGGCGGTGTTCGTGATGCTGCTGGGATCCTCCCTCTGCTCCGGTGTGGAGGCGGCGCTGCTCACGGTGAATCCGGTGAAGGTGCACGAGCTGGCGGCGCGGGAGCGCCCCGTCCGCGGGGCACGACGGCTGGAGGCCCTGCGTCAGCGCCTCGGACGCACCCTGGCGGTGCTGGTCATCGCCAACAACATGTTCAACATCTTCGGCAGCCTGATGGTGGGCGGCTTCGCCAGCGCGGTGTTCAGACGCCATGGCGTCTCCGGGCCGGCCCTGCCGCTCTTCTCCGTGGGCCTCACCGTGCTGGTGATCCTGCTGGGGGAGATCCTCCCCAAGTCCTTCGGCAGCCGACTGGCCCTGCCCGTGGCCCTGGCCAGTGCTCCTTCCCTGGGCCTGCTGCAACGGCTGATGCTGCCGCTGGTGCTGCTGCTTGAGCGCCTCCTCCCGGCGATCACCGCGGAAAACGAGATCAGCACCGACGAGGAGGAGATCCGGCTGCTGGCCCGACTGGGATCGCAGAAGGGACAGATCGAGGCCGACGAGGCGGCCATGATCGCCAAGGTGTTCCAGCTCAACGATCTCACCGCCCGGGATCTGATGGTGCCCCGGGTGGCGGCACCCACCCTGGCGGGTGCGGCCCCGCTCGTGGATCTCCAGCCCACCCTGCTCCACCACAACGCGGCCTGGTGGGTGGTGCTGGGGGAGGAGGTGGATGAGGTGCTCGGGGTGGCCAGCCGGGAGCGGCTGCTCACGGCCCTGCTGCAGCATGAGGGAACGACCAGGGCGGAGGACCTCTGCGAACCGGTGGAATTCGTTCCCGAGATGATCCGTGCCGACCGACTGCTCACCAGCTTCCGCCGCAACAGTTCGGGGGTGCGGGTGGTCGTCGATGAATTCGGCGGCTTCGTGGGGGTGATCGGTCCCGAGGCGGTTCTGGCGGTGCTCGCCGGCTGGTGGCGTCGGCCCGCTGTTCCCCAGGAGAGCTCCCCATGAGGGGGGCCACCGTTGCCACGCCCCCCGAGCCTCCCGCGGCGCCGGAGCGCTGCCGCCTGCTTCTGGAACGCTGGCGCGACGAACTCATCCTCTCGCCGAGGGAAGGGGCGGTGCTGGGTCCCGAACTGGCGGGAGTCGATCGTCAGATGCGTCGCCTGGCGCTCCTCCGGCCCCGCGTGGCCGTGTTCGGAAGGGTGGGGGTGGGTAAGTCGAGCCTGCTCAATGCCCTTCTGGGGGAGGAGCACTTCAGCACCGATGTGGCCCATGGCTGCACCCGCCGCCAGGAACACCGGGCCTGGCGGCAGGAGATCAGGGGGCTGAAGGGAGTCGATCTGGTCGATACGCCTGGAATCGACGAAATCGCCGCCGTCGCCCGAGCCCGGCTGGCGAGCCGGGTGGCGATGGGAACCGATCTGGTGCTGTTCGTGCTGGATGGCGACCTCAGCCAGGTGGAGGCGGAAGCTCTCGACCAGCTGCTCGCCTGCGGCAAACCCCTGCTTCTGGTGGTCAACCGCAGCGACTGCTGGCCCCCGGCAGAACTGGCTGCCCTGCTCGCCAGCATCCGCCGGCGGCTGCCGCCGGGTTGCCGCCACCTCGAACCGATCGCGGTGGCGGCCGCTCCCCGGCAGGCCAGTCTCCTGGCCGACGGACGAGTGCGCAGCCAAACCACATCCCCCCGGGTGGGACCGCTGCGGGAAGCACTGATCGATCTGCTCGAGCGCCATGGCCGCCTTCTGCTGGCCCTCAATGCCCTGCGGGCCGCGGACCGGTTCAGCGAGTCGCTGCATCAGTGCCGCCTCAGCCATGGGAGACGCCAGGCCCAGAATCTGATCGGCAGGTTCGCGGCGCTCAAGGCGACCGGGGTGGCGGCGAACCCGCTGCCGCTGCTGGACCTGGCGGGGGGGCTGGCCTTCGACAGCGCCCTGGTGGTGCAGCTCTGCCAGCTCTACGGCCTGCCCATGACCCGCTCCGGAGCCCGCCAGCTGCTGGCAGGCCTTTCGGGCCACAATGCCCTGCTGGGGGGAATCCAGCTGGGTCTGCAGCTGATCCTCGGGGGCCTGCGGCAGATCCTGTCGCTGGCGGCGCCGATCAGTGGCGGCCTGAGCCTGGTGCCCGCCGCGCCGGTGGCCCTGGCCCAGGCGGCCCTGGCGGTGGCCACGACGCGCCGCACGGGCCGGCTGGCGGCGGCGGAACTGCTGCGCAGCACGGCAGGGGCTGGGAGGCCGGGAGCTCTGTTGCGGCGGCTGGCGGCCCAGGATCCCGACACCCGTCGCTGGCTGGGGGAGTGGCAGGCAAGGGAGCGGCACCCGGAGGAGACCCGCAGGTGGCTGCTGCCCTGAGGCTGCCCTGACTTCCCCCCTCCCCGATCGAGACCCCGCCGGCGGCCCCATCCCCTGCGATCGATCGATCGCCCTGTTCGGCACCAGTGCCGATCCACCGACGACCGGCCACAGGGCCCTGCTGGAGGGCCTGCTGGATCTGTTCCCCCGGGTGGCGACCTGGGCGAGCGACAACCCGCTCAAACGGCACGAGGCGCCGCTGGAGCTGCGCACGGCCCTGCTCCAGGCCCTGGTCGATGGCATCGACGATCCGCGGTTGCGACTCGAGCAGGATCTGAGCAGTCCCTGGGCAATCGAGACCCTGGAGAGGGCCCACGCCCGCTGGCCCGACCGGGAGCTGGTGTTCGTGGTGGGCAGCGATCTGGCCGCCCAGATCCCGGGGTGGAAAGCGGCGGATCAGGTGCTCCGGGCCTGTCGGCTGGGGATCGTGCCCCGCGACGGCTGGCCCCTGGCGGAGGCCGACCTGATCCCGCTCCGGAGCCTGGGAGCCCGGCTCACGGTTCTCCCCCTTCGGATTCCCCCCAGCGCAAGCTCGAGCATCCGCAGCCGACCCGATCCGGCCCTGGTGCCACCGGAGCTGCTGCCGGTGCTGCTGCAGCACAATCTGTATGGCCTCAATCCCCCCTGATGCGGCTCGCCCTGGCCCAGCTGAATCCCCTGGTGGGCGACCTGGAGGGCAACGGGCAGCGGATCCTGGCGGCCGCCGAGGAGGCGGCGGCGGCGGGGGCCGATCTCCTCGTGACCCCGGAACTGTCGCTGTGGGGGTATCCCCCGCGGGATCTGCTCCTGCGCCGGGCCCTTCTCGAACGCCAGCAGCAGGTGCTCGATCGACTGGCACGCCGCTGGCCTGCCGGTCTGGCCGCCCTGGTGGGCGTGGCCGAGCCGATTCCCGGCTCCTCCCTGCCGGATCTGCACAACGCCGTGGCCCTGGTGGAGGCGGCAGGCTGGCGGATCGTCTGCCGCAAGCGACTGCTGCCCAGCTACGACGTCTTCGATGAACGTCGCTACTTCCGTCCCGGCGAAGCCGCGGCGGTTCTGGAACTGGACCGGGGGGGGAGGATCTGGAGACTGGGCCTCACCATCTGCGAGGACCTCTGGGTGGAGGAGGAGATGCAGGGCCATCGGCTGGCGGGAGCCGATCCGATCGCCGAACTGCTGCCGCACCGGATCGATCTGCTGCTCAATCTCTCGGCCTCCCCCTTCAGCCGTGGGAAGGAGGAGCTGCGCCAGCGCCTGGCGGCCCGGGCGGCGGCGCGGCTGGGCTGTGACGTGGTGTACGTGAATCAGGTGGGAGGCAACGATGAACTGGTGTTCGACGGCGCCAGCTTCGTGGTGAACGCCGCCGGCAGTACGGTGCTGCGAATGGCCTGCGCCCAGGAGCAGCAGGCGATCTGGGACTTCCGTCAGCAGGGGACGACAGGAGAAGCCGGCCCGGGGCCCGGCGACGCTGGCGGGCTGAGGGCACCGCCGGGGCAGCAGGAACAATTGCTGCGCGTGCTCGTGCTGGGAGTGCGGGATTACGCGACCAAGTGCGGCTTCACGAAGGTGCTGCTGGGTCTCAGCGGCGGCATCGATTCAGCTCTGGTGGCGGTGATCGCCGTGGCGGCGCTCGGAGCCGATCAGGTGGAGGCGTTGCTGATGCCTTCCCCCTGGAGCTCGGAGGGTTCCCTCCGCGACGCCCGTGCCCTGGCGGAGCGGCTGGGGGTCCGCACCCACACCGTACCGATCGAACAGCTGATGGACTCCTTCGCAACGGCCCTCACCCCACCCCTGGGCACCTCCCCGGAAGGGGTGACCGCGGAGAACCTGCAGTCGCGCATCCGAGGCACGTTGCTGATGGCGGTGGCCAACCAGCAGGGAAGGCTGCTCCTCTCCACCGGCAACAAGTCAGAGCTGGCGGTGGGCTACTGCACCCTCTACGGCGACATGAACGGGGGCCTGGCGGTGATCGGCGACCTCTACAAGACGGCCGTCTTCTCCCTCTGCGCATGGATCGATTCCCCTGCCGCCGCCGCCTGCCGCGCCAGCCTGGGCCTGGCGGCCGCCGGGGAGCTGATCGGCCCCGAAATCCGCCACAAGCCCCCCAGTGCCGAGCTGCGGCCCGACCAGCTCGACAGCGATTCCCTGCCTGCCTACGAACGGCTCGACCCTGTGCTCGAGGCGAGCATCGAGGGTCTGGCCACTCCGGAGCAGCTGCTCGCCGGGGGGGGCGATCCCGCCCTCATCCAACGGGTGCATCAGCTGCTGCGAAGGGCGGAATTCAAGCGACGCCAGGCGGCCCCGGTGCTGAAGGTGAGCGGAAGGGCCTTCGGCAGCGGCTGGCGCATGCCCATCGCCGCCGCCTAGGGTTCCGGGGTCCTCCAAGCGGACCATGGCACCTCCCGGCCAGTCGGCCCCTGTGACGTCCCCGATGGCCAGCATCGGGGTGCCCACCGAGATCAAGCGTGACGAGCAGAGGGTCGCCCTCACCCCCGATGGGGTGAGGGAACTGGTTTCCCAGGGAATGGAGGTACGGGTCCAGGAGGGAGCCGGCCTGGGAGCCGGAATCAGCGACGATGACTATCGGGCCTCCGGCGCCCGCATCGTGGGCCGGGAAGAGGCCTGGGCGGCCCACCTGGTGGTGAAGGTGAAGGAACCGCAGCGGGAGGAATTCGGTTTCCTGCGCAGCGATCTGGTGTTGTTCACCTACCTGCATCTGGCGGCCTACCCCGAGGTGGGCCGAGCCCTGCTGGAGGCCGGCACCACCTCGGTGGCCTACGAAACGGTGCAGCTGGAGGACGGCAGCCTGCCCCTGCTGGCGCCGATGAGCGAGATCGCCGGGCGTCTGGCGGCCCAGGTGGGAGCCCGGCTGCTGGAGAAACCCCAGGGTGGGCGCGGCATCCTGATGGGTGGATGTACCGGGGTGCGGCCCGCGCGGGTGGTGGTGCTCGGCGCCGGCACGGTGGGATGGAATGCCGCCCGCATCGCCGCCGCCATGGATGCGGAGGTGTTCCTGCTGGATCGCTCCCCCCATCGGCTGCGGGGCCTGGAGCCCGGCCGGCTGGGGCGCATGGTCACCCTGGTGAGCAGCCGGGGCCTGATCGAGCGGCTCATCCCCGGCACCGATCTTCTGATCGGAGCGGTGCTGCTCCCCGGTGGTCGGGCCCCGACCCTCGTGGGGGAGGAGCTGGTGCGGCGGATGCGGCCGGGTTCGGTGATCGTGGATGTGGCCATCGACCAGGGGGGCTGCATCGCCACGAGCAGGGAAACCACCCACACCGATCCGGTGGTGACCATCCATGACGTGCAGCACTATGCGGTGGGCAACATGCCCGGAGCGGTGCCCTTCACCTCCACCGAGGCCCTGGTGAGCGTCACCCTGCCCTACATCCTGGTGATGGCGGGGCGAGGACTGATCGAGGCCGTCACCGACCGACCCGAGCTTCTGTCCGGTCTGAACACCGTGGGCGGGGCCGTGTGCCATCCCGGCGTGGCCAAGGCACTGGATCTGGCGCCGCGGCACCCGATGGCCTGTCTGCGCTGACGGCCCGATCCATGGCCCCCCGGCATGAGCGTCCAGCCTCCACCCCCCACCAGCCCCGGCGGGAAGGACGCCGTCACGCCGAAGTTCATCGTTCCCACCGCGTGGGTTGGCTCCGGGCCGTGGTGCTGGGCGCCAACGACGGCACCATCTCCGTGGCCAGCCTGGTGGCCGGCATCGCTGCCTCGGGAGCGGCCCGCAGCGAGATTCTGCTCTCGGGCATCGCGGCCACCGTGGCCGGAGCGCTGTCGATGGCGGCGGGGGAATACGTTTCCGTGCAGTCCCAGGCGGATACGGAGCAGGCCGATCTTGCCCGGGAACGGCAGGAGCTGGCCTCCGATCCCGCCGGCGAGCTGGCGGAGCTCACCGAGATCTACCGCCGCCGGGGCCTGGATCAGGAGCTGGCCAGAACAGTGGCCCACCAGCTCACCTTGCGAGACGCCCTGGGCGCCCACGCCCGCGACGAACTGGGCCTCAGCGAAGACCCTGCGGGCACGGCCGATCCAGGCGGCCCTGGCCTCAGCCGCCAGCTTCTCGGTGGGCTCGATCGTGCCCATCCTCACCATCCTCGTGAGTCCCCCGGAGCACATCACCCAGGCCACGATCGCCACGTCGCTGCTGGTGCTGATCGCCCTCGGGGGGCTGTCGGCCTATGCCGGAGGGGCTTCCCTCAGCCGCGGCGCCCTGCGCATGTTTGTGTGGGGGGCCCTGGCGATGGGACTCACCGCCGTGGTGGGGCATCTGTTCGGCACCGTGATCTGAGCTCACTCGCCCAGCCTGGCCAGCGGGCGCCCAAGTGCCCCCGGATCGATCCCCTCCCGAAGGGCCAGAATGAGTCCCGCCGCCTCCCCGTAGCCGGCCGCGGTCAGCACCGGCAGACCGAGGGCCTCGCCACCCACCTGCAGCAGGCAGGGATTGCCCTCCACCGCGATCAGCGGCACACCCCGCTCGGCGCACGCCAGCACCGCCTCCCCGCCGAGGGCCCCGGCCGGGGCCACCACGGCACCGAGCTGGTCGGCGTGGAGACTCCCCCCTCCCGGCACCAGGTCCGGGGCCCGGCTGAGCCCCACCAGCACGCAGGGCAGAAAGGTGTGACCCAGCTCCTCCGCCGCCGCCCGCGGATCCAGAGCGGCCTCCGGCGGCAGGGGCGCCAGGGCCGGCGCATGGGCGCAGGGGATGCCCAGATGGCGCACCAGCAGGTGGCTGATCACCGCCTCGGCTCCGGCCAGGGCATCCACTCCCTCTCCCCTGCGATAGGCCTGCAGGAGCTCTCCCGGGGAATCATCGGGGAAGCGGGCCACCACGGCGATCGCGGTGGCCCCCTGCTCCACCAGCCTCTCGCCGGCGCGCAGCAGCACATCAGGACGCTCGAGGCCGCCCCAGCTGGTGCCGCTCGGGCCGAGCCGCAGATGCACCCCCAGTGGCTGATCGGTGCTGAGCACCGGTCCGATCGCCAGGCCGAGGCTGGCCCGGCAGGCATCGGCCGCCTGGAGGTGGCGCAGCCGCAGATCCTCCTCGATGCCAGCGTCCAGAAGCAGCCCCACCCTGCGGGAGGCCACCGGCACCAGGCCCAGTTCCCCCGCCGCGAAGCGGTTCAGACTCCAGCCCTCCACGTAGTGGATACGCCGGTCGCTCCAGTAGAGCGCCGCTGCGTTGAGAACGTTGGGATGGGTGATCAGGCAACCACTGGCGGCGGCCAGCAGCCGGGCCGCGGGCAGGCCGTCTCCCGCGAATCCGCCCACGGCGCAGCCCACGCCGCTGGGGATCACCAGCAGGGTGGGCAGGGGTGGGGCAGGGTCACTCACCCGCTCCCCTGTCGGGGGGCCGCCCGATCAGCAGCACGCCCTCGAGGCACAGGCCGCGCTCGGGATCGACCCGGGTGATCGCCCACCGCAACGGCTCGGCCGTCATCCCCTCGGCCGGGTCCGCCCGGGCATGGGCATGGTCGGCCAGGGCAGTGAGCAGCTGGGGAAGCAGGGGACCGGGGCGGGGCCGCAGCCACAGCTCGAGCGGCACCACCTGCATCGATCCCAGCACCCGCCGGGTGGAACTCACTTCTGGTACTGGCCGAACTGGGCCTCGTAGAGGGCGTCCTCCTGGCCGGCAAGCAGGTCCAGATCACTGCGGGGAAACGACACGCACAGCAGCGCGTAGCCCTTCTCCTGCAGCTCGGCCTTCACCCCCATCGCATCCGGTTGATGCACCGTACCGCTGCGCAGCAGGGCGGCACAGGTGGTGCAGACCCCGGAGCAGCAGGAACTGGGCAGGGCCACCCCCGCCAGCTCCGCGGCGGAGAGAACGGTCTGATCGCTGCGGCAGGGGAAGCTGTGGCGGCTGCCGTCGATCTCGGCGGTGACGGTGAAGGTTGTGGGGTCGGCCAAGGGGAACTTCGGTGGTCGGTTTCCAGTGCGGAGGTGGGCAAGGGGAACGGTGGTGACCCGGTGGTCCGCCGGCAGCCGCCCCCTTGCTCCTTCACGGCGATTCATCCTCACCGACGGCCTCCACCCCCTGCAGCTGCTGCCACTGGCTGGGATGGGGAGCCAGGTACTCCGGCGGCGTGGCACCGCTGGGGCAGAGCGGGGCGGTGAGCACGAAATCGATGCTGAGGGAGAAGCGCAGGTCGTCGTCCTCCTCGTTCTCCAGCACCCCATGATCCAGGCTGGCGGGGAAGAGCAGCAGCAGTCCGGCCTGGGGAGCCACATCCACCCAGGGGGCGTTGAGGAAGCTGGTCGTTTCGATCGGTCCGGCATGCCCGAGTGCCAGACCGGGTACGAGCTCGTTGGGACGAGCCGGGGGGAAGAGGCGCAGGCAACCGCTGCGACCGCTGCCGTCGCCGTTGAGGTAGTACACGGCGCTGAGGTGGGCATTGGGATGATGATGCCGCCCGATCACCTGACCCGCCTCGCTCACCACGGGCCAGCAGCGCTGGATGTGCAGGGCGACCCTGGGGCGAGCGAAGCCCAGTTGCTCGAGATACCGCCAGGCGTGGGAAGCGATCTCAGCGATCAGGCTCTGGAAGGGGTCCTGCAGGTGCAGCTGCCAGATGCCGTTGAGATCCCCGGTCCAGGCGCAACCCGGATCCGGATTCCCCTGCGCTGTTCCCCGCAGCTGGGTGATGGACTGGAGCTGCCGGGCGGTGTCGAGGGGATCGGGGGCCAGCTGCACCCGGGCGAGAGCCACGGGGAACAGCTGCTCCAGCACGAGGCGGCCGGAGGCGGGCGGCAGGGACACCATCGGCAGCCTTCGGGAAGGTCGGCGTCAGGTCATGCCGAGGACCCACCCACCACTTCGAGGATCTCCTGGGTGATGGCGGCCTGGCGGGCCTTGTTGTAATCGAGGGTGAGCGTCTTGGCGAGGGCCTTGGCGTTGTCGCTGGCATTGTTCATGGCCGTCATCCGGCTGGCCAGTTCGCTGGCCGCAGCCTCCTGCAGGGAACGCAACAGCTGGTTGGCCAGATAGAGGGGCAGCAGGGCATCGAGCAGCTGCTCCGGGTTCTGTTCGAACACGAGGTCGGGTTGCAGCGGCGCCTGCTCGTTCTCCCGCTTGCCCACCTCCACGCCCAGTTGACCTTCCCGGGTGATCAGGCGGAA
Organism: uncultured cyanobacterium; assembly: GCA_963847745.1. Classification (GTDB taxonomy): domain Bacteria; phylum Cyanobacteriota; class Cyanobacteriia; order PCC-6307; family Cyanobiaceae; genus Cyanobium. The sequence continues at coordinate 35,791 of CAWKAW010000006.1, read as the reverse complement.
GATCTCATCCTCGGGGGTGGCGATGCCCTGGGGATCGAGGGGCAGCAGGGTCTGAACCACTGGCTGGGAATTCACCAGATTGATGAACTTGGTGAAGATGATCTCCACCCGGTCGGTGCTGCCGGAGATGAATTCGGCCAGCACCTCACTGGCGATCTTGTCCGCCTCGGCGGCCGTGGGAACCTGCTCCAGACCGGTGAAGGTGGCCCTGATCCTGTAGGTGGCAGAGCGATTCTGGAAGTAGGTGATGGCCTTGCGACCCATCAGCACCAGATCCACCGCGAATCCCTGGGACGTGAGTTCGGCGAAGCGCTGCTCGGTGCGCTTGATCACGTTGGCGTTGTAGCCACCGCACAGGCCCCGGTCACCGGTCACCGAGAGCAGGGTGATGGTCTTCACCTCACGACTGGCCAGCAGGGGGGAAGCGGCGGCCTCGAAACCCATGCGCGACTCCAGGTTCTGAAGGACCCTGGCAAGCCGGTCGGCGAAGGGTCGACTGCGCAGCACCTGCTCCTGGGCACGCCGCACCTTGGCGGCGGCCACCAGCCGCATCGCCTCGGTGATCTTGCGGGTGTTCTTGACCGAACTGATCCGGTCGCGGATCTCCTTGAGATTGGCCATCGCTCAGACTCCTCAGGCGGCCGCCAGCATCGAGGTGGTCACCTCGGTGATGGCATCCTTGAGCATGGCTTCGGACTCCTCGGTGAGCGCCTTCTCGCTGAGAATCTTGGCGATGAAATCAGCCTTGTTGCTCTTGAGATACTCCCGCAGTTCCCGGGCGAACTGGGGCACCAGATCCACGGGCACGTCGTCGATGAGGCCCTTCACCCCGGCATACACCACAGCCACCTGCTCGGCCAGGTTGAGGGGGCTGAACTGGGGCTGCTTGAGCAGCTCCCTGAGCCGCTTGCCGCGGGCGAGCTGCTGCTGGGTGGCGGCATCGAGGTCGGAGGCGAACTGGGAGAAGGCGGCCAGCTCGTCGAACTGGGCCAGCTCCAGCTTCAGGGTGCCGGCGATCTTCTTGATGGCCTTGGTCTGGGCGGCGCCGCCGACCCGGCTCACGGAGATACCCACGTTGATGGCGGGGCGCAGGCCGGAGTTGAAGAGATCGGAGCTGAGGAAGACCTGCCCATCGGTGATCGAGATCACGTTGGTGGGGATGTAGGCCGACACGTCGCCGGCCTGGGTCTCGATGATCGGCAGGGCCGTCATGCTGCCCTTGCCCATCGCGTCGGAAAGCTTGGCGGCGCGCTCGAGCAGACGGCTGTGGAGATAGAAGACATCGCCCGGGTAGGCCTCACGCCCGGGGGGACGACGCAGCAGCAGGGACATCTGGCGGTAGGCCTGGGCCTGCTTGGTGAGGTCGTCATAGACGACCAGGGTGGCCTTGCCCTTGTACATGAAGGACTCGGCGATGGCGGCACCGGTGTAGGGGGCCAGGTACTGCAGGGCGGCCGGTTCGGAAGCACTGGCGGCCACCACCACGGTGTAGTCGAGGGCGCCGCGCTCCCGCAGCACCTCCACCACGTTCGCCACGGAAGCCGCCTTCTGACCGATGGCGACATAGACGCAGACCACATCCTCCCCCTTCTGGTTCAGGATCGTGTCGATGCAGATGGCGGTCTTGCCGGTCTGGCGGTCACCGATGATGAGCTCCCGCTGGCCGCGGCCGATGGGGATCATGGCATCGATGGCCGTGATGCCGGTCTGCAGGGGTTCGTGCACCGATTTGCGCTGGATGATGCCAGGCGCCATCGATTCCACCAGCCGGGTTTCGGAGGTGGGAATCTCCCCCTTGCCGTCGATCGGCTGACCGAGTGCATTCACCACCCGGCCGAGCATGGCGTCGCCCACCGGCACCGAGGCGATCCGCCCGGTGGCCTTCACGGTGCTCCCCTCCTGGATGCCGAGGCCCTCGCCCATCAGCACCACTCCCACGTTGTCGTCCTCGAGGTTGAGGGCGATGCCTTCAGTGCCGTCCTCGAACTCCAGCAGCTCCCCTGCCATCGCCTGCTGCAGGCCATAGACCCGGGCGATGCCGTCGCCGATCTGCAGCACGGTGCCGACGTTGCTCACCGAAACCGACTTGTCGTAATCCTCGATCTGCTGCTTGAGGATGGCGCTGATCTCGTCGGGGCGGATGGAAACCATGGGAGGAAGTCCCCGCAGGGGGAGGTGATGGAGAGGGGGAAGCGGTGAAGGGAAGGGGGGCTGAAGGGCCCGGGCGGAAGGGCTAGCTCACCTTGGCCAGGGCCAGTCCGAGTCGTCGGACCTGGCCGGCAAGGCTGGCGTCGACGACCTGGGATCCGAGGCTCACGATGAAGCCGCCGATCAGGCTGGGATCGACCGTGGTGATGATCTCCACCTTGTCGGTGCCGGCCATCGCCTTCACCTTCTCGGTGAGCCGCTGCTGCTGCTCGGGACTCAGGGGAGCGGCCGAGCTGACCCGGGCCAGGGCGATCTTGCGCAGATCCCGGTGCAGCTCGAGGAAGCGGGTCAGGATCGCATCCAGCACGGAGATGCGCTGGCGGTCAGCCAGGAGCCTGAGCAGATTCTGGAAAGAAGGAGTGATGTCCTCGCCGAACAGCCGCAGGATCGCTGCCTTCTTGGCCTCCGGCTCGAGCACGGGGGAGGCCATGGCCTCCCGCAGGTCGGAGCTGGAATTCCAGATCTCCAGCACCTCCCTGGCCTGCTGAGCGAGCGTGTCGGTTTCCTGGCGGGACTCGGCCACCTGAAGCAGGGCTTCGGCGTAAGGGGTGGCGATGGAGTTGAGCAGGGGCATCAGTCGGTTCCGAGGCTCTCGATGGACTGTTCGATCAGGCGGGACTGGGCGTCTCCGTCGAGCTTGCCGGAGAGGGAGGACAGTGCCTTCTCGATGGCGCGACGGGCCCCTTCCCTGCGCAGCAGCTCGCCGACCCTGGCCGCTTCGTTATCGAGATCGGCCATGGCACCCTCTCGGATCCGAGCCACTTCATCAGCGGTTCGCTGACTGGTCTCGATCCGGATGGCATCGGCACGGGCCTTGCCGTCGATGCGGATCTGATCCGCCTTTTCCTGGGCTGCCGAGAGACCCTTCTGAGCTTCAGCAAGGGCCGTTGTGGCCGTGGCAAGACGGGCTTCCGCATCCTTGAGGTCATCGAGGATGGCGCTGCGGCGTCGCTCGAGGATGCCACCGAGGAAGCCGCGGAGAAACCACACCAGACCGGCGATCACGATCGCCAGGTTGATGACGTTGGTGTCGAAGAGATTGAGATTGATCCCGAATCCGCCGTGGCTGGCGAGAAGGGAAGGAAGCAGGGGAGGAATCATGAGGCTGGCAGCAGTCGGGAGACGATCAGGTCGCCGAGTTTGTCGGCCTCGCCGGCCAGGCGGGCCATGGCCTGTTCCCGCTCGCCGTCGATCTGACGGCGCGCCTGCTCCCTGGAGGCATTGGCTTCGGCCGTGGCCTCGCCGAGGGCAGCCCTGTGGAGACGTTCCATCTCCTGCTCGGCCTCCACGATGACCTTCTGGGATTCCTGGCGGGCCTGCAGGAGGCGATCCCGGAGATCAGCTTCCAGCCGTTCCACCTGGGCGAGCTTCTGCTTGGCCTCGGCTCGGCTGGTGCCGATGTAACCCTCCCGATCCTCGACAGCCTTTCCTACCGGCCGGAAGAAGAGGGCATTGAGCACGAAGGTGAGGAGCACCACCTGGACCGCCATCAGGGGCAGGGTGGCATCGAGGTCGAAGAGACCCCCCTCGGGTGTTCCTGCGGTTGCACCTGCTTCGGCGAGCAGAAGCCAGCTGGTCATGGGAAGGCGGGAAGGTTGAGGGTTCGGGAGGGAAGGAAGGTCCGGGGAAGAAGGCTGGGTTCACACCTGGATTCACACCAGGGTGCGGCCCAGCGCCATCCAACCCCCGGAGGTTCAGCCAGCGAAGGGGTTGGCGAAGAGCAGCACCAGGGCAACCACCAGGCCGTAGATGGTGAGGGCTTCCATGAAGGCCAGGGAGAGCAGCAGGGTGCCGCGGATCTTGCCCTCGGCTTCGGGTTGACGGGCAATGCCTTCGACCGCACCCTGAGCAGCGCTGCCCTGGCCGATGCCAGGGCCGATGGCGCCGAGGCCGACGGCGAGACCAGCAGCCACGACGGAAGCGGCGGAGGTAAGGGAATCCATGGGGGAACGGGGAATGTGGAGCGCTGGAGGAGCGCGGAAGGAACCTGGACGTGAATCAAGCGCCTGGGACATCTCGGTGAGATGGGCCCGGATCGTGCCGGACCTGCGCGAAGTGAGTTTGCCAGACCGCAGGGACCGGCAGGGGCGAGGCTTCAGTGGTGCTCCTCGTGCACGGCCTCCCCGATGTAATAGGCAGCGAGGGTGGCAAAGATCAGGGCCTGGATGGCACTGGTGAAGAGCCCGAGGAACATGGCCGGCAGCGGCACCACCAGAGGAACGAGAAAGGCCAACACGGCAACGACGAGTTCATCGGCAAGAATGTTGCCGAAAAGTCGGAAAGAGAGGGAAAGGGGCTTGGTGAAATCCTCAACGATCTTGAACGGCAGCATGATCGGAGTAGGCTCCACGTAATACTCGAAATATCGGAAACCCTTGCGACTCAGGCCGGCATAGAAATAGGCGAGGGAAACCAGCAGCGCAAGCGCGATGGTGGTATTGATATCCGCTGTGGGAGCACCGAGTTCTCCGCTGGGGAGGTGGATCAGTTTCCAGGGGATCAGGGCACCACCCCAGTTGCTCACAAAGATGAAGAGGAAAAGAGTGCCGATGAACGGGAGCCAGTCTCGATAGGCTTTTTCTCCGATCTGTTCACGGGCCAGATCCCGGATGTAATCCCAGAGGAATTCGAGCAGGTTCTGCACGCCGGAGGGATCGCGACCCATCTTGCGGGTACCCGCGTAGATCACGGCCAGAAGAACACCGATCACCACCCAGGAGCTGAGAAACACCTGGCCGTGGATCTTGAGGTTGCCCAGCTTCCAGTAGAGGTGCTGGCCTACTTCCAGGGCGGCGAAGGGAAGGGCGAGGGGCAACGGAGACATCGGAGAGGATGGGCTTGGAGGAGGTTCCGGAGGGAGTGCTCTGGCCGCGAAGCACGGAAGGCTCCGGCAAAGCAGGAGAGTTCAGACTTCGAGGAGGGCCTGGGCCAGCAGGGCAGGCTTGTAGAGCAGAAATCCCAGAAAGGCGGGAAGGATCTGCAGCTGGGGGATCCGGGTGGCCGCCAGCACGAGGGCCAGGGGCACCAGGAGCTGCACCTTGCCCACCGACTTGGAGGCGACGCCGAGGCGTTGAACACTCCGGGCCAGCAGCTGCAGATAGAGCAGCCCCGCCATGGATCCCACCAGGAGACTGAAGCCGGCGGCGGCGCCGAACCACACCGCCGTGATGGGAGTGGCCAGCAGGGCGAACCCCGCCGTGGCGATCAACAACCTCCTGCGCAGGCGCTCGTACTCGAGCATCCCGCCATCGGAGCCGCCACCCTGATCCGATTCCTCCGGCTCACCCAAGGCTGAGCCATCGGTGGAGGGATGGGCGGGCCCTGGGTCCGCCACCTCGGAAACCGACACCGGGAGGGCATCGGAATCCGGCAGGGTGGACGAAACAGCTGGCAACCGTCGAAGATCCGACTGGGCGAGCGGAATTTATCACGCAGCGTTACGGCCGCTTCACAGGCAGCAGGACCCGCTCCTGAACCAGTCGCCGCGCCCGCGCCGCCCGCTCCCCGGCCTCCATGGCCAGGGCAAGGGAGCCCAGGGCCGTACCCGCGGGGGCGCGCTCCAAGGCCTGCATCAACTCCAGGTCGGCGGCCTCGATCTCCAGGGGCTGGAGGTCCGGGCCCAGCAGACTGGTGGAGGGCCATCCCCACAGGCAGCGGTTGCGCTCGCCCGCCATGGCGAGAAGGTCCCGGTCACTCCAGGCAGGGAGCGGCTGATCCCCCCCCGAAGCACCCGGAGCGGAGTGCAGGAAGAACTCGAAATGACTGATGTCGGGATCGAGGGCCTCCACCAGCTGCCACTGCTGGGGCCGGGGCAGGGCCAGGGCCCTCTGGAGCAGCTCTCCCTGCAGCAACCGGGCCGGATCCCAGACCTCCGGATTCGAGAAGCCGGCGAAGACCAGGCCGGCCTGGTCGACCAGAGCGAAGAGCCCCTGGAGGTCGTAGTTCGTCTCCTGGGGGTGCAGGTACATGTCGGCGAAGTTGGCGGCGGCGGCAGTGTCGAGGGCCCAGCGCTGCTCGTGGTGCCGACGCAGCCGATTCGATTCCGGCAGCTCCTGAAAGAGCTGACGGCCCAGCCGCAGCCCCTCGGATCCCTGCCCCACCTCCATCAGAGCGAGGGCACGCTGGATGCGCCGGATCTCCTGGCGACCGCCCGCGGCATAAAGGAAGAGGTGGAGCAACCCTCCTGGGGCGAGGCGATCCGCCAGGGCCTTCAGACCCGCTTCGGGCTGATCGAGGTGATGCAGCACCCCCACGGAATTGATGTAGTCGAACCGGTTCGTCCCCTCCAGATCCAGCAGGCTGCGCTGCTCGATGCGCAGCTCGGAAACCCGTTCGGCAGCACCGGAACGGCGGATGCGCTCCCGGGCCACCGCCAGGGCTCCGGCGCTGATATCCACCGCCAGGAGGCTGGAGCCGGGATTCAGATGGCAGAGGTAATCGGTGCTGACCCCCGTGCCGCAGCCCGCATCGAGGATCCTCCAGGGCCGGGGGGCCGGCGGCACCATCCCCTTCACGAAGGCGACGACGCTGTCGACGCACCAGCGCCAGTTGTATCCCGGGGGGGGGCCATCCTGAAGGGGATCACCGGGGTAGGGAAAGCGGTCGTAGAAGGCGCTCACCACCGGTGTGGCGGCATCGGCGGCGGGTGGGTCCGGCCGATCTTCGATGGGGTGGGTGCTGTCCATGGCTCTCGCCGCAGGGAGCGATCCGGCAGAAGGGAGCTTTTCATGGTGCCCCGCCTCGGGACCGGGGCTCACCGGCTGGGCTGCAAACATTTGTTCATGCCCGCCCGGAGGGCCGGAGGGCCAGCCGTAACGTGACCCAGCCCGGCTCGCTCCGTTCATGACCGTGACCGCCAGCAGCGGCAGCACCAGGGTCGACCCCCAGCTCTACGACACCCTGCCGCTCTCCAGCGTCCGTCAGGCGGCTCAGCAGGACCGCTTCCCGGACGGGGGCGAGCTCGACACCCTGATCACATTCTTCGAGAGCGGCCGCAGCCGTGTGCTGGCTGCCCGGCGGCTCTCGGCCAACGCCGACGCCATCGTCGCCCGGGCCGCCAACCGGATCTTCACCGGCGGCACGCCCCTTTCCTATCTCGATGCTCCCCTGAGCACCCCTTCCCTCGGGGCCGAGGCGAATGTGCAACTGGCCGCCGATGAGGCCGCCTTCCAGAGGTCGGTGCAGACCTTCGCCCAGGGTTCCGGTGGAACCGGCCTGCTCGGCAAGATCCTTGAGGGGGTGCAGGCCGACGCCGACGTGCGCGTGATCCTGCCCAGCGGATTCACCCCCATCTCCGTGGCGCGCTACGGCAGCGACCGCATGCGCAAGTCCCTGCGGGACATGGCCTGGTTCCTGCGCTACGTGGGCTACGCGATCGTGGCGGGAGATCCCAGCATCCTGGCGGTCAACACCCGCGGGCTGCGGGACGTGCTCGAGAAGGCCTGCTCCCTGGCGGCCACCAACGTGGCCCTGCAGGAGATGCGCGCCGCCGCAGCGGGTCTGTTCCGCGACGACCCGCAGGCGCGGCAACTGGTGATCGACAGCTTCAACGTGCTGCTCCAGGAGCTCGAGATCCCCACCCCCTCCACCCGACAGCGCCTGGGCAGCCCCGTGAATCAGGGGCTGCAGCTTCCTGCCATCTACGCCCTTTCGGCCGAAGGTGCCCAGCGCTTCGTGATGAAGCCGGGGCTCTCCGGCAGCGAGAAGGCCGAGGTGATCCGTGCCGCCTACCGCCAGGTCTTCGAGCGCGACATCGTCAAGGGCTACTCCCAGATGGTCTGCCCCGTGGAGGCGACCCAGGTGCGCCAGGGACAGATCTCGATGCGCGAGTTCATCCGCTGCCTGGGCCGCAGCAAGGAATACCGGCGCCAGTTCTTCGGCCGCTTCGTGAACAGCCGGGTCGTGGAACTGGCTTTCCGCCACTTCCTCGGCCGCGGGGTGAGCTCGATCGAGGAATTCCGCACCTATTTCGCCATCGTGAGCGAGCAGGGTCTCAACGGACTCGTCGATTCCCTCGTCAACGGCATGGAATATGCCCGGGTCTTCGGCGAGGAGACCGTTCCCTATCTGCGGGATCTGGGCGAAGAGGCCCAGGAGTGTGCGGGCTGGGGATCGAACCGCAAGCTGTTCCGCTTCAGTGCACCCTTCGAAGGTGCCCCGCAGTACATCACCCTCTACGCCTCCTACCGCCAACCCTTCCCCGATCAGCATCCCTACGGCGGCGGCAACGATCCCCTGGGCCTCACCTACGGCGCCATCTTCCCTTCGGGAACCGCCTCGGTGGCCACCCGCCCGGCGCCCTTCGGCTACGACAGCCGCCGCATCCTGATCGGCAACGGCATGGCCCAGCCGGGGCCGATGGACAGCCAGCAGTTCCGCCGGGCCACCCCCCGCCGGGTCGGCCCCAAGGTGGTGCGCCTGCAGCAGATCGCCACCGGTGGCAATTCCGTGCCGCGACGCGGCGGCCAGCCGAGTGTGCGCAACACCGAATCGGCCACCCAGGGGGTGATCCGAGCGGTGTATGTACAGATCCTCGGCACCGCCGGGTATGCCGGCGAACGCAACACGGTGGAGGAAATCAAGCTCGAGAACGGCGACATCAGCCTGCGGGAATTCGTTCGCCAGGTGGCCCGCTCCACTGCCTTCCGCCGTCGCTACTGGAGTGGCCTCTACATCACCAAAGCCATCGAGGTGATGCACCGGCGCATCCTCGGCCGGCCCACGTTCGGTCGCTGGGAGATCGATTCCTACTTCGACACCGCCGCCCGCAAGGGGTTCTACGGCGTCGTCGACGCCCTGATCAACAGCCGCGAGTACAACGACTGCTTCGGGGAGGACACCGTCCCCTACGAGCGATTCATCACCCCGGCCGATCGCAACGCCCGCCGCGTGCCTGCCCTGAAGCGCAGCTTCGATCCCAGCAGCGTCGCGGATCTCACCCCCATCTCCCGACCGAACGTTGCCCCTGCCCAGCAGCTCCGCACGGTGGCCGATGTGGTGCCCCGGAATCTGCCGGCCCGCCAGCAGGTGATCCGCGGCAGCTGGAAGGCCAGGGTGAGCGGCGGACCCTCGGAAGGCTCGACCCGGCCCAGGCCCAGCGAAGGACCGGCCAGCCTGCGGCAACCACCGGAGCCCACGCGGCTCTGGAGCCAGCCCCGCTGGCAACCGGGAGGCGGCCAGCCCCGGGCCTGGGAAAGCACCCCCGGAGCGTCGGTCCGTCCAACGGACCTCAGGGCCGGAGCCGTCCAATGGCGTGCGGCCCTCGGCAACGGGATTTCGCCGGCGCCAGCCCAGCAGCCGGGCGTCGCCATGGCAAAGGCCCTGCGACCCGGCACTCCCCAGGGCTTCGCCCGGCGCCGGAGCCTCTCCCGCCCGGTCCAGCTCTCCGGTGCTCCGAGCGAGGCGGAGCTGAGGGAAGCCATCACCTCCTCCTACCGGCAGCTGCTGAACCGCCTGCCCTTCGCGGCCGAGCGGCTCACGGATGCGGAGTCCCAGCTTCGCGACGGTCAGCTGTCCGTGGCTGAATTCATCGCCCAGATCGCCGCCAGCGATCTCTTCCTGCAGCGGCTCAATCGCATGGCGCCCCTGCGGGCAGCCTCCGCGGCCTACCTGGCCCTGCTGGGGCGGGCGGCCCAGCCCGCCGAGGTGAGCCGTTTCCTGGCGATGAGAGCCGAGTCCGGCCTGCTGAGCGCCCTGCAACAGCTGCTCGACAGCCAGGAATACGCCCGGTCCTTCGGGCAGGACACGGTCCCGTATCTGCGGGGGCTGGCCACCTCCGATGGCATCCCTCTCGCCACCGTGAACCGCACGGCTGCACTCTATGGAGGCAATGCGGGACTCACCCCCGCACCGCGCGGAGCGATCTGACCCCGTCACTCCATCGCCAGCGAACGCGCTCCGGCCGAAGAACCTCCTTTTCGCCGCAACCTTCCGCCGCCCTGGGAACCGGGGCCGCCAACGGGCCCTTCCAGTATGAGCACTGGAAGGTCTTGGCGTGAAAAGCAGCGGAACTGCGTCAATCGTGGCGACTGGCTGCCATTGAGACCCGGCAAGGACAAAGCCCGATGATTAACAATTGCTTCGCCGGAGTGCTATCAACAACTCTGGCCAAATGCCTTGCGGGCCAAGGGATTTCGCTCTAGCCCCAGCCGTGAAGAACTGTTACCGAGCACCGGGACGGCGCAGGTCGTTGCCACAGAATGATTCGGCGGTCGGCCAAGCCGATCTCCACCCAACCCACCGGATACCGGTCTCCTTAAACGGCGACCGCTTGTTTCGAGGCAGAACTGCATGAGCATCGTCTCCAACTCGATCATCAACGCGGACGCCGAAGCCCGCTATCTCAGCCCTGGCGAACTCGACCAGATCAAGTCCTTCGTGAGCGGCGGACAACGCCGCCTGCGGGTGGCTCAGGTCCTGGCCGAAAGCCGCGAGCGCATCGTCAAGCAGGCCGGCGGTCAGCTCTTCCAGAAGCGCCCCGACATCATCTCCCCTGGCGGCAGCGCCTACGGCGAGGAGATGACGGCCAGCTGCCTGCGCGACATGGACTACTACCTGCGCCTGGTCACCTACGGGGTCGTCGCCGGTGACGTCACGCCGATCGAAGAGATCGGCATGATCGGCGCCCGCGAGATGTACCGCTCCCTGGGCGTGCCCCTCGACGCCATGGCCGAGTCCGTTCGCGAAATGAAGTCCGTGGCCACCAGCATCCTCACCGGCGCGGACGCCGAGGAAGCCGGCTTCTACTTCGATTACGTGGTCGGCGCCCTCTCCTGAGGCCCCTCCCCTCTCCTTCCTCGCCCAACCTCTCAGGATTCATGCAAGACGCCATCACCAACGTCATCAATCAGGCCGACGTTCAGGGGCTTTACCTCGACGGGTCCTCCATGGGCCGCCTGGAGCAGTACTTCTCCAGCGGGGAGTTGCGCGTCCGCGCCGCTGCCACCATCAGCGCCAACGCCTCTGCGATCATCAAGGAGGCCGTGGCCAAGGCTCTTCTGTATTCGGACATCACCCGTCCGGGCGGCAACATGTACACCTGCCGGCGCTACGCCGCCTGCATCCGCGACCTGGACTACTACCTGCGCTACGCCACCTACGCCATGCTGGCGGGTGACACCTCCATCCTCGATGAGCGGGTGCTCAACGGGCTCAAGGAGACCTACAACTCCCTGGGAGTGCCGATCGGCGCCACCGTGCAATCGATCCAGGCCATGAAGGAAGCCACCGCCGCTCTCGTCGGCCCCGATGCGGGTCGGGAAATGGGTGTGTATTTCGACTACATCAGTTCCGGCCTGGGCAACTGATCCCTCATCCGACCCCCGTCATCCGAGGATCAACCCATGCGTCTGTTCAAGGTCACCGCCTGCATCCCCTGCCCAGAGAAATCACGCACCCAGCGTGAACTGCAGAACACCTACTTCACCAAGTGGGTTCCCTTCGACAGTTGGTTCGCCGAACAGCAGCGGATCATGAAGCAGGGCGGCAAGATCCTCAAGGTGGAACTGGCAACGGGTCGCCGTCAGGTGAACGTCGGCAACTGACCCCTGAGCCACACCCCAGCGTCCTTCTCCGAGGAAGCCTGACGACTGTCGGGCTTTTTTCATGGACGGCCCAGGAGCCCCTCCCGCTGTGCGGCTGATGGGCTTGGCTGATTCGGATTCGTCCCCATTTTTCGTTGAAGACTCGACAAAACCGGCCCCGTCACGGCTGAATGGGCGGGCAACGCCCGATGGCGCAGCAGCCTTGACCCGAACATCATCCCCCTCCCTGGAGCTCGTCGAACCGGTCCTTGAGGACGGCGTGCCGACGAGGCAGGGATTCCTGCCCCTTCCCTGGCCGGCATGGCCGGCCGAAGCCCGCCTTCTGGTGGGCCTTCTGGGCCTCTGGAGCCTCCTTGGGGTTCTGGTGCTGACCTCGGCGAGCTGGTGGGTGGCCGAACGGGAGATGGGGGATGGCGCCTTCTACGTGAAGCGCCAGCTGATCTGGCTGCTGGCGAGCTGGGGGCTGTTCTGGATCGCGATCCGCACGGGCATGCGCCGCTGGCTCCACGGTGCTGCCCTCGCCCTGCTGCTGGGGACGGCACTGGTGGGGGCCACCCTGGTGATCGGCAGCACGGTGAATGGGGCCAGTCGCTGGCTGGTGCTCGGTCCGGTGCAGATCCAGCCCACCGAACTGGTCAAACCCTTCGTGGTGCTGCAGGGGGCTGTGCTGTTCTCCCACTGGCGCCGCATCGCCCTCGACCAGAAACTGCTCTGGGTCGGCATCTTCGGGCTCCTGATCCTGCTGGTGCTCAAACAGCCGAACCTCAGCACCGCGGCCCTGCTCGGTCTGCTGCTCTGGCTGATGGCGATGGCAGCAGGCCTGCCGATGGGCATGCTGCTGGGGGCTGCCGGAGCCGGCGGCGTCCTGGGCACGGTGAGCATCCTTCTCAACGAATACCAGCGGCTTCGGGTCACCTCCTTTCTCGATCCCTGGAAGGATGCCCAGGGATCGGGGTATCAACTCGTGCAGAGCCTGCTGGCGATCGGTTCCGGCGGGGTGCTGGGGGAGGGATTCGGCCTCTCCACCCAGAAACTCCAGTACCTGCCGATCCAGACCACCGACTTCATCTTCGCGGTCTTCGCCGAGGAATTCGGCTACGTGGGCTCGCTGATGTTCCTGTTCTTCCTGGTTCTGTTCGGCTATGTGGGCCTGCGGGTGGCCATGGGTTGCCGCAGCAACCAGCAACGGCTGGTGGCGATCGGAGTCACCTGCCTGCTGGTGGGGCAGTCGATCCTCAACATCGCCGTGGCCACTGGAGCCATGCCCACCACGGGCCTGCCCCTGCCGATGATCAGCTACGGAGGCAATTCCCTCCTCGCCAGCCTGCTGCTGGCTGGTCTGCTGGTGCGCTGCTCCCTCGAATCGAGGGGGCTGGAAACCGCCCCTCCCCGCAGGCGTCGGGCCCACATCCCCCGATAGGCTGCTCTGCAGGCCTCTGCTCCCGGCCATGATCAGCCCCGAGCTGCCGTTCGCCGAATGGGCCCATGCCAGTGAACACCTGCTCCAGGGGTCCCTGGCCCATCCAGGCCCCCTCACCCTGGCACTCGTCTTCTTCGGTGGGCTGCTCACCAGCCTCGGCCCCTGCTCCCTTTCCCTTCTGCCGGTGACCCTGGCCTACCTGGCCGGCTTCGGCGGCGCATCCTCCTCCCTGCAGCCGCCTCCCTGGCAGCGCAGCATCAGCTTCGCCGGCGGCATCGTGGCTGCCCTGGTGCTTCTGGGCCTGGCGAGTGGGCTGCTGGGCCGCCTCTACGGCCGGGTCCCCGAACAGATCTCCCTGGGCGTGGCCGTGGTGGCCGTGGCGATGGGGCTCAACCTTCTCGGCCTGCTGCGGATCCCCCTGCCCGCGGGGCCCGACCCTGAGCACTGGCGGCAGAAGGTACCGGCCCCCCTCGCCCCCCTGGCTGCGGGGATGGCCTTCGGTCTGGCCGCCACCCCCTGCACCACACCGGTGCTGGCGGTTCTGCTCACCTGGATGGCCCAGACCGGCAGGCCCCTGCAGGGAATGGTGCTGCTCTGCTGCTTCGGCGCCGGCCAGGTGCTGCCGTTGCTGCTGGCGGGCACTGCGGCGGCGAGCCTGCCCCGTCTGCTGCAGCTTCGCCAACTGGGAAGCTGGATCCCCCCCATCAGCGGAGTGGTGCTGCTGGCCACCGGCTCCCTCACCCTCCTGGCCCGGTTGCCATGAGCGCATCTCTCCCACGGCCCGGCAGGGGCCTGCTGCGACTGGTGGCCTGGATCAGCGATCTGCGGCTGGCCATCGGACTCCTGCTGGTGATTGCCCTGGCCAGTGGCATCGGCACCGCCATCCCCCAGAAGGAGGCCGAGGCCCTCTATCACCAGCGATACGACTCCCAGCCCTGGCTGGGCCTGCTCCGGGCCGATGGGCTGCTGCGACTGCAGCTCGATCACGTGTACTCCAGCACCTGGTTCCTCGCCCTGCTGGCCTGGCTCGGACTGGCCCTCATCCTCTGCAGCTGGCGCCGTCAGTGGCCTGCCCTGCTCGCTTCCCTGCGCTGGGTCGACTACTCGTCCCCCCGACAACTGAGCAAGCTGAGCCTGGCCGAAACCCTGGCCTGTGACGAGCCCGACCGAAGGCTCGACCTTCTGGAGCAGGAACTGGGCACGTCGGGGTGGCAGATCCGCCGCCAGGAACGTCGGCTGGCGGCCCGCAAGGGAGTCGCTGGCAGGGTGGGCCCCCTGCTGGTCCATGCCGGACTGGTGGTGCTGATGGTGGGTGCCGCCTGGGGCGCTCTGGCGGGTCAGCGTCTCGAGCGCTTCCTGGCCCCGGGCCGGGAGCTCGAGCTGCTCGACAGTCGAGGCAACTCCCAGCTCACTCTGGTTCTGGACGCCTTCTCCATCCAGCGGGATCCAGCGGGTCGACCCGAGCAGTTCACCTCCCGCCTGCGAATCCTGCCCGCCGGGAGGGAGGGGGGTCCGAAACCGGAAGCGAAGGCTGCCGAAATCAGCGTGAATCATCCCCTGCGCTACCAGGGGGTGACCCTCTACCAGGCTGACTGGTCCCTGGCCACGATCCAGATCAGGCTCGGCAACAGCCCCGTTCTGCCCCTGCCTCTGCAGACCTTTCCCCAGCTGGGCGATCAGGTGTGGGGCCTGGTCCTGCCGACCCGGCCCGATGGCTCCGACCCGGTGCTGCTCAGCCTCTCGAGCGAGGAGGGGCCGGTGGAGGTCTACGGCCCGGATGGCAAGGCACTGGCCCGGATCACCCCGGGGGGAGAGGCGGTGGAGGTGCGCGGCCTGCCCATCCGGGTGGAGAGCGTGATGCCTGCCAGCGGCATTCTGCTCAAGCGGGACCCGGGAGTGCCCCTGGTCTATGGAGGATTTGCCCTGGCGCTGCTGGGCGGCGGACTGAGCCTGGTGGCCACCCGCCAGATCTGGGCCATCGCCGAACCCACCGCCGCAAGGCTCCATGTGGCGGGGCTCTGCAACCGCAATCTCACCGGTTTCGCCCGCGAACTGCCTGAGCTGGTGCAGCGCCTGCAGCCGGCACCGGCACAGCAGCAGCCGGCACCTCAACAGGGCTGACGGGTGCCGTGGCTCACCCGGACCACGGTATGCACGTTGCCCCGGGGATGGAAGTCGGCCTCGAGCTGCATCCACACCGGATCGCAGGCCTCCACCAGGTCGTCGAGAATGCGGTTGGCCGCCTCCTCATGGGAGATGGCACGGTCTCGATAGCCATTCACATACAACTTCAGCGCCTTGAGTTCGAGCACCCTCGGGCCGGGCTGATAGAGCAGATGCAGCACGGCGAAATCGGGGTACCCGGAGAAGGGACAGGTGCAGGTGAATTCCGGCAGCTCGATCGACACCTCGTAGGCGCGCCCCTGGCGGGGATTGGCGAAACAGATCAGGCGGGCCTCGGCAATCGCCCGCTGGCCGTAGGCAGGAGTGTGGGTCTGCTCGGCGTCGCCAACGCTGGGCATGATCCGCAAGGAGGAAGGAGGTTCGACCGTACCGGAACCGCCAGCGGGATCAGGTGCGGGCTCCAGCGTGCGGACCCGGGGACAGCGCTGACCTGGGGTAGCAACCGTTACCTCAGCCTGCCGACCTCTCGGGCCTAATGGGCTCGTTCCGGTCCCGGCAGGAACGTCTGAGAGACTGCCCGAGAACCGCACGCCCGACACCAGTTTCATCACATGAAAAAAATCGAGGCCATCATCCGTCCGTTCAAACTCGAGGACGTCAAGATCGCACTTGTGAATGCCGGGATCGTCGGCATGACCGTGAGCGAGGTCAGGGGTTTCGGACGCCAGAAAGGCCAGGTCGAGCGCTATCGCGGTTCCGAATTCACGGTGGAGTTCCTGCAGAAACTCAAACTTGAGATCGTTGTCGACGACGACCGGGTGGACACCGTGGTGAACGCCGTTCAGGAAGCGGCCCGCACCGGTGAGATCGGAGACGGCAAGATCTTCATCAGCACCGTGGATTCCGTCTACCGAATCCGCACCGGCGACCGCGACAGCGGCGCCATCTGAGGGAATTCCCTACCCGGTGGCCAGGGCCCTGGCCACCACCGCCTCGATGGTCTTCCTGCCCACGGGCTCCAGGGGAAGGCCTTCGACCCCTCCGCTCCGCAACCACAGCAGGTATTCGTGATTGCCCGCCGGTCCGGTGAGCGGCGAGGCCACCAGTCCCCCCGGGCTCCAGCCTTCCGCCGCTGCTCCTGAGATCACCCGTTCGATCGCATCCCCGTGGGCGGCCCCATCCCGCACCACACCGCCTTTTCCCACCCTCTCCCGGCCCACTTCGAACTGGGGCTTGACCAGCACCACCGCCTCCGCTCCCTCCGCCGTGAGCAGCTCCCGCAGGGCCGGCAGCACCCGGGTGAGGGAAATGAACGACACATCGGCCACCGCCAGGTCGGCTCTGGGGTCTTCCGGCCCGTAGAGATCGCCGGAACGGAGGTGGCGCAGGTTGGTGCGCTCCCGCAGCACGACACGGGGATCGTTGCGCAGACTCCAGGCGGTCTGGCCATAGCCCACATCGATTCCGTACACCCGAGCCGCACCCGCCTGCAGCAGGCAGTCGGTGAAGCCGCCGGTGGAAATGCCCCCATCCAGGCAGATGCGACCCCGCACCACGAGGGGGAAGGCATCGAGGGCGGCCGCCAGCTTCTCCCCGCCCCGGGAGACGAAGCGAGGGGGCTGCTCCACCTCCAGGGGGAGCTCAGGGCGCACGTCGGCGCCCGGTTTGTCCAGCACCGTTGCGCCACTGCGCACCCGGCCGGCACGGATCAGCTGCTGGGCCTGCTGCCGGCTGGCCGCCAGTCCCCTGGCCACAAGTTCGAGATCCAGTCGCCGCCTCGGGGCCATCACGATCAGGGCACGGGCCCGGTGGGGCCTCCCACCTCCGGGTCATGGAACCACAACGCACGCCCCGGCAAATCCCGAACAAATCGGGAGAGCCGGCCCGAACGCCTCCGGCCGGCCGGAGGATGGATCCCTGACGAAAGACAGGAGAGTGGCCCACCCCCTCGCGGATGGAGATCCAGGCCCAGCCGCCAGGCCGGCCGACCGGACATCGGAGGGCAGGAATGGGTCGCTGCTGGAATTGCTGCGGCCCGGCAGTTTCGTTTGGCTGCGCGACCATCCCGACGACCTTCCTCCCTTTCAGCTGATCCAGTGCCGGGGAGGGCGCTGCTGGGTGCGACAGCAATCCTGGGGAAGGCTGGTGCAATGGGAAGTGGAGCACCGCCGCCTCACCCGCGGCGGAGCCAGGGTCGACGGATAGGTTGGGATCGATGTCGCCTCGCGCCGGCCCTTGATCGAGCGTTACACCCTGCCCGAGATGGGGCGCATCTGGAGCGAGGAGGCGAAGTTCAGAAGCTGGCTGGAGGTGGAGATCGCCGCCAGCGAGGCCCAGTGCCACCTCGGGCGGGTTCCCCCTGAAGCCCTCGCCACCATCAAGGCGAAGGCGGCCTTCGAGGTGGAGCGCATCCTGGAGATCGAAGCGGAGGTGCGGCACGACGTGATCGCCTTCCTCACCAACGTGAACGAGCACGTGGGGGATGCGGGCCGCTACATCCATGTGGGCATGACCAGCTCGGATGTGCTGGACACCGGCCTTGCCCTGCAGCTCAGGTCTGCGGTGCGGGCGCTGCGAACCGAGCTCGATGCCCTGGCCGGCGCCCTGCGGACTCTGGCGAGGGAGCACAAGGGCACCGTGATGATCGGCCGGTCCCACGCCATTCACGGCGAGCCGATCACCTTCGGCTTCAAGCTGGCGGGCTGGCTGGCGGAAACCGAGCGCAACCGGGAGCGCCTGGAGCGGCTCGAGCGGGTGGTGAGTGTGGGCCAGATCAGCGGCGCCATGGGCACCTACGCCAACACCGACCCGGAGGTGGAAGCCATCGCCTGCCGGATCCTCGGCCTCACCCCCGATACGGCCAGCACCCAGGTGATCGGCCGTGACCGCCATGCCGAGTACGTGCAGACCCTGGCGCTGGTCGGAGCCTCCCTGGAGCGGTTCTCCACCGAGATCCGCAACCTGCAGCGCACCGACGTTCTGGAAGTGGAGGAGAACTTCGCCAAGGGCCAGAAGGGGAGTTCAGCCATGCCGCACAAGCGCAATCCGATCCGCAGCGAAAGAATCAGCGGCCTGGCACGGGTGCTGCGCAGCTACACGGTGGCGGCACTGGAGAACTGTGCCCTCTGGCACGAGCGCGACATCAGCCACAGCTCGGTGGAGAGGATGATGCTGCCCGATTGTTCGGTGACGCTGCATTTCATGCTGCGGGAAATGACGGAGGTGGTGAACGGACTGGGGGTCTACCCCGCCAACATGGCTCGCAACCTCAACGTCTACGGAGGCGTGGTGTTCAGCCAGCGGGTGCTGCTGGCGCTGGTGGAGGCGGGCCTGAGCCGGGAGGAGGCCTACCGGATCGTGCAGCGCAACGCCCACGGCGCCTGGAATGCCGAAGGCGGTGACTTCCACGCCAGCCTCGAGGCCGATCCCGATGTCACCCGGCATCTCTCCCCCGACCAGCTGGACGCCTGTTTCGCCACCGATCTCCACCAGGAGAACCTCGGGGTGATCTGGGAGCGGCTGGGGATCTGAGCGGCCAGGGGGCCCGCAGAGGGCCCGCTGATGCCGCCGGCCCTCCCGTCACGCCCGTCAGCCCCGGCGCTCCTCCTCCTTGAGCATGAAGCCCACACCGCGCACCGTCTGGATCAGGGTGGGCAGACCGGGCTTTTCGACCTTGCGGCGCAGGTAGCGGATGTACACATCCAGCAGGTTGTCGTCTCCCACATGGTTCTTCCCCCAGACCGCCTGGATCAGTTTGGAGCGCTCCTGCACCCGGTTCGGTTCCTCCAGCAGAGCCTTCAGCAGTTCGAATTCGCGCACCGTGAGGGTGATCTTCTCCCCGTCGCGGTCCACTTGCCGGGTGGCCAGGTTCATCACGAGGCCGTCGAGGCGGAGCAGGTCCTCCTCGCCGACACCGCCGCTGCCAGTGCGGCGCAGCCGCGCCCGCACCCGGGCCAGCAGCTCCTCGATCGAAAAGGGTTTGGTGAGATAGTCGTCGGCCCCCGCATCGAGCGCCTCCACCCTCTCGCGCACATCGTCGCGAGCCGTGAGCATCAGCACCGGGGTGGAATCGCCGGCATCCCGCATGCGCCGGCAGACCTCCACGCCGCTGAAATCCGGCAGGGTCCAGTCGAGCAGCACCAGATCCAGCCCTCCTTCACGGATGCGACTCAGGGACTCCTGTCCCGTGCCCGCCGTTTCGACGCCGTAGTCCTCCAGGGCCAGCTCTCCTGCCAGGAACTTGCGCAGCTCCGGGTCGTCATCGACGATCAGCACCTTGGCCTGGGTCATGCCGAGCGGGTGCCGCCCGGCCGGGCGGGGGCGGTATGTCTGGAGGACAGGCTAAGGGCGGAACCGGGGCCTACCTGCCGATCGCCGATTGCGGGCGTTCGGGCAGGATGGCCCGAATCGCTGATTCCCCGTGCGCAGCCTTCGAGCTCTCGCCGGCCTTGCGCTCCTGGTGGCCCTGCTGGTGGCCGGTCCGGTGCTGATGCCCTCCATCGGTCGGGCTGCGCCAGCCAAGCCCGCTGCGGCATCCACCCCAACCCCATCCAGAACCAAGGCCGAGCAGCCGATCGCCGTGGTGCCGGTGCGGGGCGCACTGGCCATGATCACCGGCGAGGGCGGCAACATCGGGGTGCTCACCGGCGCCGAAGGCACGCTGATGGTGGATGACAAGTTCGCCCGCTTCGCCGAGCCGATCCGCACCGCCATCCGCAGCCTCGGCGGCAGCGATCCGCGCCTGCTGGTGAATACCCATTTCCATGCCGATCACACCGGCGGCAACGAGGCCTTCGGCGGCTCCGGTGCCACGATCGTGGCCCAGGAGAACGTGCGCCGCCGCCTGGCGGAGGGCTCCACGATCGAGGCCTTCAACATGGTCACCCCCCCGGCCCCGGCGGCGGCGCTGCCGGTGATCACCTTCGCCGACAGGCTCCGGCTGCGGCTCAACACCGAGACCATCGATCTGATCCACCTGCCGGCCGCCCACACCGATGGGGATGCGATCGTGGTGTTCCGCAACGCCAATGCGATCCACGCCGGTGACGTGTGGTTCAACGGCTTCTATCCCTTCATCGATGGGAAGCACGGCGGCACCCTGCGTGGCGCCATCGCCGGGGTCGACCGGGTGCTCGCCCTTGCCGACGAGAACACCAGGATCCTGCCGGGCCACGGCCCGCTGGGGACCCGCACCGAGCTGAAGGATTACCGCGCCATGCTGGCCACGGCCCAGGAACGCCTCGCTGCCCTGAAGGCGAAGGGCCTCACGGCGAAGCAGGCGGTGGCCGCCCGACCCCTGGCCGATCTGGAGGAGCGCTGGGGCAAGGGGCTGTTCACGGGCGATCGCTGGATCGAGGTGATCTGGCAGGCGGTGTAGGCCCCCCTCTTCCCTGACCCGACACCCTGCCTCGACGCCGAGCCGCCAGCCGCCAGCCGTCAGCCGTCAGCCGCCATGGAATACATCGATGGAAGGATCGAGATCCAGTCCTTCATCACCGTCACCATCGGAATCCTGGCCCTCTTCCTGGGCAAGTTCCTCAACAACCGATTCCGGATCCTGCGGGAGTTCACCATCCCCGAGCCGGTGAGCGGCGGCCTGCTGATCGCCTTCGCGATCACCCTGCTGCACCTGGTCTCCGGCCTCGAGGTGAACTTCGGTCTGAGGACCCGCGACGTGCTGCTGGTGTACTTCTTCACCACGGTGGGGATCAACGCCAGCCTGCGGGATCTGCGCCGCGGCGGGGGTGCCCTGGTGCTGCTGATGCTGATCAGCTTCGCGATGATGGTGGCCCAGAATCTCCTCGGTGTCACCATCGCCCGGCTGGGGGGCCTGCCCGCCGCCACCGGTCTGCTCGCCGGCACGGTCTCCCTGGTGGGGGGCCACGGCACCACCATCGCCTGGGCGAACACCTTCGTGGAGCAGGGCATCGGCAACGCCAAGGAGGTGGGAATCGCCGCCGCCACCGTGGGGCTGATCCTGGCCAGCGCCAGCGGCGGGCCGCTCGCCCGTTTCCTCATCCGCCGTCACCGGCTGCCGACCCCCGGCGGTGAGGCGCCCCTCCAGACCGCCCCTCCTGTCGAGGCAGCGCAGCCCACGACCATCGACTCCCTCGATTTCCTCGGGGCGATCCTCGCCATCAACATCTGCATCATCCTCGGCTCGCTCCTGCAGCAGCTGATCCGTGAGCTCGGGCTCTTCCTGCCGCTCTTCGTGCCCTGCCTCCTGGTGGGCGTGTTCCTCTCCAATCTCCTGCACCGGCGGGACTCCCCCGGGCCGCTCCTCTGGCCCAGCCGTACCCCCGCCCTGGCCCTCGTGGCCGACATCTCCCTGGGCGCCTTCCTGGCGATGTCCCTGATGAGCCTGCAGCTGTGGCATCTGGTGGATCTCGCCGCGCCGCTGCTGCTCATCCTGCTGGCCCAGTTCCTGCTGGCCCTGGCGGTCACCGGCCTGGTGGTGTTCCCCCTCCTCGGCGGCGACTACGACGCCGCCGTGCTGGCGACAGGGTTCTGCGGCATCACCCTCGGCTCCACCCCCACCGCCATGGCCAACATGCGGGCCATCACCGGGCGCTTCGGGTCCTCCTACCGGGCCTTCATCCTGCTGCCGCTGCTCTCGGCCTTCTTCATCGATCTCGCCAATGCGGTGCTGATCCCCTTCTTCCTCAGGAGGGTGTGAGGGTGGCCTCCTGCTCCTCCGGCGGCGGCCGGGCGGGATGGGGATGCCCTGGGGATCGATCAGATTCAGGCCATGGGGCTCGCTGCCGATCTGGCCGGCGAGGATGAACGTGGCATCGGGGCTGATCCCCTCGGTGCGGAGACCTTCCTTGTTCTCCCTCTGCACCGCACGCTCACCCTTCCCGGGCGGAGACTCCTGCATTCCCCCACGGGAGGGGGATCCAGGAGCAGCAGGGGGCGAGCTTCGACAGGGCCCGCACCAGCGCCGCCGCGAACACCGGAGTGGAACTGTTGCCCTGAGCCCGCCGCGGCCGGCCCCATCGCGATCGAACCGCTCCTGGCGGCCTGGACACCGTTCATCAAGACTGGGCCCACCGAACTGCGCCCGATGACCCTGAGCCTGCTCCGCGGCACCCCCGCCACCCTGGCCGCCCGCATGGCCCGCTGGGGAGTGGTGATCGTGGCGATCTACGCCCTGGTGGCCCTGCTCACCCCCCTGCTCATCCACCTCGGTGTGCTGAGCGATCCCAACGCAGGCCTCGACAACCCCATCTACGCCTCTCCTTCTGCGGCCCACTGGTGCGGCACCGACCGCCTCGGCCGGGACGTGTGCGTGCGCACCCTGGCGGGCAGCGGTGTGGCCCTTCAGGTGGTGCTGATCGCCCTGCTGCTGGCCCTGGTGATCGGAGTGCCCCTCGGCATGGTGAGCGGCTATCTCGGAGGCGCCGTGGACCGGGTGCTGGTGCTGCTGATGGACACCCTCTACACCCTGCCGGTGCTTCTCCTCTCGGTGGTGCTCGCCTTCCTTCTGGGCCGGGGCCTGCCCAATGCCGCCGCTGCCCTGTGCGTGGTGTACGTGCCCCAGTACTTCCGGGTGGTGCGCAACCAGAGCGCCCAGGTGAAGGCCGAGCTCTTCGTGGAGGCGGCCCGCTCCCTGGGGGCAGGCCCCCTCTGGATCCTGCGCCGCTACCTCTTCCGCAACGTGATCACCTCGGTGCCGGTGCTGCTCACCCTCAATGCCGCCGATGCGGTGCTGGTGCTCGGCGGCCTGGGCTTTCTCGGCCTGGGGCTGCCGGAAACGATCCCGGAGTGGGGGGGCGATCTGCAGCAGGCCCTCACCGCCGTTCCCACCGGCGTGTGGTGGACCGCCCTCTATCCCGGACTGGCGATGTTCGTGCTGGTGCTCGGGCTCTCCTTCCTGGGTGAGGGGCTGGAGAACTGGCTCTCGGGCCAGCAGCAGCGCGCCGCCTGACAATCCTTAACCCGCTGACTAGCTTGGAAGGGTCCTCACGGTTGGCGGCCATGCCCTGGTGGCTGGATCTGGTGCTGCTTCTCGCCGCCGTGGTGCTCTGGAGCCAGGGTTCCACCCAGAACGACGACACCATCGGACTGCTGAAGAAGATCATGGCCACGGCGGCCGTGGCGGTGGTGCTGCTGGGGGGCCGGCAGGTGCCCCTGGAGGTCGCCGCCCTCGTGCTGGCCCTGCTGCTGCCCAGCGCCGCCCGCTTCGAAGACCCCAAGTACCTCGATCCCCACGACCGGATCTGAAGACCGGGGTGCTTCGCCCCCTAGCAGCGCAACCGCAGCGTGCGGGGGAGGTCCTCGAGGATCTCGCCTTCCGCTCCCAGCACCGGATAGGGGCGGTCCAGCTGCCGGCACCAGGCCGCCACCTCGGGATAGGCCCACTCGAACAGCTGCCTCCCATACCGCTCCGGAGACAGACCCTGGCCCCCCTCCGGCAGGCAGCCAGCCGCCTGCCGCTGCCGCAGGGCCTCGAACAGCAGGGTGGCCGTCGCCACCGACACATTGAGAGACTGCACCATCCCCCGCATGGGGACCACCACCGCCTGATCGATCGCCGCCGCCGCGACCTCACTCAGCCCCCACTTCTCCGCTCCCAGCACGAAGGCCGTGGGGCCGGTGTAGTCACAGTTCCGGTAGTCGACCGCTTTCACCCCCAGGTGGGTGCCGAACAGGCGGAAACCCTGCGCCTTCAGCTGCGCGATCGCTTCCTCCGGCGAGCCATGCAGCCGCAACGGCACCCATTTCTGGCTTCCCTGGGCCGTGCTGTTGAAGGTGGGAAGCCGGCCTTCCCGGCAGATCGCATGGGCCTCGGCCACCCCCACCGCGTCGCAGGTGCGCAGGATCGCCGAGAGGTTGTGGGGTTTCTCCACATGCTCCAGCAGCACCGTGAGGTCACCCATGCGGCGGTCCAGCACCGCCTTCAGTCGCTCGAAACGGCGGGGCAGCAGCGGCATGGAACCGGCAAAGGGCCATCTTCCCGGAGCATGGTCGATCCGGATGCCGGATCGGGGTCATGAGCGGGCAGGAGCGGGAGCGGCTTCGTCCTTTCGACCGGAAGGTGTACGCGGCGGTGGCCCTCATCCCCCACGGTCGGCTGGCGACCTACGGCCAGATCGCCGAACTGATCGGTGCCTGGGGCTGTGCGCGCCAGGTGGGCTGGGCCCTGCGCCGTCTGCCCCTGCCCTCCCGCATCCCCTGGCATCGCGTCGTCAATGCCCAGGGGCGCATCGCCATGAGCCCCGGCCGCGAAGGATCCGACTGGATCCAGCGGCAGCTGCTCCTGGCCGAGGGCATCCCGGTGCAGGAGGACGGTCGCCTGCCCCTGGCCCGCTTCCGCTGGCAGGTGGTGGCGTTGCCGGGCCAGGCCCCGGACCCTGATGCCCCGGGGAGACCCTAGGAAGGGTGGTGCGCCCGCTCCTGGCCCCATCGTTCCGATCACCCCCCCGCCCCTCGCTGCCGAACCCGGCCCCACCGGCCTTGCCGCCCGGGAGGTGGTGTGGCGGGTGCTGCTGGCGGTGGCGGCCGGGGCCTACGCGGATGCCGCCCTGGAACGGGAGCTGGCCCGCCATCCGCTGGGCTGCCTCGATCGGGCGCTGGCCACCGAACTGGCCTACGGAGCGATCCGCCAGCGGCGACTCCTGGATGCCTGGATCGACGCCCATGGCCGGGTGCCGGCCGATCGCCAGCCGCCACGGCTGCGCTGGCTGCTGCACCTCGGCCTCTACCAGCTGCTGTTCAGCGGGCGGGTGCCCCCCTCCGCCGCGGTGAGCACCACCGTGGAACTCGCCAAGCGGGGCGGACTGGGCCGCCTGGCCCCGGTGGCCAACGGCCTGCTGCGTTCCGTGCTGCGCAGCCGGGAGCGCGGGGGAGACGGGGCCGGGGGAGGCGAACCCTGGCGGGGGCTGGAGCTGCCGGAGGATCCGGCGGCCGCCTTCGCCCTGCGCCATTCGCTGCCCACCTGGCTCGGCGCGGAACTGCTGCGCTGGTTGCCGCCCGCCGACATGCCCGGCCGGGCGGAGGCCTTCGGCCGCGCCTGCAACGCAGCCCCCGCTCTCGATCTGAGGGTCAACCTCCTGCGCACCCATCGCGAGGAGCTGCGGGAGGCCTTCGCCGCCGCCGGCCTGAGGGCCTCGCCCCTGGCCGAGATGCCCCAGGGGCTCTGCCTCGAAGATCGGCCGGGGGATCTGCGTGCCCTGCCCGGCTATGGGGAAGGTCACTGGTGCGTGCAGGACCGCAATGCCCAGCGGATCGCCCCCCTGCTCGACCTCCGGCCGGGCTGCACGGTGCTCGACGCCTGCGCCGCCCCCGGCGGCAAGACCACCCACATCGCCGAACTGATGGGCGATGGGGGGGAGATCTGGGCCGTGGACCGTTCCGCTGCCCGCCTGCGCCGCCTTTCCAGCAACGCCGAACGGCTCGGACTTCATTCGATCCGCACCCTTGCCGCGGATGCCGGCACACTGCTGGCGCAGCGTCCGCAATGGCAGGGCCACTTCGATCGCATCCTGCTGGATGCTCCCTGCTCGGGCCTGGGCACCCTGGCGCGCCATGCCGATGCCCGCTGGCGGATCGAACCCGCCTCCATCGACGGCCTCGTGTCGGTGCAGCGAGACCTGCTGGAGGGGCTGTTGCCCCTGCTTGCCCCGGGTGGGCGGCTGGTCTACGCCACCTGCACCGTGCATCCCCGGGAGAACAGGGAGCTGATCGAATCGTTCCTGGCTGGCCGGCCCCACCTGCGCGCTGGGGAGCAGCGCCAGTGGTGGCCGGGGGAGAGTGGGGACCCCACAGGGGGCGGGGATGGCTTCTTCGCGGCCGTGCTGGAGGAGATCAGCCCGTTCAGGGCGGCGAAGGCACCGGAGGAGGAGGCGACACCGGAGGAGGCGGCCTGAGCGGGGGAAGGCCGGCGGGCTGGGGTGGAGGGGTGGCCGGCGCCGGGGCCGACCGCTGGGCCGGAGCCGGTGCGGGAGAAGGCACCGGCCGGGGAGCGGGGGGTGCCGATGGCGGGGGTGCGGCCGCCTCCGGAGGCGGAGCGGAACCCGAAGGAGATCGGGGTCGCGCCGGGGCCGCTCGCTCCGGCTGGGCAGGGGCCGCCGGCCAGGGGCTCTGCTCACTCTCGGGTACCTGCAGGCTCTCCGGCTGCCGTTCCGGCTCGGGTCTCCAGGGACGCTCCTGCTGATCCGGTTCAGGAATCTCGATTTCATCCACCGGAGGCTCCCAGCGCCGTTCCCTGGCCGGTGTGCGGGGCCGCTGCGCACCACCCTGATCGTTCCTGGAGGGCTTGGGGGGCACGAACTGACCGGTGAGCTCAGGTTTGGGAGGGAAGTTCTGGGGCGGCAGATCCTTGACGATGCGGGACATGAAGGAATACCAGGCGTACGTCGCCTGGGCGCTGCTGCTGCCGGTCTTCCAGTTCTGGTCGTAGCCCAGCCAGATCCCGGTGGTGAGCTGGGGGATCGAACCGATGAACCAGAGGTCGCGGGCGCCCTCGGAGGTGCCGGTCTTGCCCGCCACCGGCCGGTCCCCGAGACTGGCCGCCCGGCCGGTGCCGCTGCTCACCACCCTCTGGAGCATCCAGGTGATCGCATCGGCCACGTCACTGGAAACAGCCCTCTGCGGAGGTTTCGCATCCACGCGGCGGCTCCAGATCAGTTCGCCGTCGGGTCCGTAGATCTCGTCGAAGGCGGTGGGCTGCACATACACGCCCCGGTTGGTGATGGCCGCATAGGCGGCCGTCATGTCGATCACATGCTTTTCGTTGGCCCCGAGCACCATCGAGGGGTATTGCCCCACCTCTCCGGTGATCCCCAGCTTGCGGGCCACATCGATCACCCGCGGATAGCCCACCTTCTCGGCCACGGCCACCGAGGCCGCGTTCATCGAGTTGGTGATGGCCGTGGTGAGGCTCACCCGACCGGGGGAACCCTTGATGCAGACGTCGCCGTAGCAGCGTTCCCGGTTGCTGACCGTATCCTCCGGCCGCAGGCCGTGCTGGAGGGCCGCGGTGTAGGCGAAGAGCTTGAAGGTGGACCCCGGGGAACGCAGGGCCTGGGTGGCCCGGTTGAACTGGCTCTTCTGCCAGTCGGTGCCCCCCACCATCGCCCGCACCAGGCCCGTACCCGGCTCCATCGCCACCAGGGCACCCTGCATGTTGCCGGTGGCGTAGGAATCGATGGCCTGCTGGGCCTTGGCCTGCCATTCGGGCTTGAGACCGGTGCGGATCGTCAGACCTCCCACCTCGAGCTGTTCCTTGGTGAGCACCGTGGGCAGCTCCTGCTCCAGCCAGCTGGTGAACCAGGGAGCGGGATTCTCGAAGTATTTCGGCTCGGCCGGCTTCAGGCCGAGCGGTGCGGCGTCCGCCTGGGCCAGCTGGGCGTCATCGATGTACCCCTGCTCCCGCATCCGGCGCAGCACCGTGGAGCGTCGTTTCAGGGCCAGGTCCTGGTTCACCAGGGGGGAATAGACCGAGGGTGCCGGTGGCAGGCCGGCCAGCAGAGCTGCCTCGGGGAGGGTGAGCTGGTCGGGTTTCTTGGAGAAGTAGATCCAGGCGGCATCGGAAACGCCGTAGGCGCTCGAGCCGAGATACACGAAATTCAGATACTGCTCGAGAATCTGCTGCTTGCTGAGCTCCCGCTCGATCTTGCCGGCCAGTGCCGCTTCCTTGATCTTGCGCAGCAGGGTGCGGTCCTGACTGAGGAACACCATGCGGGCCAGCTGCTGGGTGATGGTGCTGGCGCCTTCCTCCACCGAGCCTTCGCGCACGTTCCGCACCAGCGCTCTGCCGATGCCGAGCAGATCGACACCGTCATGCTGGTAGAAGCGCCGATCCTCGGCGGCGACGAAGGCCTGCTGGAGCAACTTCGGCATCTTGCCGGCAGGGAGCTTCTCCCGGGTGGCCGGCCCCTGCTTGAGGAGCACCTTGCCGTCGGCGGAGAGGATCGTGAGCGTTCCGGGCCGGCTGAAGCTGCTGATGCCCCTCACCTCAGGGAGGACGCCATCGAGGCCGCTGAGCAGGGTCATCTGGGCGAGGGCGACGCCACTGCCGACCCCCAGGGCCGCCAGGAGTGGCACCACGGGCAGCCTGCGCTTCTGCACCGGCTGCTCCGTTCGCGGCAGGGGGTGCGGCTGGCGCGTGGGCTCGCCGGACTGCCGTGGCGCCCCGACCCGGGTCACAGGGTGAGGGGCCCTCCGCCGCCGAACTGGGTGAGACCGCTGTGGCCGATGGCCAGGGCGGTGACGAGCATGCCGAGCACCAGAAAGGGCTGGGCGCTGGCCTGGTACTTCACGTCGTACGCCACCGGATCGCGCAGCAGCCAGATGTCCTGGAAGGTGATCTGGGGAACGATGAGGAGCACCAGCAGCACGGCGGCGAAATTCTGGCCGATGGCGATCAGCACGGCAACCATCGCCACCTGGAAGACATCGATCATGGCGGCGCTGATCCAGCTGGCCCGCTCGGTGCCGAAGACCACAGGCAGGGACTGGAGACCCAGGGCCCTGTCGCCCTCCACGCTCTTGAAGTCGTTGACCACGGCGATTCCCAGGCCGGCGAGGCTGTAGGCGAGGGTGAGCAGGGCGGTGGGCCAGGTGAGCTGGCCGAAGAGAGCCTGGCCTGCCCACCAGGGAAGGGCGATGTAGCTGGCTCCCAGGGCGTAGTTGCCGAGCCAGCCGTTCTGCTTCAGCTTCAGCGGTGGTGCCGAATAGATGAAGCTCACCACAGAACCCCCGAGGGCAAGGAGCAGCAGGACGGGTGTTGGGTGGCCGGCCCAGCGGTCCAGCCCCCAGGCCACCCCGAGCCCCGCCAGCAGCAGCACCACGATCTGCACCCTCACCTGGGCCAGGGGGATGGCACCCGAGGGGATCGGCCGGTAGGGCTCGTTGATCGCATCGATCTCCCGGTCGTAGTAGTCGTTGAGGGTCTGGGTGTAGCCGGCCAGGAGCGGTCCGCTCATGAGCATGCAGGCGAGGGCGGCGAGCACGTCCTGCCAGCGCCAGTGGAACTGCCCCGATGCGGCGGCACCGCAGATCACGCCCCAGATCAGGGGGATCCAGGTGACCGGCTTGGTGAGCTGCAGGCGGATCTTCCAGAGGGAACCACCGGCTCCGGCGCCCTTCATGCCGAGCAGCTGCCGGGCCCCTTTGCCACCGGAGCCCTCAGCAGGGCCGTCCCCGGCGGAACTTGTCTCGGGATGTTCGCTCACGGTTCCGACAGGGGGAGGCGCGATGGGATCAGGCCGGGGCGACTTCGTCGTCGAAGAACCAGCTGGTGAGGCCGTTGGAGAGCTCCACCACCACCCCCACGCCGGTGCCGTCGGTCAGTTTGAAATCCCGCACCGTGCCGGTGGGATCGGCCTTCAGGGCCGCCACCAGATCGGCCGGGATGCGGTCCCGCACCCGGGTGACCCGCACCTTCGATCCGATGGTGATGGCAGCCTGGGTCATGGCCGGGGTTCCATGAAAAGTGGCGCAACCCTACAGCGCCCTCGCGAACCGCTTTCCCCCCCTGCTCCTCTCCGGCCTTCTCTTCCCTTTCCCTGCCATCGCCATGGTCGCCAAGCGCATCATTCCCTGCCTCGACGTGGCTGAAGGCCGGGTGGTGAAGGGGGTGAACTTCGTGGGGCTGCGCGATGCGGGCGATCCCGTGGAGCTGGCCTGCCGCTACAGCGCCTCCGGGGCCGACGAGCTGGTCTTCCTCGACATCGCCGCCAGCCACCAGGGGCGCGGCACGCTGGTGGATCTGGTGCGACGCACCGCCGAGGAGGTCACGATCCCCTTCACGGTGGGCGGGGGCATCGCCAGCGTGGAGGGCATCACGGAGCTGCTGCGGGCCGGGGCCGACAAGGTGAGCCTCAATTCCGCGGCGGTGCAGGATCCCGACCTGGTGGCCCGTGGTGCCGATCGCTTCGGCTGCCAGTGCATCGTGGTGGCGATCGATGCCCGCCGGCGCAGCCCCGCCAGCGGCAGCACCGGCAGCGCCACCGGCGACTCGCCCGGCTGGGACGTGTATGTGAAGGGAGGGCGCGAGAACAGCGGCCTGGATGCGGTGGCCTGGGCCCGGAGGGTGGTGGCCCTGGGGGCCGGCGAGATCCTGCTCACCTCGATGGATGGGGACGGCACCCAGGCCGGCTATGACCTTGCCCTCACCCGGACCGTTGCCGAGGCGGTGGAGGTGCCGGTGATCGCTTCGGGTGGGGCGGGCTGCATCGACGACATCGCCGATGCCCTGGAGGAGGGAAAGGCTGCTGCGGCGTTGCTGGCCTCCCTGCTCCATGATGGCGTGCTCACGGTGGAAGAGATCAAGAAGGAACTGCTGCACAGGGGTCTGCCGCTGCGTCCACTGCTGCAGACGGACAGGCAGGCAGATCGCAGAGCCGCTTAAAGCCTCGTTACATTTGTCCACAGACGATTCCCTTCGCTCCTCCCCCCTTGTCAGCGCTGCCCGCCCTGCCCTCCCCTGCCCTCACGGGCCTTGCTCTGGTGCTGGTGGCCGTGGTGGTGGCCCTGGTGGCCTGGGCGTTGCAGCTGATGCAGGCGGCCACGGATCGTCAGGAGTTCTCCCTGATGCTGGCCGGCTGCATGGTGTGTTCCGCCGCAGTCGGACTGGCCACCGTGATGGTGCTCACTTTCACCAGTCCTGATCGGCTGGAGGCGCGGGGATTGCATCTTCCCCTCGATGAGCCTGAGAGCGGCATCAGCCTCGACGCGATCCTTCTCCCCTGGGATGGTTACGCCGAACCCCGCTGACCCGGCAGCGGTCCGGGAGCTCTTCGATGCCATCGCTCCCCGCTACGACCTGCTCAATGATCTGCTGAGCCTGGGATGGCACCGACACTGGAAACGGCGAGCGGTGGCCTGGCTCCAGCCCCGCCCGGGCCAGCGCCTGCTTGATCTCTGCTGCGGCACCGGGGACCTCGCCCTCCTGCTGGCGGCGAAGGTGCGGCCGGGCGGGCAGGTGCTGGGGATCGATGCCGCGGCAGCTCCCCTCGAGCAGGCCCGGCGGCGGGCTTCCACCCTGAGCTGGCTTCCCCTCACCTGGCGCCAGGGTGATGCCCTGGCCACCGGTCTGGGCGAGGGCTGGGCCGACGGGGCGGTGATGGCCTACGGCCTGCGCAATCTGGCGGATCCCTCGGCGGGCCTGCAGGAGCTGAGAAGGGTGCTGCGAGCGGGCGGTCGGGCGGCCGTGCTCGATTTCAACCATGTCGATCCGCAGGCGGGAGCAGGGGCAGCCGCCGCTGCCCGCTTCCAGCGGGCCTACCTGCGCCGGCTGGTGGTGCCGGCGGCCCAGGCGTTCGGAGTGCGGGAGCAGTACGCCTACCTGGAAGAAAGCCTGAAGCGATTCCCCACCGGACCAGCCCAGGAGGAGCTGGCCCATGGTGCCGGCTTTGCCCGGGCCCGCCACAGGCCCCTGGCCGCCGGGCTGATGGGCCTGCTGGAGCTGGTGGCCTGAGCTGCGCCGGCCTGTGCCGGCGACGGCAGCCTCTCGCCCCCCGGTTGGCTTAACTGGGAGCGTCTTTTCTGCTCCCCAAATGGGCGTTCCCCTCTTCGATTTCGTCGGCACCATCGGCAAGAAGGTGTTCAACCGCGGTGAAGACCCGGCCAAGACCGCCGAGAAGCTCAAGCAACACGTGGAGAAGAACAACCCGGGCGTCACCGACCTCATGGTGACCGTGGTCGACGGCGTGGCCACCCTCACCGGCACGGCCAAGGACAAGGCCGCCTTCGAGAAGGCCGTGCTGATCGCCGGCAACGTGGAAGGCGTCAAGAAGGTGGAGGCCAGCGGGCTCAAGACGCCCGCCCCTGCGGCCGCGGCCAAGCCCCCCGCGGAATCCGAATTCGTGCTGGTGGAGTCGGGCGACACCCTCTGGGGCATCGCCGAGCGGGCCTACGGCAACGGCGCCCGCTACACCGAGATCTTCGAGGCCAACAAGGAGGTGATCGAGGATCCCGACCTCATCTTCCCCGGCCAGAAGCTGCGCATTCCCAAGGGCTGACACCCCATCCCGGCCGGGATCCGGCGGGGGACCCTTCGCCACCGACAATGGCGCCGACCCTTGGCGCCACCGGCGTGCGGCAGCGTGCATTTCCAGGACATCATCCAGGCCCTGAACCGCTTCTGGGCTGATCAGGGCTGCGTGATCCTGCAGCCCTACGACACCGAGAAGGGGGCCGGCACCATGAGCCCCCACACGGTGCTGCGGGCGATCGGGCCCGAGCCGTGGGCGGTGGCCTACCCGGAACCCTGCCGCCGCCCCACCGATGGCCGCTACGGCGACAATCCCAACCGGGCCCAGCACTACTTCCAGTACCAGGTGCTGATCAAACCGTCGCCGGACGGGATCCAGGAGACCTATCTGGCCTCGCTGGAGGCTCTCGGCATCCGCCAGGTGGAGCACGACATCCGCTTCGTGGAGGACAACTGGGAATCGCCCACCCTGGGCGCCTGGGGGGTGGGCTGGGAGGTGTGGCTCGACGGCATGGAGGTGACCCAGTTCACCTACTTCCAGCAGTGCGGCGGTCTCGACTGCCGGCCCGTGTCGATCGAGATCACCTATGGCCTCGAACGGCTGGCGATGTACCTGCAGGACGTGGAGAGCATCTGGGAGCTGAGCTGGAACGGCGAACGCAGCTACGGCGATCTCTGGTTGCCCTTCGAGAAGGGCCACTGCACCTACAACTTCGAGGCCTCGGATCCTGAGCGGCTGCAGCAGCTCTTCGCCCTCTACGAGGCGGAAGCCGCCGCTCTGGTGGCGAAGGGGCTGCCGGCTCCGGCCCTGGATTTCGTGCTCAAGTGCAGCCACACCTTCAACCTGCTGGAGGCCCGCGGCGTGATCTCGGTGACGGAGCGCACCGCCACCATCGCCCGCATCCGCCACCTGGCGCGGCAGGTGGCCGAGGCCTGGCTGGCCGAACGCCGCAGCCTGGGCTTCCCGCTGCTCAGCGAGGAGAAGCGGGCGGCCTGGTTCGCCGCCCATCCGGAGGACGCCCCGGTTGCCGCCACCGCCACCACCGCCGTTGCCTGAGCAGCGCCAGCTGAAGCGCAGGCTGCTCACCCTCGTGGTGCTGGCGGGCACGTTCCAGGCCGGCCGCATCGCCGAACGGGCCCACTGGCCCTGCCGGCTGCGGCCGGTGGCCGCCCTGGTGGCGCCGCTTCTGGGCCAGGAACTGCCCAGCCCCGAACTCTGCGAGCTGCTGGAGCGGATTCCCCACTTCTGAACCTGACCGCCCCGGGGAACGCTGCACCAGGACCCCGGCCGAGGGTGGCGATGGACGAAACGGGCGGATCGCCAGCGGAGGCTGGGACCCGGAAGGGGGAGGGTCCAGCCGCCTCGCTCTGGCCGGCCCTGCTGCTGGCCCTGGTGCTGGTCCAGGCCCTGCTGCGGCCGGTGCAGCCGGGTCCCCGGGATCCGGTGCGCCGCCTCGAGGCTGCCGGAGGCCCTGTGGAGACGGAGCTGCAGGGAAGGGTGCTGGCGGATCCCCGGCTGCTGCCACCTGGGGCCGGGGCAGGACAGAAACCGCCCTGCCGGGTGCCGCTGGAGGGTGAGGGAGGCCGCACGGAGCTGGCCTTCACCAGCTGCCCCGAGCTGCGCCAGGGCTGGACCGTGCGGGTGAGGGGGCGGCTGGATCGCCCCCGTGCGGCTCCCCACCCGCTGCTGGCCGGGGGCGCCGAACGGCTGGAGCGCCAGGGGGTCTGGACCCGGCTGCGGGTGGGGCAGCTGGAGGTGCTGGAGCGGCCCGCCACTCCGATCGCCGATCTGCGGCGGCGGATCGCCGGCCAGCTGGTGGCGGTGGGCGGGCCGGAACGGGGCGGGTTGCTGGCGGCCCTGGTGCTCGGTGGCGCCGTGGTGCCCCTGCCGGCGGAGCTGCGGGAGGCCTTCCGCGCCGCCGGCCTCTCCCATGCCCTGGCCGCCTCGGGGTTCCATCTGAGCGTGCTGCTCGGCGCCGTGCTGGTGCTGGGGCGCCGGCTGGCGCGCCTGCCGCGGCTGGGACTGGCCGGCGGGGCGATCCTGCTGTTCCTGCTGCTGGCGGGTCCACAGCCCTCGGTGGTGCGGGCCGTGCTGATGGGCAGTGGTTCGCTGGTGGCCCTCGAATGCGGCCGGCGGGGCCGGCCCCTGGGCATCCTCGGCCTCAGCGTGACGGTGATGCTGCTGCTGCGGCCGGACTGGCTGGGGGAGGTGGGCTTCCAGCTCAGCGTGGCGGCCACGGCCGGGCTGGTGGTCACCGCGGCACCGCTGGAGCAGGGGCTGGCGGAGCGGCTGCCGGGGGGGCCGCCGGAGCGGCCCGGGGTGCTGCGCCGCTGGCTGGCCCCGGCCCTGGCGGTGCCCCTGGCGGCCAGCCTCTGGACCCTGCCCCTGCAGCTCCTCCACTTCGGCGCCGTGCCGCTCTACGCCGTTCCCGCCAACCTGGCCGCCAGCCTCCTGCTCACCCCCCTCACCCTGGGGGCGATGGCCCTGGCGGCGGTGGCCCTGCTGGCGGCGCCCCTGCTGCCGGTGCTGGCCGCCCCCGTGCTGCTGCTCACCCACCCGTTGCTGGCGATCGCCCATGGCTTCGCCGCCCTGCCCATGGCCCAGTGGCGCACGGGCCGGCCCCTGCCCGCGCTGGTGCTGCTGGTGGGCCTGGGCCTGCTGGGCTGGCTGCTGCCCGGCCTGGATCGCCGCTGGCGGAGGGCGGCCACCGGCCTGCTGGCGATCGGGGTGGCGGTGCATCTCTCCCTGCTCGGGGCCGACCAGCTGCTGCTGGTGCACCAGGGCAGCCCTGGGCTGAATGCTGGACCCGGGGGAGACGGAAGGGATCTGCTGATCGCCCGCCACCAAGGCCGGGGCGCCGTGATCGCCAGCCATGGCGATGGCTTCAGCTGCCGGCAGGCGCGACAGCTCTCGGCGGGACTGGGGATCCAGAGGCTCGACTGGCTGCTGCTGCTCGATCCCGTGGCCCCGGCCGAGCCCGCCTGCTGGAGGGAAATGGCGGGGAGGGTGGTGGCCTACGGGGAGGCGGGGGCGCCCCTGCAGGCGGGGCAGCGGCTGGCCAGTCCCGGGTTGGCCGCTGAAGCTCTCTCGATGGACAGCCATGCCCTCGCCCTCACCCTGGGGGCACGGCGCTGGCTGCTTCTGCCCGACCGACAGGCGCTGTGGGCCTGGCAGGCCCTGCAGAAACCGGAGGCGACGGGGATCTGGCTGGGGTTCACCCCCCGGAAGCGGGAGCGCCGGCAGCTGCTGGGCCGCCCTTCCCGCCAGGTGTGGCTGAGCGGGAGCGCCCCCGCAGGCGAGCCTCTGCCCCCGGGCTGGCAGGCCAGCGGCGCCAATGGATTCCTGGCTGCCGCCGGCTGAGGCCGGTGGCAGTCGTCGTCCCCCTGATCCCTCGGCACCTGTTGCCTAGAGTTGACCTCGCTTGCGAACGATCCGTGCTGCTCCGGCGGGGCGGGCCGCTCGCCGGTCCGGGAGAGGTGGCTGAGTGGTCGAAAGCGAACGACTCGAAATCGTTTGAAGGGCAACCTTCCGTGGGTTCGAATCCCACCCTCTCCGTT
>CAWKAW010000005.1:0-108891 GCA_963847745.1 uncultured cyanobacterium | reverse complement strand
ATCGATTCCCCCACGGCGGCAGTTTCCCTGGACCCCCGAAACGTACTGCCGGGAAGCAATCAGCCGGCGACGTAGGCCTCCACCGCATCGCTGAGCCGGCGCAGGCCACCCAGCCCGTCCCGTTCGAGGTTGCGCACCCGGTCGCGGCTGATCCCCAGGATCCGGCCGATGCCCGTGAGGCTCATGGGTTCCTCGCCCTCGATGCCGTAGCGCATCTTCAGCACCCTCCCCTGCAGCTCCGGCAGCTGCTCCAGCAGCGCATGCAGGTCTCCCTTCAGGCATTCCCCATCCACCATCTCCTCCGGCAGCACCCCGTCGCCCGCCAGCAGATCCAGCAGTTCGGTGTCCTCCCCGTCGCCCACCTTCGTCTCCAGGCTCACCGGCTGGCGCGCCCGGCACAGCAGCTCCTTCACCTCCTCCTCCGGCAGCTCCACCGCCACCGCCAGTTCCCCCACCGTGGGCGTGCGGCCCAGCTCCTGGCTCAGCTCCCGCTGCCCCTTCTTCAGCTTGTTCAGCGTTTCGGTGATGTGGATCGGCAGCCGGATCGTGCGGCTCTTCTCCGCGATCGCCCGCGTGATCCCCTGCCGGATCCACCAGTAGGCGTAGGTGCTGAACTTGTAGCCCCGCGTCGGGTCGAACTTCTCCACGCCCCGCACCAGGCCGATCGTGCCCTCCTGGATCAGGTCCAGGAGTTCCATGTTCCGCTTGGTGTACTTCTTCGCCACGCTCACCACCAGCCGCAGGTTCGCCGCCACCATCCGCTCCTTGGCGCGGCGGCCCCCGTGCAGCCGGCGCCGCAGCAGAGCCGGCTCCAGGCCCGCCGCCGTTGCCCACTGCTTCTGGCTCGGCTCTTCACCGCCGGAGCGCATCGTCAGTTCCTCCCGCAGCTCCTCCAGCGCCATCAGCTCCTGCACCTGACGGCCCAGGGTGATCTCCTGCTCATGACTGAGCAGCGGCACACGGCCGATGTCCCGCAGGTAGGAACGCACCAGATCGCCATCGACCGACGGCATCGAACGACGGCCCGGGGAGGCGGGCGGGGTCAGTTGGCTTGCGGTGAGGACGACGTCCATGGCTCGGGGACCTAACGGTGTGTAAAGCCTAACCTGAAGAAGTGTGAATATCTCTCATCCAGCGCCGAGGCGGGGCAGCAGCCAGCTGGCCGTCTGCAGGTAGATGAACACCCCGGCCACGTCGGTCGCCGTCGTGATGAACGGGGCGGACATCAGGGCCGGATCCAGTCCGAACCGATCGAAGAGCAGGGGCAGGGCCGCTCCCGCCGTGGCCGCCAGCGTGGTGATCGCCACCAGGCTGATGCCCGCTGCCGTCGCCACCAGCACACTGCCACCCATCGTCCAGGCCCAGGGCACCACCACCAGCACCAGCAGCAACCCGAGCAGGGCGCCGGCGAACGCCTCCCGGCCGATCGTGCGTGCCGGACCCAGGGCCTGCAGTCGCTGGGTGCTGAGGCCACGGATCACCACCGTGGAACTCTGGGCTCCCACATTGCCTCCGGTGCCGATCAGCAGGGGGATGAAGGCCGCCAGCAGCACCACCTTCTGCAGCACCCCCTGCTGCTGCGCGATCACGGCGGAGGTGCCGGTATTGGCCACCAGCAGCACCAGCAGCCACACCACCCGGCGGCGGGCCACGGTGAACAGGTTGCTGCGGAAATAATCGTCTTCGTCACCGGCCTGCACCGCACCGGCCGCGTAGAGGTCCCGGGTGGCCTCCTGCTCGATCACGTCGATCACGTCGTCCACCGTCACGATCCCCACCAGCCGCTGCTCCCGGTCCACCACCGGCACGGCCAGGAAGTCGTAGCGCTGGATCACCCGGGCCACCTCCTCCTGGTCCATGTCGGTGGTCACGCTCACCACCTCCCGGGTCATCACGTCCCCGAGCCGCTGCTCCGGATCGGCCGTGACCAGATCCCGCAGCGACAGCATCCCGGAGAGGTGGCGGGAAGCATCGGTGACGTAGAGGCTGTAGATCGTCTCGGTCCGGCGGGCCCGGCGCCGCACGATCTCCAGCGCCTGG
The DNA here is from genome assembly GCA_963847745.1 of uncultured cyanobacterium. Lineage (GTDB taxonomy): Bacteria > Cyanobacteriota > Cyanobacteriia > PCC-6307 > Cyanobiaceae > Cyanobium. The sequence continues at coordinate 106,851 of CAWKAW010000005.1, read as the reverse complement.
GCGGCGCTGTGGAACTCCTTCAGATCGATGAACTCGGTCGTCATCAGACGACCGGCCGTTTCCGCCTCGTAGCCCAGCATCTGGGCGGTGACCCGGCGCTCCGCCGGGCTCAGCTCCGCCAGCAGGCGGCGCACCACCTTGGCCGGCAGTTCGTCGAACAGCCGCACCCGATCGTCGGGTGACATCTGCTCCACCAGTTCCAGCACCTCCGAGGAGCGCAGGCGATCCAGCAGGCTCTGCTGCACATCGCCATCGAGATACTCGTAGACCTCGATCGCCTCGTCCTTGGGGAGCAGGCGAAAGGCCAGGGCCTGCAACGTGCGGGGGAGGGTGCCGATCGCTTCGGCCGCATCCACCGGCTGTACCGGCTGGAGCAGCAGTTTGGCGCCGTCGTAATTGGCGGCCTCCAGCAGCCCCTCGAGTTGACGGGCCACAACCTCAGCCACGGCGGAACTGTCGCTCATCGTTCCAGGGCTGCCGGCGCCATCGAGTGTATGGGGATGGCCGCTAGTGTCCGGAACGTTTCAGAAGCGAATCCGCACGAAGCCATGGCCCTGAACGTGAGCGATGTGGTGGTACGCACCGCTGCCGGCGAGGAGCGTCGGCTCGGTGACTGGGGGGGCAAGGTTCTGCTGATCGTGAACGTGGCCAGCCGCTGCGGCTTCACCCGTCAGTACGCCGGTCTGCAGAAGCTTCAGGACAGCTACGGGGATCTGGGTTTCGTCGTGCTCGGCTTCCCCTGCAACGATTTCGGCGGCCAGGAACCGGGCAGCCTCAGCGAGATCGAGCGGTTCTGCTCCAGCACCTACGGCGCCAGCTTTCCTCTCTTCGACAAGGTCCACGCCACCGGCGCCAAGACGCCCCCCTACGACCTGCTCACCCAGGCGGACCCTGCCGGAGACGTGGCCTGGAACTTCGAGAAGTTCCTGATCGGGCGGGATGGCACCGTCCTGGCCCGCTTCAGGAGCTCCGTGGAGCCCGATGCCGGTGAACTCACCGAGGCCATCGAATCCGCGCTGGCGGCCTGAGGGTGAGGCCCGGGCTCCGGCCGGAGCCCTCCCGGCGCCCCTCCCTGGCGGGATCAACCTGCCAGCCAGCCCCGTCCGGCGCGACCGGCTCCAGTGGCCGTCTCGACCTGTAGCCACCGCCGCCCATCGCCCGCGAGCCAGTGGCGCAGCACCCGGAGGGGCACCCCGGGCTCCAACCGCGCGAGAACCGGGGCCTGCAGCTGGGGCTCACAGTGCAGGCTCACGGCCTCGCCGGGTACCAGTGGTTCCGCCTGACCCTGGCGACGGCGCACCTCCGGCTGTCTCCGCTCCCCGCCTCCGGCCGGCAAGGCGGCAGGGGCGAGCAGGGCGAATCCCAGAAGGGCGGCCCATCGCCAGGCGGAACAGCGGCGCCGCAGCTGCAGGTGGGGTGCCAGCATCAGATATCGAGCTGGGCGAAATCGAGCTCAGCACTGTGGGTTTCGATGAACTCCCTGCGGGGAGCCACCTTGTCGCCCATCAGGATCGTGAAGATGCGGTCGGCTTCGGCCGCATCCTCGATCTCCACACGCTTCATCATGCGCGTGGTGGGATCCATGGTGGTTTCCCAGAGCTGCTGGGGCATCATTTCCCCCAGGCCCTTGAAGCGCTGGATCGTGTAGTTGGCCTTTTCGCCGAACGCCTCGATCGTTTTCCTCAATTCCGCTTCGTTGTAGCAATAGACATGGTTCTTGCCCCTTTCCACCTTGTAGAGCGGCGGACAGGCGATGTAAATATAACCACCTTCCACCAGAGCCTTCTGATAACGGTAGAAGAAAGTAAGCAGCAGCGTACGGATGTGGGCTCCATCCACATCCGCATCGGTCATGATCACGATTCTGTGGTAGCGGAGATTCTTCTCGTCAAATTCCTCCCCCTTGATCCCCAGCCCAAGGGCGGTGATCAAGGCCTGGATCTCTGAATTCTTGTAGATCCTGGCGTCATCGGTTTTTTCGATGTTCAGGATCTTGCCCCGCAACGGCAGGATCGCCTGGAAGCGACGGTCCCTGCCCTGCTTCGCCGAACCTCCGGCGGAGTCTCCTTCCACGATGTAGATCTCGGATTCGGAGGGATCCCGGGTGCTGCAATCAGCAAGCTTTCCTGGAAGCGTGGAACTTTCCAGCACCGACTTACGCCGCACCAGCTCACGGGCCCGGCGGGCGGCTTCAGCGGCATTGAATGCCTGGATCGCCTTCTCCAGGATCAGATCGATCACGGAGGGGTGAAACTCAAGGTATTCACTCAACGCTTCCCCGACAAGGGTATCGACGATTCCACGTACCTCAGTGTTACCCAGCTTGGTTTTCGTCTGCCCTTCGAATTCAGGGTCAGGCACCTTCACCGAAAGCACTGCGGTCAGGCCCTCCCGGATGTTTTCGCCGGCGAGATTCGCATCGGCTTCCTTGCGCTTGCCCCGCTTCCTGGCGAACGTATTCAAGGTGCGGGTGAGCACGGTCTTGAGGCCTTCGATGTGGGTGCCTCCATCAACGGTGCGGATGTTATTCGCGAAGCCCAGAATGCTGTCGGAATAGGCATCCACGCACCACTGCAGGGCCGCCTCCACCTGCACACCTTCCTTTTCGGAGTTGACGTAGATGATTTCGGCATGAAGGGGATCCTTCTCCGCATTCATATAGGTCACATACTCTTTGATTCCGCCCTCGTAGTAGTAGGTCTCCTCATGGGCCTCCCCCTTCGCCGTGCGGGAGGCAGTGCGTTCATCGCGGAAGACGATCCGCACCCCGCCGTTCAGATAGGCGAGCTCCCGCATGCGGGCTGCCAGGGTCTGGTAATCGAACTCGATGCCACCGGTGAAGATCTCGAAATCCGGCTTGAAGCGAACCCGGGTGCCGGTGAGGCTGGGATCCTCGGCCGGCTCGGTGTGCAGCACACCGATCGGGGCGCCCCGCTCGAAGCGCTGGGTGTGCACGCCCCCCTGGCGATGCACCGTGACCTCCACCCATTCGCTGAGGGCGTTGACCACCGACACGCCCACGCCATGGAGGCCACCGGAGACCTTGTATCCGCCACTGCCGAACTTGCCACCGGCGTGCAGCACGGTGAGCACGGTCTCCAGGGCACTCTTGCCGGTCCGGGGATGGAGATCGGTCGGGATGCCGCGGCCGTTGTCCCGCACGCTCACGGATCCGTCGTCATGCAGCACGACGAGAATCTCGTCGCAATGGCCGGCCAGGGCCTCATCGACGGAGTTGTCCACCACCTCGTAGACGAGATGGTGAAGTCCCCGCGGTCCCGTGGAGCCGATGTACATCCCTGGCCGTTTGCGCACCGGCTCCAGGCCTTCCAGCACCTGGATCTGCTCGGCTCCGTAGGCGGCCTGGACTTTGGTGACGTCGCTCATTCGAGGGGGGCTACCCGGAGGAAGGGCACAGGGCTTGGCTCTCCGGGGCAGGGGGGCGCGGCAACAGGGGCCAGAGCCCAAAACCGCTGGCGGACTCTACCACCGCTTCCCCAGGGGCCACCCAGGGGCCTCTGGAGGGCAATTCGGCAGAGGGGTGCAATCTGCCCGTGAAGGCCCCGGCCGGCCAGAGTGCCCGTCCAGCACCCCTGCACCCCGAAGCGTGCCCCCCCCCGAGCCCGGCCGCGAGCCCCTGGTCATCGCCCTGCTGGGGCCGACCGCCAGCGGCAAGACCGCCCTGGGTCTGGAGATCGCCGCCGCCCTCGATCTGGCCGTGCTCTCGGTGGATTCCCGCCAGCTGTACCGCCACATGGATGTGGGCACCGCCAAGCCGACCCGGGCCCAGCGGGAGCGGGTACGCCATGAGCTGCTGGACCTGCGCGAACCCGACCAGCCGATCAACCTGCAGGAATTCGTCTCCCTTGCCAGGCAGGCGATCGCGGCGGAGCACCGCCGCTGCGGCGTGGCCCTGCTGGTGGGGGGGAGCGGGCTCTATCTCAAGGCACTGCTGCAGGGCATGACACCCCCCCGTGTGCCTCCCCAGCCCCTGCTGCGGCAACAGTTCCAGGTCCTCGGTCAGGTCCGCTGCCACCAGCTGCTCCGCCAGGGCGATCCGGCCGCCGCGGCCCGCATCGCCCCTGCCGATGCCGTGCGCACCCAGCGGGCCCTGGAAGTGCTCTACGCCACCGGCAGGCCCCTTTCCCAGCAGCAGAGCTTCCAGCCCCCGCCCTGGCGGCTGGTGGAGCTGGGGCTGGATCCCGACGATCTCAGCCAGCGGATCGGCCAGCGAACCGCCCGCCTCTATGCCGACGGCCTGGTGGAGGAGACCGCCCGGCTGATCGAGCGGTTCGGGGACACCTGCCCCCTGCTGGACACCATCGGCTACGGAGAGGCGAAGCGACTCCTGGCAGGCGAGATGGCAGAACGGGAAGCGGCAGCCCTCACCGAGAGACGCACCCGCCAGTACGCCAAACGACAGCGAACCTGGTTCCGCCGCCAGCACAGGGCACGCTGGCTGGATGGTGCCGATCTGCTGCCCCAGGCCCTGAAGGAGGTACGGCACGGTCTAGGCTGAGAATTCAGTAGCCCCAGTGAATGCCTCCCCGTCCTCGTTTTGACCGCCGTGCTCCCGTGCGGGAGCTGCCCAACATCAACGATCGCATCAGCTACCCCGATCTCCGGGTGGTCGACGCCGACGGCAGTCAACTGGGAGTGATCAGCCGGGAGGCTGCCCTGGAGGTGGCCAGAGAGCGGGAACTCGACCTGGTGCTCGTGAGCGAGAAGGCCGACCCTCCGGTCTGCCGGATCATGGACTACGGCAAGTACAAGTTCGAACAGGAGAAAAAGGCCAAGGAAGCCAAGAAGAAGTCCCACCAGACGGAGGTGAAGGAAGTCAAGATGCGCTACAAGATCGATTCCCACGATTACCAGGTGCGGATCGGTCAGGCCGTGCGCTTCCTCAAGGCTGGTGACAAGGTGAAATGCACCGTGATCTTCCGGGGCCGGGAGATCCAGCACACGGCCCTCGCCGAGCGGCTGCTGCTGCGGATGGCCAAGGATCTCGAGGAGAACGCCGAGATCCAGCAGCCTCCCAAGCGGGAGGGCCGCAACATGATCATGTTTCTGAGCCCACGCAAGCAGGCGGCGGGCAAGACCACCGCCAAGCCGGGCCCCTCGGCCCTGCCGCACCGCACCGGCTCCAGCAGCCGGCTCCCCTTCGGCCCCGGCCGGCTGAAGGGGTTCAGAGCACCCCCCTCCCCTCGATCAGAGCTCCCCCTCGAACAGATCCAGCAGGGCCTGCCAGCCCGCCGCAGCCGCCGCCGGGCGATAGGCATCCCGCTCCTCGCACATGAATCCATGCCCGGCCTCCAGCCGCAGCAGGTTGTGGCGTGCATCGGCCCGGCTGCGGTTGGCCGCCGCCAGAGCCCCGGCGATCGCCTCCACATCAGCGGGAGGAAGAAGGGGATCCTCGCTGCCGCAGACACAGAGCAGTCGGCCCTGAATCGAGCTGACCAGATCGAGGGTCGGGGCCCCTCCACCGGGCCTGCCGCTGGCGACACCGGCTCCGTAGAAGTCGCCGGTGGCGGCCACCTCGGGCAGCGTCGCCGCCAGCATCGCCACGTGGCCCCCGAAACAGAACCCCACGCAGCCAAGGCGGCCCTCCCCGCCGGGAAGGGAATGGCGCAGCCAGGCCGAGGCGAGGGAAAGGTCCGCCAGGAGCTGGGGCGTGGTGGTGCGGTCCTTGTGGGACCGCCCTTCGGCCAGAGCCCCATTCCCGTATCCCAGTTCCAGCTCCGGAGCCGTGCGGGCGAACAGGGGCACGGCCAGGGCGTCGTAGCCCTCGGCCGCCAGACGGTCCGCCACGCTCCGCACCCAGCTGTTGATGCCGAACACCTCGGGGAGCACGAGCACCCCCGCGCGAGGCGGGCGCCGCAGGGACCGCGACCACCAGCAGCGAAGGGGGACCTGGCCAGGGTTCCGGGGAGGAATCTGCACCCATTCGCCGCGGGGTGCCCCTGGGGAAACGGGATCGGGGGGGGCGGGAACCATGGTCTGGAAATCGGCGTGGGGCCATTGTCCCGGCAGCCAACCGGCACATGGACGTATGCCAACGGAGCAATTGTCACCGGGGCCAAAGCTCCTTAGGGTGGCCAGCAGTTCATCTGGGCCCACCCCGGCGTGCGATTCCACATCCAGCAGGAAAGCGACATCCCGGCGTCGACCCAGCTCTACAACCAGATCTGCTTCGCCATCGCCGCACGCCACTACCCGCCGGGCCACCGCCTGCCGAGTACGCGCCAGCTCGCCATGCAGACCGGCCTGCACCGCAACACCATCAGCAAGGTCTACCGCCAGCTGGAGACCGACGGGGTGGTGGAAGCCATGGCCGGCTCCGGCATCTACGTGCGTGACCAGCAGAAACCCCGTGAGATCAAGCCTCCCCCCGGCTTGCGCAGCAAGTCCGTGCCCGACATCGATCGGGAGGTGCGCCAGAGCATCGACAAGCTCCTCAACGCCGGCTGCACCCTGCAGCAGGCCCGCGAACTGCTCACCCGGGAGATCGACTGGCGCCTCCGCTGCGGTGCCCGCGTTCTCGTGAGCACGCCGAGGGAGGACATCGGGGCCTCGATGCTGATCGCCGAGGAACTCACCCCCAACCTGGAGGTGCCGGTGGAGGTGGTGCCGATGGAGGAACTGGAGGCGGTGCTGGAAAGCTCCAGCAAGGGCACGGTGGTCACGAGCCGTTACTTCCTCCAGCCGGTGGAGGAGATCGCCCGCCGCCACGGCGTGCGGGCCGTTCCGGTGGATCTCAACGACTTCCGCCACGAGCTGGATCTGCTCAAGGAACTGAGGGCGGGGAGTTGTGTGGGCCTGGTGAGCATCAGCCCTGGCATTCTTCGCGCGGCGGAAGTCATCCTGCACAGCCTGCGCGGCAACGAGCTGCTGGTGATGACGGCCAGCCCCGATACCGGCAGCCGCCTCCTGGCCCTGCTCCGGGCCGCCAGCCACGTGCTCTGCGATCGGCCCAGCCTTCCTCTGGTGGAGCAGACCCTGCGCCAGAACCGGGGTCAGCTGATGCGCCTGCCCGTGGTTCACTGCGCCCAGAGCTATCTGGGGATGGCCACCATCGACCAGTTGCGCAAGGAGATCGGCCTTCTGGCCGTCTGATGCGCTAAGCCTTGGCCATGCTCGATGCGATCAGGGCCGATCTGGCGATCATCAGGGAGCGAGACCCGGCAGCCAGAGGCACGCTGGAAATCCTGCTCTGCTACCCGGGCTTCCACGCCCTCGTGCTGCATCGGATCAGTCACCGGCTCTGGGGCCTGGGCATGCCCCTGGTGCCGCGGCTGATGAGCCAGCTCGGCCGGGCCTTCACCGGGGTGGAGATTCATCCGGGAGCGACGATCGGCCGCGGGGTGTTCATCGACCACGGCATGGGGGTGGTGATCGGCGAAACCAGCGTGATCGGCGACAACTGTCTCCTGTACCAGGGGGTCACCCTGGGCGGCACGGGCAAGGAACATGGCAAACGCCATCCCACGTTGCAGAGCAACGTGGTGGTGGGCGCCGGGGCCAAGGTGCTGGGGGCGATCACCGTGGGCGACAACACCCGGATCGGAGCCGGATCGGTGGTGCTGCGCGATGTCGATCCGAACAGCACGGTGGTGGGAATCCCCGGCAGGGTGATCCACCAGTCGGGGGTGCGCATCGATCCCCTGGCCCACTCGGCTCTGCCGGATGCGGAAGCCAACGTGATCCGCAACCTCATGGAGCGGATCGACAGCCTCGAGAACGAACTCTCTCGCCTGCAGGGCTGCCTGCGGGAGGTCGCCGCCGGCCGCCCCCTGAGCGAACCCTGCAGTGGCAAGGCCCAGAACCTGCGCGATCGGGAGATCCTTGAATTTCTGGGGGAAACGGCGGCCAGCGTCAACCGACCGTCAGAAGGCGGCTGAGGCTGAGCCCGCCGTGCGGGGACGGCTGCCGCCCGGCCGGTGGCCAAGGGATGGCGGACGTAGGATCCCAGCGAGAAGAGCCGGGAAGCTTTGCCTTGGCCCATCTGCTGATCACAGGCGGCGCCGGATTCATCGGCAGCCACACATGTCTGGAGCTGCTCCAGGCGGATCATTCCCTTGTGGTGATCGACAACTTCTCCAACAGCGAACCGGAGGCCCTGCGGCGGGTCTGTGAACTGGCGGGTCTGGAAGGATGGAGGCAGCAGTCCCTTCGCTGGTGGAGCACCACCGGCGACCATCCCTGCCGGATGCGGGTGTTCCGGGGTGATGTGCGCTCGCGGGCGGATCTCTCGCTTGTCTTCGATCTGGCTGAACCGATCGATGCCGTACTTCATTTCGCGGGTCTGAAGTCAGTGACAGAGTCGGTTGCTGAACCCCTGAAATACTGGGACGTGAATGTGTGCGGCAGTCTGCAGCTGCTCGCCGCCATGCAACTGACTGATTGCCGCACGATCATCTTCAGCAGCAGCGCCACGATCTATGGAGATGCGCAGGATCTGCCGATCCCGGAAACCACTCCGGTGCAGCCGCTCAATCCCTATGGTCACAGCAAGGCAAGTGTGGAGCAGCTGCTGGCCGATCTCTCGGCCAGCGCACCAGGCTGGCGCATCGCCTGCCTGCGGTACTTCAACCCGGTGGGAGCCCATCCCAGTGGCTGCATCGGTGAAGATCCCCATGGGATCCCCACCAACCTGATACCCGTGATCCAGCGGGTGGCCATGGGAAAGGAATCCCGGTTGAAGGTCTTCGGCTGTGACTGGCCCACCAGGGATGGCACCGGCGTACGCGACTACATCCATGTGCTGGATCTGGCGGAAGGCCACAATGCCGCTCTGAACCTGCTGCGTTCAGAGGAGCCCCAGCTGTTGACCATGAACCTCGGCACAGGCTCCGGGCACACGGTGCTGGAGGTGGCGCGGGCCTTCGCTCAGGCAGCGGACAAGGAGATTCCCATCGAGCTCATCGACAGACGCAAGGGCGATTCGGCGATGAGCGTCGCCGATCCATCTCGAGCGGCACGGCGGATGGGCTGGCAGGCCCGGCGATCCCTGATCGATATGTGCCGGGACGCCTGGAGGTGGCAGCAACACAATCCTGAGGGATATCTGAGTGAAAAGGGTCAGGCGGTGGTGACCTCCTGAGGCACCTGGGGCTGGAACATGAACATCGAGTAGATCACATTGCGACGCATCTGGGTCATCATCTCCAGGAACATGTCGTAGCCCTCATTCTTGTATTCAATCAGAGGATCCTTCTGGCCATACCCTCTCAGACCCACGGACTCCCGAAGGGAATCCATGGCCTGAAGGTGTTCCCGCCAGAGAGTGTCGATCTGCTGGAGGATGAAGAATCTCTCCGCTTCCCTCATCAGGCCAGGTCGAACCTGATCCACCTGGCCCTCCTTGATGTCATAGGCATTGCGCATCTGCTCCTGAAGAAAGGCCTTGAGTTCCTCGGTGGAAAGTCCACGCAACTGCTCGGGCGTGAGATCCTCCAGCAGATAGATGAATTCCTTCACCTTTTCCACCAATCGCTCGAGATCCCACTCCTCCGGCGGCAACTCCGGGTTGACATATGCCTCCACGATATCGTCGATCGTCCGCTCGCCATAGCCGATCACCTGTTGCTTGAGGCCACGACCTTCCAGAACACGCCTGCGCTCGGCATAAACAGCCTTGCGCTGGTTATTCATCACCTCATCATATTCAAACACCTGCTTACGGATATCATAGTAATACGTCTCCACCTTCTTCTGAGCGCCTTCCAGGGAGCGGGTGAGCATGCCGGATTCGATCGGCATGTCCTCCTCCACCCGGAAGGCATTCATCAGGCCGGCAACACGATCTCCTCCGAAGATCCGCAGCAGATTGTCTTCCAGGGAAAGGAAGAAACGGGTGCTGCCGGGGTCACCCTGACGCCCCGCCCGTCCTCGCAGCTGGTTGTCCACGCGGCGGGATTCGTGCCTCTCGGTGCCGATCACGTGCAATCCGCCGGCACTGCGAACCTGAGCTTCCTCCTGTTTCACCACCTCGTCATACTCAGCTCTGACCCTGGCGATCAGCTGGCGCAGGCCCTGGATCTGGGGGTCCTCCGTGGGAGCCTTTTCGGCGGCCTGGGCAATGCGGTCCTCCAGCTCGAGAACGCTGAGGGAGCGATCGCCCCAGGCCTTCACCAGTTCACGGCTGTGGGCGGCCAGGGCCTGCTCGGTCTCCTGCGTGAGGCTGCAGGGGTAGAGATTGCCCATGGCTCGCGCCTCGCTGGGAGCAAGGAAACCAGCCGCTGCGTCGCCCGCGAAACCGGCGGGGGCCGCAGCCGAGCGCTGGGCGGGGATCGGTGGCCTGTGGCCTTCCTCGGGACGCACCAGGCGTGGCAACAACACTTCGCGAAGCTTCAGGCGGGCCATGTAGTCGCTGTTGCCGCCGAGGATGATGTCGGTGCCACGGCCGGCCATGTTCGTGGCGATGGTCACAGCTCCGGCTCGGCCGGCCTGAGCCACGATCTCCGCCTCCCGTTCCACGTTCTCCGGCTTGGCATTGAGGAGATTGTGGGGAATCTGCTGCTCATGAAGGAGGGCAGCAAGCAACTCGGATTTTTCCACGCTGGTGGTGCCCACCAACACCGGTCGGCCGGCCTTGTGAATCTCGGCGGTTTCCTGGGCAACCGCACGCCATTTGGCCGTTTCCGTCTTGTAGACCTGATCGGTCCAGTCGCTGCGCGAGCGGGGGCGATTGGTGGGAATCACGGCGACTTCGAGTTTGTAGGTTTTCTCGAATTCCACTTCCTCGGTCTTGGCTGTACCGGTCATGCCGGCCAGGCGCGGGTAGAGCAGAAAGAAATTCTGGTAGGTGATACTGGCGAGGGTCTGGGTCTCGGGCTGGATCGGCAGATTCTCCTTGGCTTCGATCGCCTGATGGAGCCCATCACTCCAGCGGCGGCCTGGCATGACACGGCCGGTGAATTCATCCACGATCACGGCGTCAGCGCCGCGCACGATGTAGTTCACATCATTGATGAAGAGCTCCTTTGCCTTGAGAGCATTGTTAACGAAATGGGCCCAGGGATCCCTGGGGTTGAAGAGGTCTTCGACACCAAGCAGGCGTTCGGCCTTGGCGTAACCCTCATCGGTGAGAGTTACATTTCGCTGTTTCTCATCAACTTCGTAGTCACCCTCAGGATCAATTCCATCTTTGCCCATTTCTGCGGCTCGGATGAGCTGCTCGGCGATTTCACTGGCACGTCGATACTTCTCCTGGGGGCGCTCAATCTGGCCCGAAATGATCAGAGGTGTGCGGGCTTCGTCAACCAGAATGGAGTCGACTTCGTCGATGATGCAGTAGTAAAAGTCGCGTTGCACAACCTCAGTTATATCATTCGCCATATTATCTCGCAGATAATCAAAGCCCAGCTCGGAGTTGGTTGCATAGGTGATATCGCACTCATAATTGCGTCGCCGCTCAAGAGGAGACATATCCTGTTGGATCAGGCCAACGGAAAGCCCGAGGAAACGGTGAATCTGACCCATCCACTCGGCATCACGGCGAGCCAGATAATCATTGACCGTGACGATATGCACGCCCCTGCCCGGCAGCGCATTCAGATAGGCCGGCAACGTTGCGACCAGGGTCTTGCCCTCGCCGGTCTTCATCTCGGCGATCTGCCCCTCATGCAGCACCATGCCACCGATCAGCTGGACATCGAAGTGGCGCATGCCCAGCACGCGCTTGCTGGCCTCCCGCACGACCGCGAAGGCCTGGGGCAGGATCTCATCGAGGATGTCCTTCTGCCGGGATGGGGTATCGGCGTTGGCGAGTTTCTGGCGGAACTCGCTGGTGAGACCGCGCAACTCCTCGTCGGAAAGAGGCTCGATTTCCTCCTCGAGCAGGTTGATGTCGGAAACCAGTGGTTGGTAGCGCTTCAGCTTGCGGGCATTGGGATCACCCAGCAACAGCTTGAGCATGGCAAACGAACCGACCGAGAGAACTCACCCTACCATCGCGAATCCAGGCTGGGTGGAGCAGAAGTCAGGCACTGCAAGGGTTCTCGGAGGTTTTCGCGAACCGGCCGGAGCCTGGGCAGCCGCGACGACCGGGGAGGCCGGTGCGGGGGGTGGGCCATGGGCGAGGATCGCCGGGATTTCATGGCAGACGGAGCTCCGTGACCCAGGGGTTCGAGCTCATCCGGCATCAACCCGGGGCACCCTGGCTCTGCCTGGGCCTGGGTCCGGCCCTGCGTCCCGTGGGGGCCATCCGGCAGCTGGCCCATCTCCTCGAAACCAACAGCTTCTGGGCCCGGGGCAGGAACCATCGCCAGCTCAGGCGCATGCTCAGGGGCAGTGAGGCCATCGTGAGCGCCTGGCGGCAGGATCGTCTGGTGGGGTTTGGAAGGGCCACCAGTGACGGGATCTACCGGGCCGTTCTCTGGGATGTGGTCGTGGACAGCCCCCACGCCGGCAAGGGAGTGGGACGACGGCTGGTGGAGGAACTGCTCGCCTGCAAAGGGGTGGCGGAGGCAGAAAGGGTGTATCTGATGACCACCAATGGTCAGGGGTTCTACGAACGATTGGGATTCCACAGGAATGAATCCCAGAACCTGATGGTGATGATCAGAAGCGGATGAAGAGATTCGAACTCTCGACCCTCTCCTTGGCAAGGAGATGCTCTACCACTGAGCTACATCCGCAGGTCCTGCAGGGCAGGAGAGGTGAAGCATGAACGAGCGAGGCTCCCTCCGTCAAGGGCGCCAGCCGGGGGTGGGCCGGGCACCTCAACCGGCCAGCAGCGCCTCCACGAACTCGAAGCTGTTGAAGGGACGCAGATCACGGATGCCTTCCCCCGCCCCCACGAAGCGGATCGGCAGGCCCGCCTCATGGGCGACGGCGATGGCAACACCACCCCGGGCACTGCCATCGAGCTTGGTGAGCACCACCCCGGTGAGCCCGGCAGCCCCGGCAAAGGCCATCGCCTGGCGCAGACCGTTCTGGCCCTGGCTGGAATCGAGCACGAGCAGGGATTCCACGGCCGCCTCCGGCGCCAGCTTGTCGACGATGCGGCGCACCTTGCCGAGTTCCTCCATGAGGTTGTGCTTCGTCTGCAGCCGGCCCGCGGTGTCGACGAGCACCAGTTCGGTGCCCTTCGAGCGGGCGGCGCCGATGGCGTCGTAGACCACGGCTGCCGGGTCGGCATTGGCGCTGGGATTGGCAATCACCGGCACACCGCTGCGCTCGCCCCACACACTCACCTGCTCGACGGCCGCGGCCCGGAAGGTGTCGGCGGCGGCGATCAGACAGCTGTAGCCGCTGCGCACGGCCAGATTGGCCAGCTTGCCGAGGGTGGTGGTCTTGCCGACGCCGTTGACGCCCACCAGGAGCCACACATTGAGGCGACCATGCTCGGGGGCGAGCAGTTCCCCCCGGCTGGCTGCGATCGGCGCCTCCAGCAGGCCGCGAAGCTGCTCCTTGAGGAACCGGATGCCTTCGGCAGGATCCACCACTTCCTCGTTGAGCCGACGGCGCAGGGCATCGAGCACCTGGTCGGTGGCCTGCACCCCCACATCCGCCCGCAGCAGGGTGGATTCCAGATCATCGAGCACCGCTGGAGTGAGGGGATCGTCGCCGAGATTGTCGAGCAGCTGGGTGACGAAACCGCGGCGGGTCTTCTCCAGACCGCGGCGCAGCCGGCCGAGCCAGTCGATCTCCTCGAGGGACACCTGATCGACGCGGCGGCCCTGGGCGGCCAGCACCTCAGCCGACCAGGTGAAGGTGTCGTCGAAGGCTCCGAGCTGGGGCTCGGTTTCCTCGGCGGCCGCAGGAACCGGGGCCGGCGGGGCTGCGGTGAGATCACGGAGCCGCTGCTCCCGCTGGGCCGCCGCCTGCTCCAGAAGAGAAACACCCGACGGCTGGATGGGCGGAGACTGGACGGGCGAGGGTTGGACGGGCGGGAGCTGGACGGGCTGGGGCTGGACAGGGGGTTCAAGGTCCTGGGAAGGAGCGGCGGCAGGGACCTCCCGCGCCTCGGTGACCGTCTGCGGCGGAGCCACAGGGGCGGCCCCCAGCTGCGACACCTCCGCTACCTCCGACCGGATGGCGGCTTCCTTCTCCGCCTTGAGGCGGGCGTAGGCCTGACGCGCCCAGGCCAGGGCATCGTGGTCCACACCGGGACTCTCGGGGTCCTGCCCCGGGGCGGGCCCGGTGGCGTGCGGCTCCGGCTCTGCAGGCACCTCTGCAGGCACCGGCTCTGCAGGAAGGGGCTCTGCAGGCACCGGAACGGGGTCGGGACGGGGGTCGGGAACCTCTGAGGCAGCAGCATCCGAGGAGGGGGAGTCCGCAGGTGGCTCCTGCGGTTCCTGGGGGGGTGGCGCCGGACTCTCGCCTGCCAGTTTGCGCCGGAACCAGTCGAACACCATCGCCGATTACACCGTTGCGGCCGTGAAGCGGCGCAGAACGCCATTGATCATGCGCCGACCCTGCTCGTCGCTGTAGCGGTTGGCGAGTTCCACCGCTTCATTGCAGGCCACCGCCTGGGGGGTGCCGAAGCTGAGGAGATCCACGGCGGCAAGCCGCAGGATGTCCCTGTCGATGCGGGGAAGGCGGGACAGGCGCCAGCCCTCCATCACCCGATCGAGGCTGGCATCGAGGGAGTCCCGATCCTGAAGCACGGCCCGCGCGCGGTCGATGGCGCCTCGACGCACGGTTTCCTGGTCGGCCAGCAGCAGCAGCCGGGGCAGCTCCAGGCTGGCGGAAAGGCGATTGAGGGCCAGTTCCGCCTGGGCCAGGCCGGCATGAAGATGCTCACGCACCCGGGGAAGCTGCTGCTCGCCGCTGGCCTGCAGCTCACTGTCGAGCAGGTGGGTCTGGGCCTGCTGCAGATCTTCGGCGGAACGGTCGAGGGCGTCGCGCACATGCAGGGCGAGACCCTCGAGAACCTGCTCCATCAGGACTTCCAGGGAAGCATCGGCCGCAGGGGGAACGACCCCTGAGGAGGTGGGTTCCCGTCCACGGTCACTGACCTGGCCGAGCATCAGAAGGGCCAGTTCTCGGGAAAGGGAGCGACTCGGCATCAGGAGAGCTGGGGGGCACGCAACTGGGCCAGCAGGCTGGAGAAGCTGCGGGTGGAGGTGGGCTCCCGATCATCGGGGCTGACGATGCCGGCGGAGATGATCGTGCGGAAAGCATCCTCGACGCTGAGGTCCAGATCCTTCACCAGCCGTTCCGGCACCACGGCATACCAGCCGGTGGTGGGGTTGGGGGCGGTGGGGATGAACACGCTGAGCATCGATTCCTTGAAATCGGCCTGGATCGAAGCGGCCAGCACACCGGTGACGAAGCCGACCGCATAGAGCCCTTCCCGGGGATACTCCACCAGAACGACCCGGCGGAAGCGACTGGTGTTGTCGCGCAGGAACGTCTCCAGCAACTGCTTCAGGGTCTTGTAGACCGATCCGGCCAGGGGGATCCGCAGCAGGGTCCCCTCTCCGAATTCCAGCAGCCAGCGGCCCACGATGTTGCGGGCCATCAACCCGATCAGCAGGATTCCGAGCAGCGGCACCAGCAGGCCCACCCCGAGATTGATCAGCTCCTGAAACAGGGGATTGAGGGTATTGAAGGGATTGAACTGCTTGGGGATCGAGGTGAGAATGGCCAGCACGAAGCGGCTCACCGTGGTGGCAAGCCAGATGGTGGTCGCCAGCGGGATGACCACCAGCAGGCCGGCGATCAGATCGTTCTTGAGATCCTGCTGAAGCCGGTTGCCGAGGGGTTGTTCAGTACGGGAGCTGGAGGGAACCAATGGGGGTGGTTCGGGTTCGTCCCTCAACGGTAACCATCCGCAAGCCGCCTACAGCACGCTGCCCAGGCAAAGGATGGTGAAAGCCACGATCAGGACGATCGCGCCGCCGGAGCCGGCCAGGCGTCGCTGGTTGAGGGCCACCTTGCTGCTCTGCTCCGCCTGGCGGTACTGGGATTCGAGCTGACCCAGCTGTCGGTCGATGAAGGCCCGCGCCGACTGGTTTTTCTGGGCATCGCTGGCACCGGGCGGGATCTGGCCGGCGGCCTCGGCCTGCCCGATCAGCTGCTGCAGCACCGCCGGATTCTTGCTCTGCTGGCGAGCCAGTTCCAGCTGGCCCTTCTTGGCGGAGAGCTGCTGGTCGGCCTGATCCTGAAGAATCTTGTCGCCACCGAAGGCGATCGGCAGGGAAGCCGTGAGCAGAACGGCGAGCAGACCGCTCAGGATGCAGACGACCCAGAGAATCGGGGGGCGGGAATCGGAGATGTCCTCCAGCCGGGCGGAGAGATACATCAGCAGCAGGCCGATCAGCGCCATGGGCGACTGGTTGATGAGCCGCTCCACGACCAGCTGGCGGAAGGCTTCCTCCTGCCACTCCCAGAGGGAGAGAACGGCCGCCATCTGGAGGACGGTCAGCACCACGAGAGTGATCCCCATCCAGCGCAGGAGCGGACTGAACCGGGTGGAAGGTGCTGCGATCACACAGGGGACATCAACTGGTCTGGACTTTACCGGCACCGTGCCGGGGAACCCGCCATGAACGACGACCGGCTGGCGAGCCTGGGGGAGACGCTGCGGGCCCGGGCGATGGAGCTCGGCTTCGCCGTGGTGGGGTTCGCCGCCGTTCCGGGGGGGGAGCGGCTGCGGCTGCGCACGGCAAGCCTCGAGCGCTGGCTGGAGGCAGGGCACCAGGGAACCATGGCCTGGATGGCCGATCCCCGGCGCCGCTCGATCGAACGCCTGCTGCCGGGGGTGAGGAGCGTGATGGCCGTGGGCCTCCTCTACCTCGTGGATGGGGAGCCCACACCGGAATCCCTGCGGGTGGCCCGCTATGGCTGGGGCCGCGACTACCACCGGGTGATCGACGGGCGGCTGCGGAATCTGGGCCGCTGGCTGGAAAGGGAGGCTCCCGGCACCACCTGGAGAGCCTGCGTGGATGCGGCCCCGCTGATGGACAAGGCGTGGGCCGAGGAGGCGGGGATCGGCTGGATCGGCAAGAACGGCAACCTCATCCACCCCAGGCAGGGCTCGTGGCTTCTGATCGGCCACCTGCTCACCAGCCTCGACCTTCCCCCGGACCGACCCGCTCAGCCCCTGTGCGGAAGCTGCAGCCTCTGCATCGAGGCCTGCCCCACCAACGCCATCCGGGAACCCTTCGTGGTGGATTCGCTTCGCTGCATCGCGTACCACACGATCGAGAATCGTGACCCGGAGCTGCCCGGCCCGATCCGCTCTTCCCTGGCCGGATGGGTGGCCGGATGCGACATCTGCCAGGACGTCTGCCCCTGGAACCACCGGGGCCTGGCAGGCAACCGCGATCCACACCTGCAACCCCGCCCCTGGCTGCTGGACCTGCGGGCCTCCGAGGCCCTGCAGTGGAGCGATGGGGAGTGGGGCGAACGCCTGCGGGCATCGGCCCTGCGCCGCATCCGGCCCTGGATGTGGCGGCGCAACATCCGGGCGGCCCTGGAGGAGGGAGGGGCGGCTCCCTAGGCTGGGCCGAATCTGGTATGACCACCGTGGGCCGGCCCTGGAATCCCTGGTTTTCCCGTCGACTCTCCTCGACGGTCCTCGGCATGCTGCTCTGCCTGATCCCGACAGCCGGGGTGGTGGCGGAGACCCGGCCGGCGCGGGCGCTGGTGCCCTACGTGTACCTGCCCAAGGAGAAGGAGCTGGAGGGGGCCGGGCTCGGCATCGCCCAGGCGGCCACCCGGCTGCTGCGGCTCGGCCAGGCGGAGGACGCCGCCCGCCTGGCTGAGCTCACGGTGCGTCTGCTGCCCGGGGACCCGAGGGGCTGGATGCTGCTGGCGGAAGCCCAGCTGCGCAGCAACAAGATCGACAAGGCCCTCTATGCGCTCGGCCGGGCCAAGCAGCTGGATCCGAACTTTCCCGGCATCTGGTTCGCCGAAGGGTCGCTGGCTCTGCGCAAGGGAAAACCCCAGGAGGCGATCCCCCTGCTGCGCAAGGGTCTGCAGCTCGATGACAAGAATTCCGGTGCCTACTTCGACCTGGGCAACGCCCAGTTGCTGCTCAACCAGCCGGCCCTGGCCCTGGAGTCCTACGGCCGGGCAGCGAAGCTGCGCGGTGATTTCTGGGAAGCGATCAACAACCAGGGTCTCGTTCTCTTCGAAACGGGAAACCCGAAGCAGGCGATCGAGCGCTGGCGGAAGGTGCTGAAGATCAAACCCGACGTGGCCGAAACCTCCCTGGCCCTGGCCGCCGCTCTGCAGAACCAGGGACCCCAGGCACGGCAGGAGGCCCTGCAGCTGGCGGAGAACGCCCTGGCCGAGGAACCCAACTACGTGCTGGACAGCTACCAGAAGGAGCAACTGTGGGGCACGAAGCTGCGCGCGGCGGCCCGCCAGTTGCTGGCCCTGCCGGAACTGAAGGCCGTGGTGGAGAGGGCCCTTCTCAATGCCACGGCCGCCGGACCGGAAGACGGCTCGCCCTGATGCCCGGCGGGTGCCCGGTTCACGATCTGTAGGCTGAGCCCCGAGATCCGCACGATCCCAGGTCCGGATGCCCGAGGAGCGCCCCGAGGAAAGCCCCGAACGCATACGGCCGATCGCCCTGCATCAGGAGATGCAGCGCTCCTACCTCGAATACGCCATGAGCGTGATCGTGGGCCGAGCCCTGCCCGACGTGCGCGACGGGCTCAAGCCGGTGCAGCGGCGCATCCTCTACGCGATGCATGAGCTGGGGCTCACCCCGGATCGTCCCTACCGCAAGTGCGCCCGGGTGGTGGGAGACGTGCTCGGCAAATACCATCCCCATGGCGATCAGGCCGTCTACGACGCCCTGGTGCGGCTGGTGCAGACCTTCGCCAGCCGCCATCCCCTGCTCGATGGCCACGGCAACTTCGGCTCGGTCGACGACGACCCACCGGCGGCGATGCGCTACACGGAAACCCGGCTGGCCCCGATCGCCAACGAGGGGCTGCTCGATGAGATCGGCAGCGAAACGGTGGATTTCGCGCCCAACTTCGATGGCTCCCAGCAGGAGCCCACGGTGCTGCCGGCCCAGTTGCCTTTTCTGCTGCTGAACGGCTGCACCGGCATCGCCGTGGGCATGGCCACCAACATCCCGCCCCACAACCTCGGCGAGGTGGTGGATGCCCTGATCACCCTGCTGCGCAAACCGGACGTCAACAACGAAAAGCTGCTGGAACTGGTGCCGGGCCCCGATTTCCCCACCGGCGGCGTGGTGCTCACCGGTTCCGGCGTGCGGGAGACCTACCTCACGGGAAGGGGCAGCATCCCGATGCGCGGCGTGGCCCACATCGAGGAGGTGCAGCCCGGCAAGGGACGCCACCGCCGCAGCGCCGTGGTGATCACCGAATTGCCCTATCAGCTGAGCAAGGCGGGCTGGATCGAGAAACTCGCCGAGCAGGTGAACGAGGGCAGGATCGGCGGCATCGCCGACATCCGCGACGAGAGCGACAGGGAGGGCATGCGGGTGGTGGTGGAACTGCGCCGCGATGCCGAAGCGGAGAAGGTGCTCGAGGAGCTCTACAGGCGCACGGCCCTGCAGAACAATTTCGGATCCATCCTGCTGGCCCTGGTGAATGGCCAGCCCCAGCAGCTCAGTCTGCGGGAACTCCTGCAGCAGTTCCTCGATTACCGGGAACTCACCCTGATCCGCCGCACCAGCCATGCCCTGCGCCGCTGCGAGGACCGGCTGGAAGTGGTGGAAGGGCTGATCCGGGCGCTCGACGACCTGAAACGGGTGATCGAGATGATCACCGCCGCCCCCGATGCCGCCACCGCCAAGGCCAGCCTGCAGGTGCATCTCGAGCTGAGCGACCGCCAGGCCGATGCCGTGCTGGCCATGCCCCTGCGGCGGCTCACGGGCCTGGAGCAGGAGAGCCTGCGCAAGGAAGCCGAGGATCTCAAGGAGGAACGCTCCCGGCTGCGCCACCTCCTCGACGATCGCCCCGCTCTCCTCGACGCCATGGTGGGGGAGTTGCGGGCGCTGAAGAAGCGCTATGCCACCCCCCGGCGCACCCGACTGGTCGAAGGGGGTGATGAGCTGGTGGCCCAGCGGGCGGCGGCGGTGCGACCCAATGCGGAGCTGCAGCGGCAGCAGGCCTTTGCAGCCCTGCCCGGCGACAGCCGACTCCTGATCCAGGCCGACGGCCAGGTGCGCATCCTCACGCCCCAGGTGCTGGGGCGGCTGCACCTGGAGGAGGAAGCGGACCTCGCCGAGCAGCCCGCCCCGGCCCGGCTGATCCTGCCCACCGCCCTCCAGCCGGCGCTCCTGGCCTTCACCGCCGGCGGCCGGGTGGCCCTGCTGCGCTGGGAGTTCGCCGCCCAGCAGTCCGGCGGGCTGGAAAAGTTCCTCCCCGAAAGCCTGGAAGGGGAACGGGTGGTGCAGGTCCTTCCCCTGCCGGAGCCCTCCGCAGGCAGCCTGGGGCTGCTGAGCAGCGATGGGCGGTTCAAGCGGCTGTCGAGCGAGGAATTTCAGGAGCTCTCGGGTCGGGCCGCCACCGTGCTCAAGCTGAAGGATGGGGTGGAGCTGCAGCGGGTGGTGACCTGCCGGCAGGGCCAGGACCTGGTGGTGGCGAGCAGCACCGGTCGGATGCTGCGGCTGGCGTTGAACGAGGCCGACCTGCCGTTGATGGGACGCACCGCCCAGGGACCGATCCTGCTGCGGCTGCTGCCGGGGGAAACCGTGGTGGGGGCAGCCTGCACCGCACCGCACGGCACGGTGCTTCTGGCCAGCCGGGCAGGGCAGCTGAAGCGCCTGCGGGTGGACAGCCTGCGATTGTGCGAGCGGGGCGACCTGGGGCAGATCGGGCTGCGGTTCCTGCAGCGGGGTGATCAGCTGGTGGATCTGCAGGACGCCGAGGCGCCCCTGGTGGGGGTGATCCTGGCCGGGCCCGCCGGCCGCAGCCAGCGGCTCCAGGTGGATCGCCTCAGCCCCGAGGATGCGGCGGGATCCGGCACGGCGCTGAGCCTGAAGCCGGGGGATACGGTGCAGGAGCTGGTACCGCTGATCGGCGAGCTGTGAGGAGGGGCCCTCAGGGGCAGATCAGCCGCAGGCCGGGGGCGGATCATCGCGCCGCTCGGCCGCAGCTGGGACAGCTTTTTCCATGGTGGCCCCACCGTGCCCGACGACTTCCTCGAGGAGCGGGCTTCCCAGGGGCAAGGCGAACGCGAGTCCTTCTGATTCGCCGATGCTGCGCTATCTGCTGGATACCAACATCTGCATCGATGTGATCAAGCGGCGGCCGGAGTCGTTGTTGGAGCGGTTCAACGTCACCGCCAGTCACCTGGCGATGTCGGCGATCACGCTGGCCGAGCTGATGCACGGCGCCGAGAAGAGTTCCGAGTGAATGATCTGCACATCGCCGCCCATGCCCGCAGCGTCTGAACCATCAGGGGAGTTCCAGCCACCCACGCAGGGCCAGATCCAGTTCGATCAGCAGCTGGCACGGCATCTGCAGGCCATTGCGTGCTGTTGGCTGCACGGGAAGCCGGACCAGGGGAGCCTGGACCACCACCGCGGGTCTGGGTCTGCCGGAGTACCCCCCGGGCTGGCCACGGTCACCACGGCGGCGCGGCGGCGCGCAGGCAGGCTCATGCGGTCCAGTCGCTCCAGTCGGGCAGCTGTTCGCTCCAGTGCTGTTGCGGTTCCCGTTCGGCCAGCCGCAGATCGCGGCGCACCCCTCGCGCAATCAGGAACGCCCGGCTGTTGCAGCGCAGGGTGATGGGGAAGCTGCAGCCATCGAGCAGCTTTCTTGGTGCTCGGCCCATAGCCTGTGATGGCCGGCGGTCTTCCCCACTCTCGCTCCCGATTCCTGACCAGCAGCGCCACCCCCATGATCGCCCCCAACCCCGCCCTCGCCCAGCAGCAGACCAGCCAGTCGGCCCAGAAGCTCGGCGAACTGCGCCCCATGCTGCTGGCCCAGACCATCGGCTTCGCCTTCCTCGCCGGCGTGCTGCCACGCGCCCAGGCGGCGGGTGCGCGCAACTGGCTGGTGGAGGAAGCCGATTTCGACCGACTGGCGGAATAGGAGGCCCTTCCCCCTGGCATTCCCCCCATCCGCCCCGGATCGCCGCTCCCTTCCCTGGCGTGCCCCCGCCCTGGTGCTGGTCGGCATCGGCCTGGCGGCCCAGCTCTCCGCCCTCGCCCAGCCAGCGACCCAGGGGCCCGCGGCCGCCGCGATCCCTCTGGCCGAACCGGCCGGCATCGACCTGCTGATCGGCAGTCGCGAGCGGGCCGACTACGGCCCCCTGGCCGAACAGTTCCTCAGCCAGGCGAATCTCGCCTACTGCGGCGTGGCCAGTGCCGTGATGGTGCTCAACAGCCTGGCGGTGCCGGCACCGGCGGTGGCGGGCTACGGCCCCTACCGCTTCTGGACCCAGAGCAACGTGTTCGATCCGCCGGCGAGCCGCGCCTTCGTGCGCCCCGAACGGGTGGCCCGCGAAGGCATGACCCTGGCGCAGCTGCATGGCCTGCTGGCCAGCCATGGGCTGGTGGTGGAGCGCCACCACGGCGAGCGGCTCAGCCTCGAGCAGTTCCGTGCCCTGCTGCGCCGCAACCTGGGCGATCCGGGCGACCGGCTGCTGGTGAATTACGACCGCAAGGCCCTCGGCCAGACCGGTGGCGGCCACATCGCGCCGATCGCCGCCTTCCAAGCCGCCAGCGACCGGGTGCTGATCCTCGATGTGGCTCGCTACCGCTACCCCTCGGTGTGGGTGCCGGTGGTGGATCTGTGGCAGGCGATCCGCACGGTCGATCGCAGCTCCGGCCGCAGTCGCGGCCTGCTGTCGGTGCGGCGGCCCGATCCTCAGGCGGGTCTGAGCAGACCGGGACCGGCGGGGGAGGCCGCGGCGCCCTGAATCACTTCCTGCAACCAGGCCTCGATCCGGCCGGAGAAGGCATCGATCGAGTGGTGCCGCTCGAACCACTCCCGACAACCGCGGCGATCCACCCCGGCAGCCCGGCCCACCGCCGCCGCCAGGCCATCGAGATCGTCGGGGGCCGCCAGGGCCCCATTCACCCCTTCCAGCACCAGTTCGCCGGGTCCCCCCCGGGCATAGGCCGCCACCGGCACACCGCAGGCCATCGCCTCCACCACCACATTGCCGAACGCCTCGTTCCACTTCGGCGTGTTGAGGAACACCCGGCAGGAGGAGAGTTCCGCCGCGAAGCTCTCGGTGGGAAGGAATCCACGCCAATCCAGGGTGCCGGCCGGAACGGAGGCCTCCACGGCCCTGGCGTAACCAGCGTCCTCCTCCAGGCCCCACACCCTGAGCGGCAGGCCGAGCGCAGCCGCCACCCGGGCCGCATCCTCCAGGCCCTTCTCGGGCGCAATGCGACCGGCCCAGCCGAGGATGGGTTCGCTCTCCACCCGCCAGGGATAGGCGGCGGAATCGAACCCGTTGCCCACCAGCCGGGGCGCTTCGCTCAGGCTGAAGTCGGCCGCCTGGGCAGCGGAATGGAAGGCGAGCCGCTCCTGCCGCCAGCGGGCCACCGCCCCGATGGCTTCGTCCATCCCATCCGCCACCGATCCCATGCTCACCAGATGGCAGAGGGGAGTGGAGCAGAAGCGGGTGAGCCAGAAGGGCAACCAGTCGTAGCCGAGGTTGAGCAGCACATCGAACTCGCCCTGCCGTTCCAGCGCCCGCTCCCAGAGACGGGGAAGCAGGCCCTCGGCGGGAATCTGCACCGCCGCTCCCCTCGGCAGATGCTGCCAGCTGGGTTGATCCACGCCGGCCTCCAGCCAGAGGCTGGCCCCCTGGCAGGAAGCCGACAGCCGGGATCCCTGCTTGGCCAGCACGGTCACGGCATGGCCCCGCTGCAGCAGACCCGCCACCAGGCCAGTGGCGGTGAGTTCCACACCACCTCCCCTGCCGCTGCCCAGGGCCCCGACCGGAGTGCTCACCACCAGCACCCTCATCCCGCCCAACCGCTCACGCTGCCTGCAAGCTTGCTGCATGGCAGAGCCTGGCGCGTAGGTTGACCCCTGAGCGAATCTGCCCCGTGGCCTGCCCTGATCCGAGTCCCATCCTGGCGATCGATCCCGGCGGCGATCGTGGTGCCAGAGACCTGGGCAGGGACCTGGGCAGGGATCTCGGCATAGCTGGCTTCCTTTCGGATGGCTTCGACCTGCGCCGGCACCTGGCGCTCTTTCTCGATCTCACCGCGGAGGAACTGGAAGCACGACTGCCCAGGAGCACGGAGGCCCTGGCCTCCCTCCATCCCGGTGGCTTCGATCCCGCCGCGGCGGAAGCGTTCTACGAAGACACCGTGGGCAGCACCCATCTGCTGGAGCTGGGCTGCTGGCATCTGAGCAGTGCCGATTACATCGCCGACACGCTGCGGTTGCAGGAACGATTCGCCCGGGGCCAGGTTCTCGACTTCGGCGGCGGCATCGGCACCCACGCCCTGGCTGCCGCGGCCCTGCCCCAGGTGGAGCGGGTGTGGTTCGTGGACCTCAATCCCAGCAACCGGGCGTTTGTGCAGTGGCGTGCCGAGCGGCTGGGGCTGGAAGGGAAGCTGGCCTGCTTCCGGGATCTCGAATCGCCCCAGCTGCCCCATCGCTTCGACACGATCGTGTGCCTGGATGTGCTCGAACACCTTCCTGATCCCGCCGCCCAGCTCGAACGGTTCTCCAGCCGCCTGGCAGCCAGCGGAATCGCTCTGATGAACTGGTATTTCTTCAAGGGCTTCGATGGCGAATACCCGTTTCACATCGATGAGCCTTCCCTGGTGGAAACGTTCTTCCTCACCCTTCAGCAACGTTTTCTCGAGGTTTTCCACCCCTATCTGATCACCACCCGGGCCTATCGCCTGATGGAAGGAATCTGAAGGAATCCGGCGGAACCCTTGAGAAAGGGAAAGCGGATACAGGCGGGGCAGGAAAACTTCAAGGATCAGGCAGGGACAGGAAACCACTATTTGTGAATAGATGTTGCAAGATCAGGCCATCCCAGCTCAAGAACGCAACATGATGCTTGCTCAGGTGTGGCCTTTGACCAGGGGTTGCTGACGAGCTGTTCCACTGAATTCATTCCAGCTGAACGGAGGCTGATGTGGCAAGCACCCACAGGGGAACAAGTGCAGGGGCAGCCACAAAACACTTCCTGCGCTCATTCGCCGGTGCGGTCACAATCTACCGAAGAGAAATTCTGAGCAATAGCTTGATCCGCTCAATGTTGATCGCAGTAGGAATCACAGCTCTTTTTTGTATCTTGTTCACAGTTGTCTATGTAGAGCAGGAAACACCCACTTGGTTCTGGGATTACGCCAACTACCACGAGAAGTTCAAAGAAAGCCTCGATCAGGCGGGAAAAGGTCTCGTGCCCTTCCTTGGATTCATTGGCAAGAATGTACAGACCAGTCAACACAACATAACTCCTGTTCTTCCACTTCTACCAGCGCGAATACTGCTAGGAAGTGGCAGGGTATCCTATATCGTTTCATTGATTCTTTTTTACCTGATTCCCGCGGCAGTGATCACTACACTGCTCAGCCGAATCGCCTGGTGCGAAAGCTGGAAGCGTACGTCTTTTATCGCAGTGAGCATCTATTCGCTGCTCTTTGTTCCCTATTGGGCCCCAACGCTGCGTGGTCATCCCGACATCATCTGCGTTTTACCCCTGGCAGGCGCAAGTCTGCTGCTGATCCGCTGTGGATACCTGCGTTCTGCCTCTGTAAAAAAATCTATTCTCATTGGCTTGCTTCTTTGGTCAGCCTTCCTGCTGAGACGTCACACCCTTTTCACTGTTGCCGCAATCATTGCGACAACGTTTATTTTTGGTGCGGGTTCTCTCCTCCGCAGCAGAAAAGCATCAAACAGAAAGCTTCAGGCTAGAACTCTCCTGATCAATGGGTTCTGCATGAGTCTGGCAACAGTACTGCCTGCATTGATCTTCCAACACGAATACATCAAGGAAATCATGGATGAATCTTACTCATCCACTTTCGGCGCCTATCGGGAAGGTTTTTTCAGGCAGATATCAGAAGTTTACGGCTATTTTGGGCTGCTGTTCACCGCATCGGTAGCTGGTGGTGCCATCTTCGCGTTGTTCCGAAAAGCATGGGGAATTCTGTATTGTCTGACCATCCCTCTGCTTGCCTTCCTGGCGTTTCAACACACCCAGTCTCCCAGCGAACAGCATCTTCTTATCTTCTCACTTTTTCTGTTTCCCGCCTCCTGCCTGCCCTTCATCCTGATCGGAAATCTATCCAATTCATGGGCATCAAGATCTCTTACGATAGCATCAGTCATCTTGCCTTTAGTCGCCTTCTCCTACACATTTCCCCTCTATGGTTCTCCTCTGTTTTCTGAACAATCTGGACGGTATGGCCTGCTATCAGCCAGACGCTATCCGCCTTTGCGATTGAAAAGCTATCAGGAAGTGAAACGGTTGACGGAAGATCTCAAGAAGATAATAAAGTCCGAAAGTACAAACACCCAGATTGCCGTATTGGCCTCTTCCGACCAGATCAACATACACATTATTCGGGCCCTTGGCCGCAAGACTTTACGTGATCATCTCATGGGGGTGAGCGATGTTGATTTACGAGATGCGTTCCAACTGAAGCTGCTGGATGCGGATTACGTTGTTGCCAGCACGAAGCCAGCAGTTCATCTGGGCGAAAGGCATCAGAGGGTGATCGCTGTCCCCTCCAAGGCGCTGCATGAACCAGGAAATCCGCTCTACTTGGCCTACGAGAAGCTTGCCGGAAAAGAATATCTTCTATCCGATGGCACCAAGGCAGCAATTTTCAAGCGCAGATATCCAGTCTCAGCAAAAGAAGTGGAGTGGCTGCAGGTGCAATTCCAGAACTTCTACCCCTCCTGGGAGAGGTCCAAGGCCCATATCGGTCGACCGCGTGGGGGGTATTAGATCCAGGGCGATCGACAGGGAGGAACAGTTGAGGGTGCGCCTTCTCCTACCCTTTCATGGCAAGACCAGCCGGTTCCAGCATGAGTTTGCTGGAGCGCAGTTCTTCCGCCATTTCGATCGGATAGTCGCCATCGAAACAGGCCGTGCAGAATTCCCCGGAATGGGAGCGGGCCGCTTCCACCATGCCGGCTTTGCTGAGATAGGCCAGGGAATCGACGCCGAGGTGTTTCTCGATCTCGGCAAGGGTGAGTCGAGCCGCGATCAGATGATCCTGGGTGTCGGTATCGATTCCATAGAAACAGGGATGGGTCACCGGTGGTGAACTGATGCGCATGTGCACCTCCGTGGCACCGGCATCCCGGAGCGCCTGAACCAGCTTGCGACTGGTGGTGCCCCGCACGATCGAGTCATCGATCACCACCACCCGCTTTCCTGCGAGCACATCCGGCAGGGGATTGAGCTTCACCCGGATACCCGCTTCCCGCATCGCCTGGGTCGGCTGGATGAAGGTGCGACCCACGTAGCGGTTCTTGATCAGGCCGTCGGCGAAAGGGATGCCGCTCACCTGGGAATAGCCGATGGCTGCCGGTATCCCCGAATCGGGAACACCGATCACGATGTCGGCCTTGACGGGGGTTTCCCGGGCCAGAACCTCACCGATGCGCACCCGGTAACTGTAGAGCGATTCCCCGAAGAATCTACTATCTGGACGGGCAAAGTAGATCATCTCGAAAACACACAACTTGGTGGGTTCATCACACCAACGTTGCCGCTCCGGGATCGGATCTTCCTGGCGAAAGTGGATGATCTCACCAGGTTGCACGTCATCGAAGTAAGTGGCGCCGATGATATCAAGCCCACAGGTTTCGCTGCTCACCACCCATTGGCCCAGTTCCGCTTCACCCAGCCGGCCGAAGACCAGGGGGCGGATGCCGTGGCCATCGCGCAGGGCAAACAGTCCATCCGGAGTGCCGATCGCCAGACTGAAGGCCCCTCGGCAGCGTGCCGCGGCCGTTCGGATCGCCGCATTCCAGCCCATCCCGCTATCCACCGCCTGCTGCAGGGCAAACGCAATCAGCTCGGAATCGGTGGTGGAAGTGAATTCTCCTGCGAGGTGATCGAGGGAGACGCGCAGTTCAGCGGCATTCACCAGGTTGCCGTTGTGAGCGAGTGCCAGCGGCCCCAGCCGGGTCATCAGCACGACGGGCTGGGCGTTGCAGACTTTGCTGCTGCCGGTGGTGGAATAACGGTTGTGGCCGATGGCCAGGTCGCCCTGGAGCCGGTCGAGGATGTCCTGATCAAACACCTGGCTCACCAGGCCCATGTCCTTGTGCAGCCTCACCTTGGACCCTTCGAAGGCGGCGATCCCGGCGGATTCCTGGCCCCTGTGCTGCAGGGCATAGAGACCGAAATAGGCAAGATTGGCCACCGCCAGGCCTGGTGCCATCACCGCGAAAACCCCGCAGGCCTCCTCCGGCTTGTCGGGGCGCTCGGGCGCAATGGAGGGCACAGGAGGGGGAATTGTCAGAGAACGATCATCCTGACGCATCAATGCTCGGGTGGGGGTCCGGCTTTCCCCATCCGCCGCGGGATCGCTGCCTCGAAGGTGCCGCGCATGCGCTCCACAGCCACCTCCAGCACGGGGTCGCCCTGCCGCAGGATCGTGAGACCGGTTCCTGCCTCCACCACCCCGAGGCGGGTGGCAGGCACCTCCGCTCCGTCCGAGGCTGCGCCTTCCAGGAGCTTCTCCCAGGCCGGTCCCGCCCCAGCGGGCACGCTCACCAGGATGCGGGCTCCCCCCTCGGCCCACAGCAGCCGATCAACCCGCACCTCGCCGGCGGGAAGCTCCAGCCGGGCGCCCAGCCCTGCAGCGATGCAGCATTCGGCAGCCGCCACCCCCAGACCGCCATCGGAAAGGTCGTGGGCCGACGCCACCAGGGAAGCGGCGATCGCCCGGCGCAGGAACGCCTGCACCCGCGCTTCCAGGGCCAGATCCACCCGGGGGGGCCGGCCCGTCACCAGGCCATGCACCACCTCCAGATAACTGCTGCCGGCCAGGCCCAGCCGATCCTCTCCGGCGACCGCGTCGGCGGGGCCGGCCTCCAGCGGCAGGCCCAGCAGCCAGATGGCATCGCCCGGCTGGCGCCAGGCCAGGCCCGTGACCCAGGCGAGATCCTCCAGCAGGCCCACCATCCCCACCACCGGAGTGGGGGGGATCGGCTGGAGGGTGCCATCGGGCAGGCGGGTTTCGTTGTAGAGGGAGACGTTGCCTCCGGTCACGGGAGTGGCGAGGGCCTGGCAGGCCTCCGCCAGGCCCCGGCAGGCCAGGGCCAGCTGCCAGTACCCGGTGGGGGTTTCCGGGGAGGGGAAATTCAGGTTGTCGGTGACGGCCAGCGGCTCGGCTCCGGTGCAGCTGAGGTTGCGGGCCGCCTCGGCCACCGCCGCCATGCCACCCCGTTCAGGATCCAGGCTCACCCAGCGGTGCGGGCAGTCGACCACCGCCGCCACGCCGCGCCGGGAGGGCCGCATGGACCCGGGCCCCTGCTGGGGCCGCAGACGCACGACGGCGGCATCGGCGCCCCCGGGGAGCACCACCGTGTTGGCCTGCACCTGGTGGTCGTACTGCCGCCACACCCAGCGCTTGCTGGCGATGGTGGGGTCATCGAGCAGGTCGAGGAGCACCTGCGACCAGCTGCGGGCCGTGCCTCCGGCGGGGGTGATGCCCGCGCTGGTGGCCTCAGGCAGATCGTGTTCGCGCCAACGCCAGTGATCCAGGATCCAGGCCGGCGGCTCGGCGATCAGCTCGTGGTGGTTCACGGGGGTGTCCTCCGCCAGGGCATTGGCGGGCACCTCCGCGGCCACCTCTCCTGCCTGGAGAACCCGCACCACGTTCTCCTCCAGCACCCGGCCCACCACGGCGGCCTGCAGGCCCCAGCGCCGGAAGCGGGCCATCAACGGCTCCTCCCGCCCTGCCCGCACCACGAACAGCATCCGTTCCTGGGATTCGCTGAGCAGGAACTCATAGGCGGTCATCCCCGATTCGCGGGCCGGCACCCGATCCAGATCCAGCTCCACCCCCACCCCACCCTTGGCGGCCATCTCGGAGCAGCTGCAGGTGAGACCGGCGGCACCCATGTCCTGGGCGGCGACCACATCGCCGCTCTGAAAGGCCTCCAGACAGGCCTCGATCAGCCCCTTCTCCAGGAAGGGATCCCCCACCTGCACGGCGGGACGGTCGTCGATCGAGGCCTCGGTGAGCTCGGCACTGGCGAAGCTCGCCCCGCCCATGCCGTCCCGGCCGGTGGTGCTGCCCACGTAGACGACGGGATTGCCGATGCCCGCCGCTCCCGAGCAGACGATCTCCTCGGTCTCCATCAGCCCCAGGGCCATGGCGTTGACCAGGGGATTGCCGCTGTAGCCGCGGTCGAAGGCCACCTCGCCCCCCACGGTGGGCACCCCCACGCAGTTGCCGTAGTGGGCGATGCCGGCCACCACGCCCTCCATCAGGCCCCCGTTGCGCGGATCCTCGAGGGGGCCGAAGCGCAGGGCGTTGAGCAGGGCGATGGGCCGGGCGCCCATGGTGAAGATGTCGCGCAGGATGCCGCCCACCCCCGTGGCCGCCCCCTGGAACGGCTCCACCGCGGAGGGATGGTTGTGACTCTCGATCTTGAAGGCCAGCCGCTGACCCTCCCCCAGATCGACGACCCCGGCGTTCTCACCGGGGCCCACCAGGATGCGGGGACCGGTGGTGGGGAACTGGCGCAGCAGCGGCCGCGAATTGCGGTAACAGCAGTGCTCCGACCACATCACCCCGAACATGCCCAGTTCGGCCCGGTTGGGAGCCCGCCCCAGGCGGCGCACGATCTCCTCGTAGTCGGCCTGGCTCAGGCCCTCCTTGCGCAGGGCATCGGGCAACGAGAAGGAAGGGGTGGGGGAAGGAACCACCGGAGCGCCGCCGCAGGGGGATTCCAGTATCCGATCCGGGCTCCTCAGATCCAGGGATCGTCGTCGTCCTGACGACCCCGGTAGCGGGGGCGACGCCGCTCGAAACCGGGATCCGTCCCGGGGGGAAGCTCCCCTTCCCTGCCTTCCTGCTCCGCCCACTCCTCGAGGGGATCGCCCTCCTGGAGGTCGGGCCCGTCGGGATGGCGGCCCTCGCCCCGATCGGGCTCCTCCCAGGGCGGCTCCTCCAGCCATCCCTCCAGCCGCTCCTCGAACCGTCCGCCGGCCTGCTGGAACTGCTCCCGCAGACGGGAGGTCTCCGTGCCCACCTGCTCGCGCCAGCGGCGGGAGCGGCGCAGCCATTCCTGGCGCACGCTCGCCCGCGCCAGGGGCAGGTCATCGAGGTCTTCCAGGGCGGTGAACACCCTGCCGGGCTGCTGATCGGTGATGCGGTCCGGGCTGAGGCGCCAGCGGCTGCTGCCCGGCAGACGGGGATCGCTGCGGGCCACCAGATAGTGCTGGATGCGGCCGGTGCGCAACAGCACCGCCGCATCGGCCACGGTGCCCAGGTGCCGGCCCGAGGCACCGAGCAGCACGGCATCGAGGAGGGTGGGCAGGCGATCCACGGTGGCCTGGTCGGTCTCGGAAGGCTCGCCCTTCACGTAGGCCTCCACCTCACTGAGGCCCCGCAGCTGATCGAGCCGCCAGACGAGCCGCCGCTGACCGAAGGCGGAGGGGCGGCTCACCCATCCCAGCAGGCGGTGCACGGGGGGATGCATCCAGCCCGAGGAGCCGGCGCCGTGGTCGATGCCCTGGTCGCAGCGCACCCGCAGGCGCAGCAGATCACTCAGCAACAGCTGCTCGGGGAGGGCCACGGCATCAGCTGCGGATCTGCACCGGCATCACCAGGTAGGTGAAGGCCCCATCCTCCCCCACCGGCACCAGCACGGCGGGCGTGGTGGGGGCATTGCAGCGCAGGGCCACCCGGTCGCTGGTGATCACCTTGAGGCCCTCGAGGAGGTAGCGCACGTTGAAGGCGATCTCGATCCCCTCCCCCTCGATCTCCGCCGCCAGACCCTCGGAGCCACTGCCCACGTCCTGGGCGTCGGCCCGGATGGTGAGGGTGCCCTGGAGCGGATCGCTGGTGAGCTTCACCACGTTGTTGTGCTGATCGGCCAGCACCGCCACCCGCTCCAGGGCGGAGGTGAAGGCACGACGATCCACCTCGATCCTGCGCTGGAAGGCATCGGGGAGCAGCTGGCGATAGTTCGGATAGGTGCCATCCAGGCTGCGGCTGGTGAGCACCTGGTCGGCGGAGAGCACCACCACCTGGCCCCGCTCGCAGAACAGGCTCAGGGGCTCGCCGGAGGGACGCCCGCCGAGAAGCCGCTCCAGCTCCCGCAGGGAGCGGGCCGGCACGGTCACGGAAAAGGGTTCGGCTTCCGGTCCGCCGCCGGCCGCCCCGTCGTCCGCGGCGCCCGGCGGCTGGCTGAGGGCGTGATCGAGCCGCAGCACGGCCAGCCGGTGGCCGTCGGTGGCGGCGCATTCCAGGGCATCGCCCTCGAGGAGCAGATGCACCCCGGTGAGCACCTGCTTGGCCTCATCGGAGCTGCTGGCGAAGAGGGTGGCGCGCAGCCCCTTGACCAGGGCCTCCACATCCAGCTGGATCGGGGTGCCGCTCTGCACCAGGGGCAGATCGGGAAAGTCGTCGGCGGACATGCCCCGCATGCGGTAGCTGCCCGAAAGGCTGGTGAGTTCCACCTGTTCGCCCTCCTCCTCGCAGTGGAGGGTGATCGGTCCGTCGGCGGAGAGGCGGGAGACGATCTCGCTGAACAGCCGGGCCGGCAGGGTGATGGCGCCGCTGCTCTCCACGGCGGCGGGGAAACTGGTCTGGATGCCCAGGTTGAGGTCGAAGCCCGTGAGACTGACGCGCCCCGTGGCGGCATCGGCGGTGAGCAGCACGTTGGCCAGCACCGGATGGGTGGGGCGTGCGGCCACGGCCCTTCCCACCAGCTGGAGGTTGTTGCTGAGTTCGGCCTGGGAGCAGACCAGCTTCATGGCGGGATGCCTGAGGAGGGCAGGCCGGGGAACGGGCGGGCCCCACGGTTTCACAGGGCGGCCCAAAGCGCAACGGCGGGGATGCCGACCCATCCCGGTGCCTCGGCTGTTCTGGATTGAAATCTTTCTCTCTGGAGAATCTTTCTTGCTTCCGTCGTCGTAGGGGCGGGGGAAATCCGGAAAACCCACCCCGAGCCCTGTTCTCGCAGGGATTCTGCCGGGCGAACGGCTGGGGACTGGCCGGAGCGGACGGGGACTCCCGGCTGGTTTTCCGCTGTTTCCCAAGGATGGGGAAATCCAGGGAGTGCCCAGCGCGGTCCGTGGGGTCCCCTGCCGGAGCGGTCTCCGGCAGCTTTCCCCCAGGCTTTGCCTCGACCGGTTCGGCCGCTGGCCTCAGAACCCCATCACCTTCGCCACCGTGTCGGTGTCGGGTTCGATGCCCGTGTGGAAGCGGGCATCGTTGTGCTCGATGGCGGTGGCGGGATCCTTCAGTCCGTTGCCGGTGAGCACGCAGACCACGGTGGCGCCGGCCGGCACCTCCTCGCGCCGCTTCAGCAGGCCCGCCACCGAGGCGGCGCTGGCGGGCTCGCAGAACACCCCTTCGCCGCTGCCGAGCAGCTTGTAGGCCTCGATGATCTCCCCATCGGTGACGGCCATGAAGCCCCCGTTGCTCTCGCTGCGGGCCCGCAGGGCGTTGTCCTTGTTGACCGGGTTGCCGATGCGGATCGCCGTGGCGATGGTGTCGGGCTGCTCCACGGTGTGGCCCAGCACCAGCGGTGCCGCGCCCGCGGCCTGGAACCCCATCATGCGCGGCAGCACCTGGCAGTGACCGGCGGCCTGATACTCCCGGAAGCCCATCCAGTAGGCACTGATGTTGCCGGCGTTGCCCACCGGGATGCAGAGCCAGTCGGGGGCCTCTCCCAGGGCATCGACCACCTCGAAGGCAGCGGTCTTCTGCCCCTGCAGCCGGTAGGGGTTGAGGGAATTGACCAGGGTCACCGGGTAGCGCTCGGCGACGTCGCGAACGATCGCCAGGGCCCGGTCGAAGTTGCCCTTCACGGCCAGCACCTCGGCTCCGTAGAGCAGGGCCTGGGCGAGTTTGCCCTGGGCCACGTAGCCGTCGGGAATCAGCACGAAGGCCCGCATGTTGCCGCGGCGGGCATAGGCGGCCGCCGACGCCGAGGTGTTGCCCGTGCTGGCGCAGATCACGGCCTCCGAGCCCTCCTCCCGGGCCTTGCTGACCGCCATCGTCATGCCCCGGTCCTTGAAGGATCCGGTGGGGTTGAGCCCGTCGAACTTGAGGAACACCTTCACGCCGCGGCCCACCCGCTCGGAGATCACGGGCGCGGGAATCAGGGGCGTGGCCCCTTCCCGCAGGGTGATCACCGGGGTGGCGGCGGAAACCGGCAACCAGGTGCGATAGGCCTCGATCAGTCCCGGCCAGTCCTGCATCGTGGGGCGCTGACCCAGGCGACGCAGGGCTTGGAGCAGGGGCACTGGAAGGGAAGGCGACGCCGAAACGAATCTACGTCTCGGCTTTCAGCCTTCGGGGGCTCAGGGCGTGGCCACCTCGGGAGTGCCGGAGGGGGCAGGGGTCTCGCCCCGCAGGCCGTCGAGGGGGGATTCGGAGAAGAAGCGCACCAGATCGCCGATCGAGCGGGCCTTGTTCATCAGGGCCATCAGGGCGGGAACGTTCACCTCCATGTTGCGGTTGGGGTAGGCCTGCAGGAAGGAAATCGCGGAGAGGGAGCCGTTGTTCTGGTTGATGCCGAGCACCACGGCGGAGCGCAGGGCCGGTACCCCCACCTCCGGAGTGTTGAGGGGATAGATGATCCGGCCGAGGCGGGCGAGCAGGGCTTCGCCGATGCGGGTATAGAGCAGGCGGCTCACCAGCACCAGCGGCACATTCACCGACTGGTTGAGGAGCGAGGAGACTTCTTTCGGGTTCTGACGACTGAAGCGGAGCAGGTCGGCGAGCAGGCCCCGGGCTTCGCCGGTGGTGGCCAGGTGCTCCAGATCGGCAACGGGGATCGAGCGGCGGAAGGCACCGCTCACGAACACGAGGTTCTCGGCCGCAGGGGCCGCCGGAGCGGAGCAGCAGAGGCCCAGGCCGAGAACGACAGCCAGGAGTCGTTGCCGCTTGCGCACAGGTTTCAACCGATGGGTTCCGATGCTAGGGGGAAGTCACTCCCGAGGCCTGGCGCACCTGGGGGGTGACGAGCACGTCCCGCAGCAGGTGCACCATTCCCCGCTCGGCCAGACCCTTCGCCACCGCAACCCCCATGCTGCGCAGATCCGGTTCACCGAGCACCCGCGGCAGGCGCCGCAGCAATACACGGGGCTCGAACCCCGGCAGGTCGCGCAGAATCGCGCTGAGCTGCTGCAGGGGTTCGAGGGCCAGCATGGGCTCCGCTTCCGGGAAGACGCCTTCCGGCGATCCCCGCAGGCCGGGGGGCAGCAGCCGCCGCGGCAGCCTGCGCCCGAGCCGCAGGGTGGTGCTCCAGGCCAGGGCATCCATGCGCTCCACGATGGCGTCCACGAGCTGGCGCCGCAGCAGCCCGCCGTTGGGGGAAAAGAGGAAATCGAGCACCTGATCGAGGAGACCCTCCAGATCGAACTGCTCCTGCAGGGAGGCGCTGCCGATCAGGTTCTCGAGACGCTGCCAGCGGAATTCCTCGCCGTCGAAGAGCAGCTCCCGCAGGCTGGTGCGCAGCTGGGGATCGGGATCCTCCATCAGGCGACGGGCGAAGTAGGGGTAGGCGGCCCCGAGGATCTTGAAATCGGGGTCGACACTCAGAGCGATGCCCTCGAGGGTGACCAGGGAGCGGATGATCAGGGCGTAGTAGGGCGGTACCTGGAAGGGGAAGCGATACATCATCCCGGAGAGATCGTCGGTGACGGTCTTGAAATCCATCCGGCTCACGCCCATCTCGAGGGCCTGGCCGAAGACCTGCTCGAAGGCCGGCACGATCGGCTCGAGATTCACCTCCTCCGCCAGGAAGCCGAGCTTCACGAAGTCTTTTGAAAGGGAGGCGAAGTTGCGGTTCACCAGATGCACCACCGCCTGGATCAGGCCGGTGCGCGCGTCGTGGCTCACCTCGCTCATCATGCCGAAGTCGAGATAGGCCAGCCGACCGTCGCGCAGGGCCAGCAGGTTGCCGGGATGGGGATCGGCATGGAAGAAACCGTGCTCCAGAAGCTGCTGCAGGCTGCAGTTCACCCCCACCTGCACGATCTCGTCGGGATCGATGCCGAGGGCGCGCACCGCATCGAGGTTGGTGAGCTTCACGCCATCGATCCATTCCATCGTGAGCACGCGCCGGCTCGTGGCCTGGTGGTGGATCGCCGGGACGGCGATGCGGGGGTTGTGGCTGTGCAGATCCCGGAAGCGTTCGGCGTTGGCCGCTTCGTGGAGATAGTCCATCTCCTCGAACACCCGGGTACCCAGCTCGTCGATCAGGCCCACCAGATCGCTGCGGATCAGCCGCACATTGCGGTTCAGCCAGGCGGCCAGATTGCGCACGATGTAGAGATCCAGGGTGATCTGCTCCCGCAGACCGGGCCGCTGCACCTTCACGGCCACCCGCTGACCGCCCTTGAGCAGGCCACGGTGCACCTGGCCGAGGGAGGCGGCAGAGATGGGCTCGCGCTCCAGCTCCTGGAAGATCGTCTGCACCGGGGCTCCCAGGTCTTCTTCGATGCAGGCCATCGCCAGGCCCGAATCGAAGCCCGGCAGCTGGTCCTGCAGCTGGGCGAGTTCATCGAGCAGCACGGGGGGGATCACATCCGGCCGGGTGGAGAGGGCCTGGCCGGCCTTGATGAAGGCGGGTCCGAGCTCGGCCAGCAGTTCGGCGAACTCCTGCGCCCGCGCCTGCCCCCGGGACGGGATCTTCAGCCGGCCGGTGGCCCAGTCGAAGGCCACGCCGAAGAGATAGAGGCCGATCGGCACCAGGGTCTGCCAGAGCCGCCGGAGCAGGCGTCGCGGGTGGCCGGCGTAGAGGCGCGTGATGGCCTCCGGGTCGTAGCGGAGCAGGCCGGCGGCCTCGATGAAGTCCCCCGTCTCCCGGCTGCCGGCGGAGAGGGAGGGCTCCGGGGAGGGAGGGACGAGGGGGCCCTGCGGTGCCGGTTCCGGGGTCGGGGCGGGATCCGGGGCGGGGTCGGGGGGGGCGGCGCCTGAGGCGGCGGCCTCTCCCTGCACCGCGACCCGCATGGCGGCTGTGGCGGCTTCGGCTGCGGTGAGCACCATGGCGCAGGCACAACGGCCCGGAAGGGATCTTCCCCTTCTAAAGCAAAGATCCAGCCGCTACGGTCAGCTCACTTCCCCACTGCTCACCGGAGGCCGGGGTGCTCACGGGTCTGCGCCTGGAGAACATCGCCCTGATCGAACGCCTGGAGCTGGCGTTCAGCGGTGGCTTCACGGTGCTCACCGGTGAGACCGGTGCCGGCAAGTCGATCCTGCTCGATGCCCTCGATGCCCTGCTGGGGGGCGCCCAGGGAGCGGCGGGGGCGCGGCTGCTGCGGCAGGGGGCGGATCGGGGCCGGATCGAGGCCAGTTTCCGGCTCACCCCTCCCGTGGCGGCCTGGCTGGAGGAGCAGGAGCTGGAGGCCGACGAAGGCGACCTGCTGCTCAGCCGCGACTGGCGGCTCCAGGAGGAGCGCCTCTCCAGCCGCCATCGCCTCAACGGCGTGGCGGTGAGCCGCTCCCAGGTGCTCGAGCTGCGGCCGCTGCTGCTGGATCTCACCGTGCAGGGGCAGACCCAGCAGCTGGCGCGGCCCGGCCAGCAGCGGCGCTGGCTGGATCGTTTCGCCGGTGAGGAACACCTGCCCCTGCTGGAGAACGTGCGCCGCTGCCATCGACTCTGGCGCCGGACGGCGGCCGAGCTGGCGACGGCCCGGGCCGACCGCCAGCGGCTGGAGCAGGAACGGCTGCAGCAGGAGCAGCTGCTGGAGGACCTCGAGGCCGCGGGCCTGGAGGATCCGCTGGAGCGCCAGCGGCTGCAGGGCGAGCAGGACCGGCTGGCCCATGCGGTGCGCCTCCAGGAGGGGGTGATGACCCTGCTGGGCCGGCTGGTGGAGGGGGCCGAGGCCGCCCCCTCGGTGCTCGATCACCTGGCGGCCTGCGAGCAGGAGCTGCAGCAGATGGAGGGCCTCGATGGCAGCACGGCTGGCCTGCGGGCCTGCTGCAGTGACGCCCTGGCGGGCCTGCAGGACCTGGCCCGCGACCTGGAACGCTACGGCTCCTGCCTGGAGAGCGATCCCGACTCCCTGGCGGAGCTGCAGGAGCGCATGGCCCAGCTCAAGGCGCTCGAGCGCCGCCACGGCCAGGATCTGGGCGAGCTGATCGATCTGCGGGATCGCCTGCGGCAGCAGCTGGATCCCGGTGGTGCGGAGGCCTCCCTGGCGGCACTGGAAGGGAAGGAGGCGCGGGCGCGGGCGGAGCGCGACCAGGCCAATGGGGCCCTCAGCGCCGGGCGCGCCGCCGCGGCCCGGGCCCTGGAGCAGCAGCTGATGGAGGCATTGCGGCCGATGGGCCTGGCCAACGTGCGCTTCGCCGTGGCGGTGGAGCCGGCCGAGGCCGCGGAGGAGGGGGCCGACACCGTGCGGTTCGAGTTCTCCGCCAATCCGGGCCAGCCCCTGGCGCCCCTGGCGGAGGTGGCCTCCGGCGGGGAGATGAGCCGCTTCCTGCTGGCGCTCAAGACCTGCCTGGCCGCGGCCGATCCCCACGTGAGCCTGCTCTTCGATGAGATCGACACGGGGGTGAGCGGCCGGGTGAGCGGCGCGATGGCCGAGCTGCTGCGGCGGCTGGCGGAGCGCCGCCAGGTGTTCTGCGTCACCCACCAGCCCCTGGTGGCGGCCGCGGCCGACCACCACTTCCGGGTGAGCAAGGAGGTGGAGGGCGGCCACACCCACACGCGGGTGTCCCACCTGCGGGACACTCGCGCCCGCCAGGCGGAACTGGCGGAACTGGCCGGCGGCGACTCGGGCGAGGCCCGCAGCTATGCGGCGAGCCTGCTGGGGCTTCAGAAGGGGGCGGCGTGAGGGGGTCAACAGTTCAGGCCAGACAGCCAAGGGAGCGGGCGGCCTGCGCCAGTTGCTCATCGGCCGTGATCAACGGTGCCCCATGTCGAAGTGCCAGGGCCAGGTAGCAGGCGTCGTAGACGCTCAGCGACAGCGTCATGGCCTGCTCGAGCGAGGCGCTCACCAGTTCGGCCGAGGCTGTGGGCCTCAGGGGGAGCTGCAGCAGATCAGCCAGCAGGGCCCGGGATTCCTCCGGCGTGAGCAGGGTTCTCTGTACCTGCTTCAACAGCACGGAAGCGCACTCCAGCAGGCACAGGTCGGGAACCAACAGCAACGCATCGCCTCGGCAGCCGCGCTCCATGGCCGGTTCCAGGGATGGGGGCAGCGGTCCATCGGCAAGGTAGAGCCTCAACAGGGCTGAAGTGTCGATCACGAAGGCCGCGGGGTCGGGGCGCATGGAGTCAGCGTGTGCGGTCGGAGCGGATGTCGTCCTGCAGATGGGGGAACGTCCTGCCGGCCAGGCGTGCTCTCCACTCCCTGGCGCGCTCGCTGCCGGACACCTGGGCGTAGCGCACCTCGCGCTCGATCAGCAGGCGCACCTGCTCCTGCATGCTGCGGTGATTCCTGGCCGCCAGTTGCCGCAGCCCCTCGTAGACGTCGTCGGGAAGCCCCCGCAAGCTGAGTGAAGGCATCTTGCCTCCGAGTCATATGATATCAAAATGCTATCAGATTTACGCCTGGCCCCCTTTCGCGCCTGTTCTTTGTCGGGCGTGCCGGCGAAACGATCTTCGTGGCCAAGGTGCAGGGATTTCCCCGAAAAGCTTTCACACCTGGATCAGCTCCACCGCCAGCCCCGCCTCCCGGCCGGCGGTGGCAAGGCCCATGTCCATGGTGGCGAGCGAACTCCTCGTGCGCCGACATACGGCCAGGTGGAGGGCATCACCGGCCCGCACCTGGGCAGCGCTGGCATCGCAGAGCCTGGCGGCCGCTTCGAAATCAGCGGCTTCGATCGGCACCATCTCCAACCGCAGGCTGCGGAACTTCTCGAACATGGTGAGCGCGGCCCGTCGCTCCTGGCGCGTGATCGTGCCCACCCGTTCCTTGAGGGCGAGGGCGGAGGAGAACTCGGTGATGGTCCAGGGGCTGATCAGCAAGGCCTGGGCCGCATCGGCGGAGAGAAAGGACTGGGCCCGGCGGGTTCCGGGCTCCCGGATCAGCAGGGGCACCAGGAGCGACGTGTCCAGGTAGCTCGCCATCAATAGCGGGCATCGTGGCGGAGTTCGCCCATGAAGGTGCCGGCATCCAGACCTTCATGCATCGGTTGAGCGTCGGTGAACTGGAACAACTCCTGCAGATCGAAGCCGTCGTGCCCACGCGCTGGTTCGGCCACGATCCTGGCGATGGCCACCCCTCGCCGAGTGATCACCACGTCTTCGCCGGCTTCCACCTGGGCCAGCACGGCAGAAAACCGGGCTTTTGCCGCAGCCACGCTGAGTCGGCGCATCACAGAGTCAGGTGAGTTGGTCACCTGACCAGAATAATCGGCGGAGGGTGCTGCTGGAACTGATCCGGGCCACTCCCCCCACGCAGGGCTACCCCGGCAGCAGCTGGATCAGGCACCTCGGGCCCACTGCCCCCGCCAGCCTGCGATCCGATGTCAGCAGGGGGCAGTCGAGAGTCTCCGCCAGTGCCACATAGGTGGCGTCGTAGGCGGTGAGATTCTCTCTCAAGCGCCAGACCCGGCCCAGCAGGCCCGTGCTGTCGTGGCGGCGGATGCCGAGATTGGCCAGCACGGCGATCATCCGCTCGGCAAGGGCGGGGTCCAGCTGGCCGCTCAGGCTCAGGCGCCGCAGCACCGACACCACCTCCACATCCACCAGATGCGGGGCATGGATGGGGAGAGAGGCAAGGTTCCGCCGCGCCGGGCCATCATTCAGCAGGGCCGCCACCACCGCGGAGGCATCGGCCACGATCACCGTTCGTCCCGTTCCGAGCCCAGGGCGGCCACGATGGCGTCGGCCGGCACCGCCAGATCCGGCAGGGTGGCCAGCTGGGAGGCCGCGTTCGCCCGCAGGGAGGCTTCGGTGAGTTCCCGCACGGCAAAGACACTGAGCGGCAGTCCCGCCTGGGTGGCGAGGCGCTCGAGGCGCTCGGCCACCTCATCGGGCACGTTGCGAAGGTAGAGCGTACGCATGCGGCTTTCTGGTTGCTTGCCATCTGCTAGCAGCCTATCGCCTGGAGTCGCCACGCCGTTTCGGCCGGCATCATCCGAGCGTTCCTGGCGCCCTACTCTCGCCACCAGAATCCTCGCGCACCGGAACGGCCCGCGCCTGGCGGCATTCGATGACCCCACCCCCCGAGCGCAGCCAGCTGTTCATCAGCTACAGCCATCGCGATGGCGAGTGGGTGGAGCGGCTGCGGCGGATGCTCCAACCCCTGGAGCAGCGCTATGGCCTGGAGCGCTGGGACGACAGCCGCATTCGGGCCGGCATGCAGTGGCGCGACGAGATCAGGACGGCCCTGGCGGGTGCCCAGGTGGCCCTGCTGATGGTGAGTGCCGACTTCCTCGCGTCCGACTTCGTGACGCGCGAAGAGTTGCCGCCCCTGTTTCATGCGGCCAGGGAGGAAGGCCTGCGCATCCTCTGGGTGCCCCTGCGCCCCTGCCTCTGGATACACATCAGCGCAGCCATTTCGGCTCACTGGAAACGGCCGCCCTTCGGCGTGCTGGATCCACCTGGGAGATCCAGCGCCTGGTGATCGACACCTGGGGCTTTCGGGAACGGCTGGCGGAGGGCGTGGAAGTGGAGCTGGTGGCGATCCCGGCGGGATCCTTCCTGATGGGATCGCCCGCCGATGAGCCGGAGCGCGCCGGCGATGAAGGCCCCCAGCATGAGGTGCAGCTGGAGGGGTTCTTTCTGGGGCAGACGCCGATCACCCAGGCCCAGTGGCAGGTGGTGGCCGGTTGGGAGAAGGTGGCGCTGGATCTGAACCCCGATCCCGCCAAGTTCAAGGGGCTGAATCGGCCCGGTGGAACAGGTGAACTGGCAGGAGGCGGTGGAGTTCTGCCGCCGGCTGAGCAGCCGCACGGGCAGGCGCTATGAGCTGCCGAGCGAGGCGCAGTGGGAATACGCCTGCCGTGCGGGCACCACCACCCCGTTCCACTTCGGCCACACGATCACCGACGGAACTGGCCAATTACAACGCCACAGAAACTTATGGCGGAGGTCCCAAGGGCTCCTGTCGCCAGCAGACCACCGATGTGGGCACCTTCCCCGCCAACGCCTGGGGCCTCTACGACCTGCACGGCAACGTGTGGGAGTGGTGCGAGGACCACTGGCATGACTCCTATGACTTCGCCCCCGAGGATGACCAGCCCTGGCTGATCCCGGCAGCGGGGAATGATGAAGAGAGGCTGCTGCGTGGCGGCTCCTGGCTCAGCTTCCCCGGGAGCTGCCGCTCGGCCTGCCGGAGCAGCACCGCCCCGGTCAACCGCGACGACTTCATCGGTTTCCGCGTCTGCTGTCTCCCCCCAGGATCTGCTTCTTAGCCCTCAGGCCCTCAAGCCCTCAGCCCTCAGGCTTTTTCTGCCCTTTTCCGCAGCCTTCTCTGCGCGGCAGGGCGCTTGGCTGAAGGCTGTTGGTTTGCGGCTGTTGGCTGTCTGGGGTTCGCGCCGCAGGCGCGCCGAAAGTGTGGGAGTTGGGGCCCATCTCCTGCCGGAAGCCGCTCCACCGCCAGCCCCGCTTCCTGATCGGGCCCGGCATGCATGGGCTTGGCTGGCATCTGCCCTGCCAGTCGAATCGCTTTAGCCTGATCCCCTTCGCTCTGCGGTCCTGGACACGCTGCCCCGCCGCCTGAGCCGCGCCTCCACCCTCACCCCCGCTCAGTTCGCGGAGGTCTGCGCCGCCAACCCTGAGGCGTTGCTGGAGCTCGATGCCGAGGGAACCCTCATCGAGATGACCTCCACCGGCGGCAGCACCAGCGCACGGAACTCCTCTCTGCTGTTCCAGCTGCAGGCCTGGGCCCGATCCTGCGGCGACTGGATCGTGTTCGACAGCTCCTGTGGCTTCCGGCTCCCGGATGGTTCCGTGCGCAGTCCCGATGCCAGCCTGGTGCGGCTGGATCGTTGGCGCGCCCTGAGCGAGGCGGAGCGTGATGGCTTCCCGCCCCTCTGCCCCGATCTCGTGGTGGAGCTGGCCAGTCCGTCGGATGCGCCGGAGGCATTGCGGCGGAAGATGGCCTCCTACCTCGCCAATGGCGCCCTGCTGGGCTGGCTTCTGCTTCCCGCCACCCGCCGCGTGGAGGTGTGGAAGGGCGCGGAATCCGGGGGAATCTCCCCCGCTGAGCTGATGAACGATCCCCAGCAGCTCGAAGCGAGTGCGGAGTTTCCGGGCCTTGCGATCGACCTGAGGCAGATCTGGGAGGTCTGATCCAGCGCTCAACACGACCCGCCTGCTGGCGCGGCTCGGCGAAGACGGCGATGGCGGCATCGTTCAGGATCCAGTGCCAGAGTGGGCAGATGATCCTCCGTAAGCCAACCCTCTGCACAGAG
Organism: uncultured cyanobacterium; assembly: GCA_963847745.1. Lineage (GTDB taxonomy): Bacteria > Cyanobacteriota > Cyanobacteriia > PCC-6307 > Cyanobiaceae > Cyanobium. The sequence goes on along the minus strand of CAWKAW010000005.1, from coordinate 63,464 downwards.
GGACGCCGGCACCGTCGCCGGCACCACTGCCGCGGCGGGCGGTGCCGTGGTGAGAGAGGCGCAGGTGAGAGCCAGCCTGATCGAGCAGGTGGAGACTCTGGTGAAGGAGTCGGGCAACAAGGAACCGTTCGACGCCGCGGCCTGGGTGGACAGCTGGCTGCGGCGCCCCAACCATGCCCTCGGCGGAGCTGCCCCCGAGCTGTACATGAACACCCCTGAAGGAGCGGCCTTGCTCTCCCGCCTGATCGGCGCCATGGCGGCGGGCACCTACATGTGATCCGGGGCCGTTGAGCGAGGTGATCACCATCTGGCGCATCGCCAGCCAGGGCCTCACCTGGGCAGCGGACGACCTGAGCGGCACCGGGGCCGCTCTCCATCCGGGGCGTTGGAACTCCCGTGATCGGCCCATCGTGTACACCTCCAGCTCGATCGCCCTGGCCTGCCTGGAGACTGTGGTGCATCTGGCCGGCGATGATCCGCCGCCTTTCCTGCGCCAGTTGGTACGGATCACCATCCCCAGCCACCACTGGCAGCAGCGAAAGGTGTTTGCCGCGGAAGAGGTGTCCGGCTGGGAACTCGCCCCTTCTCCTGAAGACTCCCAGGCCTGTTTCGCTGCCACCCAGGACTGGGGCGATGACTGGCTGCTGAATCTCGAATCACTGATCGCCGAGGTGCCCTCGGTGATCGTGCCGGAGGAGAGCAACCTGCTGATCAATCCCAGCCACCCAGCGCATGGGGAAGTGGTCGCCGACATCGTGCGTCCCTGGGTCTACGACACCCGCCTCTTTCCCGCCGCCCGAGCCGGAACCCCCCACGGCGGGCCCGCCATGGCAGGAGACCCTTGGCGCTGAGGTGGGTCTGGAGATGGTGCCGATCCCTGGGGGCTCCTTCCTGATGGGGTCCCCAGGTGAAGAACCAGGACGGATGGGAACACGAAGGTCCCCAGCATCGCGTGCGCCTGGAGCCCTTCTCCCTGGCACGTACGCCGATCACCCAGGCCCAGTGGCGGAACGTGGCGTGTTGGCAGCCGCCGGAAGGTGACCCTCCCTGGGAGCGGGAGTTGAATCCTGATCCCTGTGCCTTCAGGGGCGATCAGCACCCTGTGGCGAACGTGAGCTGGTTTGATGCCCAGGAGTTCTGCCGCCGACTGAGGCGGCGCACCGGCAAGAACTACACCTTGCCCAGTGAAAGCCAGTGGGAAGATGCCTGCCGGGCCGGCACAACCACGCCCTATGCCTTCGGAGAGAGCCGCAGTGAGCGGCAGGCGAATTTCTGGAGAGATCGGAGAGACGACGGAGGTGGGGATGTTTCCCGCCAATCGCTCGGGCCTGACCGACATGCACGGCAATGTGTGGGAGTGGTGCACGGATCATTGGCATGAAAACCATGTGGGCGGCCTTGTGGATGGTGGTGGATTCACCAGAGGCAACGGCGCGCACTCCGGAGCGTGTCGCACTCGCCTGCCGCGGATGGTCGCCAGCATGGATGTCGCCGTGAAGAGATCTCCCCCATGACGGAAGCTCGCAGCGGGTTCGAGGTGCTCGAGGAGGGCAGCGCCCCGCCGGCTGGTGCCGTGCTGCCTCCCCGCCAGCCCCGCTGGTGGGACACCTTCGCCTTCATGGCCGATCCCGACCGCTTCTGCCGCGCACAACCTGCAGACCTGGGGCCCTGCCTTCCGCACCGCTGTGTTCGGGGGCACCACCGTGTTCCTGGCTGAGGCGGACGCGGTGAAGATCGCCTTCAACGGCGACAACCACTACACGGAACTGGGGTTGTTCCCCAGCACGAACGCCATGTTCGGGGAGTACAGCCTGTTCCAGCGGCCGGATCTGCACCGCGCCCGCAAGGCGGCCCTCACCCCGGCCTTCACCGGATCGATGCTGGCGGGCTACGGGCCGCGCATGCACCGGCTGGTGGCCCACCATCTCGCCGCCTGGGGGCCCCGGGGGGAGATCGCCCTGCAACCGGCGGTGGAGGCCCTTTCCTTCGATCTGCTGGTGCCGTTGCTGCTGGGGGTGCCGATCGATGCGGGGGAGGCCTGCCTGGAGGGGCTGCCGATCACCACGACGGCCGAACTCAAGCGGCTCTACCGCATCTTCTTCGACGGTTTCTTCGGCCTCGTGCGCCTGGAGGGCCCGTTCACCGCCTATGGGCGGGGGATGCAGGCGCGGCGGCGGCTGATGGCGTTCATGGCGGCCGTGATCGAGCGGCGCCGCGGCCAGCCGTTCCCGGAGGTGCCGGAGGACTTCCTCGGCATGATGCTGCACGGTCAGCGGGCCGATCCCGAAGGCCTGTTCACCGACGCCCTGATGGCGAACCAGTGCCTGCTGCAGCTCTGGGGCGCCCACTACGAAATCACCGGCCTGCTGGCGTCCTGGATGGTGCAGATCGGGCGCCATCCCCAGGTGCGGCAGCGGCTGCTGCAGGAACTGGCCGCCGCCATCCCCGGCCCCGTCGCTGACCTCAGCCTCGAGGATCTGCGCCGCCTGCCCTATCTCGACGCCACCATCAACGAGACCCTCCGCACCCTGCCGCCGTCGTCGACGGCCACCCGCCGCCTGACACGCTCGGTGGTGCTCAACGGCATGCTGCTGAAGCGGGGCTGGGGCCTGATCGCCGAACCCCGCCTGGTGCACGCCTGGGAGCGCTACTACCCCGACCCCGACCGCTTCGATCCGGAGCGCTTTCTCGGCGGCTCCGCGGAGGATCGGCGCTATTCCTTCATCCCTTTCGGCGGCGGTGTGCACGCCTGCCTGGGGGCCCAGCTGGCCATGGCCATCGCCCGCGTGTTCGCCATCCATGCGCTGCGGGCCTTCGCCTGGGAGGGGCAGGGGGAACCCCGCTTCGATCAGTTCCCGCTGCGGAAGGTGAAGCCCACGTTCCGGCTGCGGCTGGAGGCGGCGGGGGCTGCTGGGCTTCCGGCGACCGCAGAAGTGCCCTGAGGCTCCCGTTCATCGGCCCGGAGAGGGTGCACCCCATGCCGGCCGTGCTGCGCCCTACCCTCGGAGCCGGTGGCGGCAGCCTCGCGACCATCGGGCCCAGCCTCGTCATCGCCGAGTGAACACACCCCGAGGCCCGATGGAATTCGGATCGGAAATCTGCGGGGATCTTCGCCTGGCCGATCAGCGGGAATGGCTCCTCACCAATGGCCGCGGCGACTATGCCTGCGGCACCGTTTCCGGCAGCCTCACCCGCAGCTATCACGGCCTGCTGGTGGCTGCCCTGCATCCACCGGTCGATCGCACCCTGCTGGTGTCGAAAGTGGAGGAGGAGGTGGCCTACGGCGGAACCACGTTCCGCCTCACCACCAACCGCTGGGAGGGGGGACGGGTTGACCCCCACGGCCATCGCCTCCTCCAGTCCTTCGCCCTCGAGGGCACCGTTCCCCGCTGGCGCTACGGCTGTGCCGATGCCCTGCTGGAGAAACGCATCTGGATGCAGCCCGGAGCCACCACCACCTGCGTCTCCTACCGCCTGCTGCGCAGTTCTGGGCCTCTGCAGCTCAGCCTGCGGATCCATGTGCAGCGCCGCTCCCACCACGGCGACTCGCGCCATCCGGTGCTGCGGATCCAGCCCATCGAGGCCGGGGTGCGCGTTCTCCCGGAAGCCGGCGGCGGTGCGGTGGATCTGCTCAGTGATCACGGCCTCTGCCGGCCGGCCGATCCCCCCGTCTGGTCGCAGGCCCTGCTGCTGAGCGCGGAAGCCGGACGCGGGCTGGCCTGCACCACCGAGCATCTGCACGCCGCCACGATCGAGGCCTCCCTCTCGGCCCTCCATCCCAGCCTCACCTTCATCGCCACCACTGAGCCCGATTCCCAGGGGCCGGCGCCGGCAGCCCTGGGGCGCCGCCAGGCCCATGAGCAGCACCTGATCCAGTGCTGGCGAGCAGCCCAGCCCGACCTTGCCGCCCGTGCTCCGGCCTGGATCGAGCAGCTGGTGCTGGCGGCCGATCAGTTCCTCGTCGACCGGCCCCTTGCCATCGCCGGCGGCGACCCCCTGCCCGGCAGTTCGGTGATCGCCGGCTACCCCTGGTTCAACGACTGGGGCCGCGACGCCCTGATCAGCCTGCCGGGCCTCACCCTGGTCACCGGCCGCGAGCGGATCGGGGAGCGGATCCTGCGCAGCTTCGCCCACCACCTCCAGCACGGGCTGGTGCCGAATCGCTTTCCCGATCAGGCCGCAGGGCTGCCCGATGCCGCCTGCTACAACACAGTGGATGCCACCCTCTGGTTCGTGCAGGCGCTGCGGGAGCAGCATCGCGCCACCGCAAACGATCAGCTGGTGGCCGATCTCTTCCCCCGGCTCGAGCGGATCATCGAGCACCATCGCGCCGGCACCCTCTTCTCCATCCGCATGGATCCCGCCGATGGGCTGCTGAGCGCCGGGGAGGGGGAAAGCCAGCTCACCTGGATGGATGCCAGACCCGGGGATCGGGCCATCACGCCCCGCCACGGCAAACCGGTGGAGGTGAATGCCCTCTGGCTGAATGCCCTGTTCAGCATGGCCGGATTCGCCCGGCTGCTCGGCCGTGATGCCGCCGGCTACGAGGCCATGGCCGATTCCGCCCGCGCGGCGTTCCAGCGGTACTGGAATCCCGACCTCGGCTGCTGCTTCGATGTCCTCGACGGTCCCGACGGGGTCCCCGATGCCAGCCTGCGGCCCAATCAGCTCCTGGCCCTCTCCCTGCCGGAGCGGCTCCTCTCCCACCACCAGGAGCTCAGCCTGCTGCGGATCTGCGCCCAGCGACTGCTCACCCCCCATGGCCTGCGCAGCCTCGATCCGGCCGATCCCCGCTACCGGGGCCGCTACGGCGGCGACGTGCACCAGCGCGACGGCGCCTATCACCAGGGAACGGTGTGGGCCTGGTGGCTCGGCCCCTTCGCCCGCGCCCACGCCCGCCTCCATGGCGATCCGGCCCTGGCGCTCTCCTTCCTCTCGCCCATGGCCCACCACCTTTCCACGGCGGGGCTGGGCAGCATCAGCGAGATCTTCGACGGCGATCCCCCCTTCCAGCCGCGGGGCTGCATCGCCCAGGCCTGGTCGGTGGCGGAGGTGCTGCGCAGCTGGGTGGAGATCAGCCGGTTGCTGCCGCCGGCCGGGGCCTGACGGCCGGCGCTGGCCTCCCCTCCAGCGGCCCGCAGGCGAGAGCGGACCTTCATGCCTTTACCATGAAGGTCAGCACGGTTATCAGCACCCCCATGAACGGCCGGTTCTGCAGAGCTGCTGCGCAACGGTTGGCGCTCATTTCCTTCCTGGCTTCTCTTCTCGGCCAGGCTGCGGCAGCCGCTCCGGCCAACACCTCTCTCTCCGTGGATCGGGGTCGGCAGCCATGGGTTGTCAACATCGAAGAGCTGACTCGGGAGAACAGCGACTTTCGCGCCGCGAAGTGGACAGGCCGCTTTCTGCAGATGACCGTGATGAAGATCGAGCCGGGTGGCGAGATCGGTCTCGAGGTTCATGACAAGAGTGATCAGTTCATCCGGGTCGAAGCCGGAATGGCTCGGGTGCTGATGGGCCCCTCTCGCGATCAACTGACGTTTGACAGGACCGTGAAGGACGACTGGGCTATATTCATTCCGGCCGGACTCTGGCACAACATCATCAACAAAGGCGATCAACCTCTGCAGGTCTATGTGATCTATGCCCCAAAGGAGCATCCCCCGGGAACGCGGCACAAGACCTTCCAGGACTCCGAAGCCGACCATGATCATTGACGCAGGGCGATCCTCCGGCTCCGTGGTGATCCCTTGCTGCCCTGTTCCAGCTGATGGGCTTCCTTCCCCCAGGAGGAAATGGACCGCACAGCGATCACCCCGGGGCTGACCCACCGCCAACGGGATCGGCACCTGCGGCGAGGGCCCCAGGCGCAGCCATGGGGAGCAGACCAGACCGGCTGGTCCCTGCTCAGCCCACCTCCAGGGTGTCCGCTGTCCGCTCCCGCGAGCCCACCCGTTCCACCAGCTGGTGGAGCACACCGAGGGTGAAGCCCCGCGATTCCTGCAGGAGCATCGCGAAGGCCTCGGCACTGAGCCAGAACACCTGCAGTCCTTCCGCGCCGGCTGCCACATCGGCGCTGCGCGGTGCTCCGGTGATCACCCCCATCTCGCCGAGGATCTGGCCAGGACCCACCGACGCCGGCCCCCAGCCCGGCCCCCGCACCAGGGCCTCCCCGCGCACCACCACGCCCGATCCATCGCTGGCATCGCCCGCCCGCAGCACCACCTCCCCCGGGCTCCACTGCCGCAGCTCGCCCTTCTCCGCCACCTGCAGCAGCCCCGCCGGTGGCAGGTCCTCGAACAGGGCACTGCCCGCCAGAACCGGCAGTTCGTCCACGTCCTCGCTGCGTTCGTCGCGCCGCATCGCCTCCAGGAACGGGGAGCTGCCCAGGCCGGGGCGCGGATCGCGGAGCCTCTGCCCCACGCGCTCGGAACCCCGCTTCCGCTCCACCATCAGCACCCAGGCGGCGGTGTCGGGATCGGGATCGCTCCAGAGCAGATCCAGGGCTTCCTCCAGGTTCCCGCTGGGCAAGGGGGCAGCCGCCATCTCCGCTTCCGGCGGGAGCTGCGGCCCGCTCAGCGATCGCAGCTCCTCCGCCAGCGCCTGATTGCGCAGTTCCAGGGCGCGGGCGAGGGGGCGGAGAAGGGCGTCGGCCGCCGCCTCCCGGGCCAGCAGATCCTGCAGCGCCCGTGCCCGGCGCAGCTGCTCCCATCGCCGGCGCAGCTGCTCCTGCTGGCGGGGGCCTTCGGGCCCCACCGCCCGCAGCACGGTCTCCCATTCCGGCCCGTCCACGCCGCTGCTCAGCCGGATCTGGTCCAGCCGCTCCCGCTGGGCCGGGGAGAGGGCCTCCGGCTGCAGCACCTCCATCCCGGCCACCTGCATCAGCTCCTCCACCGATTCCCGGGCGGCCTCCTCCCGCAGATCCTCCCGCTGGCGCTGCAGTCCATCCACCTCCAGCAGGTGCGGCTCCCGCTCGGCCAGCCGACGCACCACGCTGTGGTGATCCTGGTCCTCGAGGTGGAGGCTCTGCCGCAGTTCCTGCAGCTGGAGCAGGGAGGCGGCGCGGGAGATGCGCCCCTTGCGCAGCAGATCCTCCATCACCCCCAGGTAGATCTCCCGGGCCCGGTGCAGGCCGAGGGTGGGCATCGCCTTGGCGAGGGTGAAGATCTCCAGCGGGGAGAGATCCTCGAGCCGACGGTCCTCCAGCACCTTGTCCAGGTCCGGCAGGCGGGCCAGCTGACGCCGCAGGCTCTCGCTGGTGCTCTCCCGGCGGTAGGTGGCCTCCTCCCTGCCCCAGCTCCGCCACAGCCAGGCGGCGGTGATCACCGCCACGGTGAACTCCACCAGGCGCTCCCCCGTCGCCCCGCCGAAGGGGAACACGTTGCTCTTGAAGAAGAAGAACAGGTTCACCGCCGCCATCGTGGCCAGCAGGCGGGTGTGGTGGGTGGCGATGGCCCGTGCCCGCGCCGGATCTCCTGGCCCGACCCGCTTCTCCAGCCGGCGTTCCACCTGGCCGAAGATCCAGCTCGAGCCGGCGGCTCCGGCCGCCAGGGCCAGGGGGATGGCGAGCAGGCGCGGCAGGGCGAGCGGCCCGATCGCCAGCATGGGCTGGAGCGCCAGGGCCGGCAGGCGGGTGTCGAAGGCGAAGGCGCCGCTGTGCAGATACCAGTACCGGCTCCCCGGATCCGGACTGGTGGCCATGATCAGCAGATAGAAGCCGAGCACCACGCCGGGATAGGAGGTCCAGGCCCACTGCAGGCCCCGCTTGCCGGAGAGGTGCTTCCAGTAGGAGCGCTCCGCGTCGATGTCGATGCAGGGGGTGCTGCAGGCCACGCAGGCGCTCACTTCCGCTCCCTCCGGGGAGAGGGTGCGGCACATCGACTGGGTGGTGCGGGTGCCGGCACCGATGTGGGCCGGGGAGCCCATCAGCCCCCGGGGACCGGTGATCACCGCCTGCACCGGTCCCAGCGGGCAGACGTACTGACACCAGGATTTGCCGCCGTAGGCCCAGCCCACCACCAGGGCGCCCACCAGGGCCGAGAGGCAGAGCAGGGCCAGGGCCGGGGCGCTGCTGTTCGCCACCAGCAGCCGCAGGCTCAGGCCCGCCAGCAGCAGGCACCACTGCAGCTGGATGTGGTGACGGCCCAGCCAGGAGTTCGGATCCACGCTGGCCAGGCGCGGCTTGCCACCCGGGCTGCTCACCATCCGCTGCCGGCCCAGGGCGGCGAACAGCTGGGAGACGAAGGAGAGGGGACAGATCCGGCGCCAGAGCTCGTGGCTGATCACGATGCTGAGCAGCACCAGCGGCAGCACCCGGTTCCAGAAGATGTCGTTGCCGGGGCCCCCCCCGCAGTAGTCGGCGCCCTCGCAGGCGCGATCCGGCGGCAGGGGGTTGAGGCCGGGAACCAGCAGCGAGCCGATCAGCAGCAGCCAGCCGGTGATCAGGAGCCAGCGGGCCAGGTGGGCGTGACGTTCGGGCCAGAGGGAAAAGTTCGGCATCGGACCTTGATCGGTGAAACGGCTCTGTGTCTGCTTCTGTGCTGCCGCTACCTGATTACCGCACCACCTCCCCGGCGGCGACCATCACCGGCTGGCCGTCGAAGGAGCGGAACCGGAACGAGAGCGGCCGCTCGGCGTATTCGGCCGAGCGCTTGCGCAGGATCTCGATCGCCACCTCCTCCCCCAGCCGCAGGCTGCGGGTGTTGTCGCTGCGCCAGTGCACGCCGCCCATCGAGCGACCCATCGCCACATTGCTGGCCAGCTTGTTGAGCTCGCCCCCCACCGTGAGCCGCTCCGCGTCGGACGTGCCGCCCACCGGATAGGCCTCCGGCGGGCAGAAGGCCTCCAGGTCGCTGCCCACCCGGCGATAGCCCGGCTGCAGCAGCTGCAGCGTGCCGCCGGGAGGATCCTTGGGACCCACCCGGTTGATGCCGGCGGCGTCATTGGCCTTCGCGTAGATGTCGAGCAGCGGCTCGTCCTCGTCGAACCAGGCCTTGAGCACCGTCACGCAGGCCCCCGCCACCGTGGCATGGCCCGCCCCGTAGGCCGGGTGGCTGGGGGAGCCGGCCGAGAAGGCCATCGGCAGGAACAGGGTGGCCGCCCCGCCGGGCAGGGCGGCGTTGTGGGCGCTGACCGCCGCCAGGGTGTCGTTCACGCTGGGTCTGGAAATTCGGCAGGCCGGCGATCGAGGTCACCGTGCCGTACTCGCGCATCTCGCCGCCGAAGCCGTTGCGCTCCATCTGCAGCAGGCCGCCGAACACCTCCGGCCGGCAGCGGCGGTGCACCAGCCACTTCTGGCGCCACACCACCTTCAGGGCCCGGCTGGCCACCTCCGAAACCAGCGTCAGCAGGTCGGGCCCGCCCAGGGTGGCGAATCCCCCCTCGCGCGAATAGCGGCTGCCGCCGTAGGGATTGCCGCCATCGAGCGGGGCATCGATGTTGAGCAGGAACAGGGCCGCGTTGAAATAGGCCTGATGCAGGGCATCGCGGTTCACGAACCGCGCCAGATCCCGCATCGTGGAGATCAGGCGGCGGCCGTTGCCCGGTGGGTAGTAGGTGGCGCCCCGGTGCAGCTGATCGGCGTAGTTGTTGCAGTTGCCGTAGTCACGGCCGTACTTGTCCTTGCCGGTGTTCTGGGCCAGCAGCCAGTCGCCGTGGCTGACCAGGAAATCATGCTTGGCGATGTAGGGAACCTGGCTGGGATCGATGGTCTGCACGCCGTAGCCCACCGGCTGCAGGAAGAACTGGCTCACCAGCGGTCCCGCGTCCTCGCCGGGCAGACCCGTGCGGAAGAGGGTCTGCAGGTCGATGCGGGCTCCGCCCGTGCCCCGCGCCAGGTCCAGGGGGGTGCGCAGCCGGCCGGGATCGTCATCGAGGCGCACCGCCGCGTCGAAGCAGCGGTTCACCGCCTGGAGAGCGACGCCACGCCGGGTCGCCAGGGTGTAGCCGAGCTCTGTGTCGTGATCCGCAAGATCCGCGCAGCCGGCACCGGGCGGGGTGCGGTGAATCTGGAAGGCCGCCAGCGGTGCGTCGCGCAGCAGCGCCATCCAGTAGAGCTCCACCATCTCGGCGGTGGCGGAGATCGACTGGCAGCTGGGCGCCGGTGGCATCTCCAGGCTCTTCGGGTCCGGCCCGAAACTCTCCTTGGCGGCTCCGGCCATCGGGCTGGTGAACTTCGCCGCCGACTGCGCCAGGGCCTGGATGGCGGGGGTGGGGGGGGCCATGCCCAGATCGAAGTCCGTCTGCGGCACATCCGGCAGGGAAGACACCAGCGGGCCGCTGGGCACGCCCTCGAAGTTGATCGGTGCGCCGGCCTCGATCGCGGTGCAGGCGCGCTCGAACTGGCGGTAGGCGGCCACCTCCACCTCACCGAAGCGGTCGTGCGGCAGGGTCTTGTGGAAGTTGCCCGCGAACGGGTGGGCGGCAGTGACGAGGTTCTCGTCGCTGTTGGGTGTTGGAGAAGCCATGGAATCCCTTGCTTGGGAACGGGCTCATCCACTGTCGATTTGCTCTGCCGTTCCCCGTTCGATCTGGATGCCGCCCGATTGTGAGAATGGTGCTGCTTGGCTGTCACCCCGGTCACAACCCCTGCCGCCATGATCACGCTGATCCCAGACCTGCCGGCCCGCACCCTCGGCTTCCAGGCCACGGGAACGGTCACGGCAGACGACTACACCACCATCCTGATTCCGGCGGTGGAAGCGGCCCTGCGCCAGCACCCGAAGCTGCGCTTTCTCTATTGCCTGGGCGAGGAGTTCCAGGGTTTCGAACCGGCGGCCCTCTGGCAGGACGCCCGGGTGGGCCTGGCCCACCTCAGCGCCTGGGAACGGATCGCCGTCGTCACCGATGTGGAGTGGCTGCGGGCGGCGATGGGCCTCTTCTCGTTCCTGCTTCCCGGCAGCGTGCGGCTCTTCTCCAACGGCGAACGCTCCGAGGCCCTGCGATGGCTGGCCCAGGATGGCGAGTCCGGCGAACCGGCTGCCTAACCTCAAGCCTTCCTCCGGCAGCCGCCATGGTCAGCAGCGTCGCCCCCACCCTCACCAGCCGGCTGATCGGTGGGCTGCTGTCAGTGAAACCGGTGTGGGAGATCGCCAGGGGGCAGGCCCGTTCGCGGATGATCCACCGCGCCGAGCGGCTCGGCATCCCCTGGAGCCACACCGTGAAGGAGCTGCAGGCTCTCGACTGGCAGCCCCTCTGGCAGGCGGTGGCCGACGAGTCGCTCGCCTACCCCGCCAACTACCGGGCCTCCTTCCATGGCTACGACGCCGGCCACCTCTGCTGGCAGGCCGCCTTCGAATTCGAGGTGGCCTCCCGCACCGTGCATGCCCCCCTCTACCCCGAAGCGGCCGCCGACAGTGACCGGGCCCTGCGCCGGGGCTACCACGACGTGCTGGCCGCCGCCCTGCCCCAGCCTCCGGCGGCCATCCTCGATCTGCATTGCACGGTGGGCCTGAGCAGCTTCGCCCTGCGCCAGGCCTTCCCCGCTGCCGAGGTCACCGGCCTGGATTTCTCGCCCCACTACCTGGCGGTGGCCCAGCACCACAACGAACAGCGCCGGGGCGGTGTGAGCGCCTGGCGCCATGCCCTGCCCGAGGCCACCGGATTCGCCGATGGCAGCTTCGATCTGGTGTCGGCCTTCCTGCTGTTCCACGAGATGCCGGCGGCCACCAGCCGTCGCATCTTCCGGGAGGCCCGCCGGCTTGTCCCCCCGGGGGGCAGGTTCGCCCTGATGGACATGGATCCCCACAACGGTTCCTTCCAGACGATGCCGGCCACGGTGATGACCCTGCTGAAGAGCACCGAGCCCTACATGGATCAGTACCTCAGCCTCGACCTTGAAAGGGAACTGGTCGAGGCCGGATTCGACAGCGTCGAAAGCCGTCCCTGCAGCCCCCGCCATCGGGCCGTGATCGCCACCGTGGACCTCTAGGGCCTTCATTCACATTCCGTTACGATCGCGGTGCAGCCCCTGCCGCTCCGCCCCCGTGCCCTGGACCGCCGCCGATATCCCCGACCAGTCCGGCCGCCTCGCCCTGATCACCGGCGCCAACAGCGGCCTCGGACTGGAAACCGCCCGCGCCCTGGCCGCCCGGGGGGCGACGGTCGTGCTGGGCTGCCGCACCCCTGGCAAGGCGGAGCGGGCCCGGCGCGAGCTGCTCGCCGCCCCTGCCACCACCGGTCCGGTCGATGTGCTCCCCCTCGATCTGGCCGATCTGCAGAGCGTGGCGGCAGCTGCCGCCACCCTGGCTGAGCGCTATGGCCGGCTCGATCTTCTGATCAACAACGCCGGCGTGATGGGGGTGCCCCGCAGGCTCACCCGCGATGGCTTCGAGCTGCAGTTCGGCACCAACCACCTCGGCCATTTCGCCCTCACCCTTGCCCTGCTGCCGCTGCTGCGGCACCGCCCCGATGCCCGGGTGGTCACCGTCAGTTCCGGTGCCCAGTATTTCGGCCGCATCGAGTTCGACGATCTGATGGGCGAGCGGCGCTACGACCGCTGGAAGGCCTACGGCCAGAGCAAGCTGGCCAACGTGATGTTCGCCCTGGAACTGCAGCAGCGCATGACCGCCGAGGGCAGCGACCTCCGCTCCCTGGCGGCCCACCCCGGCCTGGCCCGCACCAACCTGCAACCGGCCTCCGTGGCCGCCAGCGGCGCCTGGAGCGAATCGCTGGCCTATCGCCTCATGGATCCCCTCTTCCAGAGCGCTGCCATGGGGGCCCTGCCCCAGCTCTACGCCGCCACGGCCGCCGATGCCCGGCCAGGGGGGCAGTACGGCCCCAGCCAGTGGGGCGGCATGCGCGGCTGGCCCACCGAAGTGCGCATCGCCCCCGCCGCCCTCGATGGCGACCAGCGGCGCCGGCTCTGGAAGGTGAGCGAGGAGCTGGTGGCCAAGGCGCTGCCCGCACCGGCCCTGGCGGTCTGAAGATCGATCTCGATTCCCTCATGCGGCCTGATTCGCCAGCATCGAGGTTCTCCGGAGCGCCGGGAACTTCTCCGTAGACTGCTTGGCCGCTGAACTCTGCCCATGCCCCGCGCCAGCGCCGGGTCCCCTTCCAAGACCCCGGCCGCCCGCAATGGCAACGGCATGACAGCTGCGGCCCCGGCGGCACCCGTCACCGAGCTGCCCGCCGGCAGTGCCGTTCTGAGCGGCGGCAGCCTCTCGGATGTGATCCGGGTGCGCGGCGCCCGTCAGCACAACCTGCGCAACATCGATCTCACCATCCCCCGCAACCGCCTGGTGGTGTTCACCGGCGTGAGCGGCAGCGGCAAGAGCTCCCTCGCCTTCGACACGATCTTCGCGGAAGGCCAGCGCCGCTACGTGGAGTCGCTCTCCGCCTACGCCCGCCAGTTCCTCGGCCAGGTCGACAAGCCCGATGTCGACGCCATCGAGGGGCTCTCTCCGGCGATCTCGATCGACCAGAAGTCCACCAGCCACAACCCCCGCTCCACCGTCGGCACCGTCACCGAGATCCAGGATTACCTGCGCCTGCTCTACGGCCGCGCCGGTGAACCCCACTGCCCCCAGTGCGACCGTTCGATCCGGCCCGAAACCATCGACGAGATGGTGGACCGCATCCTCGAGCTGCCCGAGGGCACCCGCTACCAGCTGCTGGCGCCGGTGGTGCGGGGCCGCAAGGGCAGCCACGTGAAGCTGCTCTCCGGACTGGTGGCCGAGGGCTTCGCCCGGGTGCGCATCAACGGAGAGGTGCGGGAACTCGCTGACAACATCGAGCTCGACAAGAACCACCCCCACCACATCGAGGTGGTGGTCGACCGGCTCGTGGCGCGCGAGGGCATTCAGGAGCGCCTCACCGATTCGCTGCGCACGGCCCTCAAGCGTGGGGATGGCCTCGCCCTGGTGGAGGTGGTGCCCAAGGCCGGCGAGGAGCTGCCCGAGGGGGTGGAACGGGAGCGGCTCTACTCGGAAAACTTCGCCTGCCCGGTGCATGGCGCTGTGATGGAGGAGCTCTCCCCCCGCCTCTTCTCCTTCAACAGCCCCTACGGAGCCTGCCCCGACTGCCACGGCATCGGCCACCTGCGCCGCTTCACCCTCGAGCGGGTGGTGCCCGACCCCAGCCTGCCGATCTACGCCGCTATCGCCCCCTGGAGCGAGAAGGACAATTCCTATTACTTCTCCCTTCTGTTCAGCGTGGGGGAGGCCTTCGGGTTCGAACTCAAGACCCCCTGGAACCGCCTCAGTGACGAGCAGAGGGACGTGCTGCTCAACGGCAGCCGCGAGCCGATCCCCATCCAGGCCGACAGCCGCTACCGCAAGGGCCAGGGCTACACGCGGCCCTTCGAGGGGATCCTGCCGATCCTCGAGCGCCAGTTGCGCGATGCCAGCGGCGAGGCGATCCGCCAGAAGCTGGAGAAATATCTCGAGCTGGTGCCCTGCGCCACCTGCCGGGGTCTGCGCCTGCGCCCCGAGGCCCTGGCGGTGAAGGTGGGTCCCTTTGCCATCCACGAGCTCACCGCGGTGAGCGTCGCCCAGACCCTGGAGCGCATCGAATCCCTGATGGGGGTGGGCGCCAGCGAGGGCAAGGCTCCCCTGCTCACTCCTCGGCAGATCCAGATCGGCGACCTCGTGCTGCGGGAGATCCGCATGCGCCTGCGCTTCCTGCTGGATGTGGGTCTCGATTACCTCAGCCTCGATCGCCCGGCGATGACCCTCTCCGGCGGCGAGGCCCAGCGCATCCGCCTGGCCACCCAGATCGGTGCCGGCCTCACCGGGGTGCTCTACGTCCTGGATGAACCCAGCATCGGCCTGCACCAGCGGGACAACGACCGCCTCCTGGCCACCCTCATGCGGCTCAGGGATCTGGGCAACACGCTGATCGTCGTGGAGCACGACGAAGACACCATCCGGGCCGCCGACCACCTGGTGGACATCGGCCCCGGCGCCGGTGTGCATGGGGGCCGCATCGTGGCGGAGGGCTCCTTCACCGACCTGCTGGCCGCCGAGGATTCCCTCACCGGCGCCTACCTCAGCGGCCGCCTCTCCATTCCCACCCCGGCCGAGCGCCGCGATGCCTCCAGCCGCCGGCTCACCCTGCGCAACTGCACCCGCAACAACCTCCAGGGGATCGATGTGGAGATCCCCCTGGGCCGCCTGGTGTGCGTCACCGGCGTGAGCGGCAGCGGCAAGAGCACCCTCGTCAACGAACTGCTCCATCCGGCTCTGGAGCACCGGCTCGGCCTCAAGGTGCCCTTCCCCGCCGGCCTGGAGGAACTGCGGGGCATCAAGGCGATCGACAAGGTGATCGTGATCGACCAGTCACCGATCGGCCGCACTCCCCGCTCCAATCCGGCCACCTATACCGGTGCTTTCGATCCGATCCGCCAGGTCTTCGCCGCCACCGTGGAGGCCAAGGCCCGGGGCTATCAGGTGGGTCAGTTCAGCTTCAACGTCAAGGGCGGCCGCTGCGAAGCCTGCAGCGGCCAGGGCATGAACGTGATCGAGATGAACTTCCTGCCCGATGTCTACGTGCAGTGCGAGGTGTGCAAGGGATCCCGCTACAACCGCGAGACCCTGCAGGTCACCTACCGGGGCCACACCATCGCCGATGTGCTGCAGATGACGGTGGAGCAGGCTGCCGAGGTGTTCGCCGCCATCCCCCAGGCCGCCGATCGGCTGCGCACCCTGGTGGACGTGGGCCTGGGCTACATCAAGCTCGGTCAGCCGGCCCCCACCCTCTCGGGGGGCGAGGCCCAGCGGGTGAAGCTGGCCACCGAACTCTCCCGTCGTGCCACGGGCAAGACCCTCTACCTGATCGATGAACCCACCACAGGCCTGAGCTTCTACGACGTGCACAAGCTCATGGACGTGATGCAGCGGCTCGTGGACAAGGGCAACTCGATCGTGGTGATCGAGCACAACCTCGATGTGATCCGCTGTGCCGACTGGCTGATCGATCTCGGCCCCGAGGGGGGCGACCGGGGAGGGGGCGTGGTGGCCATGGGCACTCCCGAGGACCTCGCCGACCACCCGACCAGCCACACCGGCCGCTATCTGCGCCGTGTGCTGGAGCAGCATCCGCCCCAGCCCGTGGCGGCCTAGGTGGCGTCTGCCCTTCCCGGGGCCAGGGTTCTGGCCGGCCTCGCCGGCCTCGCCGTTGCGTTCGTGGCCCCCCGCCCCGCCTCGGCCATCGAGGTGCTCGAATTACGCCTGCCGCTCGTCGACACCTCGTTCACGGTGAAGGTGAGCGACCTGAGCGGCTCCCAGGGACTGCTCAGGGGAAGCAGCGATCTGGCCGAGCTCGATCGGGCCACCAACGGGGCCCTCGGCAGCAGGATCCGGGAGCTCTTCCAGACTCCCCTCCCCGTGCAGACGACCGCGATGGTGAAGCAGGCGGTCGGCACCCCGCTGCTGGAGCAGGCCCTGCTGGCGGCTTCCACCGTCGGGCAGATTGATGGCCTTCCGGTCCGGCCCACAGGCGAACGCCTTGCGGTGGCTCTGAAGAAGGCTGCCGACAGCGGCACGATCACGATGCTCAACCTGCTGGAGGCGGTGCCGGGCCAGTCCGCCACCATCGATCTGGAAAAGGCCCTCAGCAACCTGCAGCGGCTGGTGCGGCAACGCCGTCTGGCGGAGCGGATCCTGGCCACCCGTCCTGCCCAGAGCACCGATCCTGCCCTCGCCGGCCAGGGTTCCTCCGTCCCTGTGCGCAGCCTCGCCACCCTGGCGGTGCGCCATCGGCCCCGGCCCCTCGAGGTGGAGGTGGTGCAGCCCCGCGAGGGGGGCAACGGCCGGCTGGTGGTGATTTCCCATGGGCTCTGGGATGGCCCCGAGAGCTTCCTCGGCTGGGCCGAGCATCTCGCCAGCCACGGCTACACCGTGCTGCTGCCCCGTCACCTGGGCAGTGACAGTGGTCAGCAGCGGGCCATGCTCAGCGGCGAGGAGCCTCCACCGGGCCCGGCCGAGCTGCGGCTGCGGCCCCTCGATGTGAGTGCCCTGCTCGATGGCGTGGCGGCCGCACGGATCCAGGGGCTCCGCAAGGTGGGCAGCGACCGGGTGGTGGTGCTGGGCCATTCCTGGGGCGCCACCACAGCCCTGCAGCTGGCCGGTGCCCGGCCGAGCTCCAACCAGTTGCGGCGGCGCTGCCGCAGGCCCAACGATCCCGACCGCAACCTCAGCTGGGTGTTGCAGTGCAGCTTCCTGGATGCCGCCGACCGGGCCGGCCTGGTGGATCGCCGGGTGATCGCGGTGGTGGCCGTCAGCCCCCCCCTCAGCCTGCTGTTCGATCAGAACGCCGCGGACACCATGAGCGGGCGGGCGCTGCTGGTGACCGGCAGTCGCGACTGGGTGGTGCCCCCGGATCCTGAAGCCCTGCGGGACTTTCCCTCCGCTGCCCGCACCGGCCACCAGCTCGTGGTGGTGCAGGGCGGCGATCACTTCAATCTGCGGGGGCCGATCGAGGCCGGAGGCGGGCCTTTGCTGGGGCTGCTGCTGGCCTGGACGGACGGCGCTTTCGAGGCCGGAGCCGCTGTCAGGCCGGCCCGCGGGGCCCCTCCCCTGCTGCCGCCCTCAGGCTGGGGCAATGTTCTGATGCCCATCGTGGCGGCTGGCCCCTAGCCGGCTGCCGTCAGATCGGCGGCTCCTCCGCCGGGTGGGTCGGGTGATGCTCATTGGAATCGGGCATCCAGTAACTCAGTTCGTCCTGCCAGTAGAGCCGGCCAGGCAGTTGCTCGGTGTGCAGCCGGGTGTCTCCCATGGCCGACACCAGCGCACTCAGCTCGATCGGAGAGAGGTCGGTGCGGATGTCCTCTCCGGCGATCCGCAGCAGAGCGGGCAGCCGCGCAATCGTGCTGGGCTGGGCCAGCTTGCGGAACACTTCGGAAAGAACCAGGCGCTGGCGGTCCATCCGGCCCAGATCGCCCAGTTCATCGTGGCGGAAGCGCAGGAATCCCTCCAGGTCCCTTCCCGTGAGCAACTGCCGGCCGGGATAGAGGTCGATGGTGAGCCCCTGGCTGTTGTCCACGTAGTACATGCGCTTCGGCACGTCCACCTCCACCCCTCCGAGGGCCTCGGCGATCCTGGCCACCGCGTCGAGGTTCACCTTCACGTAGCGATCCACCGGCGCAGACAGCAGCCTGCCCACCTCCTGCCGCGTGGTCTCGATCCCGCCCAGGGCATAGAGCGCGTTCGCCTTGACCACCCCCAGGCTCTCCGATTCCACGAAGGTGTCCCTGGGCACCTGGGTGATGTTGGTGATGCCGTCGCGAACCTGCACGGTGAACATCACATCGGTGTTGTCTCCGGCCTCGTCGCTGCCCATCACCAGGACACGACGGTTGTGGATGCCGAGGGGATCGAGGATCGAGCCGAGGGCCCGGGGGCTCTGGATCATCCCCGCCAGAACGGGTGTGAGGAGCTGGGGCAGGGGGCCGGCCAGGCCGTATCCCAGGGCGGCACCCAGGCCGAAACTCAGGAGAGGAAACCGACGCCTTCTGCGCTGGGCTGGCTCCATGGGCCTCGAGTCGATGGGAGCGCCCGATTCCGCTGCTTCTGCCGATTCCTTCACTGCAGCTCCGGCAGGTCGCCTGGTGAGATGCGGATGGGAGGAACCCTGGCGCATGGGAGGAGGTGCTGGCGCGCACCATAAGGCGCACAATCCCTTCCGGCCAGAGGCGTTGACGGTTTATGGGCTGGTCACCACCTGCAGGTGGGCGGCCGCGGCATCCGCCCGGCTGCGGGCCTCGGCTTCCTGCCCTCCCCGTGCCAGCGCGACCCCCATGCGGCGGTGCCGACGGGCTTCCGGCTTGCCGAAGAGCAGCACCTGGGTTTCAGGAATCGCCAGGGCCTCCTCCAGCCCTTCGTAGCTCACGTGCTCTCCCGGTCCCGTCGCCAGGATCACCCGGCTGGCGGCGGCCCCCACGGAGCGGATCTCCGGGATCGGCAGGCCCAGCACCGCCCGCAGATGCAGCTCGAACTCGCTCAGGTTCTGTCCCATCAGGGTCACCAGGCCGGTGTCGTGGGGGCGTGGAGACAGCTCGGAGAACACCACTTCCTCCGCCCCCGGCTCGCCGCACAGGAAGAACTCCACCCCGAAGAGTCCTGCCCCTCCGAGCCGATCGGTGACCCTGCGGGCCATGTCGCGGGCCGCTTCCAGCTGGTCGGCCCCCATCTCCGCCGGTTGCCAGCTGCACTGGTAATCCCCCCGCTCCTGGATGTGGCCGATCGGGGGGCAGAAGAGGGTGGGGCCCTGCCACTGCCGCACGGTGAGCAGGGTGATCTCCAGCCTGAAGCGCAGGAATTCCTCCACGATCACCCTCGTCCCCTCCCCCCTGGCCCCCCCCAGAGCCGCCGCCCAGGCCGCGTCGATCCCTTCCGGTCCTTCCACCACGCTCTGGCCCTTGCCCGAGGAGCTCATCACCGGTTTCACCACAACCGGCCAGCCCAGGGGCGCCGCCGCCTCGGCCAGTTCCCCGGCACTTTCGGCATAGGCGAAGCGGGCCGTGCGCAGGCCCAGCTCCGTGGCGGCCAGGTTGCGGATCCGGTCCCGGTTCATCGTCACCGCCGTGGCCCGGGCCGTGGGAATCACCGTGATCCCTTCCCCTTCCAGCTCGGCGAGGGCATCCACCGCCAGCGCCTCGATCTCGGGAATCACCACATCGGGTCGATGACGCCGCACCACCGCCCGCAGGGCTTCGGGATCGGTCATGGCGATCACTTCCACCTCGTGGGCCACCTGCATCGCCGGGGCCCCCGCATAGCGATCCACGGCGATCACCCGGCAGCCCAGCCGCTGGGCGGCGATGGCCACCTCCTTGCCCAGCTCGCCGCTGCCGAGCAGCATCAGGGTGCGGGGAAACGGGGCCGGAGCGGTCATCGTGGGGGGGCGAACCGGGAGGATCCTGCCGCGGCGGCGGCGGCCTCGCCTCCCCTAACCTGCCGCCATGACAGCGCCTCTCCTGCATCTGCCGCTGGCCTTCCGCACCGCCGCTGATGCCGCATCGGGCCTCCCCTTCGGTCCGGACATCGCCAGTCTGCAGAAGTGGACCCTCCTCTACCTGGGTGTTTCCTCCCTGGCCTTCGTGGCGGTCTGGGTGGTCGGCTACCTGCGTCGTTCCTGAGCGGGCCCGGGGTCAGCGGAGCATCCGTTCAGCACCATCAAGCTCAGCAGGGTCAGCTCGGCACGATCAGCTCAGCAGGGTCAGCTGCCGCACCGGTGGTTCCTCGCTCACGAAGCCATAGGCCTCGAACACCGCCGGATCCGGGTGGGTGATGTGGGGCCCGTCGCCGTGCCGCTCCAGCAGAAAGCCCTCGGCGGCCATGCGTCGCATCAGGGCCGCCGCTTCCTCGAAACGGGCCGCCATGGCATCGAGGCTGGCGCAGTCGGCGGTGAGTCCCAGTTCCTTCCAGGTGAAGTACGCCATGGCTTCAGGGCAGCAGAACCAGTCCCACGAGTACCAATAGCAGACTCGTGGCCCAGAAGCCGATCACCACCCCCTGCTCCGCCAGGCCCCCCAGCTCGAAGTGATGGTGCAGGGGGGCCATGCGGAACAGCCGCCTGCCCTGCCCATCGCTGCCCTTGGTGGCCTTGAACACCCAGACCTGAAGGATCACCGAAATCGATTCCGCCAGGAATACCCCCCCCATCAGCAGCAGGGGCCAGAGACTGTCGCTGAGCAGGGCCACGGCCGAGAGGGCAGCCCCCATCGCCAGGGAGCCCGTGTCCCCCATGAACACCCTTGCCGGGTTCCGGTTCTGACTGAGGAACCCCAGCCAGCAACCCGCCATGGCAGCGCAGAAGCCGGCCAGGGCCGGATCTCCCGCGTGACCGCGCAGCATCAGCTGAAGGCCCAGGCCCGTGAACACAACAGCACCGCAGCCGGCGGCCAGGCCGTCGAGGCCGTCGGTGAGGTTGGTGGCGTTGCTTTCGGCCAGGAAGACGAACAGTCCCACGGGCCAGATGAGCATGCCCAGGGGCAGCACCCAGCCGAAGGGGAGCCCCACGTCCCCGGGGGTTCCCCCGCCCAGCCAGCCCCCGAATCCCGCCCAGGCCAGAAAGGCCATGGCGGCCAGGGCCTGCAGCGCCAGTTTCCCCTTCGGGCTCAGCCCTGTATTGGTGTGGCGGGTGAGGCTGCGCCAGTCATCCACCGCGCCGATCGCCATGTAGGCCAGGGTCACGGCGGCCACCGCCACCAGGCGGGGGTCCCCCGGACTGATCAGCCCGCCCACCATCACACCCACGGGCACCACCAGCAGGCCGCCCATGGTGGGAGTGCCGGCCTTGCTGTGGTGGGCCTGGGGACCGTCCTCCCGGATCACCTGGCCCAGCTTCAGGCGCCGCAGCCGGGGCACCCCCCAGGCCGCCACCCCAGCGCTCAGCACAGCCGCCCCAACGAACGGCAGGGTGAGCATGGAGTTGACCACGAAGGCGTCGCTCACGACGCACGCGCTCAGAAGGACGATCGCCAGCAGAGTGGTCGCGACCCTGCCGCCGGATGCTCTCATGGGGAGGGCCGTGCTCAGTCTTCCCAGTCTTCCTCGGACTGTTCCTCGGCCGCGGTGTATTCCTCCTTCTCTCCCATCAGAGCCGAGAGTTCCTCTTCTTCCACCGTGCTCACCTCGGTGCTCGCCGTTTCCTCATCCGCCACCAGCCGGCCGCTGGCCTCCAGGAGGGAGAGGAGATCGGGCTCATCCCGCAGGGGCAGAACCGGAGCCGGTTCATCCCTGCGGTATCTCGTGAGAGAAGGGTTGATGGTATCGAGGCTGCTCATACCGTGCGGCCGTCGGGCCGTGGACCAATCCCCCACCATACCGTCCTGAACCGATGTCAACCGCCAAACTGCTGCAGCTGGCCTGGGTCTGGGGCTTCTCCCTTGCCCTGAGCACCCTGCTGGCCCTGGCGGGCCGGCACTGGTCCGCGCCCCTGCCCGTGCGTCCGGGCCCCGTGCTCGCCCTGCTGCTGCTGCCGCCGCTGCTGATGCTGGGATGGCTTCTGCGCAACTGGAGCCTGCCGGAAGCGGGTCAGGGGGGAGAATCTGTCGGCGGTGCGCAGGAGCGGCAGTGATGGCGGAGAAAGGTGCCCGGGCCAACCGGGTGGTGCTGGCCTATTCCGGTGGTGTGGACACCAGCGTCTGCATCCCCTATCTCAGGCACGAATGGGGGGTGCGGGAGGTGATCACCTTCGCCGCCGATCTGGGCCAGGGGGATGAACTGGAGCCGATCCGCCGCAAGGCCCTCGATGCCGGCGCCAGTCAGTCGATCGTGGGGGATCTGATCGAGCCCTTCATCACCGAATTCGCCTTCCCCGCCATCCGTGCCAATGCCCTCTACGAGGGCCGCTATCCCCTCTCCACCGCCCTGGCCCGTCCCCTGATCGCACGGCGCCTGGTGGAAGTGGCCCGCGAGCTGGGTGCCGATGCCGTTGCCCATGGCTGCACCGGCAAGGGCAACGACCAGGTGCGCTTCGATGTCGCCATCGGCGCCCTCGCCCCGGAGCTCACGGTGCTGGCCCCCGCCCGGGAGTGGGGCATGAGCCGGGAGGAGACGATCGCCTATGGAGAGCGCTTCGGCCTGCCGGCACCGGTGAGCAGGAAATCGCCCTATTCCATCGATCTCAACCTGCTCGGCCGCAGCATCGAGGCCGGGCCGCTGGAGGATCCGATGGTGGAGCCGCCCGAGGAGGTCTTCGCCATGACCCGCTCGGTGCAGGCGGCCCCCGCGGAGCCCCAGCTGGTGGAGATCGCCTTCGAGCGGGGTGACCCGGTGGCGATCGACGGTGAGCGCCTCGATCCGGTGAGCCTGGTGCGCCGGGCCAACGAGCTGGCGGGCCTGCACGGCTTCGGTCGCCTCGATATCATCGAGAACCGGGTGGTGGGCATCAAATCCCGGGAGATCTACGAAACCCCGGGCCTGTTGCTGCTGATCCGGGCCCACCAGGAACTGGAGAGCCTCACCCTGGCGGCCGATGTGCTGCGCTACAAGCGTCAGCTCGAAAGCAGCTGGGCCGATCTGGTGTATCAGGGTCTCTGGTTCGGCCCGCTCAAGGAGGCGATCGATGGCTTCCTGGATCGCACCCAGCCCACCGTGAACGGCATCGTGCGCATCCGGCTGCACAAGGGAAACGCCACCGTGGTGGGTCGGGGCAGCCTCTCCGACAGCCTCTACGCACCCGAGATGGCCACCTACGGAGCCGACGACCGCTTCGATCACCGCGCTGCCGAAGGGTTCATCTACGTGTGGGGTCTGCCGACCCGGCTCTGGTCGGCCCGTCGCCAGGGCAGCTGAAGCTGAGGCCAGGGCGCCAGGCCCTGTCGCCGGCTTTCACCGGCAGTGGCTGCTGAAAGCGTCTGCAGGCGCTGCCTGGAGGCCTCGTTGCTGGCGATCAGCTGACGCTGGGCTTCCAGCACCTGGTGCAGGCCCCGCTGAAATTTCCGCTCCAGGATCGCCGGCAGTTCCTCCAGCATGTCCTGGAGTGCGTCCAGTTCGTTCTGGACGGCTGCCAGTTCCTGGTGCAGCTGGAGGCCTGAGCGCTCCAGCCCCGTCCCGCTGCCGCCCTCCCCTTCCCCCTCTCGTTCCTGGGGAGGCAAGGACACCAGCTTCAGGACCGGTGCAGGGGAAGCCTCCGCCAGGGGAGGGGGCGCCATGGGCCGGGCCCGGGAAGGTTCCTGGGAGTCATCGTGCTGGCTGAGGGGATCGATCACTGCCAGGCAGGCAGACTCAGGGGACCTTAGGCCCCGCGGTCCATGGCCACAAGCAGGGGCCCCTCAGGCCTTGCCTTCAGGCGCTCGCGGGCTCGGTGGCGGCCGCGCTGGCTGTCACGGTGGCTGAAGGCTCCCCTTCGCCGCCGGGAGCCGTGCGGGGCGGAGGCATGGGACCGTCCTGCTTCACGGTGAGATAGCGGATCACGTCCTCGGAGAGGCGCATGGCCTTCTCGAGAGGCAGGACCTGCTGACCATCGCCGTTGTGGTTGAGCTGCACATAGATGCCCTCCCTGTGCTTGGCGATCGGGTAGGCCAGGCGGCGCTTGCCCCGCATCTGGGTGTCGAGCACCTCGCCACCCGCCTCGATCACGATGTCGCGGTATTTGTTGACATGGCTTTCGACCTCCTCCTCCGGGATGTCCGGACGAAGGATGTACATCGTTTCGTAGTAAGGCTGCGTCATGGTCGCCTGGGGATGGAAGCCGTGATGGCCAGGGGCTGCGGGGAAAAGGATCCCGCAGCGACGGATCAGGCAACCTATCGCAGCGCCCTCCCCGGCCCTCAGTGGAGCTGCATGCGCACCGCTTCCGACACCGTGGGGATGTCGGCCTCCTTGCCCCGCAGGCACTGAACGATGGCGAAGGTCACCAGCAGCAGGGTTCCCAGGAAGATGGTGTTCGAGAGGGTGCGGATGGCGAAGCCGCCCCCCAGGGGGCGCAGCAGGATCTCGAACGCCAGGTTCAGCAGCACCAGCAGGATGTCGAGCAGGATGGCCTGCAGCACGTTGAAGCGGATCGTGTAGGGCACCTTCGGGTTGCGCACAACCACCAGAAACAGCAGCAGGAACAGCACCAGCCCCCCGAAGGGCACGGCGCTCTCCAGGGCTCGCAGGGGCAGGGCCGGCAGGGCCAGCCATGTGAGAGCGGGGAAGAGGCCGAAGAGGTCGGCGCCGAAGCCCACCCCATCACTCCAGGGGAGCAGGTAGGCCAGGGCCGCCAGCAGCCGTTGCCAGATCGGGGGGCCTTCCATGGAACGCAGCGGTGCCGGCCCAGGCTAGGGGGCTTCCAGCTGGGCGAGGGCCGCCCGACGCATCGCCTCCACCGGCACGGTCTGGTGACCGCTCCAGAGCCGCAGTGCCGCGGCCCCCTGCTGCACCAGCATCTCCAGGCCGTCGAGGCAGCGGCAGCCCCGGGCGGTGGCCTGGCGCAGCAGGGCCGTCGGGCGTGGGGTGTAGATCAGGTCGTAGACGGTGCAACCGGCACGCAGGCCCGCCACCTGATCGGCGTCGAGGGGAGAGGCCTGCGGGGCCAGCGGATCGCTCGCCGAGGCCATGCCCACCGGCGTGGTGTTGACCAGCAGATCGGCGGCGGCCACGGCCCCGGCCAGGGATTCCGGACCCTGCCAGAGGATTCCCTCCAGCCCTGCCGCCCAGTCCCCGCAGCCCTCCAGAAAGGCGCTGAGGGCGCCGCGCCGTCGGGCCGCCACCCGGATGCGGTCCAGGCCCAGCTCCACCAGTCCCGCCACCACGGCCCGGGCACTGCCGCCGCAGCCCAGCACCAGCGCCTCGCCCCCACGCCAGGGCCCGGCCTCCCCTGCGCCGGAGCCTGCGACCGGGCGCAGCGGAGCCAGGAAACCTTCCACATCGGTGTTGGTGCCGAGCCAGCCCCCTCCGGGGCGCCGCACGAGCGTGTTCACGGCCCCCAGCCGCTGGGCCAGGGCAGAGCGCTCCTCCACCAGGGCGGCCACGGCGCCTTTGTGGGGCAGGGTCACGTTCAGGCCGCGGCAGTCGATCGCCTCCAGGGCACCCAGCACGGTGGCAAGCTGCCCGGCCGCCACGGGAAGGGCCAGATACACCCAGTCGAGTCCCAGTTCCCGCAGCGCCGCGTTGTGCATCGCCGGGGAGAGCGAATGGCGCACGGGATCGCCGAGAACCCCCACCAGCGCCGTGCGGCCGGAGATGGGAAAAGGGTGGCTGTGCTGGGCCATGTGTTCCTGGTCGGCCGGTCCCGGTACGGCAACGGTTCGGGAACCACGCCTCGCCTTGGCAAGGCCGGACTGCTGAAGATGCTCTCAGTCCGATTCAACCATTTCAGGAGGTGGGAACCCATGGGCAAGGTCGTTGGCATTGACCTCGGCACCACGAACAGCTGCGTCGCCGTGATGGAAGGCGGCAAGCCCACGGTCATCGCGAATGCCGAAGGGTTCCGCACGACGCCCTCGGTGGTGGCTTACACAAAGAACCAGGACAAGCTGGTGGGCCAGATCGCCAAGCGCCAGGCGGTGATGAACCCCGAGAACACCTTCTATTCCGTGAAGCGATTCATTGGCCGCAGGGTCGATGAGGTGAACGAGGAATCGAAGGAAGTGAGCTATACCGTCGAAAAGGCGGGCTCCAACGTCAAGTTGAAGTGTCCGGTGCTCAACAAGCAGTTCGCTCCCGAGGAGATCTCGGCCGAGGTGCTGCGCAAACTGGCTGACGATGCCGGCAAATACCTCGGTGAGACCGTCACCCAGGCGGTGATCACGGTGCCGGCCTACTTCAATGATTCCCAGCGCCAGGCCACCAAGGATGCCGGCAAGATCGCGGGCCTGGAGGTGCTGCGGATCATCAATGAGCCCACGGCGGCGGCTCTGGCCTACGGCCTCGACAAGAAGAGCAACGAGCGCATCCTGGTCTTCGACCTCGGCGGCGGCACCTTCGACGTGTCGGTGCTTGAGGTGGGTGATGGCGTG
Source organism: uncultured cyanobacterium (assembly GCA_963847745.1). Lineage (GTDB taxonomy): Bacteria > Cyanobacteriota > Cyanobacteriia > PCC-6307 > Cyanobiaceae > Cyanobium. Next base: position 37,081 of record CAWKAW010000005.1, on the reverse strand, counting down.
TTCGAGGTTCTCTCCACCAGCGGTGACACCCACCTCGGCGGCGACGACTTCGACAAGGTGATCGTCGACTACCTGGCCGATTCCTTCAAATCCAACGAGGGCATCGACCTCCGCCAGGACAAGCAGGCCCTGCAGCGTCTCACCGAGGCTGCCGAGAAGGCCAAGATCGAACTCTCCAGCGCCACCCAGAGCGAGGTGAACCTGCCCTTCATCACGGCCACGCCGGAGGGCCCCAAGCACCTCGATCTCACCCTCACCCGCGCCAAGTTCGAGGAACTCGCCGCCAAGCTGATCGACCGCTGCCGCGTTCCCGTGGAGCAGGCCCTCAAGGACGCCAAGCTCGCCACCAGCGAGCTCGACGAGGTGGTGATGGTGGGTGGCTCCACCCGCATCCCGGCCATCCTGGAGCTGGTGAAGCGCCAGACCGGCAAGGACCCCAACCAGACCGTCAACCCCGATGAGGTGGTGGCCGTGGGCGCCGCCATCCAGGGCGGTGTGCTCGCCGGTGAGGTGAAGGACATCCTGCTTCTGGATGTCACCCCGCTTTCCCTGGGTGTGGAAACCCTCGGCGGCGTGATGACCAAGATGATCACCCGCAACACCACCATCCCCACCAAGAAGACCGAGGTGTATTCCACCGCGGTGGATGGACAGACCAACGTGGAGATCCACGTCCTCCAGGGGGAACGGGAGATGGCCTCCGACAACAAGTCGCTGGGCACCTTCCGCCTCGACGGCATCCCTCCCTCTCCCAGGGGCGTGCCGCAGATCGAGGTCACCTTCGACATCGACGCCAACGGCATCCTCAGCGTCACCGCCAAGGACAAGGGCAGTGGCAAGGAGCAGAGCATCTCGATCACCGGGGCCTCCACCCTCAGTGACACCGAGGTGGACCGGATGGTGAAGGATGCCGAGGCCAACTCCGCTGCCGACAAGGAGAAGCGCGAGAGGGTTGACCTCAAGAATCAGGCCGAAACCCTGATCTACCAGGCGGAGAAGCAACTCTCCGATCTGGGCGACAAGGTGGGAGCCGAGGACAAGGCCAAGGTGGAGGCCTCTTCCGGCAAACTGAAGCAGGCCCTCGAGCAGGAGGACTTCGACACCATCAAGAGCGAACTGGAGATTCTCCAGCAGGCTCTCTACGCCGCCGGTGCCGCCGTGTACCAGCAGGCGGCGGGTGCCGAGGCTGCTGCCGGCGCTGCTCCAGGCGGCAACGGTTCCTCCGGCAATGGCACCTCCACGGCCAGCAGCGACGATGTGATCGACGCCGAGTTCACCGAGAGCAAGTGAGCTTGAGCAACGGATGTGGGCTGATGCCACTTCTCTGAGGTGACGTCTGGATGGGCCCCGGCTTCGGTCGGGGCCTTTTCCTGTTGCCTTGCCCAGGGTCCTTTCATGGGAAAGGGATCAGAACATTTCTCCCAAGGTCGATATGGCTGGCAACAGGTCCCCCCTGGCCCTGGTCACCGGTGCCTCCTCAGGAATCGGCTCAGCCACCGTCCGCCATCTCCTCCAGAGGGGCTGGCGGGTGGTGGCTGCGGCACGACGTGTCGAGGCCATGGTTCCGTTGGCGGATGCGGGGGCCACCCTGATGCCCCTTGATGTCGCGGATGCGAGCTCCCGCAACCAGCTCGTCGAGAAAGTCCTGCGGGAGCAGGGCCCGCTGGATGCATTGGTGAACAATGCGGGGTATGGCCACATCGGCCCGATGGAAACCGTGGACCTCGCAGATGCCCGGGCGATGTTCGAGGTGAATCTGTTCGGCCTGATGGGCCTCACCCAGTTGCTGCTCCCCTCCATGCGGGAGCAGCGCCAGGGACGCATCGTGAACGTGTCATCCATGGCCGGCGAGGTCGTCACGCCCGGGGCGGGCTGGTATGGCGCCAGCAAATTTGCCCTGGAGGGACTGAGTGATGCCCTGCGCCTGGAGCTGCTGCAGTTTGGGATTCAGGTGGTTGTCGTTCAGCCGGGACTGATTCGTACCGCCTTCACCGAGATCACCGCTCCCTCCATGCAGCGCAATCTGGGATCCGAGGTGTATGGCCCGATGATGGGGCGCGTGGCGTCCGCCTGGGAGCGGGTGTACAGCCGGGCTTCTGATCCTGAGCTCGTGGCACACACGATCGGGAGAGCGCTTACGGTGAATCGACCTCAGGCCCGCTATGCCTGTGGGCATCTGGCCGCCGTCTCTCTGCTGGCGCATCGACTGCTGCCTGCGCCGATCTGGGATGCCCTGCTCCGGCGGGAGATGATCTGACCGAAATGAAAAGCCCCCCATGGCTGGGGGGCAGATGCAGTGCCGATCGGCAGGTTCCGCGGTTCTCAGCCGGCCTTCGGATCACTTGCCGATCTGGCCCACAGCGGCCTTCGCTTTCTCCACCACTCCAGGAGGCAGGGTCACATAGCCGAGTTCCGGAGCCTGGGCCTGGGCCTTCTCCGACAGCATGGTCTCGAACGCCTTCTTGAGCAGATCGGTCTTGTCGGCATTGCCATCCTTGTAGGCCAGGATCCAGGTGAAGGTCACGATCGGATAGCCCTTCGCCGGGTTGGGATTGCCTCCGATCAGGTCGGGACCGAGGTCGATCGAATCGAGGGCGGCGCTCTCGCTTTCGTTGGTGGGTTTCACCTTCTCGCCGGAAGCGTTCTCGAGGGCGGCCGCCTGCAGCTTGCCCTTCACATAGGCCACTTCCACATAGCCGATGCCGCCAGGGATCTGGTTGAGCTGGGCGGATACCCCTTCGTTGCCCTTGGCACCGATGCCAACGGGCCATTTCACCGACTTGTCGGCTCCGGGGCCGGCAGCCCAGTCCGGGCTGATCGCCGCAAGGTGCTTGGTGAAGTTGTAGGTGGTGCCGGAGCCGTCGGAGCGGTGCACCACGGAGATCGGCTTGTCGTCGCAGCCGAGTTCCTTGAAGTTGGTGATCCTGCCCAGGAAGATATCCGCCAGCTGTTTCTGGGTGAGCTGCAGATCGCAGCCCTCATGGTTGTAGGCAACGGCGATGGCGCCCGCCGTCATCGGGATCTGCAGCACACCCCTGGCCACCTTGGCGATCTCCTCCTCCTTCATCGGGGCATCCGAGGCGGCGAAGTCAACCGTGCCGGCCACGAACTGACGCACGCCCGCTCCGGAGCCCACCGACTGGTAATTCACCTTCACCCCATCGGCGGCCATGTCCTGGAACCAGCGCTGGTAGATGGCGGCGGGAAAGGAGGCGCCGGCGGCGTTCAGGTTTCCGGTGACACCACCGCCTTTCTGCTCGCCACCTCCGCAGGCGGCAAGCAGGGAGGCGGTGGTTCCCAGGGCCAGCGTTCCGGCGAGGGTCCGGCGCAGGAGTGGGGCAGTGAGGGCCATCGAATGGACGAATCCAGGTGCACAGGCGGACCCTAAGGGGGGGAAGTCCTTCCTCCGTTAAGGAGAGGTTGTGGCTCCTCCCGGGCTCCGCCCGTCTGCCGGCTCCTGCTCCACCCGGTCGGCCACCCACTCCGCGCTGGCGGGCGCCAGCAGGACCCCGTTGCGGTAGTGGCCGCCGGCCAGAAGCAGCCCGGGGGCCAGTTGCTCCAGCAGGGGCGCCGGGCGCCCCACCGGCCGGGCGCGGATGCCTTGCCAGCGGCGCCGTTCCCTTGCCTGCCTCAGCCAGGGGGGCGCCGCTCCTCCGAGCCTGGGGAGGGAATCCAGGAGGGTCCGTTCGGCCTGTTCGCCCGGTTCAAGAGTGGCACCCAGCCAGAGGCTCCGGCCGCCCGGCAGGTCGGGACGGGGGATCAGGTTGGTCCCGCGCCACACCACCGCACCGGGCCATTCCCGGCCCTCCGCCCCGGGCGGTTGCCGGAGCCCCATCGCCTCGCCGGCCAGTTCCAGTTCGAGGGCCTGGCCGAGAACGGGCTCCAGTGGCCGATCGATCCCCGCGGTCGCCAGCAGGGGGGCGCACCCCATGCCCGCGGCCAGCACCACCCATTCGGCTTCTTCCCACCCCCCGCTCTGCCGTTCGACCCGCCACCCACCTCCCAGGCCCCCCGGGGATGGGGGCTTCAGGGAGGTGGCCGCATCGGCCAGCAGGGTGAGCCCGGCGGCCGTGCCATCACGCCCCAGGGCCTGCAGCGCCGCCCCGGGGTCGAGTTGTCCGTCCAGGGGCGAATACAAGCCCCCGAGGGCCCCATCCGGCAGAGCCGGCCGGAGGACCGCCAGCTGTTCCCGTTCCCAGAACCGCAGGGGCAGACCCTGCAACCCACGCTGCGCCGCCAGCAGCTTCTGCCGCTCCCTTTCCTGGGGATCGGCGGCGAGCAGGAGGAGCCCGGGGCGGTAGGGAATCCGGTGCCCGCGGGCCTCGAGATCCCTGCGCCATCCGGCCCAGAGTTCAAGACTCCGCTGACGCAGCCGCCAGCCCCGACCCGTGGAGCGGTGAAACACCTGACCCATCAGCACGCCGAGGGCGGCAAGGCTGCCGCTCAGCGACTCCGGCTGCTGCCCGGCATGGAGGGCCGTGACAGCGGAAACCATGGGATCGAGAAGCCGCACGGTGTGACCGCGCCGCTGCAGCAGCCAGGCGCAGGAACGTCCCACGATCCCGCCGCCGATCACCAGCACGCTGCGGGGAGAAGCCGTTCCTGGGGAAAAGGAACGGGCAGCCGGTGCTGTGAACGGGAGCGGGTCGGGGATCAGGCGGCTGGCCCGGCATCGGAGGCAGCCGGTGCCGGCGCAGCCGAAGAGGCATCCGCCGATGCAGTCGCCCTGGGCAGGGCTGCCTGGGGAATCATCTCCATGTAGGAGCCGAACAGGCTGGCCACCTTGATGTAGTCCCGGCGCAGTTTCTCGCCGTCCTGCAGACGGGCCGCCTCATCCAGCTCGGCCAGGGCCGTCTTGAGTTTCTCGGCCCGTTTGGCGGCCTCGGCACGATCGGTCGGCAGGAGGCGCTGGTTGATGTAGAGCATCTGGCGCCCCACTTCCTGCATCGGCCCGTGGATCAGGTTGCGGGTGAAGATCCAGTTGCGCTGGTTGACCAGGCTGGCCAGTTCGGGCAGGCGATCCTTGGCGGCGAGCAGACCTTCCGTCTGGCGAGCGATCACCGCCATGTCCTCGGGACCGATCGTGGCTGGTCTGCGACTGGTGCCACCGTCGCAGGCAGCGAGGGAAAGACTGAGCGCCATCGCCACAAGCAGCACCGCGATGCGACGCAGGCCGTCGCTCCAGCGGCTGCCCCGCTCGTGGCGCCGTGATCCCGGGGCAGGGGGAAACGGGGCTGGCCATGCAGGAACCGGGCGCGAGGCTACAGCCATGGGAGGGCTCAGGAGGCAGTGCTGGCCTGGCGACTGTACCGAGGGCCCGCTGTCGGAAAAGGCAGGCTGTAGCCCCTTGCAACAGGGCGGGCCGGTCACAATGGCTGCGACGCTGCTGCGGGCATGGTTGTGGCCACGGCGATCCTGCAGGTGATCTGCCCCGATCGTCCGGGCCTGGTGAGTGAGCTCTCCGGCTGGGTGGCGGCCAATGGCGGCAACATCCGCCATGCCGACCACCACACCGATGCCGGTGCCGGCCTGTTCCTCAGTCGGATCGAATGGAGCCTCGAGGGTTTCGGCCTGCCCCGGGAGGCCATCGTGCCGGCTGTTGCGGCCCTGGCCGCACGTCTGGGGGGGGAGGGGCAGGTGCACTTCTCCGATGCGACCCCACGGGTGGCCATCTTCGTGAGCCGCCAGGAGCACTGCCTGCTCGACCTGCTCTGGCGGACCCGGGCCGGGGAGATGCCCATGCAGGTTCCCCTGGTGGTCTCGAACCACTCCCATCTGCGTGAGGCGGCGGAGGGCTTCGGTGCCCGGTATGTGCAGGTGCCCATCAGCGCAGCCGATCGCGACGAGGCGGAGGCGACCCAGCTGGGGCTTCTGGCCGAGCATGGAATCGAGCTGGTGGTCCTGGCCAAGTACATGCAGGTGCTCAGCGGTTCCTTTCTGCGGCAGTTTCCGGATGTGATCAACATCCATCACTCCTTCCTGCCGGCCTTTCAGGGGGCCCAGCCCTACCACCGTGCCTGGGAGCGGGGGGTGAAGCTGATCGGGGCCACGGCGCACTTCGTGACCGAGGAGCTCGATGCCGGGCCGATCATCGAGCAGGCCACCGTTCACGTGAGCCACCGCGACGAAGTCGAGGATCTGATCCGCAAAGGCCGCGACACGGAACGGCTGGCGCTCTCCCGGGCGCTGCGCCTGGTGCTGCGGCGCCAGGTGATGGTCTACCGGGGCCGCACCGCCGTGTTTGATTGATGGCCCGCGTCCGGGTCCCTTCAGCCCCCATCGCTGCCCAGCGCTTGATCAGCCTCGCCTCCCTCGATGCCCGACTGCTGGCCCAGCGCCCTCTGGCTGCGTCGGCTGTGGGCTGGCGCTGTTTCCAGATCGGCTTGCTTCTGCTCGCCAGCAGCGCCTTCCTGGCCGGGCTGCTGCTCTTCGTTGCCCTGATCCTGGGCAGCATCGGACGCCGCCCCCCCCTGGCGGACCGGGCTTGTCGGGTGTTGGTGCTGGCGGCTGCCCTGATGGTTCTGGGCTGTTTCTTCGCGTCCAGTGGCTGGCTTGCCTGGGTGGGGCTGGGCAACTGGTTGCCCTTCTTCTGGGCGTTCTGGGGCTTCCAGCCCTACCTGGCCACTGCGGCGGCGCGCCGCCGCGGGGCCCTGATGCTGCTGGCCGGCACCGTGCCGGTGATCGTCACCGGTCTGGGTCAGCTGTGGTGGGGCTGGAGCGGCCCCTTCCAGGCCCTCGGGGGTCTGATCATCTGGCACCTGCAGGCCGGAGGCAATCCTCCCGGGCGGCTGTCAGGGCTGTTCGATTACGCCAACATCGCCGGTGCCTGGCTTGCCCTGATCTGGCCGTTCGCCCTGGCCGCCCTGCAGCAGCCCTGGCTCGGTCGCCTGCATCGCGCCCTGGTGCTGCTGATCATCGTCTCCCTGGTGGGGGCCCTGCTGCTCACCGATTCCCGCAACGCCTGGGGTGCCCTGATCCTCACCCTGCCCCTGGTTGCCGGAAGGGCCAGCTGGCGATGGCTGCTGCCGCTGCTCGCCGTTGTGCTCGGCCTGATCGGTGTGGCCTGCCTGCCCGGGATGCCGGCTGTTCTTCAGGAACCGGCCCGGCTTCTGGTGCCGGAAGCGATCTGGGGTCGCCTCACCGATCTGGAGTATGCCGGCGAGCGCCCCCTGGCGATCACCCGACTGGCCCAGTGGGGGGTGGCCCTGGAGCTGATCGCCGAACGACCCTGGTTCGGCTGGGGAGCCGCCGCCTTCAGCGTGATCTATCCCCTGCGCACAGGGTTCTGGCATGGCCATCCCCACAACCTGCCGATCGATCTGGCCGTGAGTCACGGCATCCCGGTGGCGCTGCTGGTGGTGGGCTTCGTGCTCTGGCTGCTGCTCCGGGCCGTCCGCAGGGGCATGCCCGTCGACTCCCCCTTCGAGAGGGCCTGGTGGGTCTCCGCCCTGGTTCTCCTCAGCCTGCACGCCACCGATATGCCCTCCTATGACAGCCGCATCAATGTGGCGGGCTGGGTGCTTCTGGCGGGGCTGCGCTGCTACGGCTCCCCGGGGGAGACCCCATCCCGTGGGGTTCGTGGCCAGGGCCTCCGCCCGGTGAGCCAGGAGGGTCTGCCGCGGCAGAGGTCCCTGCAGGTGATTCCAGGGAAGGTGTCGCGCCTCGTCCCAGGTGGCGTGCACCACCTCCTCCCATGGCGGTGGCGGGGGCTGGTGGCCGGCAGCCACCGGATCAGAGCCGTTTCCTGGTGAGCGGGCGGATCGATAGGCCTGTTTCCAGCTCCCCAGGCTTTCCGGTCGGGCCCGCACGGCCGCGATCACCGGCGCCAGGCGCCGATCGCTGCGGGAGAGAAGGGCCTGGATCACGCTCCAGCCGTAGCTCTCGGGCCGCAGGTCGATGCCCTTCGGCCTGAGCCGTTTCGCCAGCAACCGCAGGCGCTTCTCGGCCTCCGGCCGCACCCCCTCCCACTGGAACGGGGTATGGGCCTTGGGCACGAAGGTGCTCACCCCCAGGCTCAACCGCAGGCCGGGGGTGGCTTTCCGCAGGCAGAGCAGCAGGTCGGCCGTCGCCTCCACATCGGCCTCCTCCTCGCTGGGCAGCCCCACCATTCCGTAGAGCTTCAGAGCGCTGAGGCCGCCGGCGCGGACATGGCGGGCCGCGGCGAAGATCTCCTCCTGCGCCAGCTTCTTGTTCACCACCCGGCGCATGCGTTCGCTGCCGCTCTCGATCGCGATCGTGAGCGAGCGGCTGCCCCGCCGGGCCAGGATGCGACCCAGTTCCGGGGTCACGGTGGCGGCCCGCACGGAGCTGACGCTCACCCGGATGTGGTCGAAGCGATCCTGGTCGAGCCACCCCAGCAGCTCGCCGAACTGGGGGTGCTGGGTCACGGAGGCCCCCAGCAGTCCGAGCCGGGGGGTCACCGCCAGCCCCTTCTCCACCGCAGGGATCAGACCGTCATCGAGGGAGGCGGTGCGGAAGGGGAGGGTGAGATAGCTGGCCAGACAGAACCGGCACAGCTCCGGGCAGCTGCGCGCCACCTCCACCATGTGGATGGAGGGCCAGGCCGCCTCCGGGGTGATCACCATCGAGTGGGTGAGGGTGTTGCCCCGCCAGGTCTGCTTGCCCACCGAGGTCGGGATCCCGGCCTCGATCGGCTCCACCCCGAGCAGATCCCCCGCTGCGGAGTAGCAGGGCGTGTAGAGGGAAGGCACGTACACCCCTGGCACCCGACACAGCGCTCGCAGACGCTCTCCCCTGGGCGCCCGCCGATGCTCCAGGAGAGCATCGAGGAAGGCCGGCAGCAGCAGCTCCCCGTCCCCCAGCAGCACCACATCGAAAAAGGGTGCCAACGGCTCGGGGTTGGCCGTCAGGACGGGCCCGCCTCCGAACACGATCGGGTCGCTCTCGCCCCGTTGTTCGCTCCAGAGGGGAATGCCCTGGCCCTCGAGCAGGTCGAGCAGGACGGGACCATCGAGTTCCCAGCTCAGGGACAGTCCGAAGAGATCGCAGTGGCGGTGCGGGGGATCGCTCCGGTCGGTGAACAGGCGGCGCACGTCCACATCCGGCCGCGTGGCGAGGGTGGCCCACACGGTCTGGAATCCCAGGCTGGTGATGCCCACCGCGTAGGTGCTGGGGAAGGCCAGCACCGTGCGGAGGGCATCGGACGAGGCCGCGGCCGGCTGGAAGAGGAGGGTTTCCTGATGCAGGGAATGCCCTGGCGAAGGTCCTCAGCCTCTCACCTGCCGGGGGTCAGTTGCCGAGGAGGGAGGCGAGGGGACCGATCAGGCCGCTGATCGCCGAGCCGGCGGCATTCGCGTCAGGAGTGGCTCCTTTGTCGAAGGTGCTGAGCACCAGCTTGGCTGCGGTGTCGATGATGGGCCACTTGTCCCCGGCCAGGGGCTGGATCACCGGGCCTGCCTTGAGCCACAGCTCCTTGAAGCCGCCCATGCCGGCCACGGCCGCCGCCATGTTTCCGGCCTTCACCTCCCCCTCGCTCTTGCGCAGCAGATCGAGCACGGGGTTCACGGCCGGGGCGAGTGCCGCCTGTCCGGTGGCGCTGGCGGCATCCTTGGCGGCGTCGCCGGTGGCGCTGGCGGCATCCTTGGCCGCCTGTCCCATGCTTTCCCCCGTCTGCTTGGCGGCTTCCTTGGTGCTGGGCGAACAGCCGGTGAGGGTGAGGGCGCCCGCAGCCGCAAGGGCGATGGCCGCGGGGAGCAGGCGGCGGAAGGGGAGATCGGAGCGGGACATGGCCAGAAACTTCTCAGTCTTCGGATGAAGGGTAGGGATCCCTGCAGAACACGCCAGTTTCTGCGGATTGTTGTAATGCTTGTTACCGGAGGCAAGGACTGCTGCCGCCACGAAAAAGGCCCCTTCCGGGGCCGCGAAAAAGGCCCCTTCCGGGGCCGCGGCAGCTGCCTTCGGTCAGCCGAGCAGCGCCTTGAGGGGGGAGATCAGACCGCCGAGGGCCGTGAGGGCATTGTCCTTGGTGGGAGCGGTCTCGCCGCCGAAGGTGCGGGTCACCAGCTTCACTCCCTTGTCGATCACGCCGTAGTTGGAGCCTGCGGCGAGCTTCACCACCGGCTGGGCCTTGTCCCAGAGAGCCTCGAAGGACTTGAAGGTGTTGGTGGCGGCGGGGATGTTGTCGGCCTTCACCTGGCTCTCGGTGGCATTGAGCACCTTCACCACGGGATTCAGCACCGACTTGAGCGATTCGTTGCCGGTGAGGTTGGCGGCGGTGTTGGCCACGTTGGCCGCCGTGCGGGCCATGTCACGGGCACCCTCGGCGGTGGTGCCGGAGCAGGCCGTCAGGTTGACGAGAAGAAGAGCTGCGAGGCCGAGCATCGCCAGGCGGCGCAGGGGTTTGAGCCACGCGGTGACGCGGGCGGAGAAGAAGGAAGCCATGGGGAAAGGGTGTGGTCGAGGAATGGGACCTCTTCAAAGCTAGGGAGAGGGGTCGGTCCTGTCATCGGTGCTGGGCTGCTGTCCCGGGGGCTCGGTCGCTGCCGGGGGTGTTCCGAGGTGGCGCGGCCGCAGGGGCACCGAGGAAAGGGAGAGTTCCGCCCTGCCGCTGGAAGGGGAGGCCTTGGAGTCCTCGGCAGGCCATCAGCCGTTTGAAGATCGACCTGGGGTGGAGCAGGCGGGCCACGATCACGCTGCCCAGGCAGGCGGTCAGGACCGGCTTGAGGATGAGCAGTTCCTTCGTCACGGCGAAGGTCAGGAAGGTCGCCGTCATGGGGGTCCGGGCACAGGCGGCCAGGAAGGCCCCCATCCCGGCGAAGACGGCCGTGCTGGGTCCCTCGAGGCCTGTCCGTTCGATCATCCCGGCCAGGGCCAGGCCGAGGGCGCCACCCAGGGTGAGCATCGGCGCGAACAGGCCTCCAGGTGTCCCCGCGGCGGCCGCCAGGCCGGTGGTGAGAAACAGCACCAGAAAAATGCCCAGAGCCTTGGGGATGTCGACGTTCCCCTCCGCCACCGACTGGCGGATGCCGGCGCGGTTGATGAAGTCGGCCGGCAGGAGGGCATCGATGAATCCGATCCACACCCCGGCTGTCGCCATCCCTGCAGCCAGGGGAAGGCGCCACCGCTGCAGAAGGTTCCTCAGTTCCACCACGTAGCGGCAGAACAGCTCGGCGGCGAAGGCCACCAGAGCCCCGAGGGCGAACAGCACCACCAGATCGATCGGAACGACTTCCACGTAGGTGGTCACCTGGCGCTGCAGATGGAACACCCCACCGGGATTCCAGCGCAGCCCATAGGTGCCGGGCCTCAGTGCCTGCAGGCCGGCCAGGCCGAGCAGATCGGCCCAGGTATCCGCCCAGAAGGTGGTGACGAGCACGAGCAGCATCACCACAGGTCGCGCCCCCTGGAGCAACTCCTCCACGGTGTAGAAGAAGCCTCCGATCGGTGCCCGGAACACCGCGGCGATGCCGGCTCCTCCACCGGCCGCCACGATCAGACGAAGGAACGGTTGGGGCGCCCGCAGCAGGCGAGCCAGTTGCCAGCCCATGGAACTGCCCATCTGCACCGCGGGGCCCGAAGGTCCCAGGGGAAAGCCGCTGCCGATCGCCACGATGCCGGCGACGAGCTTGACCAGGGCCACCCGGAACCCCATCGGGATGGGTTTCCGGCGCAGGAAGAGCATCACCTGGGGGATGCCCGATCCCTGGGCCGCCGGTGCCAGCCCCTGCACCAGCAGCCCGGCGATCAGCCCGCCGCCTCCCGTGATCGCAGGGAGAAGCAGCCAGGCCGGTCCCAGCTGGAGCATCCGCAGGCGCCAGCGTCCGAGGCCATCCAGTCCCGTCCTGAACACGAGTGCGGCGCTCGCGGCCCCGAGACCGGTGATCACCAGGGCCAGCACCACCGGCAACCAGCGGTGCTCCAGCAACCGCTGGATCGACCCGGAGGGAATCGCCTCGCTCTGGGATGGACGCAGGCCTGGCGGTTTGGAATGCACCCCCATCCCGTCCTCAGACCTGGGCGAGCACCCTGTTCTCCTCCTCCGTGCTGACCACCCGGCCCTGGTCCTCGAAGCCCTCGATCTGATCGAAATTGAGGTAGCGGTAGAGCTCCTCCGCCCGGGGGTCGATCCTCTCGGCGGCCACCGCCAGATACTCCTCGCGGGAAGGGATGCGGCCCAGCAGGGCGCAGACCGCGGCCAGTTCGGCACTGCCCAGATACACCTGGGCTCCGTTGCCGAGCCGGTTGTTGAAGTTGCGGGTGCTGGTGGAGAACACCGTGGTGTTGTCCTCGACCCGGGCCTGGTTGCCCATGCAGAGGGAGCAGCCCGGCATCTCCATCCGGGCACCCGAAGCTTCGAAGATGGCGGTGTAGCCCTCCTGCCGGAGCATCTCCTCGTCCATGCGGGTGGGGGGACAGACCCACAGCCGGGCCTTGTTGGTGCCCTGGCCCTCCAGCACCCGGGCGGCGGCGCGGTAGTGGCCGATGTTGGTCATGCAGGAGCCGATGAACACCTCATCGATCCGATCCCCCGCCACCTCGCTGAGCAGCTTCACGTTGTCGGGATCGTTGGGGCAGGCGAGCACGGGTTCGGTGAGCTCGTCGAGGTTGATCTCGATCACCTCGGCGTAGTCGGCATCGGCATCGGCGCTCATCAGCCGCGGCTCCGCCAGCCAGTCCTCCATCGCCCGGATGCGCCGCCCCAGGGTGCGGGCGTCGCTGTAGCCCCGGGCGATCATGTTCTTCATCAGGGCCACGTTGCTGCGCAGGTATTCGGCGACCGTGTCTTCGCTGAGCTTGATCGTGCAGCCGGCGCAGGACCGCTCGGCCGTGGCGTCGGTGAGTTCGAAGGCCTGCTCCAGCTTCAGGTCGGGCAAGCCCTCGATCTCCATGATCCGGCCGGAGAACACGTTCTTCTTGTTGGCCTTCTCCACCGTGAGCAGGCCCTTCTGGATCGCCACCCAGGGGATGGCGTTGACCACGTCCCGCAGGGTCACCCCGGGCTGCAGCGATCCGCTGAAGCGCACCAGCACCGATTCGGGCATGTCGAGCGGCATCGCCCCGATGGCGGCGGCGAAGGCCACCAGGCCCGACCCCGCCGGGAAGGAGATGCCCAGGGGGAAGCGGGTGTGGCTGTCCCCGCCGGTGCCCACCGTGTCCGGCAGGAGCATGCGGTTGAGCCAGCTGTGGATGATGCCGTCGCCGGGGCGCAGGGCGACCCCGCCGCGGGAGCTGATGAAGTCGGGCAGCTCGGCGTGGGTCCGGAGGTCCACCGGCTTGGGATAGGCAGCGGTGTGGCAGAAGCTCTGCATCACCAGATCGGCGGAGAAACCGAGACAGGCCAGCTCCTTCATCTCGTCGCGGGTCATCGGACCGGTGGTGTCCTGGCTGCCCACGGTCGTCATCAGGGGCTCGCAGCTGGTGCCGGGGCGCACCCCGGGCAGGCCGCAGGCCTTGCCCACCATCTTCTGGGCCAGGGTGAAGCCCCGGCCGGTGTCGGCCGGAGCCTCGGGCCGGATGAACAGGTCGCTGGCCTCCAGGCCGAGCTGGGTCCGCACCTTGTCGGTGAGGGAACGGCCGATCAACAGCGGAATGCGGCCGCCGGCGCGCACTTCATCGCTGATGGTGCTGGGCTTGAGCTGGAAGCGGGCCACGATCTCTCCGGCCTGGGGTTCGCCGGCGGCCCGCTCGATCGTGCCGGCCAGGGGCCGGATCGTGATCACGTCGCCGCTCTGCAGCGCCGACACGTCGCACTCGATGGGGAGGGCGCCCGAATCCTCGGCCGTGTTGAAGAAGATCGGGGCGATCTTGCCGCCGAGGATCACGCCGCCGCTGCGCTTGTTGGGGACGTGGGGGATGTCGGTGCCCGTATGCCAGAGAACGGAGTTGATGGCTGATTTGCGCGAGCTGCCGGTGCCCACCACGTCGCCCACGTAGGCCACGGGGTGCCCTTTCCCTTTCAGGTCGGCGATCAGGGCCAGCCCTTCCGGCATCCGGGTCTCCAGCATCGCCTGGGCATGGAGGGGGATGTCGGGGCGGGTGGTGGCGTGGGTGGCGGGGGAGAGATCATCCGTGTTGGTCTCCCCTTCCACCTTGAACACCGTCACGGTGATGGCTTCCTGGAGCGGCGGCTTCTCGGTGAACCATTCGGCCGCCGTCCAGCTGTCGACCACCTGCCGGGCATAGGGATTGGTCTCCGCCAGATCCAGAACGTCGTGGTAGGCGTCGTACACGAGCAGGGTGCGGCTCAGGCCCCGGGCGGCCTCGGCGGCGATGGCGGGGTCGCTGCTTCCCAGCAGCTCGATGAGGGCGCCCACGTTGTATCCGCCGATCATGGTGGCCAGCAGGCGGGTGGCCTCCTGGGGATCGACCAGGGGGCTGCGGGCCTCTCCCCGGGCGATGGCGCTCAGCCAGCTGGCCTTCACGTAGGCCGCTTCGTCCACCCCCGGCGGAATCCTCTCGCTCAGCAGATGCACCAGGAAGGTCTCCTCCCCCGAGGGAGGCTGCTCGAGCAGCTGGGTCAGGGCCTGGACCTGGGCAGCGGTCAGGGGCAGGGGAGGCACCCCGAGTTCCTCCCGATCGGCGGCGGCCCTGCGGTATTCCAGCAGGAGATCGGCTGGATCGAGCAGGTTGGCGGCACTCGGTGGCGTGGGCATCGCGGCAGGTTGCCGGGGCGGACTCCCGGGCGGCTGGACTGGTGCCTCCATTGTTCTTGGTTGAGGTGCCTGCCCTTGGTGACAACGGTTGCAGATCGGCTGGCAATCCGATCGGAGCGGCCCGGGCCCGGGGGAGCGAATCCTGTGGGGGTCAGCTCCTAGGGTGGTGTGTCAGCCCCAAGCCAGCAGGATCGAAGCATGATCCCCACCTCCGATCTCCATGTGGTGGAAACCCGGCCGCTGGTGCCGCCGGAGGTGCTGCACCGGGAACTGCCGATCAGCGAACGGGCGGCCCGTACGGTTCAGCAGTCCCGGGAACGGATCAAGGCGATCCTCCATGCCGGTGACCAGAGACTCCTGGTGATCGTGGGTCCCTGTTCGATTCACGATGTCGAGGCGGCGCAGGAGTATGCCGCCGCCATCGTCGAGGCCCAGCGGCGCTACCACGACGAACTCGAGGTGGTGATGCGGGTCTACTTCGAGAAGCCCCGCACCACCGTGGGCTGGAAGGGGATGATCAACGATCCCCATCTCGATGGCAGTTACGACATCAACACGGGCCTGCGTCGGGCCCGGGCCCTGCTCCTCCACCTGGCCGAGATGGGACTGCCGGCAGCCACCGAGCTGCTCGACCCGGTCGTCCCCCAGTACACGGCCGACCTGATCAGCTGGAGTGCCATCGGCGCCCGCACCACCGAGAGCCAGACCCACCGGGAGATGGCCTCCGGCCTTTCGATGCCGATCGGCTTCAAGAACGGCACCGATGGCAGCGCCCTGACCGCGATCAACGCCATGGAGGCCGCCGCCAAGCCCCACCATTTCCTGGGGATCGACAAGCAGGGCCATGCCGCCATCGTGAGCACCACCGGCAATCCCGATGGCCATCTGGTGCTGCGGGGCGGAAAGGGAGGACCCAACTACCATCCCGAGGCGGTGCAGGAAGCGGTCGCCCTGCTGGCGCGTGATGGGCTGCCGGCCCGTCTGATGGTGGATTGCAGCCACGGAAACTCCAACAAGGACTACCGTCGCCAGGGGGATGTGCTCCGCCAGGTGGCCCAGCAGGTGCGGGCCGGTTCCGTGCACGTGATGGGGGTGATGCTGGAGAGCCACCTGCTGGAAGGAAATCAGAAGATTCCCGCCGACCCCTCCCAGCTCACCTACGGCCAGAGCATCACCGATGCCTGCATCGATCTCTCCACCACCATGGAGCTGATCGAGCATCTGGCAGGAGCGGTGCAGGCTTCCCGCGGCAGGGAGCTCGCCATCGCCTGAGGCCGAGGCTGTGTTGGCACTCGAGATGTTGGAGTGCCAGGTTGTTACTGATCCAACGAATTGTTCGGTTTGAACATCTCGATGGGAGCCTCTGTTTAGCGTTTGGTTCGTGATGCCATAGGGAGGTCAAAGGATGACCTATCTCCTGCAGTTCTTCGGGGTTTCCGATCCCCTCCAGTTGTTCTACCTCGAGCAGGGCAGCGGCGCCTCCCCTCCCTCGGGAGCGATCCCGAGCGGGCCCTCCTTCGGTGGGTTCCGTCCTTTCCAGCTCGATGATCTGCTCGACTGGGCCCTGGAGACGGCCCGCGGGCGCCAATGGGATGGCGAGCTGATCCAGCGCACGGTGCTCCACGTGTGGATGGAGCGAGCCGAGGCGATTCGCCAGTGGCAGCTACGGCTCCGGGAGGAACCCTGCGATCGTGTGCTGGTGACCGGAATCGGCACCCAGCGCGACTGGGAACATCGCTGTGAGCAGTTGCTTCATGCCTGAGACAGCACACGCCAGAGCCCTGCTACGGCCAGCGGCACGGTGAGGTTGTCCAGGCCCCACGGGGCGAACTGCTCGAGAAGCACGGCCACGGCGGTGATCGCCAGGATTGCCGCCGTCGAGGGCACCAGGTTGCCCCCGACCAGCGGTGCCAGAGTCTCCAGCACCGCAAAGCTGGCCAGGGCCATCGTGGCGGTGCCCGCCATCGACCTGCGCTGGTCCAGCACCTTCCAACTGGGGGAGGGAATCAGCGGCCCCAGCAACCCTGCCAGTCCATCCCCCAGCGCCATCACCAGCACCCCGGCCACGACGGCGTCGGGGTGCTGCGGCCACCACCATCCCAGCAGCAGGGTGATCGAAGCGCCGTAGGCGATCGTTCCGTAGCTGTGGCGATCCACATCCTCGATCGCCGGCAGCACCCGCACCCGATGGTTCACCGCTGCCAGCAGGGTCACCAGGGCGGCGGCCGGCACAGCGATGACCCGGTCGATCCCGCACCACCAGGCGATCAGCACCACCGGTCCGGCGCCGATATGCACCACCTTGCGACTCCATTCCTGCTGGGCGGGCCAGCGATCGCGAACCAGCAGAGAGAGGAGGCTCAGCAGCGTCAACCAACCGGCGACGGCAAGGCCGCCGATGAGCTGTCGCTGCCACCAGGATGCCTCCACGGAGCCGCCGATCAGGCGGCCTGCTGCAGGTTGCTCATCAGCCGGAGTTTCATGATCGCCTTGGCCTCCAGCTGACGCACCCGTTCCCGGGAGACATTGATCTGACGACCGATCTCGGCGAGGGTGAGGGGCTCGGTGCCTTCCAGCCCGAAGCGCAGCTTGAGGATCTTCTGCTCACGATCGTTGAGCTGGGACATCCACGTGCCGAGGTGTTCCTTCTGCAGGTGGCGATCCATCGAGTCGAGATGCTCGTTGCTCGCAGGGTCCGCGATCAGCTCCCCGAGGGTGCTGCGATCCTCTTCCCCCCTGGCGTGGGCATCGAGGGAGGCGCAGGGCGCGCTCTGGGACATCAGCTCCTCGAGGTCCTCGGGCACCATGCCCATGGCATGGGCCAGTTCGAGACGGTTGGGTTGCCGGCCCAGCCGGTGGGAGAGCTCCCGGGTGATGCGTCGCATCTTCGAGAGCTTCTCGCTGATGTGGATCGGCAGCCGGATGGTGCGGGCACTGTTGTCGATCGCCCGGGTCATCCCCTGCCGGATCCACCAGTAGGCGTAGGTGGAGAATTTGTAGCCCATGGCAGGGTCGAACTTGTCGACGGCACGTTCGAGGCCGATCGCCCCTTCCTGCACCAGATCCAGGAGTTCGAGACCCTGGTTCTGATACTTCTTGGCCACGCTCACCACCAGGCGCAGGTTGGCCGCCATCATGCGGTCGCGGGCCCGCTGGCCCATGCGGATGCGGCGTTTCTGCTGGGCCGTGAGATCGGCTTCGGGAAGTTCCTGAAGCTGCTTGCCGGCCTGCACATGGTGGGCCAGCTCGATTTCCTCGGCGGCGGTCAGGAGCGGTACCCGACCGATCGTGCCCAGATACCAGCCGATCGAATCGGCGCTCAGGCGTCCTCCCGCCTTCTGGCCGATGGGCTTCACCGATTTGCCGGCTCCCGCACGAGAAGCCGGGGTCGCCCTGCCTGCGACCTCCTTGGACGTGGGCCCTGCGCCGTTGCCTTGCAGCACGACGAGAGCGGAATGCAGAGGTGTCCCCATCACCCCAGGCCTCCGAATGAATTTGCGCGGAATGTAGCACCAATGCAGGCTACGTAACGTAAAGAAATGGAAGTCTTTCCGCGGGATTGGCGGCAGCGCCTGAATTCTGTTGTGGTGGCTACCCCTTTGCTGTCGTCAGGCCTCCCCGCCACCGTTCCATCAGGGTGGTCTGGGATACCTGGCGCTCTCCGTTGGGGGGGCGCTGGCTATAGGTTCCATCGCTGTTCATGTGCCAGGCACCGGAGTCGTTGAGGTAGAGATCGAGCAGGGATTCCAGCTGCTGCTGCAGCTGTCGGTCCTCGATCGGAGCCACGGCCTCGACGCGGCGATCAAGATTGCGGGGCATCCAGTCGGCGCTGCCGATGAACACCTCCACATCCCCTCCATTCGCGAACCAGAACAGGCGGGAATGCTCAAGGAAGCGACCGATCACGCTCATGACCGAGATGGTTTCGCTCACCCCTGCCAGGCCCGGCCGCAGGGAGCACATCCCTCGCACGATCAGCTCGATCCTCACCCCGGCCTGGGAGGCCTCGTAGAGCAGGGCGATGATGGCGGGATCCACCAGGGCGTTCATCTTGGCCCGGATGTGACCGCCGCGGCCTTCCCTGGCGTGGTGGATCTCCCTGCGGATCAGCTCCTCCATTCCCTTGCGCAGGGTCACCGGCGCCACCAGCAGCTTGCGGAAGCTCTGCTGCTTGGAGAAGCCCGTGAGGTAGTTGAAGAGTTCCACCAGATCCTGGCCGAAGTCCTCCCTGGCGGTGAGCAGGCCCAGGTCCGTGTAGAGGCTCGACGTCTTGGAGTTGTAGTTGCCGGTGCCGATGTGGAGGTAACTGCGCAGCCGCTCCTTCTCCCTGCGCACCACCAGCAGCACCTTGGTGTGGGTCTTCAGCCCCAGCACGCCATAGATCACATGCACCCCGGAGCCTTCGAGCTGGCGGGCCCACTGGATGTTGTTGTCCTCGTCGAAACGGGCCTTGAGCTCCACCAGCGCCATCACCTGCTTGCCGTTCTCGGCTGCCCGGATCAGGGCCTGCACCACGGGGGAATCCTTCGAGGTGCGGTAGAGGGTCATCTTGATGGCCAGCACCAAGGGATCGTCCGCGGCCTGGTTGATGAATTCCTCCACTGAGGTGGCGAAGAGGTCGAAGGGATGGTGGAGCAGCACATCACCCCGGCGGATCACGGAGAAGATGCTTTCGAAGTCCTCCACCTTGAGGGAGCCTTCCTGCAACTGACTCCGCTGGGCCCGCGCCAGGGCTGGTGCGGTGCGTCCCTGGTGGCTCGGATCCCGGAGCTGGGGCAGGGGGATGGCCATCAGGCTCATCAGATCGTCGAGGCCCAGGGGACCATTGATCCGGTAGAGGTCCTCCGGTTCCACGTCGGCCCCTTCCATGAGCAGATGCACCACCTCGTCGGGCATCTCGTCGGCCACCTCCAGCCGCACCACTTCGCCGCCCATCCGCCGCTTGCGCAGCCCCACCTGAAGGGCCTCCATCAGATCGTCGGCTTCCAGTTCGCGCAGTTCCAGGTCGGCGTCGCGGGTCACCCGGAAGAAGTAGTGCCCCTCGATCGACATGCCGGGGAAGAGCAGCTGCAGGTTGAAGGCCACCACCTGCTCCAGGGGCACGGCCGTGTAGCCGGGGGTGGGCACCCGGCCGCTGAGTTCCGTGGGGATGGGCACGAAACGGGGCAGGATCTTCTGGGGAACCTTCACCCGGGCGAATTGCTGGCGACCGGTGTCGGGATCGCGGATCAGGGCCGCCACGTTCAGGCTGAGATTGCTCATGAACGGGAAGGGATGGGCGGGGTCGACCGCCAGGGGTGTGAGCACCGGGAAGACCGCTCGGCGGAAGTAGTCGTCGACCCACTGTTTCTGCCCCTCGTTGAGGCGCAGGTAGTCGATCAGCAGCACGCCGTATTCGGCCAGATGGCTCTTGAGGGCATGGCGGTAATGCTGCTGTTGCATCTCCAGCAGGGGCCTCAGCTTGGCCTGGATCGCCTCCAGCTGCTGCAGCGGCGTGAGCCCGTCATCGCTGCGGGAATGGATGCCGGCCTCCTGCTGGGATTTCAGCGACGCCACCCGCACCATGAAGAATTCGTCGAGGTTGTTGCTGAAGATGGCGCTGAACTTGGCCTGCTCGAGCAGGGGTGTGCGTTCGTCGAGGGCCTGGGCGAGCACCCGATGGTTGAAGTCGATCCAGCTGAGCTCGCGGTTGATGTACAGCTCCGGCGGCACGATGGGATCCGTCATGGAGTTCGAGCCTCAGCCGTCAAGCGCTGGCCGCAACGTAGCAACCTCGCTCCTGGGACCCCGGTATCGGCTTCGCTTGACGGGAACAGCCTGGAAACGGTTGCTGGCGACGGCCGGGGGCAGCGGCCTCAGGCGTCCAGCCCCTGTTGTTGTCGCCATTGGCGCACCACCTCCTCCACGGGCTGTTGCTCCAGTTCCACCGCAGCGTTGAGGCGCTGCATCGTGGTTTCGTCGATCCTGCCGGCAAGGCCCTCGATCGCTGGGACGAGTTCCGGGTGGCGGTGCAGGGTGGCCGAATGGAAGACGGGAACCGCCTCGTAGGGCGGGAAGTAGTGGCGATCGTCGCGCAGCCGGTACAGCTTCAGGGCGGGGATCAGGCCGTTGGTGGTGTCGCCGGCGATCAGATCCACCTTCCCCTCCGCCAGTGCCCGGTAGGTGAGACCCAGGTCCATCACCTCCGGTCGGGCGGCGAAGCGCAGTCCATAGCGGCGGGCCAGGCCGGGCAACCCGTCGGCCCGGTTGACGAACTCGTAGCCGAAACCGGCCCGCCAGCCGGGCGTATGGGCCGCCGCTGCGCTGATGCTGCCGATCCCGAGGCGGCGGGCATCGGCTTCGCGGATGAGGATCGCGAAGCTGTTCTCGAAGCCCAGGGAGGGAAACATCGTGAGCCCGAAGCGGCTGGCGTAGAGGGCGCGGGCTCTGCGGAACAGCGTTTCCTGCGCCGTCGCCCTGTTGTCCGCAGTGTTGTTTGCCCCGGTGTCCGCCCCGGTGTCCGCAGCCATGTCCGCGGCGCTGCCGGGAGGCGGCAGGTCCAGCACCGCGGTCCAGGCCGTGCCGGTGTATTCCACGTAGCCGGCGATGCGGCCGCTGCGCACCGCTTCCTGGCAGACGAAGGTGCCTCCCAGGCCGAAGTCCCGCTTCACCCTGAGCGGGGTTGTGGCCTCGATCTGCTGGGCCAGCAGTTCACCGAGGATGAACTGCTCGGTGAAGTTCTTCGAGCCGATGCGGATGGTGGCTGCTCCTGCCGGCCCCACCGGCCCCCAGGGGATCCACCCGCTCAGCGGTCCCACCACCAGAACCCCCACCAGGGCCAGCGAAGCCAGACCAGCGGCGACACCGAAGCGGCGGAGGCGCTGGTGCTTCGGGGTCAGCCGGATGCCGGAGCGCCCCTGGCCGAGGCGCCGCTCCAGGGCCCCGAGGCCCGCATCGGCGGCCAGGGCGATGGCGGCCGATGGCAGGGCGCCGGCCAGGATCAGTTCGTTGTTCACGGTGGCGATGCCCCTGAAGATGAACACCCCCAGGCCGCCGGCGCCGATGGCCGCGGCGATCGTGGCCACTCCCACGCTGATCACGGTGGCCACCCGGATTCCGGCCATCAGGGTGGGCAGGGCCAGGGGCAGTTCGATGTGTCGCAGCACCTGGGGGGCACTCAGGCCCAGGGCCCGGGCCGCTTCCTTCACGCCCTGCGGCACCTGGGACAGCCCCGTGGTGATGCCCCGCAGCAGGGGCAGCAGGGCATAGAGGGTGAGGGCCACGATCGCAGGCCGGGCTCCGAGCCCCCCCAGCAGCGGCACGCTGAGCAACACCCCGAAGATCGCCAGGCTGGGGATGGTCTGCACCGCATTGGCGACCGCCAGAACCGGAGCGGCCCAGCGCGGCCGGCGGCTGATCACCACCCCGAGGGGGAGGGCGATCAGCAGGGCCAGGCCGATGGCGATCGCCACCAGCAGCAGGTGCTCGGCACTGCGCTGGAGGATCTCGCGGGCCATGTCTCGATCAGCCATGCCTCCACCATGGTGTCTCTGCCTTCAGGGGTCAGCGGGCTCGTAGCGGCGGACCAGCCACCCCACCGGCAGGCTCACGGCGATCAGGGCTGCAGCCACCAGGCTGTGCAGGGTGTCGGCGAGGCAGGCGGCGATCAGGAAGCCGAGGGAGCCGGCCAGCACCACCAGCGCGGGAAGCGGGTGGGCCCACACCCGGAAGGGCCGGGGCAGGTCCGGTTCCCGCTGCCGCAGCACCACCTGGGCAGCGATGCCGCTGAGGTAGAGGGCCACGTAGAAGAAGGAGGCGATGCCGAGCAGCACCCGGAAATCCCCGGCGAGCACCAGGGCGATGCAGGCCAGCAGCGTCACCCCCAGCGCCGGGATGGGGGTGCCGGCCTGGCTCACCTGCCCCAGCCGGGAGAAGAACAGTCCTTCCCGTGCCAGCCCGTAGAGGATGCGGGGGGCGGCCATGATCACCGCGTTGATCAGTCCCAGCAGGGAGAGCAGGGCCAGCACGGTGATGAAGCGGCCACTGAAGGGGCCGAAGATCACGGAGGCGGCCTCGGCCACCGGCAATGTGGAGGCGGCGATCGCCGGCAGGGGCAGCACCCGCAGCACGGCCAGGTTCACCAGCAGGTAGAGGGCGAGGATCGCCAGAACGCCACCGATCAGGGAACGGGGCAGATCCTGTTCCGGGCTGGCGAATTCCTCGGCGAAGTAGATGGGGTTGTGCCAGCCGTCATAGGTGGTGATCACGGCCTGGAGGGCCACCACCACCCCCAGGGCCAGGGACGTGAGGGAGGGAGGAGGTGCCAGGGAGGGTGCCAGGTCGGCGGCGGCGGCGCGGGCGAAGGGGTCCACCGGCAGCAGGAAACAGGCGGCCACCAGCACGAGGAAGGAGAGGGCCTTGGCGAGACTGAGCAGCTGGAGGCTGCCGCTGCTGGCCTCGACCCCCACCAGCTGGATCGCCGCGAAGGCCAGCAGCACCAGGATGGCGATCATCCGTGCCCCGACCGGCAGGGAGGGCGCGAGGGTGGCGGCATACTCCCCCACCGTGAGGGCCACCCAGGCGAGGCCCGCGCAGTGGCCGAGCCAGTCCATCCAGCCCACCGTGAACCCCATGGGGGGTCCGAAGGCGCGCTGGGCATACACGGTCCAGCCGCCGGCCCGGGGCAGGCTGGTGGCCATCTCGGCCACGCAGAGGGCACCGAGCAGGGCATAGAGCCCGCCCACGATCCACACGGCGATCAGCCGTTCGGCACTGCCCAGCTCCTCCGCCACCAGGCCTGGGGTGCGCAGGATGCCGGCTCCGATGGTTCCCCCGATCGCCCCGGCCAGCCCGAAGCCGATCCCGAGAATCTGCAGCAGCCGGCCCTGGGGCGGATCGGGAGAGGGATCGGGGGGCGGCATCGGGGGCCTCCGCTGGCGGGCACCCTAAGGGCTGGGTTTACCGGCGGCCGGGATGCCGGTGCCGCCGGGGTGGATCAGGGCTTGGCCTCAACCTGATCCGGTTCCCGCAAGCGGCCGAGTTCCTCCCGCCAGCTGGCCACCAGCACATCGTCTTCGGGAGACCGGCCCATGTGCTTCACCTGCCACTTCCGGATCGCCAGCTCGTTCTGGGCCCTCACGATCGCCCGGGACATCCGGCGGTGAACGGCTTCGATGCGGCGAGTCCGGAAGATGCGGTCTGCCTTCACGGTCTCGTATTCCTCCGACGTGATGACCGATGGGGCTTCGCCATCGAGTTCCTCCCGGATCACCTGGCGTTCCCACACTCCGCTCTGCCAGAGGAGCACCACAGCAATCGCCAGGAAGGGAAAGGACCAGAAGATGCTGATGTAGGTAGTGGCGAGGGTGGCGATCCAGAAGGAGGATGCCGCCGGATCGAGGGTCTCCAGCCCCTGGCTCACATCCACGCCCCTGCCCACGATGAGTGACACAAGAAACACCGTGAGCAGGCCCATCAGACTGCCCACCATGTGGGCGACCAGGCCCAGGAGCCAGCCGGTGACCGGGGCGGCAAAGCGCAGCCAGGCCCGCGTCGTCTGGCGGGCAAGACCGAGCCCCATGCCGAACAGGCCTGTGTAGAGGGCGTGACCGCCCATCCCCAGCAGCGAATGATCGATGGCGAAGAACTGCACCCAGGGATAGGCACCGCTGCGGGCATAGGTGTCGGCCACGAGAAAGGCGGAATCCAGCAGGTTGAAGCCGATGCCCACCAGGGCTCCGTAGATGAAGCCGTCTCTGGCGCCATCGAATTCAGCGCGCAGCAGCCAGAAGACCAGGAGCACACCGAGCCCTTTGGCCACCTCCTCCACGGTGGGAATGGCAAGAACTGTGGTGAGCGTCTCGCGTGTGTTCTCGAACAGCAGGCTGTACAGATTGCTGGGGATGCCCTCTGGAACTCTGCCCCCGGCGGAAAGCAGGTAGCTGATCGGTTTGGTGATTCCTGTCGCAATCAGTGCGCCCCAGAGGAACATGGCGGCGTAGAGCCAGGGCGACTCACGTTCGCGGCGATCGAGGTAGAGAAGCACACCAAGGGGCACCAGCGAAAGCAGGGCCGCATAGAACAGGGCCTGCATGAACACACCGATGGCATCGGGGCTGAGGCTGGCGATCTTGAACTTGACGATCACCCCGGTGGAGATCCACACCAACAGGGCAAGAATGATCGTGAGATAACGGGAGATCTTCGGATTGGCCAGAGGCGAACCGTAGAGAAAACGGGTCCTGGGATCGAGGTTCATCGGACGAGTAAGCGAAACCCTGGAGGTGCCATGTTCAGGAGGGAAGGATGCCTGTGCGACCCAGGCAAAACCGGGGTGCGGGGACTCCATGGCCAACCTAGGCGCCGTTGCGGCAGCCGGCCACAGGAAAGGGTCCGGCGGTCATTCTCCTGCTGGCTCCCATGCGGCTGGCTGAAAGCAAGCGTAGTGAATGGTGAGACTGTCGAGTTCGGAGCCGCACCGTCCACTGAATCCGAGAATGAAGCCCCCTTGCGGGGGTGTGAACTCGAAGGTGTGAGTTCCGCCCATGCCGCCGCCCGTCAGTTCGTCCACGGTGGGGCTCGTGAGAGGGAGCGAGCAGAAACCGGCGGCATGGTCGATCAGTTCTTCGGGCCTGGGGTGGCGGGGATTCAATGCCCGGAGATCTGCTGCCGGAAGCTGCAGTTCACGTTGGCATTCCTGGCAAAGGTCGTGATGGCCTTCTGCAGATCCGTGCCCACGCTCACCCCATTGATGATGCCTGCCGCTGAAAGGCCTTGCACAACCTCTTTCTGCTCCTCTGTGGTCTGGGAGTAGAAGGTGGAGACCCCGAGATGCTCACCTCCTTCAACGAGCCTGGAGATGAAGCAATCCCCATCGAACTCCACGAACTCATCCAGCTCCTGCTCGCCGGCGGGCCCGTGGATGGTCTCCTTGAGACGGGCATCGCTCACGCTGGTGACCGGGTTGACATGTCGGGCGAACACCGTGACCGAAACACTGCAGGAGGTGCTTCGCAGTGATTCATAGAGGCTCGATTTCGCCCCGAACAACTGGATGGGCCCCAGGCCGGCCGAGAGACCGCCGTCGAGATCTGGGCCTGGCTCAGATCCGATGAACTGAGGCTCACGAAGCACCTGGACTCGTTGTTGCCTCCGCCGCTCACCGTCTCTCCGCTCACCGCCGTGGAAAGCGGTCTCCCCAGCACCCGGTTGAAGCCCTGGAACAGCGCCAGTGAGCTTGCCCGGGATGGGAAGGCACCGTCCGGGTTTCCGAGATCACCCGGGGCCATTGCCGTTGCCTCCACTACCCAGAAACCTAGGGTTGAACCATCGGCCGCGCCATCGGGTCTTGCCCATCGATCCCCTCGCTTCCGTGCCCCCTGCCACCGCAGGGCCGGCCCTCAGCCATCTCAATGCTGCCGGAGAGGTGCACATGGTGGAAGTGGGCGAGCGACCCGCCACCGACCGCAGGGCCGTGGCCGAGGGTTTTCTGGCCATGGCTCCGGAGGTGCTCCGTCTCGTTCTCGAGGGTCGGGCCCCCAAGGGGGACGTGCTGGCGGTGGCACGGGTGGCGGCGATCCAGGGGGCCAAGCGCACCTGGGAGCTGATTCCCCTCTGTCATCCGATCGCTCTCACCGGCCTGGAGGTGGCGATCGAGCCCATCCCCGACGGCTCGGGTCTGCGCATCGAGGCCAGGGCCCGTTGCACCGGCTCGACCGGGGTGGAGATGGAGGCGCTCACGGCCGTGCAGGTGGGCCTTCTCACCCTCTACGACATGGTGAAATCGGCGGATCCCGCCATGACCATCGGTCCGGTCCGGCTGCTGCGCAAGGAGGGGGGGCGGCATGGGGTCTGGCAGCGCCGGGGTGATGGCTGAACCCTTCCCCGCCGAGGGTCTCTCCCTGGGGCAGGCGCGCAGCAGGGTGCTCGCTGCGCTGCAGCCCCTGTCCGGCTCGGAGCAGGTGCCCCTGGCAGCGGCCCTGGGGCGGGTGAGTGCCGCACCGGTGCGCGCTCAGGAGGCCGTGCCGGGGTTCCGCGCCTCGATCATGGATGGCTATGCCATCGCCGATGGGCTGCCCCCGCAGCTGGGCCAGGCCTGGAGGCTGGTGGGACGCTCCGCGCCTGGGTCCCCCTTCGCCAGGGTGCTGGGAGCGAACGAAGCGATCCGGATCCTCACCGGCGCCCCCGTGCCGGAGGGAGCCAGGCGCGTGCTTCCCCAGGAGCTGGTGCAGCGGGTGGAGCCCACCGCTGCCGAAGCTGGTGCCGCTGGCATCCAACTCGCCGCCGCCGCCAGTGCCACCCCCTGGATCCGCGAGGCCGACGAGGAGACGGCCCCGGGCCAGGAACTGCTCCCCGCCGGCGTGCGGCTGGGTCCGGCCGATCTGGGTCGGCTGGCCAGCTGCGGCGTGGCCGACCTGGCGGTCAAGCCAGCCCCGCGCATCGGCCTGCTGATCAGTGGCGATGAGCTGGTGCCGGCCGGCACCCCCCGCGGACCCGGGCAGATCTGGGAGAGCAACGGCACCCTGCTGGAGGCGCTGCTGGCCCGGCTCGGTCACGACGTGTGCCACCGGCTCGTGGTGGCCGACGATCCCGATGCCTTGCGCGCCGCCCTGCTGCAGCTGGCGCACTCCTGCGACGTGGTGGTGAGCACGGGCGGAGTGTCGGCGGGTGACAGCGACTGGATCCGGCCCCTGCTGGCCGAACTGGGGATGGTGACCTTCTGGAAGCTGTTCCTCAAGCCCGGACGCCCCTTCGCCTTCGGGCAACTCGGCGGCAGGCCGTTCTTCGGTCTGCCCGGCAATCCGGTGGCGGCGGCGATCACCGCCCTGCAACTGCTCTGGCCGGCGTTGCAGGTGCTGGAGGGAGGGGAGCCCGTGGAGCTGCCTCGTCTGAGGGTGCGCCTCGCCAGCCGGGTGAAGCGGGGGGCCGGAAGGCCTGAACTGGCCCGGGCACGCCTGCAGGTGGGCAGCGATGGGGCCCTGCTGGCCCTGGTGGAGGGCAGCCAGGCCTCTTCCCGCATCGGGTCGCTGCAGGGGGCCGACCTGCTGCTGGAGATTCCTGCCGAACTCGGGGTGCTCGAGGCCGGCACGGAACTCTGGGCCCAGCTGTTGCGGGTTTCCCTGTTCTGAAGGGTTCTGGAGGGCGGACGATGCTCCCGTAGTCGATGCCCGGGACAAGCGTCCGTTCAGAGGGGAGAACCGGGGTCTTCCTCCACTGATGGGATGGGAGCCGGGAGCCCGTCGAGGCTGCGCCGGTTCTTCCGCTGCCAGTACCGGCGCAATCCTTCTTTCCCCTTGCCTTCGGCCCAGCGGCAGAGCGCCTGTCGATCCGCCTGGTAGGCGTAGCGGGGCACAGCCATGCCGCAGGAGCTCTGCACGAGTTCGATGGCGAGATCGAAGATCTGGCGCGCCCCGGGCAGGGGGTCGAACAGGGGGAACAGCTCGCCCCAGTCGGCTTCTCCCTGCTGGATCACCCGCGCTGAGCCGTAGAGCCGCAGGATCGAGGGCTTGCCCTCGAAGGCGCAGAACATCAGGGTCATCCGCGGCATCTGCTGCACATGGGCGGCGGTCTCGTTGCCGCTGCCGGTGAGGTTCAGCCACACCACGCGCCGCTCGCTGAGCACCCGCAGAGAATCCATCCCCTTCGGGGACACGTTGACCCGGCTGCTGGGCGCAGCAGTCCCCACGAAGAAGATCCGCTGCTCGCCGATGAAGCGGATCTGCTCCTTTGAGAGGCTGTCAGAACGCTGGCCCATGGCTTTGTTCGGCAGGATGCCGACTTTCTGTGAAGTTACGACAAGACCGGTGTGCGGCCCCTTGCCTGGCACAGGCCCTTGCCTTATCATGAGTACACAAAAGGGGTCGAAGCACCGTTCTCATCGGAAGCGGGGCCCTCCATATCTTTCTTCCAAGGGCCATGATTCGTCTGTTCGGAGCTTATTGGGAGCCCATCGCATGGGTTCTCTTTCTGGCAACCTGCTTCACCGTTGGCATGGGGCTTCAGAGCCTCTCCTGCCAGGTGTTCGGTGGGGCCATCCCTCCCCTCTGAACTCTCCCCCGGATCGCGGCTCAGAGGCGGGTGTTGCCCGTGACCCAGGTGCCCGAGCCGCCGCTCCATTCCCGCTTCCAGAAGGGAGCGTCGTGCTTGAGCGCCTCGAGCAGTTCCATCCCGCCCCTCTGGGCCGGGCCGCGGCGATCGGCCGCCACCGCCACCAGCACGATGGCTTCGCCTGGAGACACCATCCCCACCCGGTGATCCACCCGCAGGGCCAGCAGGCCATGGCGATCGGCGATGCAGGCGGCCACTCGCGCGATCTGGGCTTCGCACATGCCGGGGTAGTGCTCCAGTTCCAGGGCCTCGAGGGGGCTGCCGCTGGCCGACAGGCCTCGCACCCTGCCGACGAAATGGGCTTCGGCAGCAGGGTGCAGTCCCCGCTGTCCCAGGGAGCCGTGCCATTCGCCCAGGGCGACGAGCGGATCGAAGGGGGTGTCGTGCAGCCGCAGGTCCTGGATGCAGGTGCTCATCGCTTCAGCCGCCACTGATCGGGGGCAGGAAGGCCACTTCGTCGCCGGGTTGGAGAACCTGATCGGCATTGGCGAAGCTCTGGTTGACGGCGATGCGGATCACGGGGGGGATGGCCTGGGCCGATGCTCCGCCCGTGCCGTCGGGTTCGCCGCTCAGCCCCAGCTCCTGCCAGATCCCGGCGGGTGTGAGGGGTCCGCGATCCGCTTCCAGGGCGATGGGGCGTTCGCTCCAGCCCGCCTGCTCCCGCAGGGCCGCGAACAGGCGCACCGTGACCGGCCGGGTGGGGCTGCAGGCTTCGTGGGGCGTTGATCGGAGCGCGGCTTCAGCCCTGGTGGAGCGGTCCATCGGTTCCTTCAGCGATCGCGGGAGGGGGTCAGCCAGGTCGATGACGGGATCGGCATGGATGCGTCTGCATGGATGCGATCTGCATGGACGCGATCTGGATGGAAAAGGACGTCTCGACGCAGCCTGACCCCAGGGTGGAGGAACGGGAGGCTAGCGCCGCTGCTGTGGCCCCAAGGCTCCGGATGGTGCTGCCTAACCTCGCTGGGTCATTGCCCCCCGAGGCCCCGGTGAGCCTTGCCATCGCCCTGCTCACGGTGTCGGACAGCCGCTCCCTCGCCGAAGACGCCTCCGGGGATGCCCTCCGGCAGCGACTGGAAGCGGCAGGCCACCGGTTGGCGCACCGTGCCCTCGTGCCCGACGACCGTTACCGCATCCGCGCCGAGATGAGTCGCTGGATCGCCGATCCGGCCGTGCAGGTGGTGATCAGCTCCGGCGGCACGGGCCTCACCGGTCGCGACGGCACCCCCGAGGCGGTGGAACCCCTGCTCGACAAGACGATCGAGGGCTTCGGCGAGCTGTTCCGGGTGCTCTCCTACGACACGATCGGCACCAGCTCGCTGCAGAGCCGTTGTCTGGCCGGGGTGGCCAACGGCACGGTGATTTTCGTGCTGCCGGGATCGCTCGATGCGGTCTGCACCGCCTGGGACCGGCTGATCCGGGCCCAGCTGGATGAGACCACCCGCCCCTGCAATCTGGTGCAGCTGCTGCCGCGGCTGCGCGAACGACCCTGAGGCGCTCCCGACTCCCGAAACGGTGGCCTCTGAACCCTGGCCTGCCGCTGCCGGCGGTTGGATGGGGAGGATCCTTGCGGGCACAGCCGGCGATGGGGCGGGAAACGCTGGTGGGTCGAGTGCAGACACTCTGGCGCTACCCGGTGAAATCGATGCTGGGCGAGCGGGTCGCCCAGACCTGGGTGAGCGAGACCGGGGTCTGCGGCGACAGGGCCTATGCCCTGTGGGACCACGCCACGGGGCGCGTGGCCAGTGCCAAGAATCCGAAGCTCTGGAGGAACCTGCTCGGCTGGCAGGCTCGCTATCCCCGGGAACCGAGGCCAGGGGCTCCGCCGGTGCCGGTCGCGATGCGGACCGCCGGCCGGCCGGAGTTGCTCAGCACTGAACCGGAGGTCGATGGGCGGCTCTCCGAGCAGCTCGGTCGCCGGGTGAGCCTGCTGGATCGATCTCCCGAAGGGGCCAGCCTGGATCAGTACTGGCCCCCGGTGGAGGGGCGGGCGTTTCAGGACGTGGTGAAGCCTCTCGAGCTGCCTCAGGGTCTGTTCTTCGATGCCTGCACGATCCATGCCCTCACCAGCGCCAGCCTCGAGCACCTGCGACAGCTGGAGCCGGGGCTGGATTTCGCGGTGGAGCGCTTTCGTCCCAACCTCCTCATCGCCACCCCCGAAGGGGAACGGGGATTCGTGGAGGAGGGCTGGGTGGGCCACAGGCTGCGCCTGGGGGATGGCCCCGAACTGCGGGTCGACGGAGGTTGTCCCCGTTGCGTGATCACCACCCTGCCCCAGGGCGATCTGCCCGAGGAGATGGGAATCCTGCGGGCGACGGCCCGGCACAACCAGGTGGTGGCAGGGATCCGGCTCTCGGTGGTCACTCCCGGCCGGATGTCGGTGGGGGATGCGGTGACGCTGCTGGAGGACTGAGAGTGCCCTGGGCCACGGCTTCACCGTCCCGGCTCCAACCCTCCAGCAACGGGGTCGGTCCCGGTTGGTCCAACTCGAACCGGTCGCCGTAGCTGGGGGTGGGATGGTCCGAAGAGAAGCGTGAACGCGGTGCTCGGCCGAGGATCCGGAGAAGCTGCCGCCTCCCGGCTCCGGCGCGGCTCCGCACTCGCAGGGCCTGCAACACCAGCTGTTGCACCCAGGAAGGTGCCACGGGCCAGCCCAGGCTGCTGGCCGTCGGCGCGTTCAGCAGCCCGATCATCACGCGCCGGACGGTGGGGCGAAGTGGCGCCGGCCAGTCGGCCAGGAGCATGGTGAGGGTGGCTTCAGCGATGCGCCGGTTGCTGTCGGCATAGGTGAAGATCTCCCTTTCCACTTCTTCGTTGCGCTCCAGCAGCTCGGCGAGCGTGGCCGGCAGTGCCGCGATGCCCATTCATGCGCTCGATCACCGCGCCGCCCACCGGGCTGTCGATGCCGTGCTTCAGCAGTTCAGCCACCATCAGTCCCGTGTCGTCGTAGCGCTTGCGCGGGCGCCGCTCGAATTCACCGCTGCGCTGCAGCAGGCCGGAGATCGAGGGCACGCAGAAGGTCTTGAGCAGGGCCAGTTCCAGGGCCCGGGTCACGTCCCAGGGAAAGGCCATGCCAGCGAGCCGATGGCAGGTGGCCTCGACCGAGGCCAGCTCGTCGCCGGGAGCACCGGCCGGGGCCTGGCTCGGATCGGTGGGCGGATCGGCGTGAGGGTCGCGGTCCTCATCCCCGGGCCCGAGAGGCAGCCTGGAGCAGCGTGGCAGCCGCATCCCTGGCATCGTCGGCTGCCTGGGGACTGCGCTGGAGAAAGGCCATCACCAGGGTTCCCTCGAACAGCAGCTGCAGCTGACGGGCGAGACCGTCGGCATCCGCCACCGGGAGGTCGCGGCAGAGCCCTGCCAGCAGCGTGCCGCATTCCTGCTTGAAGGCCACTGCGGCCTGCCGGGGAAGATCCTCCGGATCGGGATACTCGCTGGCGGCCTTGATGAAGAGGCAGCCGTGGAAGCCGGGGGAGCGCACCCCCTCCACCAGCCAGTCGAACAGGACCAGGACGCGCTCCGGCCCCCCCGCTGGAGCGGCGGCGATGCGTTCGCCGAGGGCCGCGCCGATCCGCTGGCCCTGTCGTTCCAGCACGGCGGCGATCAGCTCCTCCTTCGAGGCGAAGTGCTTGTAGAGGGTCATCTTGGCCACCCCGGCCCGGGCGAGAACCGTGTCGATGCCCACGGCCCGGTAGCCCTGGCGCGCGAAGAGTTCCTGGGCGGCGTCCAGCAAGGCCTCCCGCTTGGCGGAGGCTCTGGGGGCCGTACCCGGTTCAGCCATTCCCTCTGCCGATCTGCGGCCAGCCTACTCAGTAGACAGAAAGGTCTGCTACTGTTTTTGGAACAGACGGGTCTGTCTATCTGGTTCCCGTCCGTTCCGTCCCCTGAGCTCCGTTCCATGTCTGCCGCCGCCTCCCCCGATCGGACCCCCCCGGTGAGCCACGATGACCATGGCCTCGCCCTTGCGGGCTACGACGCCGTTTCCTATTTCCACGGTCAGCCCCTGGCGGGCCTGCCGGAACTGGCCTCGACCCACCTGGGACTGACCTACCTCTTCGCTTCGCCAGCCAACCAGCAGCGTTTCGATGCCGAGCCCGAGCGGTTTCTTCCCCAGTACGGCGGCTTCTGTGCCGTGGCCGTTTCCGAAGGCAAGCTCGTTCCCGTCGATCCCCTCACCTACAAGGTGAGCAACGAAAAGCTCTATCTCTTCTACAACGGCGAACACGGCAACACCAGGCCCCAGTGGGAGGCCGACGAGCCGGGCCTGCGCGCCGCTGCCGACGAACGCTGGGCCGAGGGGAATCTGGCTCCTCTCTGATGCCCCTCGCCCTGTCAAAGGGTTCCGATAACGATCGGAATCCCAGTTCCACTCCTCCCCTTCCTGCACGACCATGATCAGCCTCCACGGCCACGAACTCTCCGGCAACAGCTACAAGGTGCGCCTGCTGCTGGAACTGCTCGGCCTCGACTACGAATGGGTCCGGGTCGACCTGATGAAGGGCGAACAGAGATCGCCGGAGTTCCTGCAGCTCAATCCCTTCGGCCAGGTGCCGGTGCTGGTGGAGGGCGACACCACCCTGGCCGATGCCCAGGCGATCCTCTTCTATCTGGCCGCCCGCCGGGGGGACGGCCAGTGGTTCCCCTCCGATCCGGTGGATCAGGCGAAGGTGGTGCGCTGGCTCTCCACGGCCGCCGGTGAAGTGCGGCAGGGGCCGGAGAGCGCCCGCCTTCACCATCTCTTCAAGGTGACCAGCATCCCGATCGAAAGGGCCCACCAGAAGGCCGCCTTCATCCTGGGGCAACTGGAGCGCCACCTGGCCGATCGCCGGTGGCTGGAGCTGGATCGCCCCACGATCGCCGACATCGCCGTCTACCCCTACGTGGCTCTGGCGGGCGACGGCGGCATCGATCTCACCCCCTATCCCCAGGTGCGGAGCTGGATCGAGCGGGTCGCCTCCCTGCCCGGCTACGTGCCGATGGCGGGCCTGGAAGCCTGAGCGGCGCAACCGGCCATGACCCACCACTATCTCGATCGCCATCTCACGCCGGAGGTGCTGGAGGAGCAACGACGGGCCTACGGGCACAGCCAGTCCCTGCCGCCGGCGCCGGAACCGGATCGCCTCGGTGCCAGGGAGATCGCCTTCATCGGCGCCCGCGACAGCTTCTACCTCGCCAGCCTCACCGAGGCGGGAGCTCCCTACCTCCAGCACCGCGGCGGCCCGGTCGGCTTCCTGCGGGTGCTCGATGGGCGCACCCTCGGCTTCGCCGACTACAGCGGCAACCGGCAGCTGCTCACGGCCGGCCACCTGCGGGTGGACCCGCGGGTGGCGCTGTTCCTGATGGATTATCCGGCCCGGCGGCGGCTCAAGATCGACGGCCGGGCGGAAGTGGTGCCGGTCGCTGCCGACCCCCGGCTGGCGGAGCTGCTCCGGCCGGAGGGCCCGGCCGGCGGAGAGGTGGAGCGCCTCTTCCGCATCCAGGTCGAGGCCTTCGACTGGAACTGTCCCCAGTTCATCACCCCTCGCTTCACGGCGGAACAGGTGGAGGAGAGGCTGCGACCGCTCAAGGAGCGGATCCGGGAGCTCGAGGTCGATGTGCGGCGGCTTCGCGCTCCCTCCGGGGAGGGGGCACCCGGCTGATCTGGTTCTTCCAGCCGTTGCTGGGGCGCTTGCGCACGATTGGCACCACGCGTGTCGTGGTGGCCGACGCATAAGCCAGGCTGACGGAAGCTCTGAATCTGGGGATAGCCCGAGGCCTCCGGGTGCGCGGCTGCATCGTCATCGTCTGCGGTGTACCCCGCGTAGGCGACGCAAAGGTTGCAGACCCAGTTTCAGGGGTTGCCGAGAGACGTTCCCTCGGTGTCCTTTGCAGTGAGGTTGTCCGTGGACATGAAGCGGCTGATCCCCATCGTTTCAACGAAGAACTTCTCCGCGGCCGCAAGGTCTCGCACAACCCAGGCTCCTTGACAGCACGCTGGAGCGAGAACTGGCCTTGTCATTTCTGGACTTCCATGATTCCTGTGTGTATCGAGTCAGCCCAACGCTTGCCATCACCTGGCCGCAAGGAGTTGAGCTGACGCCTTCGTCAACGCCACATTGTCTTATTGGTGGCGGCTCAGGCGCATGGCGGTGTTAGGAGGCATGGCCACTACTGGTACACCATGCCGTTGTACCTCAACCAACCCGGGACGTGCTGGCCATCCGGGTCATGGTGTGTCCAGTGGATGGCGCCGCCCTCCGCATTCCATTCATATTGACCATAGAATGCAACTCGGTCGCCACTCCTCAATGCTTCGATGCGAGGAGCGATGTCAATGTTATGGGCGATAAGCAGGGTCTGACCCGACGCAAGTCGGAGGATAAAGCGCTGATGGCGGCTGCCGTCCTCGTCGTCTGATAGAACTCGATCGACCACTCCTTTGACATCATTCCACTGTGTGAGCCGGCCCTGTTGATCCATCAGATTTCTGGTCGCCTAACTCCCCGTGACGATGCGGCGGATCTGCTTCAAGCCTGCCGCCGTGTACGGGGCATAGCGCCACCGGAGATCCAGCCAGAGACCCTTCCGGAGGACACTCTTGAAGTGGGAAAAGGTGTCGAACGAGGCCTTGCCGTGGTAGCTCCCCATACCGCTGTCGCCGACTCCCCCGAAGGGCAGGCCGGCGACTCCCACCTGCATGACGGTGTCGTTGATGCAGACCCCACCCGATGACGTCTCGGCGAGAATCCGAGCCTGCCGCTCCGGATGACGGCTGAAGAAATAAAGGGCCAGAGGTTTGGGCCGCGCATTCACAAGAGCGATCGCTTCTTCCAGGTCCTCATACTCGAGCACGGGCAGCAGAGGTCCGAAGATTTCCTCCTGCATCGCCGGGCTGTCCCAACCCACCCGATCCAGCACAGTGGGAGCGAAGTAGCGACTCTCGGGATCCGTATGTCCGCCGACGACGATCTCACCGCTGTCCAACAGGGCGACCAGGCGAGCGAAGTGCCTTTGGTTGACGATGCGTCCGTAATCCGGACTTTGCGCCGGATCCTCTCCGTAGAACTCCTGAAGGCATGTCCTGATCGCCATCAGCAATGGCTCCTTGACACGGCGGTCCACCAGCAGATAGTCGGGGGCGATGCAGGTCTGTCCGGCATTGATGAACTTGCCCCAGACGATGCGTCGCGCCGTGTGCTCAAGATGGATATCAGCATCCACGATGCACGGGCTCTTTCCCCCCAGCTCGAGAGTCACCGGCGTCAGATGTTCAGCAGCAGCAGCCATCACCAGGCGACCGACAGCCGTGCCTCCCGTGAAGAAGATGTGATCAAACTGTTCAGCCAGCAGCGCCTGACTGATCGCGACGTCTCCCTCGACAACGGCGACAAAATCCGGCTCATAGATGGATTGAATCAGCTCGGCGACCACTGCAGAGGTGCAGGGCGCCTGCTCGGAAGGCTTGAGAACGGCGCAGTTCCCGGCGGCGATCGCCCCCACCAGGGGCCATAGCGTGAGTTGAAAAGGGTAATTCCAGGGGCCGATGATCAAAGCCACCCCCAGCGGCTCGGGCTGAATCCAGGCGGAAGCCGGAAACTGATCGATGGAGGTGCCTACCCGTCGGGGCTTCATCCAGGACCTGAGCTGCTTGAGAGTATGTTTGATCTCGCTGATGATAGCGATCTCAAAATAGGCTTCAAAGGCTGGACGGCCAAGATCCGCCTTGGCCGCTTCCACGATGGCATCCTGATGGCGAATGATGGCTTGCTTCAGGCTCTGCAGCTGGGCGATCCGAAATTCCACCGGCCTGGTGGCGCCAGATCGGAAAAAAGCCCGTTGCTGCTGCACAAGAGCTGGAATGGCAGGAGCTGTTCCTTGCAACATGACGAAGGCTTGAGATGGATTGTCGACAATGGATCGCGCTGGCTCAGGGAGCCGATGAGCCCCTGTTCATCGAGCACAACAGTGGCCGGAGGAATTCATCTTAAGCATGCAATGGCGACAGAAAAAGAAGAAGGAGAAGGTTCTCTGCTGGTCATCCAGTCGCTCTCGTGTGTTTCGAGGCAAGTGGTTTGAGGCCATGCGCCTGGCACGACTGTACTGCGAGGAGTGGAAGTGAAAACCGAATGCTGACTGGTTCGGATTCGCCATTTTCAAGCCGATCAGCGATAACACGAAGGGCTAGGACTTCAGCCTTTGCCATTGCATCAGCAGAAGAACTTCCATAAGCAAGTACCCCAGGCAGATCAGGCACCGCACCGATCCAACGACCGTCCACTTCTTGTTCGCACTCCAAGGTGAAATTCATGCTTACCACCAGGCTGAAGCCACTGTAACAAGATCCCAGGCTAGAGCGCATCCTTTCCTGGCGCCCCACCCAGCGCCCTTCCCCTGGATTCGGCTAACGC
>CAWKAW010000004.1:0-140755 GCA_963847745.1 uncultured cyanobacterium | reverse complement strand
CATGGTGTCGGTGTTGAGCACGCCGTGGGTGAAGCCGCCGCGATCCATCCGGCCGCCAGCCGGGCCACCCGCTTCACCAGCTCGCCGTAGAAGGCCAGCTGCTGGGGCTGCCTCAGCCGCCGCCGCCGCTTG
Organism: uncultured cyanobacterium; assembly: GCA_963847745.1. Lineage (GTDB taxonomy): Bacteria > Cyanobacteriota > Cyanobacteriia > PCC-6307 > Cyanobiaceae > Cyanobium. Next base: position 140,623 of record CAWKAW010000004.1, on the reverse strand, counting down.
CAGGTGCCGAAGCGCAGGGGGGTGCGGACAAAGGGAGCGGAGAGGGGCAGGCCGGAGAGCGGACCCTTGGAAGGTCGTCTGAGGAGGGTGTATCGGGAAAGCAGCCCGGCAGGGGAATGCTGAACCTGAGCCATCGCAATGGATCCCATGGCCCTTGCCGCCCGCACTCCCGGCCTGATCCAGCGCTACCGGGAGGAACTGCAGACGCGCCATTACGCCCGGCGCACGGTGAACACCTACGAGCAGTGGCTCCGGCGTTTTCTGCGATTTCACCGGATGCGCCATCCGCGCGGGATGGGCAGCGCCGAGGTGAACGCATTCCTCAGCCACCTGGCGGTGGACCTGCAGGTGAGCGCCTCCACCCAGAACCAGGCCCTGGCGGCGCTGCTGTTTCTGTACCGCGAACTGCTGGAGAGGAATCTGGAGCTGGACGGGGTGGTGCGAGCGCGCACGCGCAGGCGCCTGCCGGTGGTGCTCAGTGAGGCGGAGGTGCGAGCGGTACGAGAGCGGCTGGAGGGCGAGCCGGCCCTGGTGGTGGGGCTGCTCTACGGCAGTGGGCTGCGGTTGATGGAGGCGCTGCGATTGCGGGTGAAGGACCTGGATTTCCAACGGCGCGAACTCACCGTGCGAGACGGAAAGGGCGGAAAGGACCGACTGACGCTGTTCCCCGAGAGCCTGGTAGCTGGCCTGGAGGCACACCTGCTGAAGGTGCGCCGTCTGCACAAGGCCGATCTGGCGGATGGCTGGGGCCGGGTGCTGCTGCCGCACGCCCTGGCCAGGAAAACCCCAAATGCCGACCGGGAATGGGCCTGGCAATGGGTGTTTCCCCAGCAGAACCGGTGGCACGACCAAGCGTCAGGCATGCAGGGGCGCCACCACCTCGATCCCAGCGTGGTGCAGAAGGCCGTGAAACGGGCCGTGGCCGAGGCAGGGGTGACGAAGGCAGCCAGCTGCCATACCTTTCGGCACTCCTTTGCCACCCACCTGCTGGAGCGAGGCCAGGACATCCGCACGATCCAGGAGCTCCTGGGACATCGGGATGTGACTACCACCATGATCTACACGCATGTGCTCAACCGTGGACTCCTTGGGGTACGCAGCCCTGCAGACACTGTGTAGCCTGGCGAACACGTGGTTCTCGGACCCGTGAACCATGGCCATGCCTTGAGACACGCGGCAGGAAGACTATGGCGCAACTGGGTTCTCGAGCACCGGCCGAGGGGACCTTCCCTTGTTTATCGGAAAGGGGTGGCAGACCCACCGTGGTTCACGGAACCTTCCAATAAAGAGTTAGACAGGCCAAACAGCCAGTTGCGCACTCGTATCTTCTGGGATACAGTAGAGCATGCTCGAGATCCGGGAAACGCCTGCCTATGCCAAGTGGTTTTCTGCTTTGCGTGATCGAACAGCCAAAGCTCGCATCGACATTCGGATCAGGCGTCTCTCCTTGGGCAACTTAGGCGATGTTCGCCCTGTAGGAGATGGCGTGTCCGAGCTGCGAATCCATTACGGCCCCGGCTATCGGATCTACCTGACAAAGCAAGGAGATTCCATCGTGATCCTGCTTGCAGGCGGGGACAAGAGCTCTCAAGACCAGGATATTCGCCTCGCCAAAGATCTTGCTCGCAATCTCTAGGAGACTTACATGACCAAAACAACCACGACTATCTGGGACCCAGCCGCACACCTAACCACTGCTGATGATGTCGCGGCCTATTTGGAAGCCGCGCTTCAAGATGGAGATCCTCAGCTTGTAGCCGCTGCACTTGGAGATATTGCAAGAGCGAAAGGTATGAGCCAAGTCGCACGTGACGCGGGTCTAGGTAGGGAAAGTCTGTACAAGTCCCTGTCCTCATCGGGTAATCCAGAACTGGCAACAGTACTGAAGGTTATCTCCGCGCTGGGTTTGCAATTGCATGTCAGTGTCTCTGACAATGCGGAGATGGCTGTCTAACCAGGCCCTCGAGCGGCCAGGCCACCACTGGCGCTCTGCTTCGCCACCCCAGTCATCTTGCCTGCCACTCAGGGGCGACGTTCGAAGGATCGACAGACCAAAGCCTGAGGTATTACTTTGGTGATCATTACAATTATGACCATATACGTCCTGAGAACACAGCTAGACAGTTGCAATCAACAAATGCAGTAGAGCGTGACACGAAGATGTCGCCGTTGGCGCATTCTAACGAACAAGGATAGATCGCGCGTGAGCCGCGATCTTATCCAGTTGTTGGACTAGCCCTTTGTCGCTATTGACCAGCAGGCTACGGTAGATATGTCGGCCCGAATCTCAGCTTTCTGTCAGGATTTTGGCTGAAGGAGACGTGCCGCGTGGGTTGATCACTGTCGCTTCTGTTGGTGAGCGTCAACTTTATCGCAGGACAATGCCAGGGCCAATCCTGCTGCTACCAAAGTAGTGCTCATGCGCCCCGCTGAGGATAGCTTGATGCTATGGATCGATCGGTATGATTGCCACAACAGAGCGGTTCAGCACAGCCTGTGATGGCTGGGCTCCACCATTCGGGCCAGCACTGTCATCACCTGGCCGCAGCGATCACAAAGCACTGCCGGGCGTGGTGGCAGAGGATCAGGGCACGGCACCCGCATTTGCAAAGTCAGCTGCAGGAGCTGAATCAGGCGTTTGGCATTGGCATGGAGGAGGCCAAAGTCTCTCACTCGCCGGAAGCGGCGGGGCAGGACGTGCTTGAGCAGCAGCCAGAGAAATTCACCGCCCGGCAGGGTGCGAACCCTTCGGTTTCCATTGTTGTCTTGATAGCTGAAACTGACCTTGCCATCGCGATCGGCGATGATGTTACTTTCTGGAAGCACCCCTCGATAGAGATAGCGGCCCAGATAGAGCAGCGCCTGCTCGCCACGCCCGACCTTCTTGCAATGCACCACCCAGGCATCAGGCAACGTGTCCTTGCAATGCAGACCTGCCAACCGCATGGCCTCAAACCATTTGGCCCTGAATACACGTGATAAGTTTGTTGCCCAGAAGAGAACCTTGTCCTTTCCTTGTTTCTGACGCCATTGGCGACTGCGCTCATCGAGGGCTCCTGCAGGCACAATCAGATGCACGTGAGGATGGTAATTGAGATTCCGTTCATGGGTGTGGAGCACAGCATGGGCGCCGCTGCGGCCTCGCAGTTTCGGATCGCGGCGGGTAAAGCTGTCGATCGTCTGCCAGGCTGTTTTGAGTAATAGATCGTAAGCGATCCGTTGATGAGCCCAGAACAATCCTCTCAGCTGTGCCGGTACTGTGAAGGTAACCATGAAATAGTCGACTGCCAGTAGTTTGGCCTTCTGCCGCTCCAGCCATTGCTGGCTTTCATGCTGCTGGCAGTGGGGGCAACTGCGGTGGCCGCAGGAATGGGGCAGGCTCACCTGGTGGTGGCAGCCATGGCATTCCAGTACCATCACGCGGCTGTGTTGATTGCGGCAGCGGCGCATGGCCTGAAGAGCCTGATAATGGCCTGGCAGGAGTTGATGGCCGTGGCGTTGTTGCAGATCGCTGCTGTAGCGATCGATGAGCTCAGCGAGTAGAATCATTGGGCATCCTCCCAGCGCAGAGCAAAACCGACCACAAGGTCCTCGATGCGATCTCTGGCCTGTTGCCGGTTGACATCGGTCAGATGGGCGTAGCGAGAGGTCGTTTCCGGACTCTCGTGTCCCATCGCATCCTGGATCGACCGCAGATCCACCCCAAGCTCCAGCAGGTGAGTGGCGTAGGCATGTCGCAGACTCCGTACCGTCAGATGCTTGTGGATACGACAGCTATTTCGTGCCGCGGTCATCGCAGCCTGCACACCACCGCGATCCATCGGGCTGCGGGCTGTGCGAGCCGATGCATCATTGCCGCTGGCATTGGGGAAGAGCAGGCGAGGATGACGGTGCGTGCTCCAGAAGCGTCGCAGGACCTGAAGGGTGGCATCAGGGAGCGGCACGTAACGATCCTTGCCTCCCTTGCCTTGACGCACATGCACTCGCCTATTGGCAGCATCAATGTCGCCGACCTCCAGGCAGAGGCATTCCCCCAGGCGCAGGCCCATGCTGTACAGCGCAAAAAAGTAAACGCGGTAGCGCAGCCGATGGACATTGTTGATCAAGCGCTGCACTTCCTCCCATGTGGGGATGTCTGGCAAAGATCTGGATTTGGGTGGCTTGATGATGTCCACCCAGTCCATCGGTTGACCCAGAACATGGCGATAGAAGAATGACAATCCCCACAGATCAACCTTGACGCTGCTCCAGGAATAGTTCTCCACCATCCAGGCGAAGTATGCTTTAAGATCAGCGGCTGTGAGGTTGTCAGGACAGCGGTTGAAGAACTCTGCGATGCGGCGTATTGCCCTGGCGTAGCCGTCGATCGTTTTTGCCCGTTTGCCCTGCAGCTTGAGAGCCTGCAGGTGCTTGGCATAGAGCTGGTCGAATCGCTCCTGTTGTTGGTGTTCCATGTTGCGTTCCCCACAAAGGGGATGAAGGACAAGACACTCCCATGGGGGCGTGCATCCTTCACTGTGGAACTACGCGATCAACTGGCACTCCACGCTGCTCCACCAAGTCAGAGCTCCCGCGATTTAATTCATCAGCAGCTGTGTAACTTGCAAAGCCTTGGCTATGACGGCTTTGAATCTGCCGCGCAGCGGCTTAGTCCAACAAGGCGCTGCACCGGACGGCAATTCCGCTGCGCTCCATTGCCGCTGATGAGCTTGGGCGTTGGCCGGTCCCAGTGAAGGATTGTAAGCAAGGGGTGGTTTGGAGCTACCATGAGGAGACAAAGGCGACTTCCATGGAACGGCAGTTTGATGTTGTTGTTGAGAAAGACTCTGAGGGTTTTTACGTCGCCAGTGTGCCTGTTCTATCTGGCTGTCATACACAGGCGCGTTCTCTAGATGAGCTTATGGATCGAATCAAGGAAGCCATTGAACTTTGCCTCGAAGTTCGTGAAGATGATATTGAGCAACTTGCTTTCGTTGGCGTTCAGCGAGTTACCGTTTAGACGTGTCAAAGTACCCAGCGGTAACAGGTAAAGCATTAATTACGGCTTTGCAGAGAGCTGGTTTCCTTGTGCAGAGAGTGAAGGGTAGCCATCATTTCCTCAGGCATCCAGATGGGCGTACCACTGTTGTACCAGTTCATTCGGGGGAATCTCTGGGCCCGGGGTTGCTGAGCAAGATCCTCCGCGATGTTGAGCAAACAAGAGATGAACTTAAAAAGCTGCTTTCTTGAGCGAAGAGGCCGCCCAACCAGCCCCTCGAGTGGACAGGCCACCACCAGCTCGGTGCTGTCGCCGCCCTATTTTCCCTGCCTGCCACTCAGGGACAGCGTTCTGCGGCACAGGGAAGCTGCGTTGCTTGTAGGGTGGGACTGGCCGGAGCATGGCCGGCATGAGTAGAGTTGATTGTATACCTCAGCTCAACAGCAACCGGAGGAACATTCCATGCAGAAGATCAGGTACGTTCATTGGCAGGAGGACGATTCCTGGCTTGGCTACCTTGAGGAATATCCTGATTACTGGACGCAAGGCGAGACCCTGGATGATTTAGTTGAGCATCTTAAGGATCTGTACCTTGATCTTTCGTGCGGACATATTCCGGGTGCTCGCAAGGTCGGTGAATTAGTCATGCCATGAAGCGGGCTGATTTGATCAGGTCGATCGAGCGGGGCGGATGCATCCTGGTACGCCACGGAGGTGTACCCATTCAGGGGGCGGGACAGCTCGTGGCGAACATCGATGCGACTGAACCCTTGACGTCGCCCTGATTCCCGTTTGCATCTCAGGCAGAGACCGCCTGCGATGAGCACCCCTCCAGCCGGAGTTTCAGAAGCGGACTGGGCTGCCACTCCAGCGAGTGTCAGAGAGATTGTCGGCCAGGTGCAGGCCCTGCGGGAGGAGAACGTGCAGCTCCGAGCGCAGCTCACCGCTCTGGCCACCGAACTGGCGGAGCTGCGTGAGCGGATCGGCCGCAGCTCCCGCAACTCCTCGAAACCGCCCTCCAGCGATGGGCCTGGCTTTCGGCCGCCCGAGCGGCGCAAGGGCAGTGGCCGCAAGCGCGGCGGCCAGCCGGGCCATCCCGGCGCTGGCCCGGAATTGCTTCCGATCGAGCGGGTGGATGAGGTGGTGGAGCACCACCCGGACGCCTGCCGCCGCTGCGGCACCTTGCTGCAGGGCGAGGATCCAGAGCCCCTGCGCCATCAGGTGATCGAGATCCCGCCGATCACGCCGCTGGTAATCGAGCACCGGCTGCACCGCTTGGTCTGTCCCTGCTGTTCCACCAGCACCTGCGCCCCGTTGCCGGCGGATGTGGAAGCCAGTCCTTACGGCCCCAGGCTCAGTGCCTTGGTGGGTCTGCTGGGCGGTGCCTTCCCCTACTCCTTCGGAGAAGCCTCACGGCTAGAGTTTCAGCAAGACCCAGGCGCTGCTCAATCAACTGCTGGGGGTGGAGATCAGCCGCGGGGCGATCGCGGCGATCCGCCAGCGGCTGAGCGCAGCCCTGCAGCACCCCGTGGCGGAAGCGCTGCAGGTGGCCAGGCAGCAGCCGGTGGCTTACGTGGATGAAACCGGCGCCCCCACCGGCAACGCAGATGGCGGCAATCCCACCGGAAAGCGGGGCTGGCAGTGGGTCATGGTGACAGCCGTGGTGACGGTGTTTGTCCAAGGCCTGAGTCGATCGACGGCCGTCGCCATGGAGCTGCTGGGGAACACCTTTGGCGGGATTGTGGTGAGCGATCGCTTCTCGGCCTACAACCACCTGCCCACCCATCAGCGCCAGCTGTGCTGGGCGCACCTGATCCGCGATCTGACCGCCATCGCCGAACGCCCGGGCGCCAGCGCCGAGTTCGGAGTGGAGTTGCTGGGCCTGCAGCAGCGGCTGTTTGGCCACTGGCACCATTACAAGGACGGAACGATCGACTGGACCACAGTGCAGCAGGGCTGCCAGCCGATCCGTCAGGCCTTCGTGGCCACGTTGCAGCGGGTGGTGGAGCTGGGCTGTCAGCGCGGCGAGCGAACGCCGTGGGCCAAGACGGTGCGCACCTGCCAACAAATCCTGCAAGTGGCCGATGGCCTCTGGACCTTCCTGGAGATCGAGGGAATCGAACCGACCAACAACGCGGCTGAGCGTGCCCTGCGCCAGTCGGTGATTCAACGCAAGATCAGCCATGGCGTTCAATCCCGTCAGGGTGCGATCTGCCGTAGCCGATTGCTCACCGTCACCACCACCCTGCGTCAACAGGGCCGCGATGTCTGGGAGTTCCTGGAACAGGCCTGGATTGCCCATCACCGCGGCGGCGTGATGCCCTCACTACTGCCGGATCCCTGATCTTTCCGGCACAGGTCGCGGCGTCTTTGGTTGCTCTGTGACCAGCAATCAGGGGTGGACTGGCACAGTTGCGCGTCCCAACCCGTGAACTGGTACGCGGAGGTAAACACGATTGGTATCGAAATCCAGCTACAGGCGTCTCGCAGCCAGTGCCCAGGCATCGAGAAATCAAGGAGCCGCTCGCACGCCGTATTATCCGTCTTCTACTGGATTCCTCGATAGATCCTTCCACCGGTGATCACTGACCGTCCGAAGAACAATGCCAGACACCAGACCCGCTGCCCAGATGATCTTGACTCACTTTTGTCACTTTGCGGGCCGGTGATGGCAAGCGTTAGAGAGATGGCGGCAGTGCGACTTGCACCATCAACACGTACATGGCGTATACTCAGTGCATAGCCGCTGAGGGGCCATGCAAACACGCATACAGAAGTGGGGATAACAGCCTTGGAGTGCGGATCCCACGCTCGCTTGCCGAAGAGGTTGGAGTCGGTCCTGGCTCAGAAGTCAGTCTGAGTGTCCTTGAGGGTGAGCTGATCGTTAAGCCAGCGTTTCCTCCTCGGTTCAAGCTTGAAGATCTACTAGCAGACATTACTCCAGAAAACCTTCATTCAGCAGTGGACACTGGAGATGCAGTTGGCGTGGAGACCTTCCGATGCCGGCCGCCTATGTGCCCGATAGAGGAGACTTGGTATGGCTTGAGTTCACCCCTCAGGCTGGAAGCGAGCAAGCGGGGAAACGCCCGGCTCTGATCATGTCACCTAAGGCGTACAACAAGAAGGTTGGGCTGGCACTTGTCTGCCCAGTGACATCCCGGATTGGCGATGACTCTTGGCCTTGCGTGTGCCGTCGACTCGGACAAGCCGTGCTTCACGGCACGAGCTTTCTCCAGGCTGTTGGCACCTGTGATCCAGAGGGAGCTCGCGAACACCAGGGATGTCACCGCGCAAGGAGCGATGGCGGAAACCACCTATGAGAAAGCACTTCGTGCTGACCTCGATGATGTGCCAACTCCTTCCATTCGATCTGCTGGTGGAAGCGGTTGCGCTCCAGTTGATCCCAACCCAGGTCCTCTACAGAGGCAGGACCTGGCGGTGTTGTTCTCACCGGCGCGAACACCGGTGATCGGCGCAGCCTGCTCGCCGGTCAGGGAGCCAACCGCGCCCGGTGCAGCCGGCTCTTCTCATACCACTCGGCAATCTCCGGGGTCCAGGTCTGGAGGTGGGGCCAGATCAGCTCGCAGAGGGCCCGGATCTCCTGCTGGGCATCGAGCTTGGCCCGCAGATCGAGGAAATGCAGAAGCGCCCGCAGGGTGAAGCTCACCACGAAATGCTGGCGGTAGTCGAAGGGCAGGATGCCGCGGGCGTGCTCCTCGGCGTAGCCGGCATCGAGAAGATCGCGGTAGCGCTCGGCGGCCCGGCGGCAGAGATCGAGATCGATCGCCCGCTGGGGCTCGGAGTACGCATACTTCTTCCCCTGCCGGTCGCTGTAGCTGCCCACAGGCCGCAGGTAGAACACCTCCTCCAGCTCCAGCTCGCCGTTGGCCGCCTTGCGGATGCGATCGCCCGTGTAGCGCATCGACTGCACATCGAAACTGACCCCCACGCGATGGGTACGGGCCTGCTGCATCACCGAGTGGGGGAACCAGCCCACGTTGAGCACGATCTGGGCGTGCTCCAGCGGGCCGTAGTGGCCCCTCTCCCCCGCCAGCAATCGCTTCACGCAGATCTCCCCGGCCTTGCTTTCCTCCGGCCATTCGGCCCGGTCCGCGGCCACGAAGCCCTCGCTGTAGTCCTGGTGCATCCCCGCGTAGACGCACTGCTGCGGATTGGGGGTGGCGGCGATGGTCTCCACCCGGAAGCGTGGATCCATGGGGGTGAGGTCAGCCATGGCTGCGGGGGCCGGCAGCAGGGCCGCTCGCCGCGGCCGCTTCTGCCCCGGTGGCGGTGAGCGGGCTGATCGCCCCCACCCCCGCCAGCTGGGGCAGGGGGGATCCGCTCACCAGGGCAGTGGTGAGGGCCTCCAGTTCCATCGCGGTCCGGGCCCCCAGGGACCTTCCGGCATCGGCTCCTGAAGCATCGAACAGTTCCAGCTGGGGAATGCCGTTCACCCCGTAGCGCTCGATCTCACCCTGCCAGCGGGGATTGTCGACGTTGAGGAGCACCACGTCGATCTCCCCTTCATGGCGGTGCTCCAGCTCCTCCATGGCCGGGGCCATGGCCCGGCAGGCCTCGCACCAGTCGGCGTAGAACTCCACCAGGGTGGGGCGGCCGTTGGCCAGGGCCACCGGCAGCTCGGGCGAGCGACGGGCGAGGCGTTCCAGGGACGCCTCCGGATGCAGGCCCCCCCGCAACCAGAACAGCAACAGCCCCAGGAGCGCCGCCACGGCCGCCAGCACCATGCGTTCCCGTCGTCCCAGGGGAGGGGAGGAGGCTGGGCCTGGAGAGGGGGTCATCGCCGTGGTGTGCTCCTGCGGTCGTGGGGCACTCTGGCAGCAACCGCCACAGGGAAGCGGAAGAGCGGGGTCGACGTTGCTAGGTTCCGATCAACGGGCCGGGACCTGTGAAACGCCGTCTCACCCTGCATTTCCCCCGGGAAGCGGTGCATCAGCCGATCACCTACCGCCTGGCCGTGGATTTCGACATCGCCGCCAAGATCCTGCGGGCCCAGATCGCTCCCAACCAGAGCGGCACCATGGTGGTGGAGCTCTCGGGCGACATCGACGAGCTGGATGCGGCCGAGGTGTGGCTGGAACGCCAGGGCCTCGGCATCAACCGCGCCCCCGGCGAGATCCGCATCGATCCGGATCGCTGCGTGGATTGCGGCATCTGCTCGAGTGTCTGCCCGAGCGGGGCCCTGCGCTTCGATCCCGCGCGTCAGCGGCTCCTCTTCGACACTCCGCGCTGTCTGGTCTGCGAACAGTGCATCCCCAGCTGCCCGCTGGAGGCGATCGAGCTCGTGCTGGAGCCGCGATGAAAGCGTTCCTGCGGCTCCTGATGATGCCGATCCAGGCACCGATGCTGCTGATGCTGCTGGCGGTGAGCACCTACCTGGGGCTGCACTGGAGTCGCCCCCTGGAGATGGGCGACTCCAAGATGACCGCCTTCACCTCCCTGGTCTGGTCGGTGGAATGCTTCCAGGCGCTGATGGTGGTGCTGATCTGCACCATGCCCATGGTGCTGCTGCGCCATCTTTCCTCCCTGATGGCCACCAGCCGGGTGGTGAGCCTGGTGATGGCCCTGCTGCTGGTGACGGTGGGTGGCCTCTATCTGCTGCACCTGGAGGTTCTCGCCAACGTGCTGATCCTGGGTTCGGCGGTGCTGCTGGCCCGCCTCGATCTGCTGCGGATCCAGGTGGTGCCACCCCCGGCCCTGATGGCCCTGGTGTTCGGCGTGCTGGTGATGGGGGGAGCCAGCCTCGGTCGCCTGCTCGTCGTGATGTCACACAGATGAGCAGAACTCAGCAGCGGGGCCGTTCGGCCCGCTGATAGCTCCAGGCGTTGCCCAGCACCTTCTTCACGTAGAGCCGGGTTTCGGGAAAGGGGATGGCCTCGACCCACAGTTCCGGAGCTGCCTGCAGGCGGGGGTCCACCCAGTCGGCCACGGCTCCGGGCCCGGCGTTGTAGCTGGCCACCGCCAGCAGGGGGTTGCCCAGCCATCTGCGCATCAACCCCCTCAGATACCGGCCTCCCAGCTCCGCGTTGCGGCTGGGATCGAGCAGGTCTGCATCGCTCACCGGTGCCCCGGCCACCTCCGCAGCGGTGGAAGGCAGCAGCTGCATCAGGCCCACCGCACCGGCGGAGGACCGCACCGAGGGGGTGAACCGGGATTCCTGCTTGGCCAGGCCGAGCAGCAGTTCGATCGGCAGCTTCTCCTGGCTGGCAACGGGAGTGAACGCCCCCATGAAGCGGGGGGGATGGAGGCTCCGTTCGATCTGAGGCAGCAGGGCGCACTGCTCGGGCTTCAGGCGCAGACCGGCCTGCTCCAGCTGGGCGAAGCCGGTCCAGTCATCGCCCACGCCCTGGCGCATCCGACCCTCGAGGAGCAGTTCGGCGCTGCCTTGGGGCCTCCGGCCGCCGCGCCGGGTTCTCCATGTTTCCCATGCTTCCGTGCGCTGATCGATCCGCCAGAGACGATCGAGCGAGGCATCACCGCTGGTGAGCGGCTGCCAGGGCTCGCTCGTGAGGGCGGCCGGGCCCGTGCCGTGGGCGCCCGGGGTGAGCTTCAGGTCACCCTCGCCCAGCTGCACCGCCGCCCTCCATCCGTAGTACCCCCCCGGGTGGTGCAGCCTGAGCCGCCGCCAGGTGGCGGTGGCGGCCTCGTCGCGACCGAGCTGCCGCTGCCCGTAGCCCTGCCAGAACCGATGACGGGCCGCCAGCGGTGGCGGCAACCCTTCCGGATCGATGGCCGACAGGATGGCATCGGCCTGGGCCCAGCGGCCAGCGAGCAGGGCCTTGCGGGCCAGGAACCACTGCAGATCCCAGCTGGCTGGATCCGTGGGCCAGCGGCGCAGCACCTCCAGTCCGGCGGCCTCCGGGGAGGGACCGCCGGGGCTGCCGGCCGGACCGCTTCCCGCTGCCTTGCCTTCCGAGAGGGCTCGGATGCGGTGGGCGGCGACCGGGGCACTGTCCTGCCAGCGGGCCGGCAGGAGCCTGAGGGTCGCCGTGACCTCGGCCCCCTGCTGCTCGCTCAGCAGGCGCACCGCCTCCTCCGCTTCCGGGCTCTGGGGCATCTGGCGCGCCAGCTGCACCAGCATCGACTCCGCCAGGCGCTTGCGGGAGGGCTGCCCCCCCAGCAGGGCGCGGGCCAGATCGAGCCGGGCAGGGGGGGAAAGGGCCGTCAGCGCGGGGGGGAGGACGGCGGCAGCGGAAGGCGGCGACGGGGAATCAACGCCCCCCTTGCCAGCCACGCCCAGGCAGTCGAGGGCAGCCTCCGCCGCCCCCAGCTCCGCCAGGCCCTGGGCCAGCTGAACCCGCTGGGGAGGGGTGATCCCCCCCACCTGGCTGCCGCAGAGCTCCTGGAAGCGCTCCCGGGCCCCGGGCCAGCGGGCACCCCAGCGGGCCAGGTGAAGGGCCCCGGAGAGTCGCTCGGCGGGGGCCGGTCCGGCCTCCAGGGCCGCGGCCAGGGCGGCGGGATGGGCAGGGAAGCGCTGACGCAGCTCCCTTCGCAGCTCCGGCCGGTCCCGGCCCAGGGCATAGAGGGCATCGGCAGCGGCAGGATCGGTGGGGAAGCGATGGAGCAGGTCCTGCCACAGCTCGCCTGCCCGATCGTCCAGATCCAGCTTCCCTGCGGCGAGGGCGTCGTGCTTCAGCACCAGCGCCGCCAGGGGATCGGCCCCCCATCCCTGGCTGCGCAGCAGGCGGCGCCGATCCCGGGGATCCCGCCTGGCCTGGGCCCTGGCCTCGAGGAGCAGGCTGGCCTCGCGGCGCCGCACCGGATCCGGCGACCAGCGCCGCATCCTCTCGAGTTCGACCGCGGTGCTGGCCGGAGTGGCAGAGGGCAGACCGCGCAGCAGCGCCCTCCCACCCAGAAGGACGGCACCCGTGCCGAGGCAGGAGGCAGCCAGCAGCAAGGAAAGGCGCGGCAAGGGGCTGGGGCGAGGATGGCGGCCATTCTGAGCATCGGCACTGCCTGATCCCGTGCGACTGCCCTCCCTGCCGCCCCTGCTGAGCCACCTTCCGGGTGCAGGCCAGCGCCGGCGGGCACTCTCGGTGGCTGCGGCGGCCGGACTGGTGCTGCTGCTGCGTCCCTTGCCTCCGTTGCTCCTGCTGCCGGGCTGGGTGGTGGGGCTGCTGCTTCTCTGGGCGGTGCTCGAACTGCTGCGCTGGTTGTGGTGGCCGGTCCGGTGGCGCTAGGCAGTCCGCGTAGCCTGGCCGGCAGTGAAGGCGGCGGCATGGTCGAGCTGGAGATCCCCCCCGGTCCTCCTCCGATCGGTGCCCCCCTGGGTGCGGCGGCGGCCGGATTCGGCACCGACGGCATTCGCGGTCGGGTCGGCTCCGTCGTCACGCCGGCTCTGGCGCTGCAGCTGGGCTACTGGTGTGGCGAGGTGCTGCCGGACCAGGGACCGGTGGTGATCGGCAGCGACTCGCGCAGCAGCGGGCCGATGCTGGTGGCGGCCCTCACCGCAGGTCTGACCGCCGCCGGCCGGGATGTGTGGCAGCTGGGGTTGTGCCCGACCCCGGCGGTGCCGGGCACGATCCGACGGATGGGGGCAGCGGGCGGGCTGATGGTCTCCGCCAGCCACAACCCTCCCCAGGACAATGGCATCAAGGTGTTCGGCGGCTGCGGGGCCAAGCTCGACCGCGTTCAACAGGAGGCGATCGAGGCCGGCCTGCGTGGCGAAACCCGGCACGGCACCTTCCACGGCGGCGGCCGGGCCGAGGCAAGGCCCGACCTGCTCGACGCCTATCGCCATGCTCTGCTGACCAGCGTGAACGGCTGCCGGCTCGATGGCTGCCCCATCGTGCTCGATCTCTGCTGGGGGTCCGCCACGGCCTGCGGTGAGGAGCTGTTCCGGGAGCTGGGTGCCGATCTCACGGTGCTGCATGGCAGCCCCGACGGAGAGCGCATCAATCTCGCCTGCGGCAGCACCCACCTGGAACCGCTGCAACGGGCTGTGCTGGAACGGGGAGCAACGATGGGGTTCGCCTTCGACGGTGATGCCGACCGGATGCTTGCCGTGGATGGCCGCGGCCGCGTGGTCGACGGCGATCACATCCTCTTTCTCTGGGGTTCGGCCCTCCAGGAGGCCGGCCTGCTGCCGGGAGGGCGCCTGGTGGCCACGGTGATGTCGAACCTGGGCTTCGAGCGGGCCTGGCAGGAGCGCGGCGGCGTGCTGGAGCGCACGCCGGTGGGGGATCAGTACGTGCATGCCGCGATGGAGGCACTCGGTGCCGGCCTGGGCGGCGAACAGTCGGGCCACATCCTTTCGGCACGGCACGGCATGAGCGGCGACGGTCTGCTCACCGCCCTGCAGGTGGCCACCCTGATCCATGGCAGCGGCCAGACCCTGGCCGCCTGGATGGAGAACAGCTTCCGGCCCTATCCCCAGGTGCTGGTGAACGTGACCGTGCCCGATCGGCAGCGGCGCCAGCAGTGGCACCAGTGCGATCCCCTGCGGCGGGCGGTGGAGCAGGCCGAGCAGGCGATGGCCGGCGAGGGCAGGGTGCTGGTGCGGGCGAGTGGCACCGAACCCCTGCTGCGGGTGATGGTGGAAGCCGCCGAGCAGCAGCAGGTGGACCACTGGGCCGGCCGGCTGGCGGCGGAGGCGGAACGGCACCTCAACGGCGTGAGCGCCTGATCCCGGGAACGCAGCTATCGTTCCGCTCGCACGAGATCTGGTTGAGGGATGAGAAGAATCCGCCTGTTGCCGGCTGTGCTGTTCCTGCTCGCCTGGATGCTGGTGATGGCTGCGGGTCTCCTGACGCCGGCGCACTCCCAACCCCTGCGAACGGAGATCCGCGGGGTCTGGATGACCGGCAATGACATGGGCACCCTGCGGGACCGATCGAAGATGCAGGCGGCGGTCGGCCAGCTGAGCCAGCTGAATTTCAATACGATCTATCCGGTGGTGTGGAATGGCGGTTATGCCTACTACCCCAGCGCAGTCACCCAGGAACGAAAGATTCAGTCATTCACCTACAAAGGATTGCAGGGGCAGGATATTCTCGCCGAATTGATCGCCGAAGGCCACTCCAAGGGATTGCTTGTGATTCCCTGGTTCGAATTCGGCTTCATGGCTCCGCCCACCTCCGAGCTGGCGCTGCAACACCCGAATTGGCTCACCCAGAAACGGGATGGCGGCAAAACCTCCACCAGCGCCGCGGGTGAGGTGGTCTGGCTGAATCCCTTCCGGCCGGAGGTGCAGGCGTTCATCACCGACCTCGCCCTTGAGATCGTGACGAAATACGACGGCGATGGCATCCAGTTCGATGACCACATGAGCCTGCCCAGTGAATTCGGCTACGACGATTACACCTTGTCTCTCTACAGCAGGGAAACGGGCAGAGGAGCACCGCAATCCCCCCAGGATCCTGCCTGGGTCCGCTGGCGAGCCGAGAAGATCACAGCATTCATGGATCGCCTGCAGACAGCCATCCATGCAGGCAAGAAAAATGCAATCATCTCCGTCTCACCCAACTACTACGACTTTGCCTATAAACTGCAATTGCAGGATTGGCTGAAATGGGTGCGGCGCGGCATCGCCGATGAGATTATCGTTCAGGTGTACAGGCCCGACCTGGAGAGCTTCGTGCCGCAGTTGAACCGAAACGAGCTCGAGGAAACGAAGCAGAAGGTGCCCACGGCGATCGGCATCATCAGCGGCCAGCGGAGCAGGCCGGTGTCCATGGATCTGATCCGCTCCCAGGTCCAGGCTTCACGGGAGCGGGGGCTCGGGGTTGCGTTCTTCTCCTACGAGACCCTCTGGGACTTCACCGCCGAGCCTGCCGCCGATCGCCAGGCCGGTTTTCTCTCCCTCTTCCCCAGCCCCGCCCGCCGAGCAGCCTCCTGAGTGCCGGCCAGCAGGAGTTCCTGCCCTCTGAGGCAGCAGCTCCGCCGCCAGCGCCAGCGCCCCGGCACAGGCGTCCCCCCGGGGTGGCACCAGGCGGGCGGCCGGCAGCGCCACCGCCAGGGCCCGCTCGAAGCTCTCCTTCAACGGCGCCAGGTTCTCGATCGCACCGCCCATCGCCACCAGCGGCGGCGCCTCAAGGCCCAGCAACCGGGCCACGGCGGCGGCCATCTCCACCAGGGCTGAGGCATTGCGCTGCAGGATCGAAGCCGCCCCTGCCTCCCCCTGAGCCGCCAGGCGGGCCATCACCGGCGCCAGCCGGGCGAAACCGGCAGGCCCGAAGTCCGGCTGCACCACCCTGGTCTTGATCCGCTGGGGCGCCTGAGGATCAGCGGGATCGACCCCCATGGCCTGCCACAGCTCCCTGCGCAGCTCCGTGACGGCCACACGCCCATCGGCCATGCGCAGGCTCAGGGCCAGGCCGTCGCGGCCGATGTCCATCGCCGATCCCGCCCCATCCAGCAACCAGCCCCAGCCGGCACAGCGATGCTCCCTTCCCTGGCCGTCCCGGCCCACGGCGATCGTGCCCGTGCCGCTGATCACCACGATGCCGGGTCCGGCCGGGAACGCTCCCCGCAGGGCGGTGCGCTCATCGCCGGTCACCACCACCTGCCGATCCGGCAGGCCGAGGGCGCGGCTGGCCAGCTCCTGCCCCCTGGCCTGCACGGGACTGCCCACCTCGATGCCGCTCGCCCCCACGGCGGCGGCGACCAGCTTCGCCGCCACTTCCGGGTCGCGGGCATCGGCCAGCCGGGCCCGGGCTCGCACCAGGCTCTCCCTCAGGGCCGCGACGAAACGCTCCGGCCCCGCCGCCGCGGCCAGATGGGAGACTCCCGCTCCCTCCCCCTCCGCCACCACCCGACCGCTGCCGGCCTCCGCCAGGCGGCAGGTGGTGTGGGTCTGGCCGGCATCGAAACCGGCGATCAGGCTCGGCTCAGCCACCACTGGAACCAGACGCGGCTCCGGCCCGCCCCTCACTCACCGAAGCGGCCAGGGTGGCGAGGGAGAACAGGGCCACCAGCTGCACCTCCGGGCGGAAGAAGATCGTGTCGGTGAGACCCTGCACCCCCAGGCCCACGAACACCGCCACGGCCGCCAGGCTCGGCAGCACCAGCGGCCCGCTCGCGGCCCACTGCGACAGCCCCGTGCGCAGCCCGCTCAGGAACAGACCCACGCCCGCCAGCAGCCCCGGGATTCCCGCCTCCACGGCCAGCTCCAGGGGAATGGAGTAGGCGCTCAGGGCGTTGAACTTGGGTTGCTGGTAGAGGGGATAGACGAGGTTGAAGGCATTGTTTCCCGGGCCGATCCCCAGCCAGGGGCGGTCCTGGATCATCTGCAGCACCGAGGTCCAGACATTCAGGCGGAAGTTGTTGGAGCTGTCCTCCCTACCCGCCACAAGGCTCATCACCCGCACCCGCAGGGGTTCCACCCCGGCCACCAGGAGGGCGAGCACGGCGGCACCCCCCAGCAGCAGCAGCGCCGGAAACAGACGGCGCCAGAGGGGCGGCCAGTGGCGGGTCTGCCGCACGACCAGCAGCAGGATCAGCACCCCCAGGGAAGCCACCATCCCCATCCAGGCCCCGCGGCTGTAGGTGAGCACCAGGGCCATGATCCCGAACACCAGGGCACTGAGGGCGAACAACCGCCGCGCCGCGCCGGGCCAGCGCAGCAGCGCCACCAGGGCCAGGGGCAGGATCGGCAGCAGATACCCCCCCAGCAGGTTGGGGTTGTCGAGGGTGCTGTAGATCCGCACCGTGCCCCGGGCCACCGAGTTGGCATCCGACCAGCGCGCCAGGGCGCCGGTGTCCTCGTACAGCTGGCGGATGCCGATCACGCTGGTGAGCAGCTGCCCCGCCAGCAGGGCCGCGACGATCCGATCCCACCACACCGGCGCCCAGGCCAGGAGCTGCCGCATCAGGGCGTACACGCCCAGATAGCTCACCAGCTTGAGCAGCCCCTTGAAGGCGGCCACCGGAACCGGGGAGAAGCCCGTCGCCAGCACCGCCACCCCCAGCACCAGCAGCAGCCAGCCGTTGATCGTGCCGATCCTGCCGGGGGGGGTGCGCAGCGCCCACAGCACCCAGAGCAGGCCGCAGGCGGCGATCAGCAGGCTCATCCCGGCCCGGGTCAGCTGGGGCAGACCGGCCATCAGGGCGCACAGCACCCAGCCGGCCACGAGGGGCAGATGGCGACCCAGCGCCCCCGCCGGCAGGCGGGCCAGGGCCCCCTGCCAGCGCAGGATCAGGGGCACGGCAGGGGAGGAGGCGGAGAGCATCGGGGGGCAGGGGCGTCGCCGGGATTATCGGCGGCCCTTGCCGCTTCCTCCAGCAGCTCCGGCGGCGGCAGGGGAGCATCGTTGCGCCGGTAGAGCACCCGGAACACCGGCAGGCCCTGCTCCAGCACATGGGTCTCCCGCTCGGTGGGAACGGCCAGGGGATTGTCCGGCCGCCAGGGCTCGCCTCCGCCCCCGGGCCGCTCGAAGCAGCCGCTGGCCTCCACCAGGGCCACCATCGGTTCGATCACCGCCAGCACGTCGCTCTGCAGGAACAGCTGCCTGCCGGGGGCCAGGGCACCGGCCAGAGACCGCAGCAGGGCCGGTTGCAGCACCCGCCGCTTGTGGTGCTTCCGCTTGAACCAGGGATCCGGGAACTGGATCGTGACCAGGTCCAGGAGTCCCTCGGGAAGGGCCGCCAGCCACGGGGGCAGGCTCACGTTGGCGTTGCAGAACCGGTAGCGCAGATTGGGGAGTGCCAGGCACAGCCGGTCGGCCTCGGCGGCCTCCACCAGGGGCCGGCGGATCTCCACCCCCAGATGGTTGCGGCCCGGCTCGGCCCCGGCCATCGCCAGAAGAAAGCGTCCCCGCGCCGAACCGATGTCGAGGTGGATGGGCAGGGCAGGGGCTGCGAAGAGCTCCCGGGGCGGAGGCAGGGGCCGGGGCAGCTGGTGGAGCCGGCTGAGCGGATTGACGTGCTGACGCACCATCAGGGAGCCGGATCCGCGATCGCCTCCCCTTCGCCTGCCGGCACCAGGAACCCCCAGCTCGCGGTGTAGCCGTGCAGATGGGTGGACCCGCCCACGGGGCCGATCTCGCCGTTGCAGAACACCCCGGCGATCGGCACCAGGACGAAGGATTCGCGGCAGAGCCGCACATCCCCATCCGCCTCACCGAAGAGCCCCTGGCCCCTGCCCATGCAGGCGAACAGCAGGGCGGCCAGCGGCTCCGGCTGGCGGCGGGCCTGCCGGCTCAGCAGCAGGCGCGCTTCCTCCCGGGAGGCCACCGCATCCCGCAGCTGGAACTGCACCTTCTGCCCCACCCGCATCCGCTCCGCCACCGCAACGGCACCGTTGCGGGGATCCACGCCGATCAGGTTGCGCACCAGGAACGGCGAGCTTTGCTCGTCCTCCGGGAGCTGTCCAGGGCTCGGCAGGGTGAAGTCACTGTGCCCAACCCCCAGGAACAGGGAGTGTTTCACCTGTTCCCGCTCGTCGGGGGTGAGGCCGGTGAGGATCGCCTGCAGGGCCGCCACCGGACTGCGTCGCTCCTCCCCCCCCCGGCTCACCTCGATGACGACGTTGCGCTGGGCCTGCTCCACCTCGAAGACGGGCCCGATCGGGCGACAGCCCTGGGCCACCACCGGATCGAGGGTCCAGGCGCCACCGATCAGGCACCCCACCGCCCCGCCACACACTTCCTGGCCGAACAGCAGCGAGCCGTGGGGGGCACTGTGGGGGCCGGCGATGCCGCCGATCTTCACGGCCTCGGGGAAGGCGTAATCAAGGCCACTGATCAGATCGTTGATGGCCGGGCAACCCGGATCGAGCAGCACCAGCATCGAGGGGGCTGCGGCGGAGTCGACGCCCACCTTGCGCAGCCAGGGCTCGGCCGGCCCATCCAGATCCGGCAGGTCGCGGGTATCGAACACGAAGGGATGGAGCACGGCCCCCGGCAGATGCAGCAGGGTCACGCTCAGGGCAGGTTCCTGCTCCACCTCGTGGGGCACCCCGGAGTTCTCCGTTCCCGCCACTCCCCCCCCCACACACCCCAGCCAGTGGCTGGCCTGGAGTTTCTGCTGGAGCAGGGGGAGAAGCCTTGGCAGGTCGCTGGCGTAGCTGGTGGAGGCGAACACCAGGGCCAGGTCGGCCGGCCCGCACCCCGCCAGCTCCTCCACCACCCCATCCACGGCTGCCTGCAGCGAGACCTGCCTGGCCAGCGCGGTACGGCACCAGGCTCCACGCTCGCGGCGCTGCAGCCAGGGAAAAGAGGGGAGGGCAACCATGGGCGGAACCTATCGCCCGAGGGGGTATACGGATAATGGCGCCTTCCCGAACCACCCGTCCGTGCCGGATCTGCTCTACCGCTCCCTGGTGTGGCTCGACGTGCGCCTGGGCGTGCTCTTCACCATCGGGTTGCCGTTGGTGCTGCTGGTGTGGGCGGCTGTCCGTCGCGAAGGAGCGATGCTGCGGCTGCTCGTCCTCTACTGGAAGGTGGCGAGCCTGATGCTGATCGCCCTGCTGCTGCTCACCGATGCACGTCCCCTTGGATTCCTGCTGCTGGTGATCGCTCCGCTGCTGATGGCGGCGGTTCTGTGGTTCTGGGTGGATCTCAACGAGGAACTGGCCGACCTCCCCCCCTGGCGGGCCCTGCCCCTCACCCTGCGCATCTGGCGCTGGAGCCTCACGATCTTCTCCGGAGCGACGATGGCCCTGGCCGCCACCGCCCTTCCCTGCCTGGGGGGCGCCCTGCAGAGACCCCTCTGCCGGGTCTGGCTGGAAGCTCCTTCCAGCCTGCACGGCGTGGTGGCGAAGGTGTTCGCCTTCATCTTCGGCGGGGCCTGGACCCCCGCCGTGGCAGCGTTCCTCGGCTACGTGGGGCTGGTGGCCTACGTGGTGGGCCTGCTGCAGTGGCTGCTGGTGCGGCTGCCGCGGCTGGGCAGGGTGGCCGGGGAGTTCTGATCCGTCCGATGGATCGCCCTCCCGTCCCACCGACCTCGATCGCCGACCTGCTCGCCCGTCTGGAGGCGATCAGCCGGGAGCGACCGGATCGGGTGCTGCGCCTCAGCGGAACCCTGCCCACGGATCCCGCCTCGGCAACCCCGACGCCGGAAGCCTTCGAAGTGCTGATCTTCCGCGGCTTCTCCAGCAGCGTCACCCAGCCCACCGCCTTCGACCCGGACCATCCCGCCCTGCCGGAGCAGGCCCGCATCACCGCCGCCGAGCTGCTGGCCGCTCCCCTCGATCCCACCCACCAGACGGTGCTTCAGGCGCCCGGCCCCGTGGAGCCCTATCTGGAATCCTCCGCCTGGTGCTGAGGGGCCCCTTCCCCAGGCCGGGGCCCCTGGGTGGAAGCCGAGAATCACCGAACCCTCCGCCCGCACCACGGATGCAGATCCGGCACGTCATCAATCTCCACAAGGGCCTGACCCCGTTCGTCGTGCTGGGGTTGATGATGGGGTTCGACAACTTTTCTCTTCCCGCCTGGATCTACCTCTCCCTTCATGGCACCTACGGTCTGCTCTGGCTCCTCAAGGACCTGATCTATCCCGACAAGCAGTGGGAACAGCCCATCTCCTGGAGTGGAGCCCTGGCGGGATTCGCAATCCTGAGCCTCTACTGGGTGGCGCCGCTGCTGCTCGTGAGCCGGGGAACCGAGCCTGAAGCACCATGGATCGCCGCAGCCATCGTTCTCAATCTCCTCGGTGTTTTCCTGCACTACGGCAGTGACGCTCAGAAGCACTTCACGCTGAAAGCCTCTCCCGGACTGATCACCGACGGGTTCTTTGCCCGCTGCCGCAACCCCAATTATCTCGGGGAGGTCCTCATCTACGCCTCCTTCGCCCTGCTGGCGATGCACTGGCTGCCCTTCCTGATCCTCACCGGTTTCTTCCTGGTGGTGTTCCTGCCGAACATGCTCAGGAAGGAGAAATCCCTCTCCCGCTACCCTGGCTTCGAGCAGTACCGCCAGCATTCCGGACTGTTTCTGCCCCGCCTCACCCCCTGAGTCCGGTCAGCCCGGCGCCGTGCTCCCCGCCCCTTCCAGCACCGAAACGCACCGCCCGCAGAGACCGGGATGACGGACGTGCGTGCCGACGTCCGGCTCCACGTGCCAGCAGCGTTCGCACTTCACCCCCTCGGCCCGGGCGATCCGCACCGTCACACCCCCTTCGCTCGCTTCCTGCAGGAGATCGGCGGGCGGATCGCCACCGATGCGCAGGTCCGAGACCAGCAGCCAGTCGGCGAGGTTGTCGACGCCGGGATGGGCACTGCGCCGCACCAGCTCCAGGGCCGGCAGCAGGGCCGCGCTGGCCTCCCCCTCCTCCAGCTGCAGCTGCACCCGGGCCTCCAGGGAGGCGCCCAGCTCGCCGCCGCCGCGACTGCTCTCCAGCAGCCGGTTGACCCGGGCCCGCAACTCCAGGATCCGCTCCATCGGCTCCTCCAGTTCCGGTGCCGACCAGCCGGCGGGGGCCGTCGGCCAGCCCCGCTCGAACACCGATCGCTCCGGCACCGCATAGGGAAGGTGCTGCCAGATGTCCTCGGCCATGTGGCAGAGCACCGGGGCGATCAGCCCGGCCAGCCGTTCCACCACCAGGTGCAGCACCGTCTGGCAGCTGCGACGCCGGAACTCCGAGGCTCCGCTCACGTAGAGCCGATCCTTGGCGATGTCGAGGTAGACATTGGAGAGGTCAACCACGCAGAAGTTCTGGAGGGCCTGGAAGAAGCGATAGAACTCGAACCGCTCGAAAGTCCCCGCTCACCGCGGCGATCAGCGCATGGGTGCGCTGCAGCATCCAGCGATCGAGCAGGGGCAGATCATGGATGGCCACCGCATCGACCCCAGGGTCGAAGTCGTGAAGGTTGCCGAGCAGATAGCGGGCCGTATTTCGCACCTTCCGATACACATCCGCCAGCTGCTTCACGATTCCCGGCCCCAGGGGCACGTCGGCGGAATAGTCCACCGAACTCACCCAGAGCCGCAGCACATCGGCTCCGTAGGCAGGATCCTTCTTCTCGTTGCTGCCCCCCTCCACGAGCACGCCCGGATCCACCACGTTGCCGAGGGACTTGCTCATCTTGCGGCCCTTCTCATCGAGGGTGAAGCCGTGGGTGATCACCCGGCGGTAGGGAGCTTCGCCATTCACGGCCACCGAGGTGAGCAGGCTCGACTGGAACCAGCCCCTGTGCTGGTCGGTGCCCTCCAGGTAGAGATCGGCCGGGTAGCGCAACGCCCCGTCCCCCCTTTCGCTCCTGAGGCCATGCAGCACGCCCGCCCAGGAGGTGCCCGAATCGAACCACACATCCATCGTGTCGGTGCCCTTGCGCCACTGGTCCGCCTGGGCGCGGTACTTCTCCGGCAGCAATGCCGCCTCCTCCTGCTCCCACCACACATCGGAACCATGGGTGGCCACCAGCTGGCGGACATGGGCCAGGGTGTCGGCATCGAGCAGCACCTCCCCGCTCTGCCGGTGGTAGAAGACCGGGATCGGCACGCCCCAGGTTCGCTGCCGCGAGATGCACCAGTCCCCCCGCTCCCGCACCATCGCCTCGATGCGGTTGCGGCCGCTGGCGGGCAACCACTCGACCCCTGCGATCGCCGCCAGCGCCTGCTCCCGGAATCCCTCCACCGAGGCGAACCACTGCTCGGTGGCCCGGAAGATCGTGGGCTTCTTGGTGCGCCAGTCGTAGGGATAGCGGTGCTCATAGCGCTGCTCGGCCAGCAGCACGCCCGCATCCCGCAGCGCCGTGATGATCGCCGGATTGGCATCCTTCAGCACGTTGAGGCCCGCGAAGGGACCGGCCTCGGCCGTGAGGGTGCCCGCCTCGTCCACCGGACACAGCACCGGCAGGCCGACCTTCCGGGCCGTGTCGAAGTCCTCCACGCCATGGCCGGGTGCGGTATGCACCAGTCCCGTCCCGGATTCGGTGGTGACGTAGTCACCGCCCACCACCACCGGGCTGCTGCGATCCAGCAGGGGATGGCGATACACGATGCCGGCGAGGGCCGACCCCGGAACGGTGAGCAGCGGTTCCAGGGGGCGCTCCAGGCTGCTCCGCAGCGTCTCCACCAGGGCGTCAGCCACCACCAGATAGCGGGGCGCGGCAGCCGGGGAGGAACCATCCCGGCAGATGGCGTAGTCGAGGGAGCCGTTCACCGCCACGGCGAGATTGGCGGGGAGGGTCCAGGGGGTGGTGGTCCAGATCGCCACGTACAGCTGCTCCCGGTGATCGGCCGCCGTGGGCCCCTCGATCCCCACGCTGCGCAGCCGGGCCGCCAGATCCGGGGGCAGCTCCACCACCGGGAAGGCCACGTAGACGCTGGGAGAGACGTGGCCGTCGGGGTATTCGAGCTCCGCTTCCGCCAGCGCCGTGCGGGAGCTGGGACTCCAGTGCACGGGCTTGAGGCCCCGGTAGATGTGCCCGGCCAGCACCATCTCCCCGAACACGGCGATCTGGGTGGCTTCGTAGTCCCGCTGGAGGGTGAGATAGGGGGTCTCCCAGTCGGCCCAGATGCCCCAGCGGCGGAATCCTGACTTCTGGAGCTCCACCTGTTCCAGCGCATAGGCACGGGCCCGTCGTCGCAGGTCGATCGGGGTGAGGGAACGTCGCTCCTCGCTGCCCATCGCCTGCAGCACCTTGAGCTCGATCGGCAGGCCGTGGCAGTCCCACCCCGGCACGAAGCGGGCCCGCCGGCCCCGCAGCAGGGCGTGCTTGTTGATGATGTCCTTGAGGATCTTGTTGAGGGCGTGGCCCACATGCAGGGCCCCGTTGGCATAGGGAGGCCCGTCGTGGAGGGTGAACACCTCGCCGGGATTGGAGCGGCTGAGCCGCTCGTAGAGGTCCAGTTCCTGCCAGAAGGCCTGCAGCTGCGGCTCCCTCTGCCGCGCCTGGGCCCGCATCGGGAAGGCGGTCTGCAGCAGGTTGAGCGTGTCCTTGTAGGTGGCCGGGCTCGGGGTCACGGCGCCTGGTGCAGCAATCGGGGATTATCCCGCCTCGTCGTTGCCGGCCGGCTTCCCCTCCTCCTCCGGGGCAGGGGCCTCCCGGATCAGAGCATCGATCTCCTCGAAGCCGCTCACCACCAGGGCACCGTGGAGGGAATCGTCGTCGGCCGGTTGGGCGGGGCTTTCAGCCTCGGGAGCCTCCGCCCCGGGATCGGACCGGGGTTCCTCCGCCGCGGTGGGGGCGGAGGGGGCAGGGGGCGAGGGTTCCTCCGGCCGGACCCAGCGCTTGGTGGTGGCGGGAGCCTTGCGACGCTCGGCGATCCAGGCGCCCACGCCGCCCAGCCCCTCCCCCACCATCTGCAGCAGGCGGGTGGCGGAAGCCCCCAGCTGGGCCAGGCTGCTGCGCCAGCGCTCTCCCGACCCCAGGCGCGACCGCTCCTCCGGCGTGAGCTGCCGCCAGCGCCCCAGCCCCACCTCGCTGCCCAGACGCCCGATCAGGAGCCCCCCGCTCAGCACCGCCAGCATCGGGGCGCCTGTGAGCCGCTCGGTGCTGGTCACGAGCACCAGACCGAGCAGCAGCACCACCGCACCCCAGAAGGAATCGCGGGGGCGGCTGAGCTCCGTTGCCAGCAGGGGCAGCAGCAGGATCGCCAGACCCAGCAGAAGGGCCAGGGAACCCCCGATCGTGGCGAGCATGGCCCCAGAGGCGGAAACCTCCATTGTGGGCACCCACTCCGGGCAGGCACTCCGGGCAGCCAGTCCGGGCAGGCAGCTCCGGGCAGGCAAGGCGGGGCGGAATCCCTCTATCTGCCTAGAGTCTGTCGGGTTGCCGCGCCCATCTGGCGGAATCGGTAGACGCGCTGGATTTAGGTTCCAGTGGCTTAGGCCGTGGGGGTTCAAGTCCCCCGATGGGCATCGCTCACCAGCGGCGGTCTGCTCGCTGGCTCCCCACACCTCCCGAGCGGGAGGACGGGCAGCCGCAGCAGTGGCGCGCATCGGAGCCGCGATCAGAGCTGTTTCCTTAATCTGAGTGACCTCCTGGCACTACGGTTTCCCTCCAGCAGATGACCCAGGCTCTGGTACGCAAACCGGCCCCGGCCTTTCCTCCACCCTCCGTGGCCGTGCGCAGCGTGCCGAAGGAATTCCTCGACCCCCCCGGGCCGTGGAACCCCACCGTGGGCCTGTTCCTGGCGGGGTACGGCCTGGCAGCCCTCTCGATCTGGGGATGGTTCCAGGCCGGTTGGCCCCTGCCGGTGCTGCTGGCGCTCGGCTTCCTCGCCCTGCATCTGGAGGGCACCGTGATCCACGACGCCTGCCACAACGCCGCCCATCCGGATCGGTTCTGGAACGCCGTGATGGGTCACGGCGCCGCCCTGCTGCTTGGGTTCAGCTTTCCCGTCTTCACCAGGGTGCATCTTCAGCATCACGCCCATGTGAACGACCCGAAGCATGATCCCGATCACATCGTCAGCACGTTCGGCCCGCTCTGGCTGATCGCGCCGCGCTTCTTCTATCACGAAATCTTCTTCTTCCGCCACAGACTCTGGCGTGGAAATGAGTTGCTGGAGTGGGCGATCGCCAGGGCGACCTTCGCGGCGATCGTCGTTCTGGCCGCTCGTTTCAACTTCCTGCCGTTCGTCTTCAATTGCTGGTTCGCACCGGCTCTGATGGTGGGGGTCACCCTCGGCCTCTTCTTCGACTATCTGCCGCACCGTCCCTTTCAATCCCGCAATCGCTGGCACAACGCCCGCGTCTACCCGAGCCGGGTGATGAACTGGTTGATCATGGGTCAGAACTATCACCTCATCCACCATCTCTGGCCTTCGATTCCCTGGTTCGAATACCGGCCGGCCTACAAGGCCACCCGTCACCTGCTGGATGCCAAGGGATCACCCCAGCGTCTCGGACTGTTCGAGAGCCGCACCGACAGCCTCAACTTCCTCTACGACATCTTTCTCGGGGTGCGCAGCCACAAGCGGCGACGCAGTCGCCTGCGCCCTCTGGCGGCCCTGATGCCCACCCGTCATGCCCGCCGCCGGGTGCTCGAACTGCTGCACCGCACCGCCGTCTCGCCGGTGCGCTGAGAGCGATCCCCCTGCGATCGAATCAATCGGGCAGGATGCGGGGAACCCGGAAGAAATCGCCCTCCCGCTCGGGTGCCTCCTCCAGGAGCTCCTCCCTCACGCTGGTGGGCTCAACCCGATCCTCCCGGGTCACGTTCACCACCTCAACGGCACGGGTGGTGGGGGGGACCCCGTCGGTGTCCACCTGCTCGAGGTGGGCGACGTAGTCGAGGATCCTCTCGAGCTGAGCGGTATAGGTGGAGATCTTTGACTCCGGCAGCTCCAGCCTGGCCAGGGCCGCCACCTTGCGCACATCCTCTGCGGTGATCCTGCTCATCCGGAAGGCCTGCGATCGCCCCTCGAACCTAATCGCCGGGGCAATCGTCGGGGCCTTCCCCCGATCAGTCTCCCGGTTCCGCCAGGAAGGCCACGAGGTCGTCGGCAAGGGCGACGGCGGCCAGCTCGAGGAAGCGCTCGCCATGGTCCGCCCTGGCGAGCGAGGGATCGGATCCCATCCGGCCATCGGGATGGCGGCGGCGGAAGTCCTCCGGGCCATGGATCGGCCCCGCAGCCGCGGCCTCCGGCAGGGGGCGGGCCTTGGCCTCCAGGCTCGGCTCCAGATGCAGGGTGAGAGCGATCTCGCTCGGGGTGGCGTGGTGTCCCTCCCGATCGCCATAGAGATCCCGCGCTTCCCGCATCACCGCAGGGCTCATGAACCAGTTGGCGAGTCGGCAGCGCAACCGCCCCGCCACCGGCAGCCCCCGTGCCGCGGCGGTGCCGTAGGCCTGGGCGAAGGCCGCCCGGGTGGTGGCGATGTTGCCGCCGTGACCATTGATCACGAAGATGCGCTCGAAGCCATGGCGGGCCAGGGAAAGCACCACGTCATGGATCACCGCCAGCAGCGTGGAAGGCTGCAGGCTCACCGTGCCCGCGAAGCCGAGATGGTGTTCGGCCATGCCGAACGCCTGGGCCGGCGTCACCAGAACGCCCGTGCGGCGTCCCACCTCCAGGGCCACCGCCTCGGCGGTGAGGGCATCGGTCCCGATCGCTCCGGTGGGCCCATGCTGCTCGGTGGAGCCCAGGGGCACGATCACTCCCCTGCAGGCTTCCAGGTAGGTCTCCACCTCCGGCCAGCTGCGCAGCTGCAGCCGGATCTCCTCGCTGCTGCGCAGCGGACCGGAGACGGTGGAGCCGGGGGCGGTTCCGGGCCGCCATTCCATGGAAGGGGGCGAGCTGGTCATGCTGACTACGGAGTCCGGTGGGGAACTGCCTAGGATCGACCCTATCCGGGCGCCATCACGATGCTGCACCGCAGGCTCGATCAGCTCTGTGCCGAGCAACGTCCGGTGTGGGTGTTCCTGAGGGATCAGCAGTGCTGGATCGAGGAGGCTCTCGTGGTGGCGATCGAGGGAGATCTGGTCACCTTCCGCTACGAGGAGGCGGATGAAGAGGAGCTGCACAGCTGGGAAGTGAGCGTTCGGCTCGAGTCCATCGGAGCGGTGAGCACCCGTCTGGCCTATGTGAGCCGCAGCACCGACATGGAGGACATCCCCACCACCGGCGACTGCCCGGAGGCCGAACGCCTCGGACGCTCCTGAAGCAGGCCCTCAGTGGGCCGTGCCGTTTCCGTCGTAATCGTCGGTGTCGTAGTAGCCCCCCTTCGTTCCGAAGAAGAGGGTGGCCAGGCAGAACAGGCCGCTGCCGGCAAGGAGGACGGCGCCGAGGGTGAGGCCTGGGGATTCCATCAGGGCGGGCCGGAGGATCCGGCCGGGAAGAACTGGCGCCAGTCTGCCCCCTCCCTACGGTTCAGCCATGGCATCCACCCCTCCGCCCCCGCCCGGCAGCCACGAGGCCCTTGCCCGGGGCTTCTTCGCCCGGCCGGCCGAGGTGGTGGCCCCCGATCTGATCGGTTGCCTGCTCCTGCGCCAGCGGGGGGACGGGACGCCGCTGTGGGGGGTCGTGGTGGAAACCGAGGCCTACTCCCAGGCCGAACCGGCCTGCCATGGGTACCGCCGCCGCTCCCCCTCCAACGAAACCCTCTTCGCAGAGCCCGGGCGTTTCTACGTGTACGTGAGCCATGGCATCCACCACTGCGTGAACGTGGTGACCGACCGGGCGGACTGGGCCAACGGGGTGCTGCTCCGGGCCGCGATGATTCCGGGCGCCTCCGAGCGGCTGGCCGCCGGACCGGCGCTGCTGGCCCGGAGCTTCGGCATCGACCGTTCCCACGACGCTCTCCCCGCCCGCCCGGAGCACGGTCTCTGGCTGGCCTCCCGTCCCGCCGGAATCGTCGCCCTGCTGAGCAGGATGCCGGCAGGGGAGCTCCCAGCCGTGGTGCAGACAGGGCGGATCGGCATCAGCCAGGGGCAGGAGCTGCCCTGGCGCTGGTACCTCCGGGCCAGCCGCAGTGTGAGTCGGCGGGCGCCGGGCGATCGCCGGCCCCGGACCGATGGGCTGATGGGCGCCCTGTCGGCGCCTACGGTTGGTGCATGAGCGCAATCCCGGTGCGTTGAGCGACTGGAGTCATCGCCACGTGCTCGATCTGGCGACCTTCTCGGTTGCGGACTTCACCACCGTTCTCGAACTCTCCCAGCGATTCCGAGCCCTCCCGGTCGCCGGAGCCCGCAAGCTGCCTGCCCTGCAGGGGCGACTGGTGACCAACCTTTTCTTCGAGCCCAGCACCCGCACCCGAAGCAGCTTCGAACTGGCGGCGCGACGCCTCTCGGCGGACGTGCAGAGCTTCTCCCCTTCCGCGAGTTCCCTGAGCAAGGGGGAGAGCCTGCTCGACACCGCCCGGACCTACGTGGCCATGGGGGCCAACGTGCTCGTGGTGCGCCACCGCTGCACCGGTGTGCCCCAGCGCCTGGCCCGCGATCTGGATCGCTCCGGCGAGCGGGTGGCCGTGCTCAATGCCGGAGATGGCCTCCACAGCCATCCCAGCCAGGGCCTGCTGGATCTGTTCACCCTGGCCCGCCACTTCGATCCGGTGGCCCCGGGCCCGGCCAGCCTGGCCGGCAAGCGGGTGGTGATCGTGGGGGATCTGCTCCACTCCCGGGTGGCCCGCTCCAATCTCTGGGCACTCACGGCCTGTGGTGCAGATGTGGTGCTCTGTGGCCCCCCCACCCTGCTGCCGGACTGCTTCAGCGGGTTCGTCGCGGCCCCCCCGCCGGGGCAGGATCACGACCCGGTTCCGGGGCGGGGAAGGATCAGCCTCACCCGCAGCCTGGAGGAAGCCCTGCCGGGAGCCGATGCGGTGATGACCCTGCGGCTGCAGAAGGAACGGATGCATCAGCATCTGCTGACCAGCCTCGACGCCTACCACCGCCGCTACGGACTGAGCCGGCGACGACTGGAACTCTGCGGCAAGCCGGTGCCGGTGCTCCATCCCGGCCCGGTCAACCGGGGGGTGGAGTTGGCGGGAGATCTGCTCGATGATCCCGGCGGGACCCTGATCGAGGAACAGGTGCGCAACGGCATCCCGATCCGCATGGCCCTGCTCTACCTGCTGGCCGCGGTGGAACAGCCAGCCGTCACAGCAGCTTGAAGCCATCGAGCAGCAGCCCGTAGAGCACGCCCATGCGGGCCATGTCGAGCAGTTGCAGCGGGAGGCGATCGCCTTCCCTGCGCAGCAGGGTTCCCCGCACGCGGGAGGCCACCTCGATGGCGAGCACGCAGACCAGGGCCGAGAGCTGGTCGATGTAGGAAAGGGCCCCGGTGATGGAACCGAGCCCTCCCCCGACCACGAAACCCAGCAGCAGAACGATCAGCTGCAGAGAAAGGCGTCGCCAGGGATTGGCGGCCCAGCCGCTGAGACGGTCCATCGCCTGGGCCACCCGACGCTGGAAGCGGGTCTGCTGGAAGCGGGCCATCCCGGAGGGGAAATGAGGGTGCAGGGCGCCCATTCTGGGAGAACGATCCTTCCGGCGGGTTGTTCCCGACCGGAGGATCGCCCCCGGCGGTGATCCCCATCACCCGGCCCGGAGCCCTGCTGACCCATGTCTACACCATCTCTGGGGTGTTTGCAGCCTTCTAACCCCACCCATAGGGGATACCAATAAAAAAGCCCACAGCCGAAGCCGGGGCAGGGTGATGGGGACCCGATCAGAAAACCAGTCCTGCGGAACCTGCGCAAGGGGTGGGTGCCGCTGGGCCGAGCGTCCCCTTCGGGGCTTGACGGAACGGACAACGGGCGCCGGGACCTGTCAGCCGTCCCCTTCCTTCTTGCGGGAGCCCTTGCCTTCGAGCAGTTCGAGCAGGGCCTCCATCTGGGCCATCACTCCGCGCACCTCGCCAGCCTCCGGGAGCAGTCCGTCCTCCATCACCCCCTGATGCATCTCCCGGAGTTCCTGGCGGATGTACCGGAGGTGACTCACCACCTGCTCGCGCTTGGACTGGGACATCGATCAGCTTCGGCTTCAAGCCACCCTTTTACCCCATCGCCCTGCTCTATACCCCATCGACGTCCTCCGGACGTTCATTCCCTGTGGGGAAAGGCAAGAGTGGAGAATAGGGGACTCGAACCCCTGACCTCTGCGGTGCGATCGCAGCGCTCTACCAGCTGAGCTAATTCCCCGCACGTCCGCAATTATCCCTGCTGCCTTCCCCCCCCGTGGCTGAAACCGGCGCCCCCATCACCCCCGAAAGGCTCGCGGCATTCGACGAGACCAGCATCGCCGAGCTGGCCCGTCGTCTCGAAGACGACGACTATCCCTCCCCCTTCGCCGGACTGGCCGACTGGCACCTGCTCAGGGCCCTGGCGATTCACCGTCCCGAACTGGCCCGCCCCTACGTGCATCTGGTGGATCAGGAACCCTTCGATGAGGACTGATGCGGGCCCAGGCCCGGATCCCGTTGCCGCGGCCGATCCCCTGGCGGGAAAGCGGGTGCTGGTGCTGATCAGCGGCAGCATCGCCGCCGTGAAGATGCCTGCTCTGGTGAGTGCCCTGGTGCGCCGTGGTGCCCTGGTGCGCTGTGTGCTCAGCCCTTCGGCAAGCCGGCTCGTGAGCCCGGTGGCCCTGGCCAGCCTCAGCCGCCACCCCTGCCAGCTCGATGAGGACCAGTGGAGCCACCGGGAAGCCCGGCCCCTCCACATCGAACTGGCCGAATGGGCCGAGATGGTGCTGCTCGCCCCCCTCAGTGCCACCACCCTGGGGCGCTGGGTGAACGGACTCGCCGACACCCTGCTCGTGAGCGTGCTGCAGGCCTGCGAGGTGCCGGTCCTGGCGGCCCCCGCCATGAACACCGCCATGTGGGAGGCTCCCGCCGTCCGACGCAACTGGCGGGAACTGCTGCGCTGGGAGCGGGTTCTGCCCGTGACTCCGGGCAGTGGCCTTCTGGCCTGCGACCGGGTGGGGGACGGCCGGATGGCCGAGCCGGACCTGCTGCTGCTCGCTCTGGAATCCCTGGCGGTGTGGGGATGGCGGCGCGACTGGCAGGGGCGCCGCCTGCTGGTGACGGCCGGCCCCACCCGGGAGCGGCTGGATCCGGCACGCTGGATCAGCAACCCCAGCACCGGCCGGATGGGGGCCCTGCTGGCCCAGGCGGGTCGGCTCCGGGGCGCGACCGTGGACCTGGTGCATGGCCCCCTGGCCATCGAACCGACCCTCCTCGACGGGCTGCAGTGCCACCCGATCGAAAGCGCCGCCGAGCTGCAGGGCCAGCTGCACCGCCTTCAGCCGCTGAGCCAGGCCATCGCCATGGCCGCCGCGGTGGCCGACCATCGCCGCCGGCTGCCGATGGACGCAAAGCTCCCCAAGGAGCAGTGGGAAGAGGCACTGGGCGGTGGCTGGGAGCCCGTTCCCGATCTGCTGGCCGAACTGGTGGAGCGCAGAACGCCGGGGCAGGCGATCCTCGGCTTCGCTGCCCACAGCGGCGACGTGCTGATGCAGGCCCAGGCCAAATTCGCCCGCAAGGGCTGCGATCTGCTCTTCGCCAACCCGATCGATCGTCCCGGGGTGGGCTTCGCCTCCCCGGGCAACGAAGGCTGGCTGCTGGGCCCGGGCTCCCGCGTCACGAGGATCGAACCGGCCGGCAAGCTGGCCATCGCCCACCGGCTGCTCACGGCCCTGGCGCTCTGTGTGGCCGGACCCGTCAGGCAGCCAGCGGGGAATCGGCCTCCGGGGCTGGTGGCGGCAGCCCTTCCTGGGGAGGCATCAGGGCCATGAAGGTGCGCAGCTGCAGCCGCGGGATATAGGGCCAGCCGCCGCTTCGCTCCATCTCCTCCAGCAGTCGGAAGAGCTCGTGGCGATCGGAGGGAAGGCTCCTGCGGAACGGACCGTCCTGGATCGTGCGGTGCAGCGCCTCCAGCCGGCGCAGCAGATCCAGGAGGGCTTGCGGCTGCCCCTCCAGCTCCATGGCAAGGGCTTCCAGGGAAGCCATCGGCCCGGCCATCCGGTCAGGCGAGGGGACGGGAGCATCGCCGCAGGCGGCGATGCCGGGGGACTCCAGGGGGCTCGGGTTCATCCGTTACTCATACAGGTTGTTGAGAGCGGCAGCAAGCAAGCCGGAGTGGTCGTTTTGCACCGGTAGTATCGCTGGCGGCCCAGTTCCCGCTCTGTCCCTGCGGCTTCTCCCCATGCCTTTCCGTCCCCTGCTGGCCCTGGTGCTGGCGTTGTGCCTGACCCTGGTCACCGCGTGCAGCGGCGGCGTCAAGGCCTCCGACCGGTCGACCGTCACCTACGAGGACATCGTCAACACCGGCAGGGCCAACGACTGCCCCACCCTGCCCGATTCCGCCCGCGGCTCCATCCCCCTGGATCCTTCGGCCCGTTACCAGCTGCGGGAAATCTGCATGCACCCCTCCCAGGTGTTCGTGAAGGGAGAACCCGCCAACAAGCGTCAGGAGGCCCAGTTCGTTCCCGGCCGGATCCTCACCCGCTACACCTCCAGTCTCGACCAGGTGTACGGCGATCTCACCATGGCCGGCAACAAGCTCACCTTCAAGGAGCTGGGCGGGATCGACTTCCAGCCGATCACCGTTCTGCTGCCCGGCGGTGAGGAGGTTCCCTTCACCTTCTCCAGCAAGGAGCTCGTTGCCGAAGCCAGCGGTACCGCCCTCAACACCAGCACCGACTTCACCGGTCCCTACCGCACCCCCAGCTACCGCACCAGCAATTTCCTCGATCCCAAGGGCCGTGGTCTCACCACCGGCTACGGCAGTGCCGTGGGTCTCGTGCCGGCAGGTGATGAGGAGAAGCTGGCCAAGGAGAACGTGAAGCGCTACATCCAGGGCACCGGCACCATGGACCTCTCCATCACCAAGGTGGATCCCGAAACCGGTGAGTTCGCCGGGGTCTTCACCGCCATCCAGCCCTCCGACACCGACATGGGCGGCAAGCAGGCCGTCGACGTGAAGATCAGCGGTGAGCTCTACGGCCGCCTCGAAAAGGTCTGATCCGATCCCGCTCCCCTGCGTCTCCCCAAGGGCCCCCGAGGGGCCCTTTTTTCTGCCTTGCTTCCCTGCTCCAGCAGCGGTGCACCGGCATCCCTGCCCCCTGGAGCTGGCGGCTGCCGATCCGGCAAGGGGATGGCAAGGGGATGGTCTGGGAGAATCGCTCCTTCCACTGATTCGCGGCCAGTCGCCCATGTCGATCGCTTCGCCCGCCGCCGGCGCCACCCCCGCCCTGATCCCCCCCCACGGGGGGTCCCTCGTGGATCTCCTGGTGCCCCCGGAGGAACGCCAGGCCGTGCGGGAAGGGGTGGATCGGCGGATCGAGTGCAGCGACCGCAACGCCTGTGACGTGGAACTGCTGGTGGTGGGAGGCTTCTCACCGCTGCGGGGCTTCCTGCACCGCGAGGACTACGAAGCCGTGGTCGCCAGCCATCGCACCACCAGCGGCCTGCTGTTCGGTCTGCCCGTCGTCTTCGACACCGATGACGCCAGCATCGACGTGGGCGAGCGACTGCTGCTCACCTACCGCGGCCAGGAACTGGCGGTGTTCACGGTGGAGAGCCGCTGGGAGCCGGACAAGGTGCGGGAGGCCCAGGGCTGCTACGGCACCACATCCCTGGAGCACCCGGCGGTGCGGATGATCGCCTGCGAGCGCGGCCGCTTCTATCTCGGTGGCTCCCTCCAGGGACTGGAGCTGCCCCATCGGGTCTTTCCCTGCCGGACGCCGCTGGAGGTTCGCTCCACCCTGCCCCCCGGGGAGGACGTGGTGGCCTTCCAGTGCCGCAACCCCATTCACCGGGCCCACTACGAACTGTTCACCCGGGCCCTCGATGCCCCCAACGTGAGCCGCAGCGGCGTGGTGCTGGTGCACCCCACCTGCGGTCCCACCCAGGAGGACGACATCGCCGGGGAGGTGCGCTTCCAGACCTACGAACGGCTGGCGGCGGAAGTGGCCAACCCCCGCATCCGCTGGGCCTACCTTCCCTATTCGATGCACATGGCGGGGCCGCGGGAGGCTCTGCAGCACATGATCATCCGCAAGAACTACGGATGCAGCCACTTCATCATCGGCAGGGACATGGCCGGCTGCAAATCCTCCCTGACCGGTGAGGATTTCTATGGCCCCTACCAGGCCCAGGATTTCGCCCGCGACCATGCCACCGAACTGGGGATGGAAACCGTGCCCTCCCTCAATCTCGTCTACACGGAGGAGGAGGGCTACGTCACGGCCGAGCACGCCGAGGCCCGGGGGCTGCACGTGAAGAAACTCAGCGGCACCCAGTTCCGGCACATGCTGCGCGGGGGCGAGGAGATCCCGGAATGGTTCGCGTTCCGCAGCGTGGTGGAGGTGTTGCGGGCCGCAGCCTGACCCCTCTCCGCTGAAGCCCTTCCGGGCGCGACCGGGCGCACAGCTCGTTTAACGTTCCTTCACTTCAGCCTCGCCCAGGAGTTCGGCCGTGAAGAAACGCTGGCGCAATGCAGGTCTCTACGTCCTGCTGGTGATCGTGTTCATCGCCATCGGCACCGCCTTCCTCGAGCGTCCCGACAAGGCCAGCGCTCCCCGCACCCTTCGCTACAGCGACTTCATCGAGGCCGTTCAGGCCAACGAGGTCTCCCGCGTTCTCATCTCTCCCGATCGGGGCACCGCCCAGGTGGTGGAGAACGACGGCCAGCGGGCGATGGTCAACCTCGCACCGGACAAGGACCTGCTCAAGCTCCTCACCGAACACAACGTCGACATCGCCGTTCAGCCCAGCCGGGAACCGGCTGCCTGGCAGCAGGCGATCGGCAGTCTGCTCTTCCCCCTGCTGCTGCTGGGGGGGCTGTTCTTCCTGCTGCGCCGCGCCCAGGGCGGAGGAGGCAACCCTGCCATGAATTTCGGCAAGA
This sequence comes from uncultured cyanobacterium, assembly GCA_963847745.1. GTDB lineage: Bacteria > Cyanobacteriota > Cyanobacteriia > PCC-6307 > Cyanobiaceae > Cyanobium. The sequence goes on along the minus strand of CAWKAW010000004.1, from coordinate 104,460 downwards.
GCAAGGCCCGGGTCCAGATGGAGCCCCAGACCCAGGTCACCTTCGGTGACGTGGCCGGCATCGAAGGGGCCAAGCTCGAGCTCACCGAGGTGGTCGATTTCCTCAAGAATCCCGATCGCTTCACCGCCGTCGGAGCCAAGATTCCCAAGGGTGTGCTGCTGGTGGGCCCTCCCGGTACCGGTAAGACCCTGCTGGCCAAGGCCGTGGCGGGAGAAGCGGGGGTTCCCTTCTTCTCGATCTCCGGCTCGGAGTTCGTGGAGATGTTCGTGGGCGTGGGCGCCAGCCGGGTGCGTGACCTGTTCGAGCAGGCCAAGAAGAACGCTCCCTGCATCGTCTTCATCGACGAGATCGATGCCGTCGGCCGCCAGCGGGGCGCCGGGCTCGGCGGGGGCAACGACGAGCGGGAGCAGACCCTCAACCAGCTGCTCACCGAGATGGATGGCTTCGAAGGCAACACCGGAATCATCATCGTGGCCGCCACCAACCGGCCGGACGTGCTCGATCAGGCCCTGATGCGTCCCGGCCGCTTCGACCGCCAGGTCGTCGTCGACCGGCCCGACTACGCCGGTCGGCTGCAGATCCTCGGCGTGCATGCCCGGGGCAAGACCATGGCCAAGGATGTCGATCTCGACAAGGTGGCCCGCCGCACACCGGGGTTCACCGGTGCCGACCTGGCCAACCTGCTCAACGAAGCGGCGATCCTGGCGGCCCGCCGCCAGCTCACCGAGATCTCCATGGACGAGGTCAACGACGCCATCGAGCGGGTGATGGCCGGCCCCGAGAAGAAGGACAGGGTGATGAGCGAACGTCGCAAGCGGCTGGTCGCCTACCACGAGGCGGGCCATGCCCTGGTGGGCGCCCTGATGCCGGATTACGACCCGGTGCAGAAGATCAGCATCATTCCCAGGGGCCAGGCCGGCGGTCTCACCTTCTTCACCCCCAGCGAGGAGAGGATGGAATCCGGCCTCTACTCCCGGGCCTACCTGCAGAACCAGATGGCGGTGGCCCTCGGCGGCCGGGTGGCCGAGGAGATCGTCTACGGCGAGGACGAAGTGACGACCGGGGCCTCGAACGACCTGCAGCAGGTCGCCCGGGTCGCCCGGCAGATGGTCACCCGTTTCGGCATGAGCGACCGCCTCGGCCCGGTGGCCCTCGGCCGTGCCCAGGGAGGGATGTTCCTGGGTCGGGACATCGCCGCGGAACGGGATTTCTCCGAAGACACCGCCGCCGCGATCGACGAGGAGGTTTCCCAGCTGGTGGCGGAGGCCTACCGCAGGGCCACCGACACCCTCACCGCCAACCGGGCCGTGCTCGATGAGCTGGCCGAGCTTCTGGTGGAGAAGGAGAGCGTGGATGCCGAGGAGCTCCAGGAACTCCTGCTCGAGCGCGACGTGACGGTGGCCGCCTACGTCTGATTCCCTGATCCATTCCCTGCGCCGCCAGCCGCTGCTGGTGGTGCTGAGGCCCCGGCATCCGATCCAGGCCGCCTCCCTGCTGGAGCGGCTGGCGGGTCTGGGGCTTCTGCATGTGGAGATCGGCTGGCAGCCCGTTCCCCACTGGAGCCGGCAGTGCGGCGAACTGATCGCCTCCTTTCCTGCCCTGCGGCTGGGGGCAGCCTCGGTGAGCAGCCCGGAGGCGATCGATGCCGCCGCCAGCGCAGGATTCCGCTATGCCCTCGCACCGGTCCTGGAGCCCGCCCTGCTGCAGCAGGCCGCAGCCGCGCAGATGACCCTGGTGCCGGGGGTGATGAGCCCCACCGAGGTGCACCGGGCCATGGCACTGGGATGCCGCCTGGTGAAGCTCTTCCCCGCGGCCGCCCTGGGGAGGACCTACTGGTCCCGGCTCAGGGATCCCCTGGGGTCGGCCTGCTCGGAGCTGCCCTTCTGCATCGCCGCCGGCGGTCTGGGACCGGAGGACGTGCTCCCCTGGCTGGAGGAGGGAGTCGGTGCGGTGACCCTTGGCTCCCGGTGGTTCGGATGGCCGGAGGCGGGGAGGGAAGGAGCCGCGGAGAGGGGGGTCGAAGGGTTCGATGCAGAGCTGCTGCGCCATCTGCTGGCGAACCTGGCGAGTCGACGGCAACGGAAAGCCGAAGGACCATTGCCATCATGAGTCCGCAGCGCTACCGATGAGACAGTGATTCCCTGATCCATGTCTCAGCTCACGATCCAGCTCAGCGACAAGGCCGTCGCTCTGATCGCCCAGCTTCAGAAGGAGATCTTCCAGCGACGCCGCAAGAAGGTTTCCGCCGAAGGGGTGATCGAAACCCTCGTGGAGAGCGGTGCCAGGTCCCAGTCCGACAAGAGGTTCGCCACCTCCTGGAAGAACCTCGTGGCAGACATCGAGAAGGCCGCCCGCCTGGCCGATGCCCACGGGGCCAAGCCCGCCACCCTCAGCGACGAGGAGTGGGTGCTGGTGCTCTCCCACCGCAGCAAGCAGGCCTCCCCCGCCCCGGTCACCGTGCGCAAGGCGGCCGCTTCAAGGGCGTCGGGCAAGAAGAAAGCCTCCAGCCCCAGGCCATCCCCTGACCGCACGGACACGCCGGCAGCGGCCAGGGTGCGCACCGCTGCAGCGGCACCGGCCAAGCGGCCGCGTTCCTCGCTGGCCAAGCGCATGGCCAAGGCGGTCAACCTCCTGGGCCCCGGGGCGGCTGCGGACGCTGGCCCGGCCGGGGCGACGCCCGCCCGGGGGACCGGCAGCGGCAACGGGGCTGCGACGGGGGAGGGCGTCGCCGGTTGACATCAGGGCGAGGCAGTCACCAGAGACTGCACTGACCCTGATGCAGCAGCAGGTGGTCCGCCAGCACCAGGGCCACCATCGCCTCCACCATCGGCACCGCCCGGGGCAGCACGCAGGGATCGTGGCGGCCCTTCGCCTCCAGGGTGGTGGCGGCGCCGCTGGCATCGATGGTCTGCTGGGCCTTGCGGATCGTGGCCGTGGGCTTGAAGGCCACCCGCAACCGGATCTCCTCGCCGTTGCTGATGCCCCCCTGGATGCCGCCGGAGTTGTTGGTGGCGGTGCGCAGCCGGCCCTCCTCGCTGGGCAGGAAGGCGTCGTTGTGCTCGCTGCCCTTGAGCAGGGTGCCCTCGAAGCCGGAGCCGATCTCGAAGCCCTTGGTGGCCGGCAACGACATCACCGCCTTGGCCAGATCCGCCTCCAGCTTGTCGAACACCGGCATGCCCAGCCCCAGCGGCGGCCGTCGCACCACGCATTCGATCACCCCGCCGCAGGAGTCCCCTTCCCGCCCGATCGCCTCGATCCGCTCGATCATCCGCTCGGCCACCTCCGGATCGGGGCAGCGCACGATGGTGGACTCCACCGCGTCGAGGCTGACGGTCGCCGGATCGATGCAGGAGGCCTCGATCGTGTGGATGCGCCGCACCCAGGCGATCACCTCGGTGCCATGGGCACGGGCCAGCAGCTGCCGGGCGATGGCGCCGGCGGCCACCCTGCCGATCGTTTCGCGGGCCGAGGCACGACCGCCACCGCTGCGGGCCTGGATGCCGTACTTGGCCTGGTAGGTGGCATCGGCATGGGAAGGACGGAACACCTGCTGCATCTCCGCGTAATCGCCGGGCCGCTGGTCCCGGTTGCGCACCACCATGGCGATCGGAGTGCCGAGGGTGAGGCCATCCAGCAGCCCGCTGAGGATCTCGACCCGGTCCTCCTCCTTGCGGGGGGTGGTGATCCGGCTCTGCCCGGGCCGGCGCCGATCGAGTTCCGCCTGGATCGCCTCGAGATCGATGGCCAGTCTCGGGGGACAGCCATCCACGATCACACCGACACCACCACCATGGGATTCCCCGAAGGTGCTGATCCGGAAAAGTTGCCCGAAGCTGCTGCCCATGGACCGATCCTGATGGCCAGGAGCCTACGGAACGGAAAAGCTTCCTGAGCCCGGACAACGGCACGAAAAAGCCCCCTCCGTGGAGGGGGCTCGCAGCTGCTGCCGCTCAGGCGGTCCCGCAGCTCAATGGATGAACCGGATCAGCCGATCGCCGGGGCGCTCAGCGCCACCGGGGTGGCCTCAGCAGAAGCCAGATCCAGCGGGAAGTTGTGCGCATTGCGCTCGTGCATCACTTCCATGCCCAGGCCGGCACGGTTGAGCACGTCGGCCCAGGTGTTGATCACCCGGCCCTGGCCGTCGAGAATCGACTGGTTGAAGTTGAAGCCGTTCAGGTTGAACGCCATCGTGCTCACGCCCAGAGCCGTGAACCAGATGCCCACCACCGGCCAGGCGGCCAGGAAGAAGTGCAGGCTGCGGCTGTTGTTGAACGACGCGTACTGGAAGATCAGGCGACCGAAGTAGCCGTGGGCGGCCACGATGTTGTAGGTCTCCTCTTCCTGGCCGAACTTGTAGCCGTAGTTCTGGCTCTCGCTCTCGGTGGTCTCACGCACCAGCGAGCTGGTCACCAGCGAACCGTGCATGGCCGAGAACAGGCTGCCGCCGAACACGCCCGCCACACCCAGCATGTGGAAGGGGTGCATCAGGATGTTGTGCTCCGCCTGGAACACCAGCATGAAGTTGAAGGTGCCCGAGATGCCCAGGGGCATGCCGTCGGAGAAGGAGCCCTGGCCGAAGGGGTAGATCAGGAACACGGCGCTGGCAGCGGCCACGGGGGCGCTGTAGGCGACGCAGATCCAGGGGCGCATGCCGAGACGGTAGGAGAGTTCCCACTCACGGCCCATGTAGCAGAAGATACCGATCAGGAAGTGGAACACCACCAGCTGATAGGGACCGCCGTTGTACAGCCACTCATCGAGGCTGGCGGCTTCCCAGATGGGATAGAAGTGCAGGCCGATGGCGTTGCTCGAAGGCACAACGGCGCCGGAGATGATGTTGTTGCCATACATCAGGGAGCCGGCAACGGGCTCACGGATGCCGTCGATGTCGACGGGAGGGGCCGCGATGAAGGCGACGATGAAGCAGATGGTGGCTGCCAGCAGGGTGGGGATCATCAGCACACCGAACCAACCGACATACAGCCGGTTGTTGGTGGAGGTGACCCAACCGCAGAACTGGGACCACGCAGAAGCGCCGGAGCGCTGCTGGAGAGTGGCAGTCATGAGTACGGGGGATTGAGCCGCGAACCCTTGCGCCGAGGCGCCGGTCCGGGCGGATGGAGAGACGGGACGGGTTCCCGCCTCCGGTCAGTGTAACAGAACATTGCGGCGTTCATGAAGGGGCTTCATGAAGGGTTTGTGAAGGAGGGGGGAAGAGAACCGAACCTGCGCCTCCCTTCCCGGCCCGCTGGCGGAGGCACGCGGTTGTTAGCTTCCGGAAACCCTCCCTTGACCCTGCCGCCGTGACGGACCATCGGGTGCTGTTCGTGCGGCTGCCCTGCAACCCGATCTTTCCCATCGGTCCGATCTACCTGGCCGATCACCTCCACAAGACCTTTCCCCAGCTTTCCCAGCGGATCCTGGATCTGGCCGCCCTTCCCCTGCTCGACGTGGAACGGGTGCTCCTTTCCAGCGTGGAGGCGTTCCGCCCCACCCTGCTGGTGTTCTCCTGGCGCGACATCCAGATCTATGCGCCGGTGGATGGCAGGGGCGGCAACCCCCTGCAGAACTCCTTCGAGGTGTTCTATTCCCGCAATCCCCTGCGGCGCCTTCGTGGCGCCCTGGGTGGGCTGCGCCTGATGGGGGCCTACTACGGCGAACTCCTGCGCAACCTGCGGCTGGTGCGACGGGGACTGCAGCGGGCCCGGCGCCACCACCCCTCGGCCGAGGCGGTGATCGGCGGCGGTGCCGTGAGCGTTTTCTATGAGCAGCTCGGCCGCAGCCTGCCCGAGGGCACGGTGATCTCGGTGGGGGAAGGGGAACCCCTGCTGGAGAAGCTGATCCGGGGCGATTCCCTCGCCGAGGAGCGCTGCTACCGCGCCGGGTCCCCTCCCCGGGCCGGCCTCATCCACGAACAACCGGCCGGGATCGGGAAGACCGCCTGCGACTACGCCTACATCGAGTCGATCTGGCCCCAGCTGCCCTGGTACCTCGAAGGCGGCGATTTCTACGTGGGCGTTCAGACGAAGCGAGGCTGCCCCCACAACTGCTGCTACTGCGTCTACACCGTGGTGGAGGGCAAGGCCGTGCGGGTCAATCCCGTGCAGGAGGTGGTGAAGGAGATGCGCCAGCTCTACGACCGAGGGGTGCGGGGGTTCTGGTTCACCGATGCCCAGTTCATTCCCGCCCGTCGCTACATCGAGGATGCCAAGCAACTGCTGCGGGCGATCCTGGCGGATGGAATGGGGGACATTCACTGGGCCGCCTACATCCGAGCCGACAACCTCGATGCGGAACTCGCCGAGCTGATGGTGGCCACCGGCATGTGCTACTTCGAGATCGGCATCACCTCCGGCTCCCAGGAGCTGGTGCGCAAGATGCGCATGGGCTACAACCTCCGCACCGTTCTGGAGAACTGCCGGCTGCTGGCGAGGGCCGGCTTCCGGGAGCATGTCTCGGTGAACTACTCCTTCAACGTCATCGATGAACGACCGGAGACGATCCGCCAGACCGTGGCCTATCACCGCGAGCTGGAGCAAATCTTCGGGGCCGACAAGGTGGAGCCGGCGATCTTCTTCATCGGCCTGCAACCCCACACCCACCTGGAGCAGTACGCCTTCGAGCAGGGTGTGCTCAAGCCCGGCTACGACCCGATGAGCATGATGCCCTGGACGGCACGCAAGCTGCTCTGGAATCCCGAGCCGATGGGCGGCAGTTTCGGCCGCATCTGCCTGGAGGCGTTCCGGCGCAACCCCACCGATTTCGGCCGCACGGTGATGGATCTGCTCGAGCGGGACTACGGCCGTGCCCCCCTGGAGGCGGCCCTGCGGGCTCCTGTTGAGGGCCGGCGCGCCCTCGCCACGGCCGTGCGCTGACGCCGCTGCGGTGAGTCGTGAGACAGGATCGCCCCCGTGGCGTTGCTACCTTGCGTTCCCCCGCGGCCGCTCCTTGAGCAGCAAGCCGCCCCCCAGGCCCTCCCCACCCCCTTCTCCGCCGCGCACGGGCCAGGCCCTCTCGGCCGGAGCATCGCTGCGGCGGCTGCTGGACAGTCTCAACCGCGAACAGCGCCGGAACCAGGAACTGCTGTCCTCCCTGGCCTTCGCCCTGCGCAGTTTCACCAATCTCAACCGGCTGCTCGAGCTGGTGCCCGTGGTGGCCTCGCGGCTGGTGGAAGCCGAAGGCAGCGTGCTGGTGGTGTTCCATCCCGACGGCCGGCTCTGGCGCGAACAGCTGCAGGCCACTCCCCCGGAGAGCTGCCGGGAACTGCTGCGGCAGCTCACCGCGCTGCCCGACACCCAGCTCCAGGCCCAGTCGGGGGACGAGGCCGTGGCCGGCCTTCTCGATCCCCTGATCCGGCGGCTCCTTCCCGGCAGCGAGGTCTTCGCCACGTCGGTGGTGGCCCGCAGCCGCCAGCGGGGCAGGCTCTACGTGTTCAGCTCCCGCAAGGGGTACGCCTGGAGCGAGGTGCATCGCCGCCATCTGCAGCTGGTGGCGGACCTCACCGGGGTGGCGCTGGAGAACGAACTGCTGCAGGAGGACATGCGCCGCCACGAACGGCTCGACCGGCAGCTCAGCATCGGCGCCGAGATCCAGGCCCAGCTCCTCCCCGACCATTGCCCGGTGATCGAAGGGGCGGAGCTGGCCGCCTGCTGCCGACCGGCTTTCCAGGTGGGAGGCGACTACTACGACTTCATTCCCACCCAGCCCCCGTCGAGCGGCCGCCGCCGCGAAAAGGGGCGCTGGGCCCTGGTGATGGGGGACGTGATGGGCAAGGGCGTGCCCGCCGGCCTGCTGATGACCCTGCTGCGGGGGATGCTGCGGGCCGAGGTGCTCAGCGGCCTGCCCCCCGATCGCATCCTCCACGACCTCAACCATCTGGCCCAGGAGGATCTGGCCCACTCCCACCGGTTCGTCACCCTCTTCTATTCGGATTTCGACCCGCGCAGCCGCCGGCTCCGATTCGCCAATGCCGCCCACAATCCTCCCCTCCTGTGGCGGCGCCAGACCAACCGTCTGGAGAGGCTGGATGCGCCGGGGCTGCTGATCGGCCTGCAGAGTGAGGCCGACTACGGCTGCGGCGAGACCACCCTGGAACCGGGAGACGTGCTCCTCTATTACACCGACGGGGTGACGGAAGCGAGTGGCTTCAGCGGGGATCGCTTCGATGAGGAACGTCTGCGCCGCAGCTTCCACAGCGCCTGCCGCTCGGGCCTCGGAGCCCAGGGAATTCTCGACCAGCTGTTCCTGCGCCTCGATCGCTTCGTGGGCAGCGACCACCATCTCGAGGATGATGCCTCCATGGTGGTGCTGAAGGTGCGCGAGGAGGTGATGCTGCCCCCGCTCCCCCAGGCCTGAGCACGGGTGTCAAGCTGAGGGGCTGCCCGGGTCCCCCGTTCCGATGAGCCTCGATCCCCAGCCAGCCGCCGCGACCTGGAGCAATCGCTTCGAGCAGGGCCTGCATCCGGTGATCGAGCGCTTCAACGCCTCCATCGGCTTCGACATCACCCTCCTCCAGGAAGACCTCGACGGTTCCATCGCCCATGCCCGCATGCTCGGACGCTGCGGCGTGATCGAACCGGAGGAGGCGGACCGGCTCATCGCCGGGCTGGAGACCATCCGCGCCGAAGCCGCGGCGGGAGGGTTCACTCCAGGCATCGAGGCCGAGGACGTCCACTTCGCCGTCGAGCGGCGCCTGATCGAGCTCCTGGGGCCGCTCGGCAAGAAGCTGCACACGGGCCGCAGCCGCAACGACCAGGTGGGCACCGATCTGCGGCTGTGGCTGCGGGGCCGCATCGATGCCATCGACACGGGCCTGCTGCGCTTCGAGCGGGCCCTGCTGGCCCAGGCCGAGCGCCATGCCGAAACCGTCATCCCCGGCTACACCCACCTGCAGCGGGCCCAGCCCCTCTGCCTGGCCCACCATCTGCTCGCCTACATCGAGATGGCGGAGCGCGACCGGGACCGGCTGGCCGACGTGCGCCGGCGGGTCAACCTCTGCCCCCTCGGCGCTGCGGCCCTGGCCGGCACACCGGTGCCGATCGATCGTCGCCAGACGGCCCTGGAACTCGGTTTCGGGGAGATCTACGCCAACAGCCTCGATGCCGTGAGCGATCGCGACTTCGCGGTGGAGTTCATGGCCGCGGCCAGCCTCGTGATGGTGCATCTCAGCCGCCTCGCCGAGGAGGTGATCCTCTGGGCAAGCGCGGAATTCGGCTTCGTGGCCCTCACCGACCGCTGCGCCACCGGCAGCAGCCTGATGCCCCAGAAGAAGAATCCCGACGTGCCCGAACTGGTGCGGGGCAAGAGCGGCCGGGTCTTCGGCCATCTCATGGGGCTGCTCACCATGATCAAGGGGCTGCCGCTGGCCTACAACAAGGACTTCCAGGAAGACAAGGAAGCCCTCTTCGATGGGGTGAGCACCACCCTCTCCTGCCTGGAGGCGATGGCCATCCTGTTCGAGGAGGGGCTGGACTTCCGCCCGGCCCGTCTCGAGCAGGCCGTGGAGTCCGACTTCTCCAACGCCACCGACGTGGCCGACTATCTGGTGGCCCGGGGGGTCCCCTTCCGGGAGGCCTACCAGCTGGTGGGTGGCCTGGTGAGGACCTGCCTGAGTCAGGGGCTGCTGCTGCGCGAGCTGCCCCTGGCCCGCTGGCAGGAGCTCCATCCCGCCTTCGAAGAGGACATCCTCGCCACCATCGCTCCCCGGCAGGTGGTGGCCGCCCGTCGCAGTGAAGGGGGGACCGGCTTCGGCCGGGTGAGGGAGCAGCTCGATCGGACCCGGGCGCGCCTGCACCGCACCATCGGCGACCACTGAAAGGGAGACCGGCCTCCGCACGGCCGGAACGGGGAAAAACGATGCTGCGGGTCTAATCTTGGCGAAGCGGTGGCCCCCCGGCGCACCGCCTCATCTCCGGTCGCTTATTCCTGTCGGTTCTTCTTGTCATTCAGTGAGCATCTTTGTCGGTAATCTTCCCTTCCGCGCCGAGCAGGAAGACGTGATCGAGCTCTTCACCCCCTACGGTGAAGTTGTGAACTGTTCCCTTCCCCTGGAGCGGGACACCGGACGCAAACGGGGCTTCGCCTTCGTGGAGATGGCCGACCCCGAGATGGAAAGCCGGGCCATCGATGGCCTGCAGGGAAGTGAACTGATGGGCCGCCCCCTTCGCATCAACAAGGCCGAGCCCCGCAGCGGCGGCGGCGGCGGTGGCGGCGCCCCCCGTCGCGGAGGCGGCGGCTACGGCGGCGGGGGCTATGGCCGCGGCGGAGATGCCGGCGGCTACGGCGGCGGGGGCGCTGGTGGCGGCTACGCCGCCGACCGGGGCTCCGGTGCCCGGGGCTGGGAAGACCGCAGCTACGGCGGTGGTGAAGACCGGGGCGGCTCGAACTTCGAAGCCGGCCGCACCCGCCGGCGCCGCAGCGGCAGCAGTGACTTCGGCTCCGACTACGGCGGCGCCGAAGGCTGAGGGGCCCCTCCGGCCGTCACAGGCCCCGTTCTTCCAGTTGGCGGGCAGCGTCGGCGATCACCTCGCTGCCGGCACCCCGGGTCAGCGCCGCGCGGGTCAGGGAAGAGCGCCAGTGGCGGGCTCCACTCACCCCCTCCACCACCTGCACCAGATGGCGGGCGATGGGCCAGAGCCGGCCTCCGGCCATGCACCATCGCTCCGCGTGGGGCACCACTCCCCGCACCACGGCGGAGGCCCGGACCGGGGCTGAGCCCCGATCCGCGAAGATCTCCCGATCCACGCCGGCCCAGCGCAGGGGGTGGCCATAGGCGGCCCGGCCCACCATCACGCCGTCCACCCGGTCCAGCTCCGCCCGGCAGTCGGCCAGCTCCTCCAGCCCGCCGTTGAGTTCGATCGTGAGGCAGGGCCGCTCCCGCTTGAGGCGATGCACCAGGTCATGGCGCAGGGGGGGGATGGTGCGGTTCTGTCGGGGATCGAGACCTTCCAGCCAGGCCTTGCGGGCATGCACGGCGAAGCGCCGGGCCCCGGCGGCGGCCACGGTGTCGACGAAGGCCAGCAGCTCGGCGTAGGAATCGCGGTCGTCGATGCCGATCCGGTGTTTCACCGTGACCGGCAGGGCGGAGGCCCCCGCCATCGCCTCCACGCAACGGGCCACCCGGGGAGGGTCGGCCATCAGGCAGGCGCCGAAGCTGCCCCGGCGCACCTTCTCACTGGGGCAGCCCACGTTGAGGTTGATCTCGTCATAGCCCCAGTCGGCCGCCAGCCGGACCGCTTCCGCCAGCAGGACGGGGTCGTCGCCCCCCAGCTGCAGGGCCAGGGGGCGCTCGATCGGATCGAAGCCGAGCAGTTTCTCCAGCCGGGCCTGCCGGTCGGCTCCCCGGGCCGGAGAGGTCTCCCGCAGGATGTGGTGCAGGGCCCGGGCCACCACCATCTCGCTGTAGAGCAGGCAGTGGCGACTGATCTGGCGCATCTGCACCCGGAAGTGGCGATCCGTGCAATCCAGCATCGGCGCCACACTGAAGCGGTAGGCATGCTCCATCCCCCCATGCTGCCCAGCCATGCTTCGGTGGTGGTGGCCGGCGGTGGTCCGGCGGGGTTCATGGCGGCCCTCACCGCGGCCGAGGCGGGGGTGGGCGACGTGCTGGTGCTGGAGGCCACGGCCGAACCGCTGCACAAGGTGCGGATCAGCGGCGGGGGTCGCTGCAACGTGACCCATGCCTGCTGGGATCCCCGCCTGCTGGTGGGCCATTACCCCCGCGGCGGCCAGGCGTTGCGGGGCCCCTTCTCCCGGTTCGCCACGGGCGACACCGTGGCCTGGTTCGCAGCCCATGGCCTGGAGCTGGTGGAGGAGGCCGATGGCCGCCTGTTTCCCCGCTCCAACCGCTCGGCCTCCGTGGTGGCCACCCTGCAGGAGGCCGCCGGGGCCGCCGGGGTGACCACCCACACCGGCCAGGCCCTGCAGGCCGTGGAGGTGCGACCCGAAGGAACCTTCCAGCTGCGCCTGCGGGGGGGAGCCAGCCTTTCCTGCGACCGGCTGGTGCTGGCCACCGGCAGCCATCCCAGCGGCCACCGCATCGCCGCCGGCCTGGGTCACGGCCTGGTGAAGCCCGTGCCCTCCCTGTTCACCCTGGCCCTGGCGCACCATCCCCTGGCGGGCCTGGCGGGAGTGGCGATGGATCCGGTGGGGCTGGAGCTGCAGCCTCCGGATCGCCTGCGCGGAGCCGAGGCGGGTGGGCGCAGGGAGCGGCTGCGGCAACGGGGCGCGGTGCTGATCACCCACTGGGGGCTGAGCGGTCCGGCCACCCTGCGGCTCACGGCCTTCGCGGCACGGGATCTGAAGGACTGGGGCTACCGGGGCGAGCTGGTGGTCGACTGGACGGGGGGTCGCAGCCAGGGGGAGCTGGAGACCCTCTTCGCCGAGGCCCGCCGCAGCCAGGCGCGCCGGCAGCTGGCCAATGCCCGCCCCTGGCCGGAGCTGAGCCGCCGCCTCTGGCTGCACCTGCTCGAGAGCCAGGGGCTGGAGGCCTCCCTGCGCTGGGCGGACCTGGGCAAGGCCGGCCAGAGGGGGATGGTCACCGCCCTGCGGGCCAGCCGCTACCCGATCTCGGGCCGCGGCCCCTTCGGAGAGGAGTTCGTGACCGCCGGAGGCATCCCCCTGGGCGAGGTGAACCTGGCCACGATGGAAAGCCGGCGCTGCCCCGGGCTGTTCCTGGTGGGAGAGCTCCTGGACGTGGACGGGGTGACCGGAGGCTTCAATTTCCAGCACTGCTGGAGCTCCGGCTGGCTGGCGGGCAAGGCGTTGGCGCCCGAGGATGAAGAGAGTGTCTGAATACTGACTCTATATGCTGATTCTGCCTACTGATTCTACCTGATCTTGTCGAAGATGGAGAACATGGGTAGATACATAGCCACCAGAATCACCCCAACGATGCCCCCCACCACCACGATCATCACCGGCTCGAGGATAGAGGTGAGAGCTTTCGTGGCTGTGGCCACCTCATCTTCATAGAAATCGGCCACCTTGGACAACATCTTGTCCATCTCACCGGTTTCCTCGCCGATGCTGAGCATGCTGACAGCCATATCGGGAAACACATTCTTCGTTCCAAGCGCCACGCTCAGCGGCACGCCCTCACTCACGTCGGTGCGTGAAGAAAAGATGGCATCGCCCACCACACGATTGGAGGATGTTTCATGGAGGATCTCCAGTGACAACAGGATCGGCACCCCAGCCCGGGAAAGGGAACTCATGGTGCGGCAGAACTGGGCGGTGGACGTTTTCTGAATCAGATCACCGAACAGGGGAAGGCGCAGGAGCAGGGCATCCACCTGGCGCCGACCAGCAGGAGTTGCGTAATAGCGAGCAAACAGGAATAGACCCGTAAGCAAAGCACCAAAAAGTACAAGACTGTACCAGGAACGAAGCGCCCGGCTGATGCCAACGATAATGAGAGTGAAAAAAGGCAACTCAGCCCCCAACTGCTCGTAGAGGTTGGCGAAAACGGGAATGATGAACAGCGTCATCCCCAGAAAGACGAGGATGGCGATCACCAGCACGATGATCGGGTAGGCCAGAGCACCGCGGATCTGGTTCCGCAGTTTGGCCGTATCCTCCAGCAGCTTGGCGAGCCGCTTCAGGGTGTCATCCAGCACCCCGCCGGTTTCACCCGCCTCCACCATGGCGATGCTGAGGTTGTCGAACACCTTGGGCCAGCGGCGCATCGAATCGGCCAGACTGGCTCCCTGGTTCACGTCCTCGGTCATGCCCGTCAGGGCTCGGCGGAACCTGGGCTTCCTCTGCTGGCTTCGTATCAGGTCGAGACTGCGCAGGATCGGCACACCCGCATCCACCAGGGCCGAGAGCTTGCTGGCGAAGAGGGCCTTGTCCTTCACGTTCACGCCGGCCTCGAACCATTCGCGCCAGCTGGATCGCTCCCGGCCCGGCTGCAGCTTGAAGACCTCCCTGCGCACCAGGCTGTCGGGGAGGATGCCGCGGCGGCGCAGATCCCTGCGGGCTCCCGCGGGACTCTCGGCCTCGATGGTGAATTCCCGCCTGCGGCCGCTCTGGGTGGTGTAGGTGACGAGGAAGGCGGTCATCGGCGATCGGGGGATCTGCGCAGGAGAGCAGGGGGTGCCGGCTCCGGCCTCACATCTTCTGGAGCAGCCGTTCCAGTTCGTCCGGCCGGGGCGTGCGGGCCATCGCTTCGCTGCGGGTGACCCGGCCCGCTTCCACCAGATCGGCCAGGGCCCGCTCCAGGGTCTGCATGCCCTGCTGGCCGCTGGTCTGGATCTGGGAATAGATCTGGGCGGTCTTGCCCTCCCGGATCAGGTTGGCGATCGCCGGGGTGTTCAGCATGATCTCCTGGGCCATCACCCGGCCGAAGGGCCCGGACACCGGCTGGCTGCTTCTGCAGAGGGTCTGGGCGAACACCGCCAGCAGGCTGGTGCTCAGCATCAGCCGGATCTGGTTCTGCTGGCCCATCGGAAACACATCCACCATCCGATCCACCGTCTGGGCGGCGGAACTGGTGTGCAGGGTGGCGAACACCAGGTGCCCGGTCTCGGCGGCGGTGATCGCCAGCTGGGTGGTCTCCAGATCACGCATCTCACCCACCAGGATCACATCGGGATCCTCCCGCAGGGCCGCCCGCAGGGCATTGGCGAAACTGCGGGTGTCCTCGTTCACCTCCCGCTGGTGAATCAGCGACTTCTGGTTGGCATAGGTGAACTCGATCGGATCCTCGATCGTGATGATGTGCTCGGAGCGGGTGAGGTTGATGTGGTTCAGCAGGGAAGCCAGGGTGGTGGTCTTGCCGGAACCGGTCGGTCCGGTCACCAGCACCAGTCCCTTGGGCTTGCGGCTGATCTCCTCCACCACCGGAGGCATCCCCAGGGTGTCCATCCTCGGGATCTCATCCCCCAGGGCCCGCAGGCAGGCGGCATAGGTGCCCCGCTGCCGGTAGACGTTGACCCGGAAGCGGGAGACCCCCTTCAACCCGTAGGAACAGTCGAGTTCCCAGTTCTGCTCGAGATGCTTGCGCTGGGTATTGTTCAGCAGGGAGAAGATCAGCCGGTTGCAGGCCTCCTCGCTGAGCTGAAGATCCTGCACCATCGGGCGCAGCTGGCCGTTGAAGCGTCCGAAGGGGGGCTGGCCAGCGGCCAGATGGAGGTCGCTGCCCCCATCCTTGACCAGATCCGACATCAGATCCTCGATCAGAAGCTCCATTTCCCTAGCTCCGAACCTCCAGACAGTAGGGACATTCCAGCCATTCGTCCTGCAGGCCGGCGCCGCAGCCACGGCAGGTGAGGGTGCTGAGGGCCCGGGCCCGGCGTTCCGATTCC
Source organism: uncultured cyanobacterium (assembly GCA_963847745.1). Taxonomy (GTDB): domain Bacteria; phylum Cyanobacteriota; class Cyanobacteriia; order PCC-6307; family Cyanobiaceae; genus Cyanobium. Next base: position 89,155 of record CAWKAW010000004.1, on the reverse strand, counting down.
AGGCTGGTGTCGGTGAGCAGGATCCGCTCCACTTCCTCGAGGGACGTCAGTCCCTGCCGCACCAGCTCCAGCCCGTAGCCGAGCAGGGTCTTCATGCCCGATTCGAGGGCCAGCCGGCGCAGTTCCTGGGTATTGGCCCGTTTGGCCACCGCGGAAGCGAGGGTTTCGGTCATCTCCAGGATCTCGAACACCCCCACCCGGCCGGAGTATCCCCGCCCCTGGCAGGTGGGGCAACTGCCCTCCTGCTCCGGGGCCTGCACCGAGGCCGAGGCGTGGAAGAAGGTGATGCTGGACTCATCGGTGGCCACCAGGCCGAAACGGGCCAGTTCCTCCGCTGCCGGATGGTAAGGAATCCGGCAGGCCGGACAGAGGCGCCGCACCAGCCGCTGGGAGACCACCCCCAGCAGGGAGGCGCTCACCAGGAAGGGCTCCATGCCCATCTCGTCCAGCCGGGCGAAGGCGCTGGCGGCATCGTTGCAGTGGAGGGTGGTGAGCACCAGGTGACCGGTGAGGGCCGCTTCGATCGCCGCGCGGGCCGTCTCCAGATCGCGGGTCTCCCCCACCAGCAGCACGTCCGGGTCCTGGCGCATGAAGGCCCGCAGGGCGGTGCTGAAGTCGAAGCCCTTCTCCCGGTTGACCTGGGTCTGGGTCACCCCCTCGAGGATGTACTCGATCGGATCCTCCACCGTGGAGATGTTGATCGCCGGATCGTTGCGCTCGGAAAGGAGGCCATAGAGGGTGGTGGTCTTGCCGGATCCGGTGGGGCCGGTCACCAGCACCATGCCGAAGGGTCTGCTGCCCATGCTGCGCAGGGTGGCCAGGGCCTCCGGATCGGTGATCAGGTTGTCGAGGCCGAGCTGGGTGGCGCCGCTGTCGAGCAGCCGCAGCACCACCTTCTCGCCGTGGCGGCTGGGCAGGGTGCTCACCCGGAAATCCATGGTGCGACCCCGGAAGCTGCGGCGGATCCGTCCGTCCTGGGGCAGGCGCCGTTCGGAGATGTCCAGATCGGCCATGATCTTGAGCCGGGAGGTGACCGCCGGCGTGAGGCTGCGGGGCAGCTTCTCCATCACATGCAGCACCCCGTCCTGGCGGAAGCGGATCAGCAGGGCCTTCTCCTGGGGCTCCACATGGATGTCACTGGCGCTGCTGGTGAGAGCCTCGATCAGCATCCGGTCCACCAGGCTCAGCACGGGGGAGAGACTCTCCTCGTGGCTGCTGGCCTCCAGATCCTCGTTCTGCAGGCCCTTTTCGGGAGGGGCCTGGCTGGCCTGGCTGAAATCCAGCCCACCGAAGATCGACTTGCCGCCGATCCTGCTCAGCTGATTGCTCTGGGTACCCGGATCCGCCTCCATGGGATGAATGCTGACCCAGACTCCGGGGCCTTGGCTGCCTTGTAAAGAATTGGTGGCAGTTCCCCCCGGTCGGGGGTGGTGACGGAGGTGCGGGCTTCCGCCGCTTGTGAAGAGCCTCCCCCGCCCTTCAACATGGCTGGATCTGAGTTGTGCCCCCGGCAGCATGAGCGGCGACGTCCCCACGGCCAGCGAATCCCCGAATCCCCAGGTGGTCCCGGAACCCCAGGCGGCTGCAGCGGCGCCGGGGGAGGAGAACCGGGATCAGGACACCGTCGCGGGCGATCCGCCGGCCTCCGGGGCCGGATCGGACACCCCCTCCCAGGAGGAGGCAGGGGCGAAGGACGGCCTGCCCGGGCTCGAAGCGCGGCTCGCTGCCCTCCAGGCCGAGCACGAGAGCCTCAAGGGTCAGTACATGCGCATGGCGGCGGATTTCGATAACTTCCGCAAGCGCCAGAGCCGCGACCACGAGGATCTGAAGCTGCAGATCACCTGCACCACCCTCAGCGAGATCCTGCCGGTGGTGGACAACTTCGATCGGGCCCGCCAGCAGCTCTCCCCCCAGAGCGAAGAGGCCCAGACCCTGCACCGCAGCTACCAGGGTCTCTACAAGCAGCTGGTGGATGTGTTCAAGCAGCTCGGCGTCTCCCCGATGCGGGTGGAGGGGGAGCCCTTCGACCCGAATCTCCATGAGGCCGTTCTGCGGGAGCCCAGCGAGGCCCACCCTGAGGATGTGGTGATCGAGGAGCTGCAACGGGGGTATCACCTCGATGGCAAGGTGCTCCGGCACGCCCTGGTGAAGGTTTCGATGGGGCCCGGACCCGAGGGCCACCCCGCCCGGGAGTCAGGCGAACCCTCCGCCGAGGAGCAGCCCGGTTGATGGCCGACTACTACCAGACCCTCGGAGTGGCCCGGGACGCGGACGCCGAATCCCTCAAGCGTGCCTATCGGCGGCTGGCCCGCCAGTACCACCCGGATGTGAACAACGATCCCGCCGCGGAGGAGAAGTTCAAGGAGATCGGTCGCGCCTACGAGGTGCTCAGCGATCCCCAGACCCGTGCCCGCTACGACCAGTTCGGCGAGGCCGGCCTCGGTGGTGGATCCGGCATGCCCGACATGGGCGACATGGGGGGATTCGCCGATCTGTTCGAGACCTTCTTCAGCGGCTTCGGCGGAGCGGCGGCGGGCGGCGGCAGACGGCGCGGACCACGCCAGGGGGACGACCTGCGCCTCGACCTCACGATCGACTTCAACGAGGCCGTCTTCGGCGTGGACAGGGAGGTGCCGATCCGCCACCTCGAGACCTGCGCCACCTGCAAGGGCTCGGGGGCCAAGGCGGGTTCCGGCCCCACCACCTGCGGCACCTGCTCCGGAGCCGGCCAGGTGCGCCGCGCCACCCGCACCCCCTTCGGAAGCTTCACCCAGGTGGCCCCCTGTCCCACCTGCGAGGGCACGGGCGAGGTCATCGCCGATCCCTGCAGCAGCTGTGATGGCCTCGGCCTCCAGCAGGTCTCCAAGAAATTGCGCATCCACATCCCCGCCGGCGTCGATTCCGGCACCCGTCTGCGGGTGGCCAACGAAGGCAATGCGGGTCAGAAGGGTGGACCGAGCGGCGATCTCTACGTCTTCCTGAGCGTGAAGCCCCACCCCCACCTGCGGCGCGATGGGGTCACGATCCACTCGGAGGTCGCCCTGAGCTACCTGCAGGCGATCCTGGGGGACACCATCGAGGTGGAGACCGTGGATGGCAGCGAGCCCCTCGAGGTCCCGGCCGGCACCCAGCCCGGCGCCGTGATCACCCTGCGCAACAAGGGCGTTCCCAAACTGGGCAATCCCGTGGCCCGCGGCAACCACCAGTTCACGGTGAAGGTGCAGCTTCCCACCAAGCTCTCCGGCGAAGAACGGGAACTGCTCGAGCAGCTCGCGGGCCATCACACCCGCAAGGGAGGGCGTGCCCCTCACAAGAGTGGCCTGTTCGGAGGCCTGTTCGGCTAACGGTGCCCACCGACCTCCCCCAGCCGGACCCCCTGCGCAGCATCGATCTGCGGGGCACCCCCTGCCCTCTCAACTACGTGCGCAGCTGCCTGGCCCTCGAGCAGCTTCCGCCGGGCTCCTGGCTGCAGGTGGATCTCGATTCCGGAGAGCCCGTGCAGATGGTGGGGGAGGGGCTGCGGGGAGCGGGACACACCGTGGAGGTGAGGCCCCTGGAGCCGGGAACGACCCGGCTGCTGATCCAGCGCGATGGACCCGGCTGAACACCGCGGCCGGGTGATGGCGCTGCAGGCCAATTTCTGCCGGGTCAGCCTCGACCGCCCCGGTCCCCGGGGCGAGCTCGAACTGCTCTGCACCCGGCGCCGCCGACTCGACACCAGCGGTCAGAGGGTCTGTGTGGGGGACAGGGTGCAGGTGGGGGGGATCGACTGGAGCTCCGCCCGGGGTGCGGTGGGGGGCCTGGAGCCGCGGGCCAACCTGCTGCAGCGTCCCGGCGTCGCCAACGTCGATCGGATGGTGGTGGTGGTGGCGTTGCGCGAACCCGCCCTGGATCCCCTGCAGCTGACCCGGTTCCTGATCACCGCCGAGGGGACCGGCAGGCCCGTGGAGCTGGTGCTCGGCAAGGCCGATCTGGTGCCGGCAGCGGAGCTGGAGCAGTGGTGCTCCAGGCTCGCCACCTGGGGCTATCCGGTCCATGCGATCTCCAACCGCAGCGGCGAGGGAATCGCGGGGCTGCGCAGCAGCCTCGCCCGGGGGGGGATCTCCGTGCTCTGCGGCCCCTCCGGGGTGGGCAAGAGCAGCCTGCTCAACGCTCTGGTGCCCGATCTCGGCCTGAGGGTGGCCAGCGTTTCGGGCCGATTGCGGCGCGGGCGCCACACCACCCGGCACGTGGAGCTGTTCCCCCTGGGAAACGGAGCCCTGGTGGCCGACACCCCGGGCTTCAACCAGCCGGAGCTTCCCGCCGATCCCGACACCCTGGCCGCCGCCTTCCCGGACCTGCGGCAACGGCTCGCCGCAGGGCCCTGTCGCTTCAGCAACTGCCGCCATCGCGGCGATCCGGGCTGCGTCGCCGGCACGGACTGGCCCCGCTACCCCCTCTACCTGCAGTGCCTGGAGGAACTGGAGCGCTGCAACCCGACCCCTCCAGGGCGGGGGAGCGGCAAGGAGTCGGGTCTCCGCGACCGGGGGGGGACCCAGGAGCCCCTGCTGGATCGCCACCAGCGGCGCAGCTCCCGGCGTCGGGGCCGGCAGGAGCTGGAGGGGGAAATCAGTTCCCCATCCCAGGCAGATTGAGTTCCAGCCCGCCGGTGAGATCGTCCATCCGCTCCCGCATCGTGGTGGTGGAGACCTGGTAGGCAGCCAGCAGGGCTTCCAGAACGGCAGCCTCCACCGCCTCCGGCGCTTCGCTCAGCAGCTCGGGGGCCAGGCGCACCCGCAGGGGCTGCTGATTGCCGGAGAGCCACACGCTCGCCCGTCCATCAGCGCTTCTGCCCTCCAGTTCCATCCCATCCAGCTCCTCCTGCAGCTTCTGGGCGTCCTGCTGGATCTGCTGGGCCTTGCGGAAGGCCTCGGTGAGCTGACCGAAGTTGGGAAGTCCGAAGCCAGCCATCAGGGGTGCCTGGAATTGCGGGATCAGGCTAGATCCTCGCCGCTTCAGCGAAGCCCATGCGCATCACCTCCGGATGGAGGAGAAGGCCATGTTCCCGGTTGACCCGCTCCTGCACGCTGCGGATCAGGGCATCGATCTGGCTGGCCGTGGCATCGCCGGTGTTGACGATGAAGTTGGCATGAACCGGGGAGACCTCGGCGCCGCCGATGCGCAACCCCTTGAGACCCAGCGCCTCGATCAGCCGGCCGGCCTTGAGCGGCTCGGGATTGCGGAACACACTGCCGCAACTGGGTTGCTGGTAGGGCTGGGTGCTGGTGCGGCTCTGGAGATTGGCGCTGGTGCGCGCCGAGATCGCCGCCGGATCGTGGCCGCTCTCGAGATGGAAACGGGCCGAGAGCACCAGCAGGGGTTCCTGCTGGAGGCGACTGTGGCGATAGGCGTAATCAAGGTCCCTGGCCTCGAGGGTGAAGGGCTGATCGGGTCGGGCCGGATCCAGCACCCGAACCGAATGCAACCATTCGGCGATGCAGCCCCCCTGGGCACCGGCGTTCATCACCACGGCACCGCCCACGGTTCCCGGAATCCCCACCGACCACTCCAGGCCATGGAGACCGGCCCTCGCCACCTTGCGGGCCAGGGTGGGGATCGGTTCCCCCGCTTCCGCCTCCACCCAGCCGCTGCCGGGCGTCAGCTGGCTGCCCTGCAGGCGGCGGTTGCAGAGGGTGAGCCCGGAGAGACCGGCATCGGCGATCAGGAGATTGGAACCGGCACCGATGCAGCGGAAGGGCATGCCCCGCTCACAGGCCCAGGCCGCCAGAGCGATCAGTTCCTGGGCGTGGGCGGGTTCGGCGAACCATTCGGCCGGCCCGCCCACTCTCCAGGTGGTGTAGTCCCGCAGAAGGATGGATTGCCGTAGTCCTGCCGGTGGGACCAGGGTCGTCTCCATTCAGGCTGCCTGGAAGGTCGCGGTGGGAAGGTCGGCTTCTCCGTGGGTCTGGAGGCGGTCCCACAGACCATTCACGTCCCCGGCGCCCATGGCCAGCACCAGGTCACCGGGACGGCTGATGTCGGCCACCTGCCAGGTGAGCTCATCGAGGCTCTCGGCCACGGTCACAGGCAGGGAAGGGGCAAGGGAGCGAACCGCTTCGGCCAGGAACCCGCTGGAGATCCCGGCGATCGGCTGTTCCCCGGCGCTGTAGAGAGGCGCCAGCAGAACCACATCGGCCCGGGCGAGGGCCTCGGCGAAACCATCCATGAACTGGGCGGTGCGGCTGTACCGGTGGGGCTGGAACACCGCCAGAAGCCTGCGGGGAGGAAGGGGCAGGGGGCTGCGACCGCTCTCCACCATCAGCCGTGCCATCGCGAGGGTGGCACCGACCTCGCTGGGATGGTGGGCGTAGTCGTCGACCACGATCCGCTGGTTCCACACGCCGCGGCAGTCGAAACGGCGGCCGGGGGTGCGCAGCCGGGCCATGGCCTGCCGCAGCTCCGCGAAGGGCACCCCCTCGATGCGGCAGGCGGCGAGGGCGGCCGTGGCATTGCTGAGATTGTGGCGACCGGGGAGGGGCAACTCGAAGCTGCCCACCTTCCTTCCCGCTTCGTAGAAGTCGGCACTGGTTCCATCGCCGCGCTCCTCCCGGGCCAGGGCGGCAAAGGCCACGTCGTCGGCGCTCTGGGTGGACCACCAGCTGTGGGCCTCGAAGTGATCCCGCAGCACCGGGCAGTCCCGGTTGGCCAGCAGCTGCTTCGATCCCCGGGCAAAGCGCTGCAGGGTGGCGATCAGGGCCGCCAGATCGGGATAGTGATCGGTGTGATCGAGTTCGACGTTGGTGAGCACCCCGAGTTCCGGGGAGAACTTCACCAGGGAGCCGTCGGATTCATCGGCCTCCGCCACGAGCAGGCGGCCGCTGCCCTGCCGGGCATTGCTGCCGAAGGCCGGCACGATGCCGCCGATCACGGCCGTGGGATCCTCACCGGTCGCCTGGAGCAGGGTGGCGATCAGGGTGCTCGTGGTGGTCTTGCCGTGGCTGCCCGCCACGGCGATGGAGGGCTGGCCGCCGATCAGAGCGGCCAGCACATCGGAGCGATGGCAGAGCGAAAGACCCAGGCGACGGGCCTCCACCACCTCGGGGTTGGAGGGCGGCACCGCCGAGCTGATCACCAGCATCGGCTCGGGCAGGCCGGAGCCGAGGAGGGCGGCGATGGTGCCGGCACGCTGCTCCTGAAACACCCGCACTCCACTGCGGCGCAGTCGATCGAGAACGGGGGAGGGTTTCGGGTCGGATCCACTCACCCTGAAGCCCCGTTCGGCAAGGATCCCCGCCAGGGCGGACATACCGATGCCCCCGACCCCGACGAAGTGGAGCGGCTGACGGGGATCGAGGGGCGAGGCCAAGGGCGACTCCAGGACCAGCTGAAAATAAGGCCAGGAAGGCCACCCTGGCTTTACGAGTTGCTTCGCTTTCTCGACTGGCCGCCCTGGCTTCGGCCCCAGGGCCGAAAGGGCCCGGAACCGGATTTCTGTATGATTGATTGCCGAAATCACCCTTGCTAGCGGCTTTCGCCGCTTTTTGCCATGACCCTGCGTGTTGCGATCAATGGATTCGGCCGGATTGGTCGCAACTTCATGCGCTGCTGGCTGAGCCGTGGGGCCGACACAGGCCTCGAGGTGGTCGGCCTCAACGACACCTCCGACCCGAAGACCAACGCCCATCTGTTGCAGTACGACTCGATGCTCGGTCACATCCGTGATGCGGAGGTGAGCTATACCGATGACACCATCATCGTGAATGGCAAGAGCATCAAGTGCTTCTCCGACCGCAACCCCCTGAACCTTCCCTGGAAAGAATGGGGTGTGGATCTTGTGATCGAAGCCACGGGCGTCTTCGTGGATCAGGCCGGTGCGGGCAAGCACATCGAAGCGGGCGCCAAGAAGGTGTTGATCACCGCTCCCGGCAAGGGTGCCGGCGTGGGCACCTTCGTGGTCGGAGTGAATGCCGATCAATACCGTCACGAAGATTTCGACATCATCAGCAACGCCAGCTGCACCACCAACTGCATGGCACCGCTGGTGAAGGTGCTGGATCAGTCCCTGGGGATCGTCAAGGGAATGATGACCACCACCCACAGCTACACGGGTGACCAGCGCATCCTCGACGCCAGCCACCGCGACCTGCGCCGCGCCCGGGCGGCCGCCATCAACATCGTGCCCACCTCCACCGGCGCCGCCACCGCCGTGGCCCTGGTCTATCCGCCGATGAAGGGCAAGCTCAACGGCATTGCCCTTCGGGTGCCCACTCCCAACGTCTCCGTGGTGGACATGGTGCTCGAGGTGGGCCGCCCCACCACCAAGGAAGAGGTGAATTCCATCTTCAAGGAGGCTTCCCAGAACGGCATGAAGGGCATCATCAAGTTCTGCGATCTGCCCCTGGTCTCCAGCGACCACGCCGGCACCGACGAGTCCACCATCGTGGACGCCGACCTCACCCTGGTGATGGACGGCAACATGGTGAAGGTGATCTCCTGGTACGACAACGAGTGGGGCTACAGCCAGCGCGTCGTCGATCTGGCGGAGGTGGTGGCCCGCAACTGGAAGTGAGATCCCGGCAGGGGTCAGCGGAAATGGAGGAATCCGCCTCCCTGCTGCCCCAGCGGCTCGCCGCTGCCGGCCCAGCGCACCGCTTCCCCGCCTGAACACTCCTCGAGCCAACCGATCACGCTGGCTCCCGGCAGCATCGCCACCAGGCGCTGGGCCCAGCCGGGATCGAGGGCCAGCACCAGTTCGAAGTCCTCTCCTCCGCTGAGACACCACAGCTCCGCCTCGGGGAGGCAGCCCATGGCCGGAGCCATCGGCAATCGGCTCCGCTCCAGCCGGGCTCCACAGCCACTGGCCAGGGCCAGAGCCCGCACAGCCGCCGCCAGCCCGTCGCTGCTGTCGCACCCCGCCACACGCCAGGGCAGCCGGGGGGGGCGGCAACGACCGAGCAGGCGCACCGCGTCGAAGCGGGGCACGGGCCTGCGATGGGCGGCAACGGCCTGCTGCACCAGGGCCTCGGGCAGACAGGGGTTCAGTGCCACCACGGCCCGATCCCCCAGAAGCAGCGCCAACCCCAGGCGGCTGAGTCCATGGGGTCCGGTGCTCACCAGCAGGTCACCGGGTCGGCCGTCCCCCCGGTGAATCCCTCCCCCCTCTCCGGCTTCTCCTGGCAGGGTCCCCAGGGCTGTGATGGCCAGCATGCGCTGGAGTCCCGCACTGCAGTCCCCCCCGAGCAGAACGCCGCCGTGGCGGAGCAGGGCCTGCTGGATGCCCTGATACACCCCCTCCACCCAGCTCCAGGGCGTGGCGGCAGGGGCAATCAGGGCGACGGTGATGCCCAGCACCTGATGACAGCCCATCGCGGCCAGGTCGGAAAGATTGGCGACCGCCCCCCGCCAGCCCACATCAGCGGGGCCGGTGCTGAGATCGCTGAAATGAATTCCCTCCACCAGGGCATCGGTATTGACCACGACCCCAGTGCCGCAGCCGAGGCGGAGGAGGGCCCCATCGTCCTCGAACTGACCTTCCGGGGCGAAGGCCCCGAGACGGCGGATCAGCTCGGCTTCACCCAGTTCGGAGAGGGTCGGACCCTCAGGCATGGGGCCGCAGATTGGCGGCACCGTCGATCACGGTCGCTTCCACGATGCCGTCATCGGCCGTGAGCTTCTCCAGCACATCGAAACCATCGATCACGTAGCCGAACGCGGCATAGCGACCATCGATGAGATTGAGGCCTGCGGGAGTGAGCTCGGGTTCGGAGAGGAACAGGAAGAACTGGGAGGAGCCGTCGTCGAGGCCCTTGTCGGAGTGGGCCCAGCCCAGGGTGCCCTTGGCATTGAAGGGGAGCACCGGCTCGGCCTTGAAGAGCCCCAGCTCCTCGAAGGTCTGGTTGTAGAAGGGCAGCGGCTCACCCGGAACCTTGATCTCCAGGGGAACCCGCCGCAGGGCCTTGGTGGAGGGATCGATGAACCCATCGGCGGGACCCTCCGGGTCACCGGTCTGCAGAACGTAGAAGTCCTCGGCGCGGGAGAAGGGCAGACCGTCGTAGAAATGGCGCTGCACCAGATCCACGAACGAACCGCCGGTCAGGGGAGCGTTGTATCCGTCCACCACGGCGATCAGATCCCCCTTGGTGGTGCGCAGGCGCACGGTGGCTCGGCCGAGCAGACGGGGCAGATCGGCGAATTCCTCAGGGATCGGGAAGGGGAAGGGGCCCACCAGCAAGGCTTCCGCCGTGCCGATGCTGGTGAGGGCCTCCCGCCGGGCGGCCAGGAAGCCATCGCGCTGCTGGGACTCGGCGGCGGCGGCCAGATCCTGAAGCTGGCGCTCGAGATCGTCGAGAAGCCGGGCGACCGGCTCGCGGTTTTCGGGCCCATAGCTCTCGAGAATCGACTGGCGCCGACCGGTGAGCAGGGACTGGGTGCGACGAACCTTGCCGGCGAGTCCACTCCAGCGCTTGGCGCGCAGATCGTCGCTCGTGTCTTCGAGGCGGTGCTGCAGATCCTGAAGGTCTCCCTGCTCCATCGGCAGGGCGTTGCGGAGCAGGGCGGAGGGATCGGTCACGGCATTGCCCCTGGGCAGGGCAGCGCCGCCGGTGGGCACCCCGAGCAGCAGCACCAGGCAGAACGCCACGAGGTGCGGCAGCAGCCGGGCCAGGCGGCCCGGGATCGCAACGGAGCTGCTCAGATCAGGCCCCTGTCTCCGGCTCATGAATCCCGCATGGGTCGCTGGTCGGACTCTGGCACAGCCCTGCTGCCCCGGGGGAGGACCACCGCCGGGAGCCTCCGGTAGCCAGCCCTACAATCCGCCGAACCGAATCGCGGGAATGATCTCCAGCAACGACTTTCGCACCGGTACCACCATCGAGCTCGATGGCCAGGTCTGGCGTGTCGTGGAGTTCCTGCATGTCAAACCCGGCAAGGGGTCCGCGTTCGTGCGCACCAAACTCAAGGCCGTGCAGAGCGGCAACGTGGTCGAGAAGACCTTCCGGGCCGGCGAGATGCTTCCCCAGGCCCTGCTCGAGAAATCAACCCTCCAGCACACCTACATGGATGCGGACGAGTATGTGTTCATGGACATGGCTTCCTACGAGGAAACGCGCCTGACGGCTGCCCAGATCGGGGATGGGCGCAAATATCTGAAGGAAGGCATGGAGGTGAGCGTGGTTTCGTGGAACGGCAGGCCCCTGGAGGTGGAGCTTCCCAATTCCGTTGTTCTGGAGGTCAGCCAGACCGATCCGGGCGTCAAGGGCGACACCGCCACCGGCGGAACCAAACCGGCGATCCTGGAGACCGGCGCCCAGGTGATGGTGCCCCTCTTCATCACGATCGGGGAGCGAATCAAGGTCGACACCCGCTCCGACAGCTATCTGGGCCGGGAGTCCTGATCGCCATGCAGCTCGATCACGACCAACTGCACCGGCTGCTGAGCCTGCTCGGCGAAAGCGATATCCAGGAACTCCGGCTGGAAGGAGACGACTTCCGGCTGGAGGTCCGCAGAAACCTGCCTTCCTCCCCGCTCCCGGCGGCCCCGCAGCCCCAGGCGCCAGCCCCGCCCGCCGCCGCGGAAACCGTCGCGGCGGGGGCCCCCACCGCGGTCCCCTCCCCACCAGCAGGCACGGCGCCCTCGCCACCGCCACCGGCCGCGGCCGCCCTTCGCAATGATCTCCAGGCCATCACGGCCCCGATGGTCGGCACCTTCTACCGATCCTCGGCCCCGGGGGAGCCGCCGTTCGTGGAGATCGGCAGCCGGATCAGCCCGGGCCAGCCCGTCTGCATCCTGGAGGCCATGAAGCTGATGAACGAACTCGAGGCCGACTTCGGCGGCGAGGTGGTGGAGATTCTTGTGGAGAACGGCACCCCGGTGGAGTTCGGCCAGGTGCTGATGCGCGTCAAGCCGGCCTGATCCTTTCCTGCGCCGCTGCGCCGCGGCTCAGCCAAGCTCCAGGGCGGTGCCGATGGCTGCCTGCATGCTGTCCGCCCTGGCCACTCCCCTGCCGGCGATCCCGAAGGCCGTGCCGTGGTCGGGAGAGGTGCGCAGGAAGGGGAGCCCGAGGCTCACATTCACCGCCGCATCGAAGGCCAGCAGTTTCACCGGGATGAGTCCCTGGTCGTGATACAGGGCGAGATAGCCATCCGGCCCCTCCCCGCCGCCCCTCCAGGCGGCAGCCGCCTCCAGCCAGCAGGTGTCGGGAGGCAGGGGGCCCTCCAGCCGTACGTGGGGATGGCGCTCCGCCCAGGCATGGAGGCAGGCGATCAGCCACCGCTGCTCTTCCGAACCGAGGCTCCCTCCCTCCCCGGCATGGGGATTGAGACCCGCCACCACCAGATGGGGCTCGCGGCGAAACCGGAGGCAGAAGCCCAGCAGCACATCCAGCTTGCGAGTCACCAGGTCAGGACTCAGCCGGCCGGGAACGTCCGCCAGGGGAATGTGGGTGGTCGCCAGGAGGGTGTTGAGGCGCCAGTGTCCGGCCGGAGCCCTGGCCGTGAACAGCATCGAGGCTTCGGTGACACCGGCCAGCTCCGCCAGCCGTTCCGTCTGCCCCGGATACTGATGACCGGCGGCCTGCCAGCTCGCCTTGGCGATCGGCGCCGTGACCAGGGACCGGCAGGCCCCTTCGAGAACCAGGGCGGCGGCCCGGGACAGCCAGGAGAAACTGGCGGCACCAGCGGCCGGGGTGCTGCGGCCGGGTTCGACGGGCTCGCAGAGGGGCAGATCCAGCAGCTCGAAGCGGGCCGGGTCCGCCAGGGGTGCCGCTCCCCGCGATCGAAGCTCCAGGTAGGTGCGCTCCAGCCAGCGGCGACAACCCACCAGCACCACGTCCGCCCCTTCTGCCCCGGTGGAGGCCAGGGCACGGAGGGTCACCTCCGCACCGATGCCGGCAGGGTCACCCAGGGCGATGGCGATCCTGCCGCGCCCGGAGTTCGATGATGGAGGCTCGCATTCGTTTTCAGCCATGGTGCGCTGGTTGCTGCTGGGCTCGCTGCTGGTGGGGATGGGGATGGCCTTCCGCAACAGCTGGGTCGAGGTGAACTGGGAGAAAGTGAGTCAGGATCTCAATATTCCAGATCTCTCCGGACCCGATCCGTTCGGTTTCCTGCGGGAGAGCCCCCCCCTCGAGGAAGGCGGCGGGAAATCCAGGCAGGCGCGGTAGCCCTCCCGGTAGGTGGGAAACCGCAGTCGAAAGCCCAGGCTCTCCCGCAGCAGGCGACTGCAGGCCCGGCGGTTCTCACTCCAGAAGCTGCGCGCCATCGCACTCATCGCCGGGGCGATGTCGTCGTAACGCTGCACGTCCGGCAGTCGGCAACCCAGCAGATGGGCCGCATAGCCGAGGGTTTCGCTGGAGGGACAGGGAGCTTCGTCGGCAAGGATGAGCGTTCCCGGTCGCTGCGGCGCCGGCAGGGCGAGGCAGTGGAGAAGGGCGCCGACCAGGTCCTCCACGTGAATGCGGGAGAACACCTGGCCGGGTTTGTGGATCAGGCGGGCGGTGCCATCCAGCAGGCTTGCGAAGGGGTTTCGGCCCGGCCCGTAGATCGCCGGCAGCCGGAACACCTGAACGGGCAGACCGCTGGTCCGCCAGGCCTGTTCGCAGCGCAACCGGGCCTGGCTGCGGGGGAGGGCCGCCGCGGTGGGGGTGCCTTCGTCCACCCAGCCGCCGCCCCGATCGCCATAGACACCGGTGGTGGAGAGATAGCCGAGCCACTGGAGGGGAAGCTCCCGGAGCAGCGGCGCAAGGTGCCGCAGCACCGGATCCTCCCCCCTCCCGTCCGGGGGAATCGTGACCAGCACATGGGTGGTGCCTGCCAGATCCTGCGCCGAGGGGGTGGGACCGCCTGCGCCATCGAAGAGCAGGGTGCGCACCCGTGGGAGATCCGAGAGGCCGGGGGCGGTGTCCCCACGGTGGGTGATCGCAACCGGCACCCCCAGATCCTGCAGAACCCGGGCGAACCGTCGACCGGTGTAACCCCCGCCGAGCACCAGCACCCTGGCATCGGGGCGGAGCGCGCCCCCCGGAGGGGTGTTGACAGAGCCCTCTGGAAGCAGTACACCTGTATCACTCTGCATCCATCCCATGGCGGCGCCCCCACTCTCTACACCTCTGCCCTTCCCCTCTCTTCTGCCGGCAGGCCCCGTTCACCCGCGTCGCTGCCGTTCCGCGGGCTGCCGGACGCCGCTGCCCCCCGCCGCCGATCGGCGCCCGCCATCGAGCAGGGCCTTGCCCCTGGCCCTGGCAGGCCTGCTGAGCCTGCTGGCCCTGCTGGTGGCTCCGGAGCATCCCAAGGATCAGGAAGCGATCTGCCAGCGCCACAACGGCGTGGCGGCCTGCCGGGTCTGGTGATCGAGCCTGGCCGGAGCGGCCGGTTGGTCCGGTTTCGGCTGCACCCACTGCAGCAATCGCAGGGCCAGGCGCAGATCGCCGTCGGTCCAGGCCCGCAGAGCCATGGCCCTCCTGGGGTCGTAGAACTTCTGACTTCGATACCAGGTGAAGGCGTCGCTGTCCCCCTTGCGACCATTGCAGGCCAGGCAGGCCGGAACGCAGTTCTCGGTCACGCTGAGCCCGCCACGACAGCGGGGGAGAACGTGGTCAATGGATTCGGAGGCGTCGCCGCAGTAGATGCAGCAGCCCTCGGTGATGCGATGAAGGGACTGGCGCCATCGCCGGACACGCAACTTGGGGCAGAGGTCCTCGAGGAAAACTCCATCCCTGGCCTGCATGCGCGCGCCTCGGTTGGCGAGAGTTTGCCGAAGGTGCCAGGGGTGTCAATGTGTCGGTGACTGCAATTCGCAGCATTGGCGGATTCTCCGATCGCGATGCGGCTGGGACCAGCGGGGTCGATCGAGATCGTCTGTCCTTTCGATGCGGTCACCCACGCCCAGCTGCGCCGGGTCCGCCCGGCGGGCCACTGGGTCCGTCGGCGCGGCTGCTGGCAATTCCCCCTCGAAGCGGCGGCGGTTCTGGAGAGACTCCTCGCCGGACGGTTTCCGATCACGCCCGAACTGGCGCAATGGCTGGCCTGGCTGCGGCAGCCCCTGCCACCCCTGCCGCCCCATCGGGATCTGGTGGGGGCGGCTGAACTCGAAGCACCCCTGCCCGATGGCCGCTGCCTGTTCGCCCACCAGCGGGCAGCGGTCCGCTGGCTGCTGGCCCGCAGGGGTGCCGTACTGGCCGACGCCATGGGTCTCGGCAAGACCCTCACGGCCCTGGTGGCGGCCCGGGCCATGGTTCGTCTGGCCCATTGCCGCGTGCTGGTGCTCGCCCCTGCCGGGCTGCACCTGCACTGGAGGCAGGAGGCGACCGGACTGAACCTGCGGATCGAGCTGCACAGCTGGGCCAAGCCACCCCCCGAACTGCCCGGAGCCGGCACGGTGCTGATCGTGGATGAGGCCCATTTCGCCCAGACCCTGGGGGCGGCGCGCACCCAGGCGTTTCTGCGGCTGGCCCGGCACCCCCGGCTGCGGGCGATCTGGCTGCTCACCGGAACCCCCATGAAGAACGGGCGTCCCGCCCAGCTGTTTCCCCTGCTGGCCGCGATCGGCCACCCCCTCGGCCGCGATCAGCGGGCCTTCGAGGAGCGCTACTGCCTGGGTCACTGGCACGAACAGGGCGGCCAGCGTCGCTGGCGGGCCGATGGAGCGACCCATCTGCCGGAGCTGCGGCGCCTGGTGCGCCCCCTTGTGCTCCATCGCCGCAAGCAGCAGTGCCTCGACCTGCCTCCCAAGCAGCGGCGCTTTCACCCCCTGGAGCTCGGCAGTGGCGCCGCACGCAGCTTCCAGCACCAGCTCGATGAACGGGTGCGCGACTACCGGAGCCGGGCGGCCCGCGGGGAGGTGCGGCGGGACGCCGAAGCCCTTGCCCTGCTCACCGCCCTGCGGCGGATCGGATCGGAGCACAAGCTCCCCGCCACCGCTGATCTGGTGAAGCGGATCCTGAGCCAGGGAAAGGCCGTGGTGATCTTCACGGCCTTTGTCAGCACGGCACGGCTCCTGCATCGCCACCTCGGGGGTGATGAGCGCGCCGTGCTGCTCACCGGCTCGGTTCCGCCCCCCCGGCGGCAGGGCCTGATCGACACCTTTCAGGAAGGCGGCAACGATCTCCTGATCGCCACCTTCGGCACCGCCGGACTGGGATTCACCCTGCATCGGGCCCAGCATGTGGTGCTGGTGGAGCGGCCCTGGACTCCGGGGGACGCGGAGCAGGCCGAGGACCGGTGCCACCGCATCGGCATGTCCGCCACCCTCACCTCCCACTGGATGCAGCTGGGGAGAGCCGATCAGCTGGTGGACGGGCTCATCGCCGACAAGGCGGAACGGATCTCCCTCGTGCTGGGAAGCCAGGCGGAGAGGCAACGGGCTCTGCCCACCCTGGTGCGGGAATGGCTCGACAACTGGTGAGGGGGTCGATCTCCAGCGCCGGTCAAGGCTGGAGCCTCAGTCGCGACAGCTGATCTCCCGCAGGCGCAGATCGTTGCGCAGCAGGGGATCGAGCCGGGCGGGCGGCACATCCCGGGCCAGGGCCACCGCCCTGGTGATGTCCCGGCAGGCGGCCGCCTCGTTCTCCGCCAGCACCTGCAGCAGAAAGCGGTCATTGAGAGGGCCGGGGTCCTTGGGGAACAGGGCCACCACACGATCACAGCGGCTGATCGCCTCCTTCAGCCGATCCAGTTTCACCTCGCGGAGACAATCCTCCCGGGTCACCTTCCGCTCGGGCAGAGCTTCCTCCGCACAGCCCACGAGCAGCACAGCCAGCAACCAGGCCAGTCCGAGGAACCGCAGCGGTGAGGCTGAACCCCAGCGGGGACGGGTTGGCTTCTCAGTATCCGTAGCGCTCACTTCGGGTCATCGGGCCAGGGGTTGAGCTGGTGCTCCCCTGCACGGGGACCGGCTCCATCTTGGCCGCCGCGGTCGGCACTTTACGGGAGTAGAGATCGCCGATGTAGCGGCCGCAGTCGGGAAAGGCGGCAGGGTCGTTGACCACGGTTTCGGTGATCATCACCGCGGCGTGCTCGGGCGAGGTCTTGAACAGACCGGCGCTCTGGCGCTTGATGAGGGCGTAGGCAGCGGCCCAGCTGATCTCATGGCTGTTGCCGTTGTTCCGCATGAAGCAATACACCTGCGCCCCCTTTTCGCCGGGTCCGTTCACAGCGGCGCGGCCCGGTGCCGCGGTGGAGCCCAGAGCCAGCAGTCCGCAGCTGCCCACCAGCAGGGCCAGGGCGGAACGGCGGAGGCGGAGTCGAGAAGGTGGAGCCATCGCAAACGTGCTACGGGAGACGGTTGCCCAACGTATCGATTGCAGCGCCGCTGTCCAGCGACCCGGATCAGTCCATCGGCGGTGGCCCCCCGGGCAACAGCACGAGCTTCACGACCAGGGGCAGCACCAGCAGCACGGTGATCAGACGCACGGCATGGAGCGCCGCCACGGCGGCCCCCACGCCGAATTCCGCCCCCAGCAGACTCATGCCGCTGATCCCTCCCGGAGCCGCTCCCAGCAGAGCTACGCGCGGATCGATGCCGAGCAGACGGCTGCACCACAGACCCACCACCACCCCGGTGAGCACAAGGGTCGTGGTGATCAGCAGGGCAGGCCTCCACAGCTGACGGAGTTCCAGCAGGGTCGTGCTGGTCAATCCGGTGCCGATCACCGTGCCGATGGCGATCTCCAGGCCGGTGCGCGTGCCGACGGGCCACTGGGCCACCTCGAGTCGTCCAGCCATGCTCAGCAGACCCGCCCCCAGAAGCGCTCCGGCGAGGGGGGCTGCAGGAATCCCCGTGCGCAGGGCCAGCAGGCCTCCGGCGGCCCCGGCCATCACATACAGCAGCAGTTGCCAGGGGGCCGTCATCCTCGGAGAGCAGGGGGAACTCCAGTCTGGGAGGTCCGGCAGCGGAGGGCTTGAGCAGAGGGGGTTGGTGTGCTGTCATGCAGCCCATCCGCTTGCCGCGCCATGGCCTCCCCTTCGGTTTCCTTCCGGATCAGCCGCAGTGCCGAGGATCTCGCCGAAACCATTCACGCCCTCTCCCAGCGACTCGTGACCCTGGAGCATCGATTGGAAGCAATGGAACTGGATCTGGCCCGGCAGGAGAGGGAGCCCGATGCCGAGGAACTGGCCAGCCTCAGCAACGTGGAGCGCCTGATCAGAGACTGCCAGGACCTGCTCGGCACGGGAGGGATGAGCGGGGAAGGGGCCGGACAACAGATTCAGATGCCTGAATCGGAAGCGGAGGCATCCAGCGAGGGCAGAACGGCGGGCGAAGGTTTCGCCATCGCAGCCTGAAACCCGGGCCAGAAAGCCGTGGCCAGAAAAGGTCTCACCTCCCGGTTCCCGGGTGCCAAAATAGGAAAAAGAGTGATCATGTCCTACCCCACAAGCCCCCATCTGCCTCCCCAGCACCCCTCCGCTGCGGCGGCTGCACCTGCTGGAAGGGCCTCCGCTGCTGCCCCCTCCCGTCCGCACCTCCCGGGCCAGCTCCCCGATGAAGGAGAACATCAGCTGGAAAAACTCGAATTCTCCCTGGCCGTGGCCCTCACCCGTGGGGACACCCATCGTTCGGCCCAGCTGCGGGAACAGATTGCCGCCCTGGGGGGCAATCGCGAGGAACCGGGAACCTGACATCCCGGAGCAGCTGGCGGCAGATCCGCCGCCGATGCGAAGATCCAGATCCTGCACGAGCCAGCAGGGTGGAAGAAGAATGGGCACCCTGATAGGATGTAGCAATTACGGAGTTCAACTCCGTTCGCCTACATGCCAGCGGCGGCCCTCATTTGTTGGGGACTTTCCTGAAGTCTCCCCTCCCTGATCTCTCCCTTCAGTCTTCTGATCCGCCCCTTCGTCTGGCCTGGACTCTCTCCATGCTTCCTCCCACCTCGATGGTGTCCCTCGAGCTTGTCGAAGACCACGGAATCCGGGTCGATCCCTCCACGAACAGAAAACCGGGCCCTCCGGCATCCCCGCCGACCAGCGCCGCCCTGCCCATGAATGGTGGCTCCCCACGCCAACCCCATCCCCCCACCGGTGGTGATCAGCGCCAGCACCTGCTCAGCCGTGCCAGCGAGCTCCACAACCAGGCACGACACGCTGCCGAACAGGGTGATCTTGCCTCTGCCGCCCGTTCCATCCTCGATGCCCTCGACTGCGAGCGACGGGCCGGCGGGCTCGGCCCCCAGGTGCTGCAGCTGATCAAACCGCGTTGATCGTTCCGAGCCGAAAGGGCACCCGTCCGCCGCCGGGTTGACGACGGTGCGCCGGTGGGCAAGATGGTCAGATCATCGAGTGGCATCAGGGAGGCTGCCGCACAGACGCAGACCAGCAAAGGAGATGACCAGCGTCCAGAGCGCTGGACATCCACAGGCGGGGTTCCCGCCTGAACCAACACGCATCAAAACGAGCTTTCCGCATGTCTGAGTCTTCGCCTGTGCCTTCCTTTCCTGTTCTGAATATCGCGGAGCTCGAAGCAAAGTATCCCCTTTATTGCCGTGCCATGCGCCTGCTGCTGAAGGAGGGAAATACTCAGAAAATGGTGGAGCGCACCGTTTGCTGGGATCGTTTGGCAACGCTCCATCAGAAGCTGCCGAAGATCTACAAATCCCCCGAATATCTCTTCTGGCTGTTTCGCAGGGAATGCGAGCACGAAATGCAGCACAACGGCTGAGTCACCGTCATGCCATTGGAAACCGTTCAGTCGTCGTGGCTCCACAGCCGCAGCAGCACCTTCACCACCTGCCCATAGCTCTGCGCCAGCAGATTCACCTCGAGCTGGCAAGTTCGCCCATCAGCGCATTTCAGTCTCTATGGAGCGAGATGCTGGCCTTTGTTGTTGTCTTCGACGCCGCGATCTGCCCAAAAAGGCTCAGCGAATGGAGTTTTTCTGCTTGCTCTGGCCCAGATCTTCAGGCGAGCGAGCCCTCGATGTTCTGTGCTGCCAGCGACCAGACCCGCGAACATCCCTTGCGGATCAAGGCAGAAGCCGCCTCTGGGCGGATCGCGATCTCCCAGGCGGCTGCCTCAGCCACGGGGGAAAGTCTGTGGGCAGGTTGGCCCTTGAACATGGCACGGCCTTTCAGATGCGATCGACAACTGGCAGCCCGAAAGGAAGTGCCTGAAAGGCCTTGCTGGGGGATTGCTCAGGGCTGGAGGAAAAGCGGGTGACCGGACTCGAACCGGCGACGTTCAGCTTGGGAAGCTTCTCAGACAATCAGAAAGGGTCGCTGCGCCACAGTGAGTCTCAAAAGCTTGCAGCTCTGGATGTGAGAAGGTCTGTGAGAAGCCTTGGGTCAGGTACCCGGCATCGATAGCTGATCTGCAATCAGCGCATATCCCATGGCCCGATAGCCCCGCAGCCGCCGCTCCCACATCCGTTGCGTTATCGGATGGCCGAGATCGAACCAATCGATGATGCGCACGCTGGTTTTGCCGCTCTGTTGCCGATGCAGGCGGCCGGCGTATTGCTGCAGCGTGCCTTTCCAGGACACGGGCATCGCCAGCAATAGGGTGTCGAGCGGCGGATGGTCGAACCCTTCTCCCACCAGTCGGCCGGTGGCCAGCACGATGCGGGGCGCTTCCAGAGGCAACGCCTCCAGCGCGGCCAGAGTGGCGCTGCGCTGGCGTGCGCTCAGCCGCCCATGCAACAGGAACAAGTTCGGCACGTCCCCAGCCAGAGCGGCGGCGATCGTCGTGATGTGATCGGTGCGCTCGCTGAGGAGCAGCAGATTGCGGCCCTCACCCCAGCATGCAAGAGCCTCGGCCACGATCCGATCGGTGCGGCGTGGCTCCTCCGCCAATCGGCGCATCAGCTCCTGGATCGGCAGATCGTTTGGCAGTCCCTCGAGCTGATGGGTGCGGCTCACCAGTTCCAGGGTCTTGGGCGCCCCGGCAGGTCGGTGGGCGGTGTGGCGAATGGGGCCACACTGCATGAACAGGATCGGCTGCAGACCGTCCCGGCGCACCAGGGTGGCCGACAGCCCCAGCACGTAGCGGGCCTTCACCTGCCTGAGGATCGTTTCAAAGGAGGCTGCGGCGATGTGGTGGCATTCGTCGACGATCACCTGGCCGTAACCCTGCACCACGGGGTTGACCTCCCCCTTGCGCACTAGCGACTGCATCACCGCGATGTCGACCCGACCGGTGGGTTTGGCCTTGCCACCACCAATCGAACCGATCGCCTCCGGTGGGGCGTTCAGGAAGGTTTGCAGCCGCTCCTGCCACTGGCGCTGCAGTTCGGCCCGATGAACCAGCACCACGGTGTTGACCCCGCGGCGAGCCAGGATCGCCGCCGCCACTACGGTTTTGCCGAAGGCCGTCGGCGCTTGCAGGACACCGATGTCGTGGCGCAGCATCGCTTCGACCGCCGCCTCCTGGTCAGCGCGCAGTTGGCCTGTGAACGACAGCTCCAGGGGCGAGCCGTTCTGGCATTCATCCACCAGATCCCAGCCGATCCCCTGTTCCCCCAGCAGGGTCTGCACCGGCTCCAGGCAGCCCCGCGGCAGGGCAAGGTGCTGCGGGAAATTCTCAGCGCAGCCGATCACCCGTGGTTTGCCCCAGACCGACAGCCGCATGGCCTGGGCTTTGTAGAAGGCAGGATTGGCAAAGGCCGCCAGGCGGACCAGTCGATTGAGCAGCGGTTGAGGGAGCCCAGAGCGCTCCACATACAGACGGTCGGCAAGGGTGAGGGTGATCGAGGCGGGCAGCGGTCCGCTGAGCTTCGCAATCGGAGGAGGTGCCTTCCATGGGGTCGCCAGGTCCTCCTCGTCGATGAAGGTGAGATCGAGCGGATGGGCGCCGCCGGTGGCGGCCTGAATCACGGTCTGCAGACCCTTCACGGAGAAGCGCTGCAGGGATGCCAGGTAGGCCCACTGATCGGGATAGGGCTGCAGGTCGTCATCCACGAACACGCTGCAGCTCCGCTGCCTGGGTTCCTTCTGCAGCGGCAGGGCGATCAGGTTGCCGAAGCCGCCCTTGGGCATGGTGTCCTGGTTGGGAAACAGCCGGTCGTAGGAGCTGAGGCGCAGCTGTCGGGAGGCGTTGCAGGTGTGGCTGATCAAGGCGGCGCCCAGCTGGCGAGCCTCCTGGGCCGGTACGGCTGCCTCGAAGAACACCCACACGTGGGCTCCCTCCCCGGAGCGGGAGATCTCCAGCGCTGCGGGCACCGCCAGCTCCCGACAGGAGCGCAGAAAGGCACGGGCGTCCTCGCGCCAGTCCTGCTCATCGAAGTCGGCAGCCAGCAGGTGGCAGTGATCGTTCTCCAGCAGGGGGTAGAGGCCGAGGGTGTGATCACCGGCCAGGTGGCCGTAGATCGCCGCATCCGTCAGGGGCAACAGCTCCCGGTGCTGGCAGTCGCGGCAGCTGATCCGGGGCTTCTCGCAGACGCCGGGTTGCCATTCATTGGCACAGGCCGGGGCATAGCCCGAGCGCCCGCTGTTGGTGCTCTGCCAGCGCAGGGCATACACGTCTGTCGCGACCGTGGAAGAGGCGCCGGAAGAGCGCCACCTTCTCCTGAGGCGAAACAGGAGCATGCGCAGGGGGCGAACCGAAACGGGCAGGGTTCAGCTCTGAGCAGGTCCGCCGGAGCGCCAGGCGATGCCGTGGGCCTCAAGCAGGGCAATCAGTCGGGCGTTCTCCCGGCGCAGCTGATCGAGCTCACAGGGCCTGGAGTCGGCCATAGAGGCCTCAGCGCTGATCGGCCTGGCGGTAGACAGCATTGCGCTCCCGCTTGCCCACTGCCACAACAAGCACCAGCACCTCGCGATCCCGCACCTCGTAGACGAGACGGAAATCCAGCGGCGCGGAGCTTGATCTTGTAGCGATGACTGGAGCCCCGCAGCTTGCTGGCTGGAATCCGCGGTTCGATCAGCCGTTCGGCCAGCTTCTTCTTGAACTGCCCTCGGATCCCTGCGCTCAGCGTCCGCCATTCCCGTAGGGCCTCGGGATGAAAGGCCAGCTCATAGGGCATCGAGGTTGACTCGCACGGCTCCTGGCCGTCCGCCAGGCGGGCATCGGCAATGCGGCCCAGCTCCAGGTCTTCCACGAGATCCATCAGCTCCTCGTAGGCCTTGGCCGGAACGCAGTAGAAGGCCGGTTCGTTGCGGTTGAGCACCGCGACCGCCATCCCTTCACCGGCCGCCACGGTGGCCATCGGGTTCTTTTTGTGTTCCGAGATGCTTACGACGGTCTCGGTCAGCACGCGGTGCGTCATCAGGGGTGTCACGCCAGCTCAGGACCGCATCATAGGTCGCTTTTCAGGTCTCGGATTCGGTCGATACACTGCGGCGACCCGGCAGTGAGAAGCCCTGTGAGAAGGTTGAAGCAATCGCGGGTATCACCTGTCATCCACAATCAACCTCTGATGCACTGCCAGAGCGTGCCAAGCGAAATGATCGCTTGAGGAGCAAAAAATTTCAGGCCTGAACTGATAAGCGGGTGACCGGACTCGAACCGGCGACGTTCAGCTTGGGAAGCTGACATTCTACCACTGAATTACACCCGCAATCGCAACGGCGACGCTGCAATTCTAGCAAGCCCTGCTCCGCTCAGGCTCACTCCTTGCAGTTCACCGCCGTGGCCAGTTGCTTGCGGGCTGCGATCACCGGCTGGGCCTTCTGCTTGAGCTCGCTGGCGGCCTGCTCGAGGGTCAGGCCCTGATTGCTGGCCACCCTGTTCACTTCATCCTTGAAGCTGCTCAGCTGCTTGCGGAAGTTCTTCTGTTGCAGTTGTTCAAGCTTTGCCTCGCTCCGCTCGAGGGAGGCGAGGGCAGCACCGAGAGCCTCGTTCGCCGATCTCGCTTCTCCGATGGTGGACGTGGGCGAAAGGGCATCCACCTGCTGAAGAGCCTTCCCGACGTTGTCGAGCTGGGCGCAGACATTGGCTTCCGCCTTCTGCTGCCGTTCGGCCAGATCGGCCTGCTGACAGCCAGCGGCCGCGACCCCCAGAACAAAGGCCACCGCAAGGGGAGTAAGGCGCATGGGAGGAGAGTTGCTCTGGAGGAAACCCTATGGAGGGTGCCGCTCGGGAGCCAGGGGTTGGGCACAAACCGTCATTCCTCCCCCCGGCAACCGCCAACGGTCCGGGTTTCACCGGGCCAGGGCAGCGGCAGCCGCCGCCACTCCGGCGCCGGTGCTGGCGCGGGCCATCCCCAGCTCCTGCAGGGTGGCTTCGATGGCCGCCACGGCGGTGAGAACGTCGCGATCGCAGACGAAGCCCAGGTGACCGATGCGGAACACCTTGCCCTTGAGGTGATCCTGGCCACCGGCCAGAAGAATGTCGAAGCGTTGCTTCACGTTCTTGCGGAGCTCCTCGGCGTCGAAGCCCTCGGGGGCCACCGCCGTGATCGCCGGACTGCCATGACCCTCCGCGGCGTAGAGGGGCAGACCCATCGCCTTCATGGCGGCCTGGGTGGCACGGCGGTGGCGATCATGCCGGGCAAAGATCGCTTCGAGCCCTTCGGCCTGCATCATCCCCAGGGCGGCCTCGAGGGCGAAATAGAGATTCACCGGCGGCGTGAAGGGGGTGCTGTTCTTCGCGGAGGCTTTGCGGTAGGCCGCCAGATTCAGATAGAACTTCGGCAGGTCGGAGCGTTCCTGGGCGGCCCAGGCCCGCTCGCTCATGGCCACGAAACCGAGACCGGGAGGGATCATGTAGCCCTTCTGGGATCCGGAGCCGACCACATCGAGGCCCCAGCGGTCCATGGGCACATCGCAGGCTCCCAGGCTGGTGACGCAGTCGGCGATGGTGAGCGCCCTGCCGTGGGAGCGAACATGGGCGGCGATGGCCTCCAGGTCGTTGAGCACGCCGGTGGAGGTCTCGGAGTGGGTGAGAATCACCGCTGCGATGGCCTTCTGCGTATCCGCCTCGAGGGCCGCCCGGAAGGCTTCGGGGTCGAGCGGCTGGCCCCATTCGGCGCGGATCACCTCCACATCGAGGCCATAGGCCCTGGCGAGCTTGACCCAGCGCTCGCCGAACTTGCCGTTGTCTCCGCAGAGCACCCGGTCGCCGCGGCTGAGCACGTTCACAATGCCGGCCTCCATGGCGGCGGTGCCGCTGCCGCAGAGGGCGATCACATCTCCGCTGGTCTGGTGCAGCCAGCGCAGCTGGTCGGTGGTGCGCCGCACGATCTCCTGGAAGTCGGCGCTGCGATGGCCGATCGGATGGCGACTCATCGCCAGCAGGACCGTTTCCGGCACCGGGGTGGGGCCCGGGATCATCAGAGTGAGCTTGTCCTGCATGGAAGGAGGGAGGGGGGGCTGGACCCAGCGGAAGCCGAAGGGCTGCACCACTGCCCGGGACGACAGCAGCGCAATCCCCCACCATAAAAAACCGAGCCTCCCTCCACCCCCTTGCCTCTCTCGCCGATGTCCACGGCAGGCCCCTCACCGACCCAGCCCACTGCAGGGGACCCCGCCCCGGAACGCCCAGCGGCACCGGCCTCCGGCTTCACCCTGCCGGTGTGGCTGGCGGCGGCCGCCCGGGCAGCTCTGGGGGCCCTGCTGGACGAGCCCTTCAGCCCCCAGCGGCCGCTGGAGCTGCTCGAACCCCCGGGAACCGTGGCGATCCCGGTGCAGGCCGCCGCCCGCCTCGAGGCGGGCTGGGCCCTGGGGGAGGCCCGCTGCGATCCCGGTGACGGGCTGGATCTCACCCGAGGCCTGGTGATCTGGGCGCTGGTTCGCTGGAGCGACCCGGAGCCGGAGGCCACCGACGCCGGCCGGGGAGCCTGGCTGCAGCTGGAGCCCGGGGAGGGGGTGGGCATCCATGCGGCAACGGGGCAGGCCTGCCTGTCCGCCTACGCCCGCCGGCTGCTGGAGGTGAATCTGGGGGAGAGGGTGCCGGCCGGCCGGGGGCTGCAGCTGCGGGTGGTGGTGCCGGCAGGCAGGGAACTGGCCGAGCGCACCAGCAACGCTGCCTTCGGGGTGGTGCAGGGGCTGGCCCTGATCGGCACCCAGGCCCGGGTGCAGGCCAGCGCCGATCCGCTCCAGCTGGACCGCAGCCTGGCGGCCCTGCGGGAGCGGGTGGCTGGGCCGGACTTCGACGGCAGTGTGGTGCTGGTGATCGGGGAGAACGGCCTGGACCTGGCACCCCGGCTGGGCCTGTCCCCTTCCCTGCTGGTGAAGGCCGGCAACTGGCTCGGCCCCCTGCTGGTGGCCGCCGGGGAAGAGGGGGTGCGGCAGTTGCTGCTGTTCGGCTATCAGGGGAAGCTGATCAAGCTCGCCGGGGGCATCTTCCACACCCATCACCACCTGGCCGACGGGAGGGCCGAGGTGCTCACGGCCCTGGCGGCCCTGGAGGGGGTGGCGGGGGACGCCCTGATCGCCCTGCACCGCTCCGCCACCGTGGAGGCCGCCCTGCAGGGGCTCGAGGCCGTCGATCCCGCCCTGACGGACCGGCTGCGCCGGCGCATCGCCGGCGCCATCGAGGAGCGCAGCGCGACCTATCTGCACCGCCATGGCAGCCCGGCGATGGAGGTGGGGGCGGTTCTGTTCGACCGGTCCCGCCGGATCTGCGCCCGGGGCCCTCTCGGCGGTCCGCTCCTGAAGCGACTGGCTGACGGGACCTAGGGTGCAGCGAACGAACCGATGGCGATGTCCCCCACGCCGCAGGCGATCCCGAAGGAGATGGATCGCCCTCCCACCGGCCCCGGCAGCCGGTTGCCGGCGATCGTGATCCTCGACTTCGGATCCCAGTATTCCGAGCTGATCGCCCGCCGGGTGCGGGAAACCGAGGTCTATTCCCTGGTGATGGGCTTCACCACCAGCGCGGAGGAACTGAGGGCACTGGCCCCGAAGGGCATCATCCTCAGCGGTGGGCCCAGCTCCGTCTACGAAGAGGGGGCGCCGGCGTGCGACCCCGCCATCTGGGATCTGGGCATTCCCGTGCTGGGGGTCTGCTACGGCATGCAGCTGATGGTGCAGCAGCTGGGGGGGGCCGTGGTGGCGGCCGGCCGGGCGGAGTACGGCAAGGCTCCCCTGTTCGTGGATGATCCGATCGATCTGCTCACCAACGTCGACGAAGGCTCGACGATGTGGATGAGCCATGGCGACTCGGTGCAGGCCCTGCCGGAGGGGTTCTCGCGCCTGGCCCACACGGAGAACACGCCGGAAGCGGCTGTGGCCGATCACCGGCGCCGGCTCTACGGGGTGCAGTTTCACCCGGAGGTGGTGCATTCCACCTGCGGGATGGTGATGATCCGCAATTTCGTGTATCACATCTGCGGCTGCCTGCCGGACTGGACCACGGCCGCCTTCATCGACGAGGCGACCGCGGACGTGAGGAACCAGGTGGGGACGAAGCGGGTGCTGCTGGCCCTCTCCGGCGGGGTCGATTCCTCCACTCTGGCCTTCCTGCTGCACCAGGCGATCGGCGATCAGCTCACCTGCATGTTCATCGACCAGGGATTCATGCGGAAGGGCGAACCCGAGTTCCTGATGGATTTCTTCGACAGGAAGTTCCACATCCAGGTGGAATACATCAATGCCCGGGAACGCTTTCTCACCCGGCTCTCCGGCATCACCGATCCGGAGGAGAAGCGCAAGATCATCGGCGCGGAGTTCATCCGGGTGTTCGAGGAGGAAAGCCGCCGCCTCGGTCCCTTCGATTACCTGGCCCAGGGAACGCTCTACCCCGATGTGATCGAATCGGCAGGAACCAACGTGGACCCGAAGACAGGGGAGCGGGTGGCGGTGAAGATCAAGAGCCACCACAACGTGGGAGGCCTGCCCAAGGATCTTCAGTTCAAGCTGGTGGAGCCCCTGCGCCGGCTGTTCAAGGACGAGGTGCGCAAGGTGGGGCGGAGTCTGGGCCTGCCCCAGGAGATCGTGGGTCGCCATCCCTTCCCGGGTCCGGGTCTGGCGATCCGCATCCTCGGAGAGGTGACGGACGAGCGGCTCGACATCCTCCGCGATGCCGACCTGATCGTGCGGGAGGAGGTGCGCGATGCCGGGCTCTACGACGAGATCTGGCAGGCCTTCGCCGTTCTCCTGCCGGTGCGGAGCGTGGGTGTGATGGGCGACAAGCGCACCTACGCCTACCCGATCGTGCTGCGCTGCGTCTCCAGTGAGGACGGCATGACCGCCGACTGGTCGCGCCTTCCCTACGACCTGCTGGAGCTGATCTCCAACCGCATCGTGAACGAGGTGAAAGGCGTGAACCGGGTGGTGCTCGACATCACCAGCAAGCCTCCCGGCACGATCGAGTGGGAGTGAGGCGGAAGGGCTGGCCTGCACCGTCACCCCCCGATACCATCGGTCACGCTTTTCCGTGACCGTGACTGCCGTAACGCCTGCCGCCACTGCCGCGCAGGAGGGCCAGCTGCAGCGGCGTCTGCAGCAGGACACCATCCAGCTCGGCTCCAGGACCGTCTACCTCAATCCCTTCCTCTACTGGCGACGCTTCGACGCCAACACCGACCGCTGGCTGCGGGAGCCGGGCCAGCTCCCGGAGGAGCAGATCCAGTCCAACCGCCTGCGCTTCTACCCGGAGCTCGACGGAGTCGAGCTGGATGGCACGGAACTGGCGGTGAAGGACGGCGCGGTGGAGATGTTCCTCAAGAGCCTCGAGCTGATCAGCACCTTCAACCCCGATCTCACCTCCGGTCAGCTGCTGGAGGTGGAGCGGAAGATGGCCGTCACCAAGAAGAAGGCCTTCGAACGCTGGGTGGCCCGGGCCCTGCAGCGGCGCGAACGGGAGGATCGGCGCCAGCGGCGCCGGTTCGACCGGGACCGGATGCTGCGCAGTTGGAGCGAATGGCTGGCCCTCGACGGCACCCGCCAGGCCCTGCTTCCCCTCGGGGCCCTGCTCGTGCTTGCGGCGGGAGGCGGCTGGTGGCTGGGCAGCCAGCGCTCCTGTGCTCCCCTGGTCGTGGAGCCCGGGGTGCAGCGACCCGCCCCCTGAACGTCCCCCGGCGCGGCTGCACGCCAGACTGGGTTCCTGTGCTCACGGTGTTGCCATGGCCGCCGATCCCCTGGACGCCCTTCGGCTGGCGCTGATGCAGGACGTGCTGCCGGTCGGGATGGCCGTGGTGGAACGGGCCCGCAGGGGCGGACCCCGGGAGGTGCTGGCCGCCTTCGACGGCAGCAGCGATGATCCACTCGGCCAGCTGCGGGAGGAAGGGGAACCGGCGGCCAGCCAGCTGCGCGACAACCTGGACCGGCTCCAGCCAGGGCTGGGCAACCCGGTGATGAAAGTGGAGGTTCACGACGTTCCGATCGAGCCGGTGACGGTGGCGGTGCAGACGCCCTCGACCGCCCCCGCATCCGACCTGCCCCCCGATGCCGCCGATCCGGCCGAATTGCAGGCCACCCTGGCCCGGATCGCGGCCCACCTGGAGCTTCTGGAACAGCGACTGGGTCTGGGCAGCGCCGCAGGAGAGGCCCCGGGAGGGCCCTGATGGCCCGCGCACCGGTGTTGGGCCGCCAGCCGGTGACGGGGCGGGCGGCAGGGAGCGGATTCTGGCCGGGCTCTTCCCGGCTCGCCGGCGTGGGCGCCCAGCCCATCGTGCTGATGACGGTGGTGCTGCTCTTCAGTGGAGCGATCACGGCACGGCTGGCGTGGCTGCAGGTCCTGCACGGGCCGGAGAACAAGGCGATGGCGGATGAGAACCGGATCCGCCTCCTGCCCCGCGATCCGGTGCGGGGCCGGCTGCTCGACCGCAACGGCCAGGTGCTGGCCACCAACCGCCTCACCTACAGGCTCTATCTGCAGCCGCGGCTGGTGGAGGAGGAGGACTGGCCCGCCCTGCGGGATCGGCTGGCGTCCCTGCTCGACCTTCCTGCCGAGGGTCTGGAGGCGCAGCGGCGGAAGGGGGCCAATCTCGAGGGATTCCGGATCCCGCTGGCGGGCCACCTCAGCCCGGTGCAGGTGCTGCGCTTCCAGGAACAGGCCGGATCCCTCACCGGGGCCGAGGTCGGCATCGACGTGCTGCGTTCCTACCCCCACGGCAGCCTGGCGGCCCATGTGCTCGGGTACACGAGCAGCATCACCGAGGAGGAGTACGCCCGCCTGCGGGAGAAGGGCTATCGCATCAGCGACCGCATCGGTCGCTCGGGCCTCGAGAGCGTGTTCGAGAGCCACCTGCGCGGTGAATGGGGCGGTCAGCAGCTGGAGGTGAATGCCGCCGGCCAGGTGCAGCGGGTGCTGGGCGACAAACCCGCCAAGGCCGGCAAGGATCTGCGCCTGACCCTGGATCTGGATCTGCAGCAGGCGGCGGAGAAGGCGCTCGACGGGGTGCGCAAGGGAGCGATCGTGGCCCTCGATCCACGCAACGGGGCGATCCGCGCCCTGGCCAGCCGGCCCAATTTCGATCCCAACATCTTCGCGGAGGGCCCCACCACGGCCCAGTGGAACGATCTCAACCGGCCCGAAGCCCCGATGCTCAACCGGGCCTTCCGGGCCTTCCCACCGGCGAGCACCTTCAAGATCGTCACCACCATCGCCGGCATCGAATCCGGGAGATACAGCGCCGACTCGACCGTGCCGACGATGAACAGCTTCTGTTACTACGGCCAGTGCTACGCCGACCACGGCGCCTTCGGGGCGATCGGCTTCCCGATGGCCCTGGCGGTGAGCAGCAACAGCTTCTTTTACCAGGTGGGGCTGAAGGTGGGGCCGGCGGAGCTCTTCAAGGCGGCACGCAGGATGGGCTACGGCAGCCTCACCGGGGTGGAGATCGCCGACGAGGAGACTCCGGGGCTGCTGGGCGACGAGGCATGGAAGAAGCAGGTGCTGGATGAGCCCTGGACCCCGGTGGACACGATCACCTCCGCGATCGGCCAGGGGGCGGTGAGCGTGACGCCCCTGCAGATGGCACGGCTCTACGCAGCCGTGGCCAATGGCGGCTGGCTGGTGAAACCCCACCTGGTGGAGGAGCCCACCGAACGGAGCTGGATCGGATTGAAGCCGGCCACGCTGCGGGTGTTGCACCAGGGTCTGCGCCAGGTGGTGACCAACGGCACCGCCACGATGCTGAACGATCCCTCCCTGCCGCCCGTCGCCGGCAAGACCGGCACCGCCGAGGATCCCCCCCGGCCGGACCATGCCTGGTTCGGCGGCTATGCCCCGGCCGACAAGCCGACGCTGGTGATCGTGGCGTTCGGGGAGAACTCGGGAGGCTATGGGGGAACGGTGGCGGCCCCCATGGTGAAGGCGCTGATGACCACCTGGTTCGGCAGCCGCACCCCCGCCGCGGCGGCGAAGCCTCCGAAGTGAGGCGAGGCGAGGCAGGGAAGCCGACCTCAGCCCACGATCCCCATCAGAGCGCGATCCCCATCAGAGCGGGATCGCCATCAGGCCGCGATCGACATCAGGGGCTGGCCGAGCACGCCGCGGTAGTAGCCGCGCAGCTGCTCGGTGGCCCCGGCCCAGCCCCAGCGCTCGGCCTCCTGGCGGGCCGCGAGGCGCAGCTGCCGATGGGTCCGTTCGCTGTCCAGGAGACGCTGCACCGCCAGGGTGAGGCTGTCGGGAACATCGGGGTCGTAGAGGCAGCCGTTCTGCCCGTCACTCACGATGTCGGGAATGCCGCCCCGGTTGGCGCCCACCACCGGACAGCCGGCTGCCATGGCCTCGAGGAGCACGAGGCCGAGGGTTTCGGTGCTGGAGGGGAAGAGGAAGGCATCGCCGCAGGCATAGGCCGACGCCAGCTCCTCCCCGGCGAGGTAGCCCACGAAGGTGGTGGCGGTTCCCTCGAACACCCGCTCGAGCTGCTGGCGGTGGGGCCCATCGCCCACCAGGGCCAGGCGGGCATCGGGCATCGCCTCGAGCACGGGCAGGATCCGCTCGATCTGCTTCTCGGCCGAGAGACGGCCGATGTAGAGGAGGAGGGTATCGGTATCGCTGTGGACTCCGTGCAGACGACGGCGCATGGCGTGGTTGCGCAGCTCGGGGCGGAACAGTTCGGTATCCACGCCGCGCTGCCAGAGGGCGGTGTTGAGGATGCCCTTGTCGCTGAGCTCGTCCACCATGGCGGTGGAGGTGCAGAGGTTCAGCTGGGCCTGGTTGTGGGCGGCCTTGAGCAGCTCCCAGAGCAGGGGTTCGAGCATGCCCATGCCGTAGTGCTCCAGGTATTTGGGCAGATGGGTGTGGTAGCTGGCCACCAGGGGCACTCCCCGGGTGCGGGCCAGCCAGATCCCTCCCAGCCCCAGAACGGCGGGATTGACCACATGGACCAGGTCGGGAGCGAACTGCTCGAGGGCCTCGGAAACGGCGGGCCGGGGCAGGGCCAGTTTGAGCTCGGGGTAGAGCGGCAGGGGCAGGGCCGGCACCCCCACCACGCGGGCCCCCATGTAGCTCTCGGGGGCGCCCTCCGGGCAGAAGATCAGCACCTCATCGCCAGCGGCGACGAGGTGCTGCACCGTCTTGGTGAGGCGGGTCACGATCCCGTCGACCTTCGGCAGGAAGGTTTCGGTGAAGAAGGCGACCCTCACGAATGGGAACCCATCCTCAGGCCGGGGTGCGGATGGCTTCCGCCTGCCGGCTGGTCCAGGCGGAGAGGCAGGGGATGCGGGAGCGGTCGCAGCGGTCGGCCCAGCGACGGGCGACGTCGACCACCTCGGCCAGGAGCCCCTCATCGAGGGTGGTGGGCTTGAGGCCGAGCTCGATGAAACAACGGTTGTCCACGATGAGGTCGTTCTCCACGGCTTCCTTGCGGGGATTGGGCAGGTAGTTGATCTCGGCTCCGGCGAGAGCGGCGACCTTGCGGGCGAGTTCGCCGACCTGGTGGCTTTCGGTCATCTGGTTGAAGATCTTCACCTTGTCGGCACGGGTGGGAGGATTCTCCAGGGCCAGCTGCACACAGCGCACCGAATCGCGGATGTGGATGAAGGCCCGGGTCTGGCCACCGGTGCCATGGACGGTGAGGGGATAGCCGATCGCCGCCTGCATGAGAAAGCGATTCAGAACCGTTCCGTAATCACCGTCGTAATCGAACCGATTGGTGAGGCGCGGATCCCTGTCGGTGAGATCGGTGTTGGTACCCCAGACGATGCCCTGGTGGAGATCGGTGACCCGCACCTGATCGTTCTTGTTGTAGTAGAAGAAGAGCAGTTGATCGAGCGTCTTGGTCATGTGATAGACGCTGCCCGGATCAGTGGGGTGGAGGATCTTCTCGGTGAACCGGGTGCCGTCGGCCTGGGGCACCTCCACCGTGAGGTAGCCCTCAGGGATGGTGGCGCCGCGATGGGATCCGTACCCGTACACCCCCATGGTTCCGAGGTGAACGATGTGCACGTCGAGGCCGCTTTCCACGATCGCGGCGAGCAGGTTGTGGGTGCCGTTGACGTTGTTGTCGACGGTGTAGCGCTTGGTGGCGCTGTTCTTCATCGAATAGGGGGCGGCCCGCTGCTCGGCGAAATGAACGACAGCCTCGGGGCGCTCGCTGCGCAGCAGCTCGAGCAGCCGTTCGTAGTCCTGGGCGATGTCGAGGTGAACGAAGCACATCGGCCGGCCGCCCACCTGCTCCCAGGCCCGCAGCCGATCGGAGATGGTGGCGATGGGGGTGAGGGACTCGACCCCGAGGTCGATGTCGATCTTGCGGCGGCTGAGGTTGTCGACGATCACAACGTCGTGGCCGGCATCGGCGAGGTTCACCGCACAGGGCCACCCGCAGAAGCCATCGCCACCGAGAACGAGAACCTTCACCCCAGACTCCTGAACGAGCGACTGCTCAGTTAGGCAAGCTACTACAGGCCTCCGGCGAGCCCCTCCTCCCCCAG
This sequence comes from uncultured cyanobacterium, assembly GCA_963847745.1. Classification (GTDB taxonomy): domain Bacteria; phylum Cyanobacteriota; class Cyanobacteriia; order PCC-6307; family Cyanobiaceae; genus Cyanobium. The sequence goes on along the minus strand of CAWKAW010000004.1, from coordinate 55,487 downwards.
CTCAGCTGATGCGGGCGGCAACGGCCACCAGCACCAGCACGAGCACCAGGCCGCCGATCAGCAGGAGCCGGTTGGCGCGGGCAGGGGGCTGGTCCTTTTCCACCACCACCATGCGGGGCTCCTTGGCGAAGGCGTTGAGCTTGCCTCCGTCTTCTTCTGTGACCTGCATGGGGTGGGGGCAGCTACGGCCAAACCCTATGGAGAGCGGTCCGGGAAGGGCCCGGATCGGGAATGGATCGTCACAGTCCGCAAGTGGCGCTCACTGGCCCACCCGCCCCTGGCCGGGGGAGCTGGCGTGGGCCTGGGAGCGCACCGGAAGGCGGCCGGCCCGGAAGGCGGTGCGCCCGGCCTCGGTGGCGAGGGCCATGGCGCGGGCCATGGCGGGAGGATCCCCGGCCAGGGCGATGGCGCTGTTGATGAGCAGGGCGTCGGCCCCCATCTCCATGGCCTGGGCCGCTTCGCTGGGCACGCCGATACCCGCATCCACCACCACCGGAATGCGGGCGTTCTCGATGATCAGGGCGATGTTGGCGGCGTTGCGGATGCCCTGACCGGAGCCGATCGGCGACCCCAGGGGCATCACCGTGGCGCAGCCCACCTCCTCGAGCCTGCGGGCCAGGAGCGGATCGGCGTTGATGTAAGGCAGCACGGTGAAGCCCTCCTTCACGAGCACCTCGGCTGCCTCGAGGGTGCCGAAGGGATCGGGGAGCAGGTGGCGGGAGTCGGGAATCACCTCGAGTTTCACGAAGGAGTTCTCCTCCTGGCCGGCCAGGCGGGCCAGCTCCCGGCCGAGGCGGGCGACGCGGATGGCCTCCTCGGCGGTGGCGCAGCCTGCGGTGTTGGGCAGCATCCAGATCCGGTTCCAGTCGATGGCCTGCATCAGTCCCTCATGGCCCGGAGCCAGGCTCTGCACCCTGCGCACCGCCACGGTCACGATCTCGCAGGCACTGGCGGCCACGCTGGCCTGCAGCAGTGCCAGGTTCGGATACTTGCCGGTGCCGGTCATCAGCCGGCTGGTGAAGGAACGGCCACCGATCACGAGAGCATCCACGAGCCCATCGTCGGCAGGGTCCGGCTGAACAGGGGGCTGGATCACGGCCGGCGAGCGCGAACGGGGGCGGGGCCCCTAGTCTGCGCCCAGGACTCCCCGCCCGTGCCATGCCGCTGCTGCTCGCCGCCAGCCCCCCGCCGATGCCGGTTCCCGGACTCGGCTCGGCCCTGCTGGCACCTCCAATGGTGCTCGAGGCAGGGACGGTGGAGACCTTCGATCCGGTGGGCCGGGCCCGGCTGATCGCCGAGCTGATCCCCCGCACCTGGCGGGGCAGTTACCGGGCCTTCGACGGATCGGCTCCCCTGCCGGTGCAGCTGGAGCTGGCTTCGGCCACACCGATGGGGCAGATGGTGGATCTGCGGGGTCAGATGACGATCGGAACCATCGTGACCCCGGTGCAGGGCAACCTCAACGCCAAGTCGGATCAGCTGGATCTGCTGCTGCTGGCCGACCAGCTGGGCAGCGGCCTGGAAGCCGGCGGAGCCTTCCAGGGGCTGCAGGGCCTCTCGCTGAGCGGCTGGTTCGACAACCGGCTCACCAGCCTGGGGGGACGCCTGCAGCTGTCACCCGGCTCTCTGAGCCCGGCCGAGGGCACGGGAGGCCTGATCCGCGGCCTCTGGTGAGCCCCGCTCAGGCGGCTTTGCCGGGGAGACCGCTGCGGCGCTCGAGGGTGCGGAGGCCCTTGCGGGCGGTGCCGTTGCCGGGATCGAGGCTGATCACCTGCTCGTAGGCGGCGCGGGCCTCCTCGGGTTTGCCCTGCTTTTCGAGGGCGAAGGCCAGGTTGTTGAGGGCCACGGGGTAATCACCCTTGGCGCGGATGGCGGCGCGGTAGTGGCGGATCGCCGAGGCGTAGTTGTTCTGGGCGGCGAGGGCGAACCCCAGGGCATTCTCGATCAGGGCCCGGGCTTCGGGGGGAGCGTTCTCGGCATCGGCCTGCTTGAGGGCCAGCTTGAGATTGTCGCTGGCCTGGCCGTAGAGCCGCTTGCGCAACTGCACGGAGGCGAGCTCATAGAGAGCCGAGGCCTCCCGCAGGCGGGAGGGCCTGGTGTCGTTGCCGCCGAGCCGGGCCAGGGTGAGTTCATCCCGGCGCACGCGCAGGATCTGGCGGGCCACCAGAACCGCGGCGAGGCCCAGAAGCACGATCAGACCGATGAGATAAGCCTGGGGAAGCAGCTCGGTCATGGGATCGGGCCGGGGGTGGGGGTCAGGTGCCGGCGGCGCTGACCACGGCGGTGAAGCTGGAGGGATCGGCCACGGCCAGCTGGGCGAGCATCTTGCGGTTGAGGCGCACGTCGGCCTTCTTGAGCCCGCCGATGAGGCGGCTGTAGCTGAGGCCGTTGAGGCGGGCAGCGGCGTTGATGCGGGCGATCCAGAGACGGCGGAAATCGCGCTTGCGGCGCCGGCGGTCGCGATAGGCGTTGCAGAGGGCCTTCATCACCCGCTGGTTGGCGGTGCGGAAGAGGCTGCCGTTGCTGCCCTGGAAGCCCCGGGCGAGGCGAAGGATCTTGTTGCGGCGTTTGCGGGCGACGTTGCCCCTCTTGACGCGAGCCATGAACGGAGGTGGGGGAAAGGGAAGGAGGTGGGATCAGCTGCCGTAGGGAAGCATCAGGGCCACGTTGGCGGCATCACGCTCATCGACCACCGCCATGGTCTTGAGGTAGCGCTTGCGCTTGGGGCTCTTGTGATCGAGCAGGTGATTGTGGAAGGCACGCCGGCGCATGAACTTGCCGCTGCCGGTGACCTTGAACCGCTTGGCGGCCGCTTTGCGGGTCTTGAGCTTCGGCATCTCCTCGAGCGCATGCACAAACGACGAGCGTACGACGTAGGCGATCCTTCTTCCAAGTTCCTCCCCGTTCTCCATGGTGCCCCTGCTTCGTTCGCTGCCCTCGCGGGCCCTGGCCCCCACGGCGCTGGGCACCCTGGTGCTGCTCTCGGGGGGCTGCCGGGCCGGGGAGGCACCGCCGCTGCCGCCGCTGCCGACAGCCCCGTCCGAGGCGCTGCACTGGCCGGTGCCGGCGCCGGCGGCACTGGATCCCGCCGATCCGAGGCTGTGGGTGGGCCTGGCCGCCCGGCTGGGGCCGGCCGCCGGCGGCAACGCGGCCGGGGCGGCGCCGCTGCGGCTGCGGGCCGGATCCGGCCTGCTCACCCTGATCGATGGCAACGGCCAGCGCTTCATGGCGCCCGAGCTGGTGCTGCACTGGCGCTGGCAGGAACTGGAACAACCCCTCACCGTGCGCCGCCGGGTGCTGGGCCCGTTCGCCAGCTTCGAGAGCGCCGAGGAGGTGGCGAAGCAGTGGCGCAGCCTGGGGGCGGAACCGGTGATCGCCAAGCCCGGGGAGTGGGAGGTGTGGGCGGCGGCCGACACCCCGGCGCCTGCAGGAGCGGAAGCCCGGCTGGTGGAGCGGAGGGAGACGCGGCGCCTCGGCCTGGAACTGCGCCGCGCTGAAGGGGTGGTGGCGCTGGAGGGGCCGCTGCGGATCGAGGCGCCGGGAGGACTGCGCTGGAAGGAGGGCCTCTACGGCGGCCCCTTCCGGCTGCTGGGGGATGCCTACGGAGGCTGGAGCCTGGTGGAGCAGGTGCCGCTGGAGCGCTACCTGGAGGGGGTGGTGCCCCACGAGATCGGAGCCGGATCACCGCCGGCGGCCCTGGCGGCCCAGGCGGTGCTGGCCCGCACCTGGGCGGTGAGCAACCGGCACCGCTTCGCGGTGGATGGGTATCACCTCTGCGCCGACACCCAGTGCCAGGTGTACAGCGATCCCCGCCAGGCGGGCCCGGCGGTGCGGGCAGCGATCGCGACGAGCCGCCACAAGGTGCTGGCGGCCGGGGGCGTGCCGATCCACGCGGTGTACCACGCCAGCAACGGCGGGGTGAGCGCGGGCTTCGAGGAGGTGTGGAAGGGAGGGGCGGTTCCCTACCTGCGGGTGTTCGCCGACGGGCCACCGGACTTCGCGGCCCGGTTCCCGGTGCCGCTGGCGCCGGCTTCCCTGCCGGTGCTGCTGGGGGATGGGGGAGCGGCCTACGGGGCCGACCACCCGCGGTTCCGCTGGAGCCGAACGCTCACCGCCTCCCAGATCGCCGGCGCCCTGGCCCGGGCCGGGGGAGGGGTGGGCCAGCCGAGCGGCCTGAAGGTGCTGGAGCGGGGGGCGAGCGGCCGGGTGCTGGCCCTGGAGATCCAGGGGAGCAGCGGCTCGAGGGTGCTGCGGCTGGATGCGATCCGCCGCACCCTGCGCCAGCTGCCCAGCACCCTGTTCACGATCACGCCCGCCGGAGAGGGCGTGTGGCAGGTGCGCGGAGGCGGCTTCGGCCACGGCGCGGGGCTCTCCCAGGCGGGAGCGATCGACCTGGCCGCCCGGGGCTGGAGCAGCGAGAGGATCCTGCAGCACTACTACCCCGGCACCGAATTGCGCAGCCTGGATGAACTCGGCAGGCTTCGCTAGAGCCCCTTAGAGTTCGATCCGACCTTGGGGGAGACATGACGGCAGGCGGGAGTGCCAGCGATCGCCGTCGACCCAAGGCAGCGTTGTTCCTGGTGGCCTGCGGCTGGGCGGGGATGGCCCCCCACTGGCTGGATCCGGTGCGGGGCCTGCTGCCGGCCCTCACCCTGGCGGTGCTGCTGGGGGGCTACAGCCTGCGCACGGTGCTGCTGAGCCCGCGGGGCCGGCGGGCCGTCCCGGCGCCGCGAGCGCGGCGCGGCCGACATCCTGCGCCGAGCAGCAAGCGGCGGGCGACCTTCCCTGCGTGGATGTGGTGGTGGCCGCCCGCGACGAACAGGCGGTGATCGGCGGCTGGTGGAGGGGCTCGAGCCAGCTGCGCTGGCCCCGGGAGCGGCTGCAGCTGTGGGTGATCGACGACGGCAGCGAGGACCGCACCCCCGAGGTGCTGAGCGAGCTGCAGGAGCAGCACCCCCAGCTGAGGGTGCTGCGGCGCAGCCGCCAGGCGGGGGGAGGCAAGTCGGCGGCCCTGAATCTGGCGATGGAGCATCTGCGGGGCCGCTGGATGCTGGTGCTCGATGCGGATGGGGATCTGCAGGGCGATGTGCTGGAGCGGCTGATCCCCTATGCGGAGCAGGGCGGCTGGGCGGCGGTGCAGCTGCGCAAGGCGGTGGTGAATGGGGAGGTGAACCTGCTCACCCGGGCACAGGCGATGGAGATGGCCTTCGATGCCCAGGTGCAGGAGGGGCGGCTGGCCTGGGGCGGGGTGAGCGAACTGCGGGGCAACGGCCAGCTGCTGCGGCGCGATGCGGTGCTTCGCGGCCGGAGGCTTCAACGAAGACACGATCACCGATGATCTGGATCTGAGCTTCCGCTTCCTGCTGGCGGGGCTGCCGATCGGCCTGCTCTGGGATCCACCGGTGCGGGAGGAGGCGGTGCTGGGCCTGCGGGCGCTGTGGCGCCAGCGGCAGCGCTGGGCCGAGGGAGGACTGCAGCGGTTCCTCGACTACTGGCCCCAGCTGCTCTCGAACCGTCTGCGCCGCAGCCAGAGAGTCGATCTGGCCTGCTTCTTCCTGCTGCAGTACGCGGTGCCCGTCACCTCCAGCGCCGACCTGCTGGGGGCGCTGGTGACGCGCACACCGCCCACGCTGTGGCCGCTGTCGATCATGGGCCTGGGCCTCTCGGGCCTCACCCTGCTGCGCGGCTGCCGCCGCAGCAGCGAAGGCCCGCCCCTGCCGCCGATGAACCCGCTCACGGTGGGTCTGGGCATCCTCTATCTGCTGCACTGGTTCGTGGTGATCCCCTGGGTCACGGTGAAGATGGCGCTGCTGCCCAAGCGGCTCGTATGGGCCAAGACGCTGCATCTGGGCGAAGAGACACCCGGCACCGGCGCCGCGACGAGCCACGACGCCGAAGGGGAAGGAGAAACGGAGCTGGCGACCGAGGTGGGGTAGGGGTGACGCGCAGGGGCAGCCTGCGGGAGTCCTCTCAGGCCGCCCAGATCTCGGGCAGCAGCAACCAGCCCAGGCGAGCGCCATTGGCCTGCTAAGTGGCCATCCTGCGGCGCAGAGCGCTCACCCCCCTTGGGCTCTCGTCGCCGGGGATCGCCAGCTCCACCACCAGATCGGGGCAGAGGGGGGCGAAGCCGCGGCGCTCCTCGGGGGTGAGAGCCTGCCAGCGATCGAGGCGCACCAGGGAGGCATCAGGGCTGTAGACGGAGCCATCCGGGAGGCGGAATCCGCTGGAACTCCCGAACATTTTCCAGCCTCCTGCCTGGTCGGCCCAGAGAAGAAGGCGCATCTCGATTTCCGCGCACTGCGAGCGAACCGTTTCGCTTCCGGTCGGCGTCATCGCCGCACCCGGCCATCGGCGCGAGTTCGAGCACCGCCTCTCGGTTTTCGCGCACAGCAGGGCGAACTGCTCGGGCGTGAGCCGCGCGTCGGGCGGGGCGGGGCTGGCGGAGAGGGTCATCACCCCAGGCCGATGGGGAAATTCAGGGTAAGGCGACTCCGCCCAGCCGCCGATCGAGGCGAAAGGGCACCTGATCCACCAAGGCCACCTGGGCGATGGCCGGATGCAGGGGGTTGAGGAGCAGATTGCGGGCCTGGGGTACCACCACCGAAGGCAGCGCAAGGCCCAGTTGCTGCATGGCAGAGAGCCACTGCCCTCCGAAGGAAGCGCTGGCCTGGGTGTGGGGGAGGGCATCCCATCCGGCAGGGATCGCGCTGAGCTCGGGGCGGGCGATCAGGCCCGGATCCTCCGGCACCGCATAGGTGCACAGGACCAGGGGAGCGCTGAGCACACCATTCAGGTGAACCAGCAGCTCCAGCACGGTGATCTCCGGTGTGAGCCCCAGATACACAGCTCGCTGGCCAGGCGGATTCCAGCGCTGGCCAGCGCTGGCGGCCCCCAGACCCGAGAGATCTCCGGCGTAGCGCGCCTTGCTCAGCCGCCAGGCCTGCATCAGACCGGGGCACCCTGCTCGATCGCGTGCAGCAGCCGCCGCACCTGGGTCGCCCCGATGGCCGTGCGGCAGTGCTGCAACGGGGAAGCCTGCTGCAGCAGCGGATGGGGGGCCTTGAGCCAGGCTTCGGTGCTGGCGGGATCTTCGAACACGGCGTAGGCCAGGCTGATCACGTCGATCAGACGGTCCAGCCGTTCCGACGGCACCAGCTCCAGGGGCGCCTCCTGCCGGACCCGCCGCGCCAGGGTGGCCTCCGACATCGCCAGCAGCGGCTCCAGCTCCGACGCCTTGAGGTGCAGGTGTTCGCGCAGGGCGACCAACCAGCGGCTGCTCCAGCCCTGCTCGATGGCTTCGAGGCGCTGTTGCTCGCTCAGCTCGCCCAACTCAGCGGTGCGCTGCCAGAACGTTTCGGCGAGATTGCCGGGGGGACTGGCGACCAGGGAGGCAGGGGCCATGGGGGTCGACGCGGGCCGTCAGGCAATCATCTGAAGTCAGGCTAGCGTCAATTGACATCCCCGGATCCTGGGACTGCAGCCGCCCTTCAGGGACGCAGCTTCCACAGCCAGAGCACCGTCCTCGGATCACTGGAAGGGATTGATCAGGCTGATGGTGGTGTCGTCAAAGTGCCACACGTTGCGGGTCGCCAGCTGGGCCTCGCAAGCGAGGGCAATCCCGGCGATCAAGGTGTCGCGCAGATCGACGACGCGACCCTTCGCCCTGCGTGTCGCCGCCAGCAGCGCCGCCTTCTGAGCAGCCAGGGAGTCCATCGGGGCGACTCGCTCCTGGATGAGCTGATCCAGCAAGGCCTGAACGCCTTCCTGCAGGAGACGCCTGCGGCCTGGATCCGGATGGATCGCTGCCCCGTAGCGCAGCTCGAACACCACCACACTCGGCAACCAGATCTCCGCAGAACTCTGATCGTTCAGCCACTGCAGCACGGCAGGTTCGGGGTGCTTCTGCATCACCGCGGAAACCACGTTGGTGTCCAGCAGGATCACGAGTCAACCTGGGCTGGCAGGGCCTCCTCCCCTCGCCACTCGGGAATCGGTTGCTCCAGTTCGAGATCGGCAAACAGCGCAGCGATGCGTGAGCCGAGCCCTTCCGAGGCAGAAACGGGAGATTCAGCCTGAACAACCTGCCGCAGGATCTGCCGCACTTCCTCCTCCATGCTGCGTCCGTGGCGGCGGGCCCGACGCTGCAGGGCCTCCTTGACAGCCGGCTCGAGGTGGCGCACCAGCAGCTGTGCCATGGCTTCCGTGCCGAGTGCTATCACGCTAGCGCCTGTCAGATCTCTGCGGTCGGTTTTCCATCTGTGCCGACACGGGCTGAGCAGCAAGGTAGCCGCAGGCTGGGGTCGGGGGCTCCAGCCCGCAAGGGGATGGCCGGTATCGAGAGCTCGACTGGCAGGTGGCGGAGAGGGTCATCACCCCAGGCCGATGGGGCACTTCAGGGTAGGGAGGCTCCACCCAGCCTCCGATCGAGGCGAAAGGGCACCTGATCCACCAGGCTCACCTGGGTGATGGCCGGATGCAGGGGGTTGAGAAGCAGGTTGCGGGCCTGCGCCACCACCACCGAAGGCAGCACAAGGCCCAGCTGCTGGGTGGCGGAGAGCCATGGCCCTGCGAAGGAAGCGCTGGCCTGGCCGTGAGGGATGGCATAGGAGCACAACATCAGGGGAGCGCTGATCACGCCGTTCAGGAGAACCAGCAACTCCAGAACGGTGATCTCCGGCGTGAGCCCCATGGTCACCGCTGGCTGGCCAGGGGAATTCCAGCGCTGCCCATCGCGGGCGGCTCCCACCCCTGAGAGATCAGCGGCGTAGCGCACCTTGCTCAGGCGCCAGGCCTGCATCAGACCGGGGCACCCTGAGCGATCGCCTGCAGCAGCCGCCGCACCTGGGTCGCCCCGAAGGCCGTGCGGCAGTGGGGGATGGGGTGCCTTGAGCCAGGCCTCGGTGCTGGCGGGGTCTTCGAACACGGCGCAGGCCAGGCTGATCACATCATGCAGACGATCCAGCCGTTCCGACGGGGCCGGCTCCAGGGGCGCCACCTGCCGGACCCGCCGGGCCAGGGTGGACTCCGACATCGCCAGCAGGGGCTCCAGCTCCGACGCCTTGAGATGCAGGTGTTCCCGCAGGGCGACCAACCAGCGGCTGCTCCAGCCCTGCTCGATGGCTTCGAGCCGCTCCTGTTCGCTCAGTCGGCCAGCTCAGCGGTGCGCTGCCAGAACGTTTCGGCGAGGTTGCCGGGGGGACTGGCGACCAGGCGGGCAGGGGCCATGGGGGTGGGCGACGCGGGACGCAAGCCAATCATCTGAAGACAAGGCTAGCGTCAGTTGACAGCACTGGGACCAGGGACTGCAGCCGCCCTTCAGGGACGCCGCTGCCACAGCCAGGGTTCCGCGCTCCCGAAGACCCTGGCAGGGATGATCGGGCTGTGGGTGGTGTCGTCAAAGTGGCGCACGTTGCGGGTCGCCAGCTGGGCCTCGCAAGCGAGGGCAATCCCGGCGATCAGGGTGTCGCGCAGATCGACGACGCGACCCTTCGCCCTGCGTGCCGCCGCCAGCAGCGCCGCTCTCTGAGCAGCCAGAGAGTCCATCGGGGCGACTCGCTCCTGGAGGAGCTGATCCAGCAACGCCTGCACGCCTTCCTGCAGGAGACGCCTGCGGCCTGGATCCGGATGGATCGCTGCCCCGTAGCGCAGCTCGAACACCACCACACTCGGCAACCAGATCTCCGCAGAATTCTGATCATTCAGCCACTGCAGCACGGCTGGTTCAGGGTGCTTCTGCATCACCGCAGAAACCACGTTGGTGTCCAGCAGGATCACGAGTCAAGCTGGGCTGGCAGGGCCTCCTCCCCTCGCCACTCGGGAATCGGTTGCTCCCGTTCGAGATCGGCAAACAGCGCAGCGATGCGTGAGCCGAGCCCTTCCGAGGCAGAAACGGGAGATTCAGCCTGAACAACCTGCCGCAGGATCTGCCGCACTTCCTCCTCCATGCTGCGTCCATGGCGGCGGGCCCGACGCTGCAGGGCCTCCTTGACAGCAGGCTCGAGGTGGCGCACCAGCAGCTGTGCCATGGCTTACGTGCCGAGCGCTATCACGCCAGCGCCCAGGCGCTTCTGGATGCGCAGGATGCCCCTGCGGCCTACGAATCCAGTCATACGACCCATGGGAAACCACGCCATGGTGCCCTCAGAGCAACCTGGAATCGAAGCGAAAGGCCTCGTTGCTGCTGATGCGCACCCGGGCCATGCCTGGGTGGCGTGGATTGAGCAGCACGTTGCTTTCCGCCGGAACGATGACCGAGGGGACCTTCAGGGCCACGCTGGACCTGCGCTGGAGCCAGTCGCTGCCGATGGTACTGGGTGCTCTCCTGCGCCGGCACGGTGCGCCAGTCTTCTGGCAGCAGCGCCGGATCCAGGGTCTCGATCGCCAGGTCCTCCGGCAGATCCAAACCCAGGAGGCGCAGATCGTCCGGGGCCTGCATCGGTTCCACATGCACCAGCACCTCGAGCGCCGCCAGGGCTGCATTGGCTGAGGCGTTGAGGATCGGCTGTCCGCGCCGGTGCCAGCGCCCGGAGACGATCAGACCACCCACTCCCTCCAGGGGCGTGTCGATGTGAATCTCGCGAGCGATCCGCCAGAGCAGCATCAGCTGAACACGCCGTGGCTCAGCCTCAGGAGCACATCCTCCACCTGCCTGGCACCGATGTCGGTATCCAGCTGATGGAGCGGCACCTCACCCCCAAGCGCACGGTTGGGTGAAAGCAGCCATGGGCGGGCTTTCGCGGGGCTTCCCAACACCTCGCACGCCAGCGCGAAGGTGCGGGCAATTCGATAAAGGCGGTCTGATTCGAAAGGCGTGAGCTGCTGAGCCTTGCGGCGCCGGGCAAAGGTGCGCAGTGGGATCCCCAGGAGGCCGCCGATCTCAGCGGCTTGCAGACCCAGCTGGCCGGCGACGGCCTCCAGCGCCGTGAAGGGCAGGCCATCACGCACAGCCGCCAGCAGATCCGCCGGACGGCCGCTCTCCAGCTCCAGAACTCTGGCAGGCCCCTCGGGGCCGGACAGCACGGCAGGGGAGGTCGTTGCCATATGGCAATAGTAGCCGTGTCGTTTGGCAATGACGATGGTCTCGGCCGGCGAAGGGATCGATCGGGCTGCATCACGGCCGAAAGCAGAGCGAGGCGCAGGCCGTTTCACCCCGCCCAACTCTCAGCGAGCTGCAGCTGCAGGGCCGGAAATTCCGAACTGGCCTCCAGCCGAGGCGAGCAGCGTTGGCCTGGTAGGCAGCCATCTTGCGGCGCAGAGCGCTCACGCCCCGTGGCCCTCCGTCACCGGGGCTTGCACCAATGGTGCTGGCGAGCTCCACCACCAGATCGGGGCTGAGGGGAGCGAAGCTGCGGCGCTCCTCTTGAGAGAGGGCCTTCCAGGGATCGAGGCGCACCATCATCGTTTAATCTACTCTCATAGGCACGCCAAGGCAGTGAGCTGCGCTCGCAGTTGCTCCTTCTCCTCGTGTTCTTTCTGGAACTGACTGACTAGTTCCAGGAAACCAGCCCTCACGCCCACCGGGGTTGCGGCCAAGCCTGCTTCCGTGTTTCCGGCAGGTGGGATGCTCACCGGGCTATCGCAAGCCATCTCTATCTGGGACGTAAACGCGATTCAAGCCTCCGCAAACAATTCACAAGGGCTAGTGTTCGCAGAGAACCATGCCACCTCTTGAAGCGCCACAGGCCATCTTGCGCGGAGGCTATCCCGGAACTGAACATTAAAGCTCAACCAGAAACCAAGTCGCATCGACCCATCCATGGCAAGCGTCTTGAGCTGTTGAGTTGCCGGACCTGTTTCACATGAAAGAGCTTCTGACCCCCATGGCTAAATAGGTTTAGATTTGGACAGGTCTTTCCCTCACTGATGCCAATTGCCTGCAAAGACTATCTTGAGAGCCCTTAATACGCCAAACCCCAAAACCAACATCCCCGAACAGGAATCCCATGTTGACAAACTCTTTTTCGGCAGACATCTCATGCTACAAGATTTCCTCACAGACAAGTCCAGGCGACAGGGCAGCTCTTGAATTCATTAGAAGTTTCATCTCCGAGCAAGTCCCAAGCTACAATTACTTAGAACTTGGCTCCTACTTGGGTGGTTCGCTTTTGCCACATTTGCTATCCTCGTCCTGCTCAAATATTCTATCAGTTGACAAGCGCGTCACAAGTCAGCCCGACGAGCGGAGAGTTTCCGGCTATTCATATCAAGGAATCACCACAACGGACTTGGTTAATACACTTACACAGCACACCTCAGATACAGCATGCCTCAAGAAGCTTGAAACCCATGACGGGGTGATACAGGATCTTGACCCTAGCTCAATATTCCAAAGATACCCAAGAGGCTTTCATCTATCATTTATCGACGCCGAACATACAAACGAAGCTGTATTCTCTGATTTCATCCACGTTCAAAAGCTCTCATCGCCTCACTCAGTGATTATGCTTCACGATTCATGGATGCTTGGATCTGGCATACAGAGCATAGTTAGTTACCTGCAGTTCTTAGAGATTCCATTTCTTTTTCGGGTGATCCAAGATTCTGTCACTGCTTTCTTTTTTGGCAGATTAGCTGACGAGATCAAAACCCGGAAAGAACTAAATGAGGAGGGCGATAACCTTTCGGACTACATAACTCGAATTAATGAAATGCTGTGGGATCATCGAAAAAGCGAGATTTTGAATACGCTTTCCGACGCAGAAATATCCAATGTCTTATTTCATAGTTCAACTGGGTCTCTTCTCAGGCATCTTGGCAACAGGTTGAAGACTAAGATTAGAATTTAACCGATTCGCCTCCCTTGAAGCTTTCCGATGAAGAGCTTCGCGAGTTGCAGAGTATCGCCAACTCACGCTCAATGCCACACTCAATCGTGCAGCGAGCACAGATCGTGCTTGCCTGTGGCGATGGTGAATCCAACACCGCCATTGCCAAGCGGATGGGCGTGACAGGGATGACTGTCGGGAAGTGGAGAAAGCGGTATCGAGAGTTCGGCATCGAAGGACTCCACGATGAACTTCGACCCGGTCGCCCGCGTACCTATGAGGACGACAAAGTGGCTGAGGTGATCAATCGTGCACTGCAGACCAAGCCCAGCGATGGCAGTACCCACTGGAGTGCTCGCTCCCTTGCCGCTGAGACCGGAATCTCAAAAAGTACGGTGCACCGCTGGCTCAAGACATTTGCACTGCAGCCCCATCGCCAGAAGAACTTCAAGATCTCGACAGATCCTTTCTTTGTCGAGAAGGTCAGAGATATCGTTGGCCTCTACCTGAACCCTCCTGACAAGGCAGTTGTGCTCTGCGTGGACGAGAAAACCCAGGTGCAGGCTCTTGATCGAACCCAGCCGATGCTGCCCATGGGCCTGGGATACGTAGAGGGAGTCACCCACGACTACATCCGCCACGGGACTACCACCTTATTCGCGGCACTTGATGTGGCCACCGGTGAGGTGATCACACAGTGCAGGCCTCGCCACCGGCATCAGGAGTTCCTAGGCTTTCTCAGGGAGATCGACAAATCAGTTCCTCCAGAGCTTGACCTGCATTTGATTGTCGACAACTACGCCACACACAAGCACCCCAAGGTGAAAGCCTGGCTGGCCCAGCGGCCGCGTTTTCATGTCCACTTCACCCCTACCTATGCCTCGTGGCTGAACCAGGTTGAACGTTGGTTTGCGCTGATTACCGAACGAGCAATTCGCCGAGGGAGTTATTCCAGCGTTAAGCAGCTGATCGCCAAAATTGAGCAGTTCGCGTCGGCCTACAACAAGACCTCCGCTCCATTCGTCTGGACAGCGACTGCGGACTCAATCCTGGAAAAGATTCAGCGACTTTGCTCGCGAATCTCCGGGACGGCACACTAGGAGCGTGTTGCGCATAGACCACCCGTCCCCTCTCCACAGACGCCCCTGAATCTGCCCAGATCCCAGTGACAGCAATCGATCTGATCGAGAGAATGGGGCATGCAAAGCCCCAAGTCCTTCCGCCCCTGGCAGCCGGGCCAGACGACGCTCCTGCCGCCATCACCCAGTGACTGGCTATCGGCTGATCACCAGGTGTATTTCCTGCTCGATCTGGTGCATGAGCTGGATCTCTCCGCCATCGTGATCCCTGCTCAAGGCAAGGATCCGCGCGGGGAGAAGGGTTTTGACCCCAGGATGATGACCCTCCTGCTGCTTTACGCCTACTGCACGGGCATCGTCTCCTCCCGCCGGATCGAACGTGCCTGCTACGAGGATCTGGCCTTCCGCGTGCTGACCGGCAACCAGCAGCCAGATCACAGCCGGATCAGTGAGTTCCGCCGCCGCAACCTTGAGGCCCTGAGCGAGCTGTTTGTGCAGATCCTGCGGCTCTGCCAGGAGGCCGGCATGGTGAGCCTGGGCCATGTGGCCCTGGACGGCACCAAGGTGCAGGCCAATGCCTCCAAGCACAAAGCCATGAGCCATGAGCGGATGCTCAAAGCCGAGGCCCAGCTGGAGAAGGAGATCAAGAAGCTGATGCGGCGGGCCGAGATCCTCGATGCGCAGGAGGATCGGAAGTACGGCAAAGGGAAGCTGGGCAGTGATCTGCCCGAGGAGCTGCGGCGCCGGCAGGACCGGCTGGAGAAGATCCGCCAGGCCCGACAAGCGTTGGAAGCGGAAGCAGCAGCAGCGGCTGCCCGTGATCGCGCCAAGCAGGCAGCCGATGCAGAAGCTGCGGTTGCCGACGCAGAAGCAGCAGATGCGGATGCCAGCGAGCAGCAGAAGCTGCGCGACAAGGCGGTCAAGGCGCAGGAGAAGGCAGAAGCAGCAACGGATCTGGCGATCCAGAAGGCCGATGAGGCAGGCCTTGAACCCCAGGGGCTGGAGCCACAGGCGGCTGATTCCATGCCGTATCGCGGCCTGGCCCATCGGGCCGATGGCAGCCCAACGGCCGCTGCGCAGCGGAATTTCACCGATCCCGGACTGCGGCAGGGCTTTCCGTAGGGCTGCCAGCCCCCCTACCGCAGATACTTGCGCACCGTCTCCGGCGAGCAGCCCAGCTCCCTGGCGATCCGGCGCCGACCCCAGCCCACTGCCGCCAGCCGTTGCATCGCCTCCACGACCTGAGGGGTCTGCACCGCCATCTCCACAGCCATCGGCTCCAGAGATGGCGACGATCCCGGCGTCGTCACGGGCGTGCTGGCGTGTTCCATGGGATTGATCCAGACCACCTCCGGCTGACGCCAGCAGCGGGTCGACCGCGACCAGCGACGGGGATGTCGCTGGCGAGCTTGCTCGTAGACACGGGATCGGTGCCGACAGATCTCTTTGGCCTGGCCACTGTGGCGCTGGTGGGGTGTCACGAACCGGATGCCGCTGTGGCGGTGCTGGTGGTTGTACCAGTCCACGAATGCACAGGCCCAGAGGCAGGCCTCGTCCTTGCTGCGGAAGGGCCTTCTGGGGTAGTCCGGCCGGTATTTGACCGTTCGGAACAGGGATTCGGAGTAGGGGTTGTCGTTGCTGACCCTTGGCCTGGAGAAGGATCTGAGCACCCCCAGCTCCTCCAGCCGGGCTTCCAGGGTGGCGGCGCGCATGGCATTGCCGTTGTCGGCATGGAGGATCAGCGGCTGGCGGCGCCTCCGGCCGATCCGCTCCCGCAGGCAGGCGCGGCTGACGAGATCAGCGGCGATCTGAGCGTCTTCCCGCTCGGCCACGTCCCAAGCCACCACCTTGCGGCTCCAGACGTCGATGACGAGGTAGAGGTACAGCCACACGCCCCGCACGCTGGTGGGTAGGTAGGTGATATCCCAGCTCCAGAGCTGATTCGGCCCCCGGGCCTCCAATCGCGGCACCGGGCGGGGCTCCTGGGGCGGCCGGGCACGACCGCGGCGGTGAGCCTGGCCATGGGCATGGAGCACCCGGTAGAAGCTGCGCTCCGAACCGATGTAGAGACCACGATCCGCCAGAACGGGCACGATCTGACCCGGTGGCAGCGCGGCGAATTCCGACTGGTTGCAGGTGAGCAGGATCCGCCGGCGCTCCTCTTCGCTGAGGCGGTGAGACACCTGGCGGGGGCTGCCTTTGCGGCGATCCAGTCCGTCCCCATCACCCGCAAACTGACGCCGCCAGCGCTGCAGGGTGGCCAAGCCCACGCCAAGCAGCTCGGCGAGCTTGCGCGCCCGGGCACCTGCCGCCATGCCTGCATCGAGGATCGCCAGAGCCTTGCGGCGATCCGCTGGTGAGGTTAATCCCCCCCGTCCTCTCCCCAGTAGGCCTGGATCTTTTTTGAGGCGATCAACAGTGCTGCTGCCTCCGCCAGGGCCTTGTCCTTGCGGCGGAGCTCCTGCTGGAGACGTTTGATCTCCCGCTGATCCTGCTGGTGGCGCTTCTCGAGGTCCTTCTGCTCGGCCATCGTCAGCAGCGGCTGTGCATTGGCATCCTGGGCCGCCTGGCGCCAGCGGTCCACCTGCCCGGGGAACAGGCCCCGCTCACGGCAGTAGGCACCGAGCTCGGTGGCGTTCAGCCCGGCGGTCTCCAGCACCACCGTGAACTTGTCGGCTGGGCCCCAACCCTCGGGGTCTTTCTGGGTGGCCGGGACCACCTCTCCCTGCAGCCGCCAGGCCTTTCTCCACTTGTAGAGGGTGATCACGTGAATGCCCAGCTCCTGGGCAATCTCCGCCACGCTCTGGCGGTGGGGCGGGCTCATCCGCCGGCGGACATCAGCCTTGACGGCCTCGCTGTAAGGACGCATCGATCGATTCCATCAGGCCCCCTGGTGGTTGAAATGGTCGGGATGGAGAGGCGTCAACTTTCCTGGCAGAGGGGGCAATCTCGGCAGTGACCTGCCCGTAGCGTCGGCGCTTCCCCAAGCGGTAGAGCTGCGGCGCCGGCAGGACCAGCTGGCCAGGATCCGCAGGCCCGCAAGGAGATGGAAGCGGAAACCGCTGCTGCCCGCGGCAGCGTCAGCACGGAGGCAGAGGAAATCAGGGCCGGAGCCGATGTTGCCCGCGCGGCCGATGCAGCGGCTGCGGAGCAGGCCGAGCGGGACAAGAAAGCCGAGGCTGCAGCAGTCAAGGCCAGGGCGGCTCGTGAGAAGGCGATCGAGGCCGCTGAGCAGGCCGGCCTGGAGCCGCCCGATCTCGAACCCTTGGCGGCTGAGGAAATGCCCAGGCTGGGCCTGGCCAGGAAAGCCGACGGCAGACCGAAGAGCAGGACCCAGCGGAATCACCGCTTCGCGGAAGGGTTCGCCTAGACTGACCCGACAGCCATCTCATGAAGTCAGATGGCCACTACATCCAGGGCTACAACTGCCAGTTGTCGGTGGACAGAGACCTCCAGGTGATCGTGGCGATCGGGGTGAACAACCAGCCACCGGACGCCGAGCATCTGGAGCCGACTGCTCCGAGCGGATCATCCACGCCACGCCGGTGCCCTGCCCGATGTGATGACGATGGATGCGGGCTACTGGAGCGAGGACAACGCCAGCACTGCGCCGATCACGGCATCGACGCCTACATCGCGACCGGTCGCCTGCCCCACGGGCAGCCGCCGCCGCCGAAACGCGGACCTCTGCCCAGAAACGCCGATGCCAGAACCCGCATGGCCCGCAAGATCAGAAGCAAAAAGGGATCGGAGATCTACGCCCAGCGGAAGGCGATCGTGGAGCCGGTGAACGGGCAGATCAAGGAAGCTCGTGGCCTGCGGCGGTTCCTGTTGCGGGGCCTGGAGAAGGTGAACGGCGAGTGGCACCTGATCGCCGCCACGCACAACCTGCTCAAGTTGTTCCGATTCAGGCGATCACAACAACAGGCCCTGGCGGCAGCCACTGGATGAGTGAGGACGAGGCGGGCAGGGGCCCGCCAGGGTGATGACCGAGGGCCAACTGCCTCCTGAGCAGACGGAACGGCAACGCCTTGCAGAGCCAGGCATCCCTTCAGTGGTTGCGTCAGGTCCCTGTGCCAACTGTCGGCCCTATCGGCGACAGGCTCCTAATGTCCCGTTCCGGGGATAGCCGGTTGCAATTAGGAGTGTCTCCTGGGGAGTCGTTCCATGCCTGTCGGTTTTCCCATGGTGCCGCTGGAGCTCTCAGAAGACGAGCTAAGCCAACTGCAGAGCCTGGCCTGATCTCGCTCACTGCCCCATTCGATCGTTCAGCGGGCGCAGATCGTGCTGGCCTGCGCGTCCGGTGACACCAACACGGCCGTGGCCCAGCGCTTTTGCGTGAGGGGCTCGACGGTGGGCAAGTGGCGTCAGCGCTATCTCGACGTGGGCCTTGAGGGCCTCCATGACGAGCTCAGGCCTGGCCGTCCTCACACCTACCAGGACGACAAGGTGGCTGAGGTGATCAATCGGGCACTGCAGACCAAGCCCAGATGGCAGCACCCACTGGAGTGCCCGTTCACTGGCCGCCGAGACCGGAATCTCCAAAACCACCGTTCACCGCTGGCTGCAGCCCTTCTCAGTACAGCCGCACCGGAAGAAGCACTTCAAGTTGTCAACGGATCCCTTCTTTGTTGAGGAGGTCCGCAACATCGTCGGCCTCTACCAGAACCCACCGGATAAGGCGATGGTGCTCTGCGTCGACGAGAAGACGCAGATCCAAGCCCTCGACCGGATCCTGCCGATACTGCCCATGGACCTGGGATACGTGGAAGGTGTGACCCACGACTACATCCGCCACGGCACAACCACCCTGTTCGCCGCCCTGGACGTGGCCACCGGCGAGGTGATCGCCCACTGCAAGCCGCGCCACCGGCACTCAGGAGTTCCTGGGGTTTCGCGCCAGATCGACAAGTCAGTCCCAGAGGTCTGGACCTGCACCTGGTTGTGGACAACTACGCCACCTACAAGCACCCCTAAGGTAGATAGTCCTGGCTGGCGCGGCGGCCCCGCTTCCACGGCCACTACATGCCCACCTAAACCTCCTGGCTCAACTAGGTGGAACGTGGTTTGGGGATCATCACCAAGCGAGCGATCCGGCGCGGCAGCTTCTCCAGCGTGAAGGAACTGATCGCCAGGATCGAGCAGTTCATGCATCGCCAACAAAATAGCATAGCTCCATTCTACTGGGCTGTGACAGCGGATTCAATCCTGGAGAAGCTGCAGCGACTTTGTTCGCAAATCTCCGGGACGGGACACTAGTCAGCGGACAGGGAGCCGCTGTGCTCCCGTTGACCTCGTATCTCAGCTGGGCAGGCATCCCATTTCCCCGAATGTGGGCGGGTTTTTCAGCAACCTCTTAAGGAGGGTTCAGATCAAGAGCGATTTCGAGGCCTACTGCAAACGGATGGTCGGTCATTAATCGAGGTTTCCTGTTACTATCAGGCGAGCCTACAATTGCTCAAAGACCAATGCTGAGCGCCTTGCCCCTCTGCGAATTTTACTATCTATAGATCATAAGATCTACTGATTACAGGCCAGTCATTACTCCACCAGAAACAAAATGCCTCCCCTCACTAAAGGTTCTGGAATCTCATTGAATCCAGAAGCAAAAGGGACAAATTCGGCTATTGCTGGCGGATCGCGGTGATGCTGAAGCAGCTGTTCGCAGAGTTTCACGGCTTGGTTCGAGGCAACCACTACAAGCCAATTTCCAACCTCGAACTTGATCTGCCATAGATCTTGGGTGAGCTCATATCGGGTAGCAAAAAGAAGACAGGATAGCCCAATATTACAACCAACGGATAAGCCTGCAGACCCAGGAAAACGCACTGGCAATGCGATAGAGGAATATGCGTTTGGATAGGCACAGAAGAATCTTCTACAGGGGATTGGCATTTGAGAAAGAAACCGATCTTAGTGAATGGAGGATGGAGCACAATACATGAGGGTCATTACATTAGGGGCATATGGAATGAGGGCAGACGTGGAGTCACCAATCTTGAGACTGAGGCTGAGTTCATCAGATACGCCCGCAATATGCAGGTGTCAGATCTTCAAGAGATAACTAGGATTCCTGGCCGGTCTCTCAACTTAGCTGGCCCGTGGAGCGAGAATTACTTTCACTGGCTGTTACAGTATCTTCCTATAATTAAAAATGCAGACAGGCATGTATCGCTTGACACCTTTGACAACTTCATTGTTGCAGAACCTGCCAGAAGTTTTCAACTTGAATCCCTAAAGAGATGTGGAATTAATGACAATAGAATCGTTGAGATTTCAAGAAGAAGCCTCGTTTGCCTTGATGAGCTGTATATATCACCAATCTCATATTCTAACATGGTTTTCAACTCCTCCACTATAGACTTCTTAAGAAGCCTGGCGGATCGATGGCCCACAAAGAAAGCAGGATTCGGGCTTTATTTTGACGGCCAGCCCCAATCCTAGTGTGCTGTTCTGCCTCCGCTGGCACTCAACGATGACAGGTTCAGCAACTGCAGGGCATTGCCGCTCTCGCAGCTCCCGCATTCGATCGTGCAGCGCGCCCGATCGTGCTGGCCTGCGGTGCTGGCGAAACCAACACATCGATCGCCAGGCGAATGGGCCTGACGGGCATGACCGTCGGGAAGTGGCGCAAGCGCTACCGGGAACAGGGTCTGGAGGGCCTGCATAACGAGCTGCGTCCAGGGCGGCCTCGCACCTACGAGGACGACACGGTAGCCGAGGTGATCAACCGGGCCCTGCAGACCAGGCTGCCCGACGGCAGCACCCACTGGAGCCCGCTCTCTGGCTGCTGCCACTGGGATCTCCAAGACCACGGTTCACCGCTGGCTGCAGACCTTCTCGGTGCAACCCCACCGCCAGAAAACCGAACCATTGCGGAAGCCTGACGGCTTCAAGCTCTCCACCGATCCCTTCTTTGTGGAGAAAGTCCGAGACATTGTGGGACTGTACCTGGATCCGCCCACGAATGCACTGGTTCTGTGTGTTGACGAGAAAAGCCAATGCCAGGCACTGCAACGGACTCAGCCTGCCCTGCCGATGGGACTCGGCTACTTGGAAGGCTATACCCACGACTACCTCCGCCACGGCACCACCACGCTTTTTGCTGCTCTCGACGTCACCAACGGCCAAGTCATCGCCAAGTGCAAAAAACGGCACCGACACCAAGAATTCCTCCAGTTTCTGCGCCACATTGAAGCCAATGTCCCCCCGCAGCTGCAGGTGCATCTCATCTTGGACAACTACGCCACACATAAACACCGGAAGGTCCGCCTCTGGCTGGCCCGACGTCCCCGCTTCCAGCTACATTTCACCCCCACCTATGCCTCCTGGCTCAACCAGGTGGAGACTTGGTTCGGAATCATCACCAGAAAGACCATCCGTCGCGGCTCCTTCTCCAGCGATTCCGCCAGGGCTTCGCGCAGCAAGAGCTGGCAGATCGATCAGAATTGTCAATCCTTCCTTTACATCCGCGCACCGTCCTCCCAGCCAAGACAACGTTCTTTCCAGAGCTGAAACACCTCGGATGGCTGAGATTCAAGGGCAAGAAAGGATCGGAACTGCTGAAAGGCTAAACGTGGATGCCCCCCGATCAGCAAAGCAAACGCAGCCTTCCAGGAAGGAATCATGAACGGATTTGCCAAGGAAAGGTCTTGGAGATTGGCAATCATCGCGTGGGAGTGTGCATGGCCACGCACTAGGCGCTTGAAATACTCAAGATCAAGTCTTTCCTTGGGAATGAGATGGATCGCCTGAAGATCTGGGAACACTCCATACTTGACACCATGCTTTGCTGCCAGCACGGCAAACATGTCATCATCTCCTGAGACAAGACTTTTCTGCTTTCGACCGATCTTTTGAATGCGTAGATCTTCTTCGCTGGCCTGAATATACATACGTGACACTTCTTTCCCCACACAGAGTCCTGGCCCCCAAGGACGATAGCCTCCCGAGGGGGCAACAGAAATATGAGCCTGATCAAGGGTTCGCAGAGCCAGGTAGCCATGAAAGTCCTTCATCCACGGAGGTGGCGGCACTTCGAAGTCAGGCTCAATGACCCCGGCTCCAAACACGCCAACTTCTGGATAGTCACTGTGAATCTTGAGTGCCTCTTCAAGATAGTTGGAACACAACACATTGTCATCATCAACAAAGATGACCAGATCGGAGCGAGCACTTCTCAGCGCGCAGAGTCGGGCCTGGGTGATGCCCAGCTGCTCTTCATACAGCCACCTCGCACGTGGATGCCAGGCGATCGACACCATCTCCCGCACGGCTTGATCCGACTTGTTGTCGATCACAAGAAGTTCCCAGTCTTGGAACGGCAGGGTCTGTTGCTCGAGTGCCTGAAGGACCTGGCGTAGATAAGGCAGCCTCGGATTGTGGGTGCAGACTGCAACGCTGAGCCTGATCTGCCCGTCCTCACCTGCTGTCATGCTGGTGGCCTTTCACTTGCGTGGCACAAGCCTAGCTTCTCCCAGCCGTTCCCTGGGCAGAGTGAGAAAGACCAGTCCTAGAGTGCCGTGACGAATCCAGCTTGCTACCATGACAACAACATCACTGCGTGAATGAGCGCACCCAAGGTTTCGGTGATCATTCCATGCTTCAATTGTCGATTGTTTCTCTCTGATGCCGTTGGTTCTGCTTATGCGCAAGCAGGGCCAACCGAAATCGAGGTCATCGTCGTCGACGATGGCTCCAGTGATGGTTCGTGGGAAGAGCTGATCAAGCTGAAGCAGGATCACTATCGCGATCTTCGGATCCTCAGCCACCCTGACCACGCCAATCTCGGAGTGAGCGCCACTCGATACCGAGGTGTTCTGGCGGCAACCGGTGAGTATGTGGCATTTCTTGATGCCGATGATGTTTTCCTTCCAGGAAAACTGGAAGCCCAGCTCCAGGCCATGGAGGCCAACCCTCAGGTGGTGCTGTGCCACACAGCAGTGGAGGTGATCGGGGACCGTAGCAAGGCTCCTTTCTTTGAATCGGTGTTTCGGGCTAATCCCCACGGTATCTACTCCTTCCAATCACAGAAGGACTACCTCATTCGCCATGGAATCTGCAACTCTTCCGTGCTGGTGCGAGCCGAGGCAATCAGGAGAATTCACTTCTCCATCTCGCAGCTCTTTCAATACGAAGACTGGCTGTGCTGGTGCCTGCTGGCAGAGCGCGGCAACTTCTGTTTCTCGATGAGACCTTTGTGGCCTATCGGGTGCACATCACGAATCGGCCACTTCTGCCGTCGCCAGGAGCAGACTCCGGCATCTGTATTCCCTGCTCGAATTCAAACTCGCCCTCTTCGCACGCTCTGAATCTTCCCTGCAGAGCCTGCGTGTCTTCACCTCGGCTCTTGAAACCCTGCGGCAGATCCTGGTGGAATACCTGTGGGAGCCTGTTGCCAGTGACAGCCATGCAGATCCCTTGCCAAGGAATTTCACCGTATCGCTGCTGCTGGCTCTCGCCAAGCTGCTCTCTCAGCCTCACCGGTGGCTCCAGAGGCGAGGCTGACCTTTGAGCATCCCTGGAACATCCATTTCTTAGAAGCTTCTCAGAAAGTTCTCTGCACTCTCTCATCTCAAAGGGTTATTTCGATGCGACAATACTGAATTGCCATGCAGACTCCCTGTCACGCCAGTCTCCTCTCCCTCCCTTGCCAAGGGAAAGGGTGAAGGGGAACCAGCCTGATGGCGAAGCTTTCTTGTAGCCCGTAAGCGGAGGGGAAAGGGGAATGACAAAGAAACAATCAACACCAGATCGGCAGAACAATCCACTCGAAATCACAGCCGGGGCCACCGTATCGGTCATC
The DNA here is from genome assembly GCA_963847745.1 of uncultured cyanobacterium. Taxonomy (GTDB): domain Bacteria; phylum Cyanobacteriota; class Cyanobacteriia; order PCC-6307; family Cyanobiaceae; genus Cyanobium. Next base: position 31,839 of record CAWKAW010000004.1, on the reverse strand, counting down.
ATCCCCTGCTTCAATGCAAAGGATTTCGTTGCTTCAGCTATTGACTCTGCCTACCGCCAGAGTCTCACCCCCAAGGAGGTGATCGTGGTGGATGATGGCTCAACAGACGGATCCTGGGAGCTGTTGGCACACCTCAGACGCAACCTGCATCCCTCTCTGATCCTCCTCAGCCATTCCCAAAGACAGAATCTCGGCGAAAGCATCACGCGCTCCCTGGGCCTGGCCAGAGCCACCGGGGAGTATGTGGCCTTTCTGGATGCCGATGACCGGTTCCACCCCCACAAACTCGCCTATCAGGTGGCCGCCCTGCAGCGTGAAGGGAGTGTGGTGCTCTGCCACACGGCAGTGAATGTGATCGGCGAAACCAAGTGGGCCGATTTCTTTGAATCCGTGTTCCATGCCAACCCCACCGGACATCCTTACTCCCTGCAGCAGCAGCCTGACCATCTCATCCGCAATCACATCTGCAACTCTTCCGCGCTCATCCGCAGCGATGTGCTTCGATCCATTCCCTTTGCTGCCCTTTCCGTGAACAACTATCCAGACTGGCTCTGTTGGTGCTTATTGGCAGAAAAGGGGAAGTTCCTCTATCTGGATCAGCAGCTTACTGAATACAGAGTTCACCCTGAGATGGCCACCTCGAAGCTACTGCACAACAAACTTCTTCGCCTCTACAGCGCTCTTGAATTCAAAACATCCCTGCTCGTGAGGTCGGGATCAAGCTTTCATGCGCTGCGTGTGTTTGCCTCCTGTCTGAACACATTTCGTGAGATCATCATCGAATATCTGTGGTATCCAGGTTATCCTCAGCAGGCAGAAGCCGGTCACCCCCACATCGGCAGGAATGTCCTGGTTCTGGCCCTTCTGGCCCCAGCCAAGCTGGCTCGCCTGATCCGCTCACCGATCCGCTCTTCTCGCATCACCAACTCTTCTGTCGAGGCCCGAGCCATCAAGCCCCTGGCAAGATTGTCTCCACGATCGCTTCCTCGTTGAAGAAACGCTCAGAAGAGGCTTCATCTCCCCCCACGTCAGAAATCCTGTCGCGTCATCAGAACCTCCCACCAGATGGGCTTCCATGACCCATCCAGCTCCACTCGATCAACGCGATCGTTCTCCCAGCAGCCGGCATCATCACCTCAGGGGGCCTGATCGCCGAAGTCGGCGATCACCTCACCGTTGAAGAAGTCGGCCAGGCGCTTCACCTTCTCGTCAAGGGCCGAAGGCATCGCCGCGGCCGGGGCCGGTTCCTCGGGCAGCCCCCCTCCTCCGGCATGGACCCGTCGCTGTGCACCTTCCACCGGGCGGGAATCAGGGTGGGGAACCGGCGGAGGGGGAGCAGCGGAGGCAGCGGGCGGCGGTGGGGCAACGACCTTCTTCGGCTCCCTGACCGGCTCCTGCCCAGCAGCCCCGCCACCTGGATCCGCAACCCCGCCGGGTTCCAGCACCAGCTGCCGGCTTCCGCCCAGGGCTCCGGCCAGGGCCTTCTCCAGCAGCGCCGAGCGGCTCTGAACCATGGCCATCCAGGGTCCGGCCACCCGCACCACGGCCCGCTGGGAATCCAGTCGCACCAGCTGGGCCTGCTGGGACAGCAGCATCCGGGTGGAGGGAAGTTCCAGCCGGGCCAGGGTCTCCTGCCACAGCTCGGCGAGGTCCGGCGCGGCGCCGGCAGCGGGAGCTGCCGGAAGCGGTTCCTGCTTTGCCAGTGGGGCCTGGGACACCCCCGCCGCCGCTTCCGGAGGGGCAGCCGGGGACGATTCCGGCTCCCGGGGCGCTGCGGGGCGGGCTCCGTTCCCGGCGGGGGCGACGCGGGGAGGGGACGCGGCGACCGCCGATGCGGCGGCTCCGGCCGCCACCGGCTCCGCCAGCAGCCCCAGCAGCAGCACCTCCAGCCACAGGCGGGGCTGCACGCTCAGCCGCAGCTGCTGCTCGCTGCCCTTGAGCTGGGCCTGCCACTGCAGCAGCTTCGCCTTGCCGAAGCGCCGCGCCAGATCCGGCAGCCGCGGCCGCAGGGAGGGAGACACGCTGGTGAGCTCGAGGCGGTCGGGCGCCACGCCCGCCAGCAGCAGATCCCGCAGCAGAGCGGTCAGCCCCTGCAGCACCGCCCCGGGCTCCCGGCCCCGCTCCAGCAGCAGCCGGCAGCCCTCCACCACCCCCAGGGGCTCGGCAGCGGCCATCGCCTCGGCCAGGCTCAGCAGCTCCTCCTCGGGCACGGCGCCCAGCAGGTCCCACACCGCCAGCGCCTCGATCGGCGCCGGCAGCAGGCTCAGCTGATCCAGCAGGCTCTCCGCATCGCGCAGGCCGCCCTGGGCCCGCTGGGCCACCACGTGCAGGGCCTCGGGGGTGATGCCGATGCCCTCCGCTTCGGCGATGAAGCGCAGATGGGCCTGCAGCGGCTCCAGGGGGATGCGGCGGAAGTCGAAGCGCTGGCAGCGGCTCAGGATCGTGGGCAGCACCCGCTGGGGATCGGTGGTGGCGAGCACGAACACCACCCGCGGCGGCGGCTCCTCCAGGGTCTTGAGCAGGGCGTTGAACGCCGCGGTGGAGAGCATGTGGCATTCATCCACCACATACACCTTCCAGCGGGCCTGCACCGGAGCGAAGCGGGAGCGCTCGATCAGCTCCCGGATGTTGTCGACACCGGTGTGGGAGGCGGCGTCGATCTCGATCACATCGAGGGCGTTGCCGGCGGCGATGGCGGTGCAGAGGTCACAGCTGCCGCACGGTTCGGCGGTGGGACCGTCGCCGGCGATGCAGTTGAGCGAGCGGGCCAGGATGCGGGCGCTGGAGGTCTTGCCGGTGCCCCGCGGCCCGCTGAACAGATAGGCCGGGGCGATCCGGCCCCTGCGCAGCGCCGTGGTGAGGGTGGCGGCGATCGCCTCCTGCCCCACCAGCTGATCGAAGCGCTGGGGCCGGTACTTGAGATGCAGCGGCTGGTAGGCCTGACCCACGCGCAGCGGCCTCCGGAGGGCGAGCAGGTCACCCTACCGGTCTTCGCCGGGCTCCAGCAGTCGCGTCAGCCGCTCCTCCAGCTCCTCCACCTGGCTGAGCTGGTCGGCCAGCTTCTGGGCGGCCGCGCGCAGCTTCTGGAACTGGTCGCTGGCGCCGTTGCCCTCCCCGCCCCAGCGCAGTTCGGCCTTCGTCAGTTCCTCCTCCAGCCGCTGCTGCAGCTTCACCCGGAAGCCATCGAGCTGCTCGATGCTGCGCAGGGCCAGCTCCCGACCCCGCTCGATGTGCTCCGGATCCAGGCCGATCCCCTGCTGCAGCAGCACCCGCGCGCCGCCGATCACGGCCGTGGGGATCAGCTGGCCCACCGCCAGGGCGCCGCGGCTGCCCGTCTGGATCCAGTCCTCCACCTGGCTGCTGCGGTGCCGGCCGGTCTTGCACCAGTGGGCGAAGTGCTCGCAGTTGTTGAACAGCAGGTTGTACTGCTGCTCCCCCAGCCTCCCCATGGCCCGCCGCAGCACCACCCCCTGGGGCGAGCAGGTGCCCTCCGGATACTCCACCTCGGTGATGGGCTGACCCCGGCTGAACTCCTGCCGCGGACTGCGCAGGATCTCGCGGCCCTCCAGGTAGTGGGCCACGCTGCCGTCGCCCAGGTCGATGCCGTGGTGCATGAACAGGCCATGCTGGCGGGGGGCCTGAAGATGGTCGGCGGCGGCCAAGGGAGCCAGTCGGAGATCCTTCCCAGCTTCGCTTCCCTGCAGCGGTTTCTCCCAGCGGCCCCAGGTGGGGATTGCCAGAAAGGGTCCGGCCGGGTCGGGGGTCAGGCCGGTCGGAGGTCAGGCCGTGGCCTGCTCGTCGCGGTGGGCGTCGATCGGCAGCACCTTGGCCCGGCTCCTCTGCTCCACCAGATCCCGGGTGATCGTGAAGCTGGTCACCTCGCACTGGGAGGGGAGGTCGTACATCACCTCGAGCATCAGCTCCTCCACGATGCCGCGCAGGGCCCGGGCCCCCGTCTTGCGTCGATGGGCCTCGGCGGCGATCGCCTCCACCGCCCCGGGCTCGAAGTCGAGCCGCACGTCATCCATGCTCAGCAGGGTCTGGAACTGCTTGACCAGGGCATCCCGCGGCTCGGTGAGAATCGACTCGAGGGCATCGGTGTCGAGCGGCTCCAGCACGGCGCTCACCGGCAGCCGGCCGATGAATTCGGGGATCAGGCCGTAGCGCACCAGATCATCCGGCTCGAGATGGCGCAGCACCTCGGCGGCATGGCGATCCCGCGCCGCCCGGGGCCGGCCCTGGCCCTCGGCCGGCAGGAAGCCGATGCTGTTGCGTCCCATCCGCTTCTGCACCAGGTCCTCCAGACCCACGAAGGCACCGCCGCAGATGAACAGGATCTGGCTGGTGTCGATCTGGATGCAGTCCTGGTAGGGATGCTTGCGACCCCCCTGGGGGGGGACGTTGGCGACCGTGCCCTCGAGCATCTTCAGCAGGGCCTGCTGCACGCCCTCGCCCGAAACGTCGCGGGTGATGGAGGGGTTCTCGCTCTTGCGGGCGATCTTGTCGATCTCATCGATGTAGATGATGCCCCGCTGGGCCTGCTCCACATCCAGATCCGACTTCTGCAGCAGCCGCAGCAGGATGTTCTCCACGTCCTCCCCCACGTAGCCCGCCTCGGTGAGGGTGGTGGCATCGGCCACCGCGAAGGGCACATCCAGCATCTCGGCCAGGGACTGGGCCAGGAGGGTCTTGCCGCAGCCGGTGGGCCCGATCAGCAGGATGTTCGACTTGTGCAGCCGGGTGGCGGTCTGGTCGGTCTCCCCCTGGCCATCCCCCTGCCAGGCCAGGCGCTTGTAGTGGTTGTAGACGGCCACCGAGAGGATCTTCTTGGCCTGCTCCTGGCCCACCACCTGCTGATCCAGGAAGCTCTTGATCTCCTTAGGCTTGGGGATCGTGGCCAGCGTGGGGGCCGGCTTGGCCGACTTCTTCGCTGCGGTCTTGCGGCCCTGGTCGGGAGCCTGGCGACCGCTGCCGCCATGGCCCTCCACCAGTTCCTCGTCGAGGATCTCGTTGCAGAGATCGATGCACTCGTCGCAGATGTACACGCCGGGCCCGGCGATCAGCTTGCGCACCTGTTCCTGCGACTTGCCGCAGAAGGAGCATTTCAGGTGGGCGTCGAACTTGGCCATGCAACAGCGGGCGACGTGGGGCGACCGGATCAGGGACGGCCGGCGGGGAGAGCGCCGGCGGGAAGACGGCCATCGGTTCCAGGATCGTCCGGAACCGGAGCGTCGTCAGCCGTCCTTAAGGATCTCACCGGGGGCAAGGGGGTCATCGCGATGGGCTTGGGGCACCGACTCAGGGAGTTCCTGCGTCGTCGACCACCCGGTCGATCAATCCGTATGTAACCGCCTCGGGCGGAGAAAGGAAGTAGTCGCGGTCGGTATCTTCAGCGATCTTTGCCAGGGGCTGGCCCGTGTGCTCGGCCATCAGGCCGTTGAGGGTGTCCTTGAGGAAGAGGATCTCCCGGGCCTGGATCTCGATGTCCACGGCCTGGCCCTGGGCGCCGCCGAGGGGCTGGTGGATCATGATCCGCGCGCTGGGCAGGGCCATGCGCTTGCCCTTGGTGCCGCCGGACAGCAGAAAGGCGCCCATGCTGGCGGCCAGTCCGTAGCAGATGGTCACCACATCGGGAGCCACCTGCTGCATCGTGTCGTAGATGGCCAGGCCTGCCGTGACCGAGCCTCCGGGGGAGTTGATGTAGATCTGGATGTCCTTCTCCGGATCCTCCGCCTCCAGAAACAGCATCTGGGCCACGAGGGAATCGGCCACCTGATCGTCGATGCCCGTGCCGAGGAAGATGATCCGCTCCCGCAGCAGCCGGGAATAGATATCGAAGGCCCGGTCCCCCCGGCCGGACTGTTCCACCACCGTGGGCAGCACCCCCGGTCCGGCCAGACTCCAGGGAGACCCTCCGCTCCAGCGGCACTGCACCGGGTGGGGACGGATCCCGCCGGGACCGGCCAGGGGGAGGAGATCGGACAGGACGTGGGGCACGCAGGGGCAGGCGCAGGCGCCAGGGAGCTGCCGCCAATCTATGGGCAACGGCAGGGGCTCAGTCGTCGGCCGCCTCGGCCGGCTGGGCCTCCGCTGCGGCGGCGGCGGCCTTCTTCGCCGCCGGCTTGCGGCGGGCAGCCTTCTCCCCTGCCCCGGCTTCCCCAGACCCCTTCGCCTCTTCACTCCCCGCCGCCGGAGGCACCGCTTCCTGCGGCGTCTCCGGCGCTTTCTCGGTGACGGTGGAATGGGTCTCGAGCCAGTCCAGCAGGGCCTCCCGCAGCAGATCCTCCGCCACCGCGTCCCGCAGCCGCAGGGGATCGACGGAGTCCGGGTCGGAGAGGGTGCGGCCCACTTCCCGCACCCGGGCCTCGAGCTCCTTCTCGGCCACCTCGATCTTCTCGGCCTCCGCCAGGGCCCGCAGGGCCAGGGTGCGCCGCAGCCGCTGCTCGGCCTCCGGCCGGGAGGTCTCCATCAGGCTGCGCACCAGATCCTGGGTGAACAGCTTCTTCACATCCATGCCCTGCTGGGCGATCTGTCCGGCGGTCTGCTCGATCAGGTTGCGCACCTCCTGCTGCACCAGGGTCTCGGGCAGCTCCACCTCGAGCTGTTGCTCCAGAGCATCCAGCAGGGCATCGTGGCGATTGGCCCGGTGACGCCGTTCCGCCTCCTCCTTCAGGCGGGTCTCGAGGTCGGCCCGGAGTTCCTCCAGGGTGGCCTTGTCACTCGCCTGCTGGGCGAAGGCATCGTCGAGGGCCGGCAACTCCCGGCACTTGAGGTCGAGCAGGCCCACCTCGAAACGGGCGCCGCGGCCCGCCGACTCCTCCTGGGGATAGGAGGCGGGAAAGCTGCACTCGATCGTGCGGCTCTCTCCCACCTTCATGCCGAGGATCCCCTCCACGAACCCGGGAATCATGCGGCCCTCCTCCAGTTCCACCTCCATCCCGTCACTGCTGCCGCCACTGATGGCCTCCCCGGTGTCGACATAGCTGCCGCTGAAGCTCACCTGGGCGACATCGCCGGCTTCGGCGGCCCTGCCCTCCACCGGCACCAGGGTGGCGAGCTGGCGGCGGGACTGCTCCAGCAGCTCCTCCAGCCGCGCCGGGTCATAGGCCACCGGCTCGGCCGCCGCTTCCAGGCCCTTCGTGCTGCGCAGGGTGGGGGTGGGCTGCACATCCACCTCCAGGATGAGGGTGAGGTCGCTGCCAGGGGCGAAGCGCTCCAGCAGCGCCTCGAATCCCTCGCTCAGCACCGGCCGGCCCAGCACCTCGAGCGGTTCCTGCGCCAGGGCCTCCCGGAAGACGCTGTCGATGAGATCCTCCAGGGCCGTGGCGCGGATGCGCTGGGGCCCGATCTGCTGGAGCAGCACCGGACGGGGCACCCTGCCCTTGCGGAACCCCGGCAGCTTGACGCTGCGGCTCAGCTTCTCCAGGGCGCTGTCGTAGGTGGCCTGGCAACGGCCCGCCGGCACGGCCACCTCCAGGGCCACCCGGCTGGCGGGGCGAGGGCTGGCGGTGACCTTCAGGCCGGAGTCCGGCTTCGGCGCTGCGGTGGTCTCGGCCCCTGCATCGGGACGGGCGGTGCTGGAGGCAGGACTCATGAAACGGCCGTTCGCTCGGATAGCCGCCGATCCTAGAAACTGGCCGATCCGCCGATCCGCCGCGTATTGTTGCCTCGACGCAAGATGTCCGGAATATCCCCAGTCGATCGCCGCCCCTGCCTCGAGGCAGGGTTCGTTTGCGGCACGTGCCCCGTCCTTTCCCTTCTCCGTTGACCGCCACCTCCAGCCTCCAGGCCCCTTCCCCCACCTCCCCCAGACACTTGCCGAACCGCCCCCTGCGGGTGGCCGTTCTGGGCGCCACCGGTGCCGTGGGTCAGGAGCTTCTCGGTCTTCTCCAGGAGCGGAACTTCCCGGTGGGGGAGCTCCTTCCCCTCGCCTCCGAGCGCTCCGCCGGCCGCAGCCTCACCTGGCAGGACCGGGAGCTGACCCTGCGTGCCGTGGAGGAGAGCAGCTTCGAGGGGGTGGATCTGGTGCTGGCCTCCGCCGGCGGTTCCGTGTCGAAACGATGGGGGCCGGTGGCGGCCCGGGCCGGTGCGGTGGTGATCGACAACTCCAGCGCCTTCCGCATGGACCCCCAGGTCCCCCTGGTGGTGCCGGAGGTGAATCCCCAGGCCGCCTTCTCCCACCAGGGGCTGATCGCCAACCCCAACTGCACCACGATCCTGCTCACCCTGGCGCTGGCTCCCCTGGCGGCACGCCGACCCATCCGCAGGGTGGTGCTGAGCACCTACCAGTCGGCCAGCGGTGCCGGCGCCCGGGCCATGGAGGAACTGCGCCGGCTGAGCGGCACCGTGCTGGAAGGCGGCACTCCGGTGAGCGAGGTGCTGCCCCACTCCCTGGCCTTCAACCTCTTCCTGCACAACTCTCCGCTGCAGCCCAACGGCTACTGCGAGGAGGAGCTGAAGATGCTCAACGAAACCCGCAAGATCATGGGGTTGCCCCAGCTGCGGCTGTCGGCCACCTGCGTGCGGGTTCCGGTGCTGCGGGCCCATTCCGAAGCGGTGAACATCGAATTCGAGGAACCCTTCCCCGTGGAGGAAGCCAGAAGCCTGCTGGCGGCCGCCCCCGGCGTGGAACTGATCGAGAACTTCGAGACCAACCGGTTCCCCATGCCCACCGACGTGACCGGCAGGGATCCCGTGGCGGTGGGGCGCATCCGCCAGGACCTGAGCGAACCCAACGCCCTCGAGCTCTGGCTCTGCGGGGACCAGATCCGCAAGGGCGCCGCCCTCAACGCCATCCAGATCGCCGAGCTGCTGCTCGATCCCCACTCCACCTCCCCCGGCCCCGCCGTGACCCCTCCCATGGGAGGTGCCGGTTGAGCACAGCCCCGGCTTCCCCCCGCCCAGCGCCCTTCGGGCGTGTCCTCACGGCCATGGTCACCCCGTTCGCTGCCGATGGAGCGGTGGACCTCGACCTGGCCGCCCGCCTGGCCGATCACCTGGTGAGCAACGGTTCCGATGGACTGGTGCTGTGCGGCACCACCGGGGAAGCCCCCACCCTCAGCTGGGAGGAACAGCACCGGCTGTTCTCCTCCGTGCGCAGTGCGGTGGGAGAGCGGGCCACCCTTCTGGCCGGCAGCGGCAGCAACTGCACCGCCGAGGCGGTGGAGGCCACCCGGGAGGCCGCCGCCCTCGGCGCCGACGGTGCCCTCGTGGTGGTGCCCTACTACAACAAGCCTCCCCAGGAGGGCCTGGAAGCCCACTTCCGGGCGGTGGCCCAGGCGGCTCCCGAACTGCCCCTGATGCTCTACAACATCCCCGGCCGCACCGGCTGCAGCCTGGCCCCGGAGACCACCGCCCGCCTGCTGGATCTCGCCAATGTGGTGGGTTTCAAGGCCGCCAGCGGCAGCAGCGATGAGGTGAGCCAGCTGCGGGGGCTCTGTGGCGACCGGCTGGCGATCTACAGCGGCGATGACGCCCTCACCCTGGCCATGCTGGCGGTGGGCGCCGTGGGGGTGGTGAGCGTGGCCAGCCATCTCGAAGGCAGCCGCATCCACGCCATGGTGGAGGCCTTCCTGCAGGGCGACACCGCCTCCGCCCTGGCCCTGCACGAGCAACTGCTCCCCCTCTGCAAGGCCCTCTTCTGCACCACCAATCCCATTCCGGTCAAGGCTGCGCTCGAACTCAGCGGCTGGCCTGTGGGTGCACCCCGACTTCCCCTTCTCCCCGCCGACCAGACCGTGCGCGACCGCCTCAACTCGATCCTGGCCGCCCTGCGTCCCACCTGACGCCAAGGCCTGCTTCCCGACAACGATTGATTCACTTCACGATCCCAAGCTCTTCAACCTTTTCTTCATGGCAAGTCAGAACGGACACAACGGCACCAGCGCCAACTCCAGTGCAGGCAAGCAGAACCACCTGCGCGTCATTCCCCTGGGTGGTCTTCACGAAATCGGCAAGAACACCTGCGTCTTCGAATACGGAGATGACCTGATGCTGGTGGATGCCGGCCTGGCCTTCCCCAGCGACGGCATGCACGGCGTCAACGTGGTGATGCCCGACACCAGCTATCTGCGCGAGAACCAGAAACGCATCCGCGGCATGGTGGTGACCCACGGCCACGAAGATCACATCGGCGGCATCCCGCACCACCTCAAGAACTTCAACATCCCCATCATCTACGGCCCCCGGCTGGCCATGTCGATGCTCCAGGGGAAAATGGAGGAAGCCGGCGTCACGGATCGCACCAAGATCCAGACCGTCGGCCCTCGGGATGTGGTGCAGGTGGGCCAGCACTTCAAGGTGGAGTTCATCCGCAACACCCACTCGATGGCCGACAGCTTCACGCTGGCGATCACCACTCCGGTGGGCGTGATCGTTTTCACCGGCGACTTCAAATTCGACCACACACCCGTCGACGGGGAATACTTCGACATCCAGCGCCTGGCCCATTACGGCGAACAGGGCGTGCTCTGCCTGTTCAGCGACTCCACCAACGCCGAACTGCCGGGCTTCACCCCACCGGAGCGTTCCGTTTTCCCCAACCTCGATCGCCACATCAGCCAGGCCGAAGGCCGGGTGATCATCACCACCTTCGCCAGCTCGGTGCATCGCGTGTCGATGATCCTCGAACTGGCCATGAAGAACGGCCGCAAGGTGGGGCTGCTGGGCCGCTCCATGCTCAACGTGATCGCCAAGGCCCGGGAACTCGGCTACATGCGCTGCCCCGATGAGCTGTTCGTGCCGATCAAGCAGATCCGGGACCTGCCCGACCGGGAGACCCTCCTGCTCATGACCGGCAGTCAGGGGGAACCGCTGGCGGCCCTGAGCCGCATCTCCCGCGGCGACCATCCCCAGGTGCAGGTCAAACCCACCGACACCATCATCTTTTCCGCCAGTCCGATCCCGGGCAACACCATTTCGGTGGTGAACACCATCGACCGGCTGATGATGATGGGCGCCAAGGTGGTGTACGGCAAGGGAGAGGGCATCCACGTCTCCGGCCACGGCAGCCAGGAGGACGAGAAGCTGATGCTCGCCCTTGCCCGGCCGAAGTTCTTCGTGCCGGTGCATGGGGAACACCGCATGCTGGTGGCCCACTCCCGCACCGCCCAGTCCATGGGCATCCCCGCCGATCACACCCTGATCATCGACAACGGCGACGTGGTGGAACTCACCCCTGATTCCATCCGCAGGGGGGAACCGGTGAAGGCCGGCATCGAGCTGCTCGATGCCTCCCGCAACGGCATCGTCGACTCCCGGGTGCTCAAGGAGCGGCAGCAGCTCGCCGAGGACGGGGTCATCACCCTGCTGGCGGTGATCACCACCGATGGGGTGATGGCCGCTCCTCCCCGGGTGAATCTGCGGGGGGTCGTCACCACCGCCGATGCCCGCAAGCTCTCGATCTGGGCCGAGCGGGAGATCGGCTGGGTGCTCGAGAACCGCTGGAACCAGCTCGCCCGCAACACCGGAGGCAAGGCCCCCGACGTCGACTGGGTGGGCGTGCAACGGGAGGTGGAGGTGGGTCTGCAGCGGCGCCTGCGCCGGGAGCTGCAGGTGGAGCCCCTGATCATCTGCCTGGTGCAGCCCGCCCCTGCCGGCACCCCGGCCTACAAGGGCCGGGCCGATGCCGAGCCCGACACCCGGCCGGCCCCCCGCGCCCGGCGCGACGGCGGCAGACCCGCTCCCCAGGGCCAGCGTCCCCCCGTGGCGGCGGCCGTGACGGCGGCCGTGCCCGCTCCAGCGGCAGCGGCCGCCTCGGCTCCGGCCCCGGCGGAGGAGCCCGAACCCGCCGGACGCACCCGCAGACGCCGTTCCGCCGCCGTGGCGGGCTGAGCCGAAACGACCGGTCCCGGTCTGCTCAGGAGAGGATCACCCTGAGCAGCCCCCGGGACAGGTCCTCCCCGGCTTCGGGTTTCTCTGCCGGCCGCACCTGGACCACCACCTCCTCGGCGAGGGTGGGATCGGCCTGATGCAGTTCGATCAGCTCCGGTTCCTCCACCACCTGGGGGACCAGGGGGGCCGGAGCTGCCGACCGGTCCGCGGTGGCCGCCGCCGGGACCGCCCGGACGGCTGGGGGAGTCGTTTCCAGCCAGGGCATGGCGGCGGCCGCCCCCTGCTGGGCATCCTCCTCGGAAGCAGCCGGGACAGGCAGCACCTGCGGTGGCGCGATCGGGCGGCAGGCGCGCATCCCCTCCTCCGCGATCGGTCGCAGCTCCGCTTCCGGGTTGCCGCTCAGAACCGCTGCATAGCACTCTCCGGCGGCTTCGGGGTCGGCGAAGCCATGCAGATGGGTATGGCCCAGCAGCAGCAGCAGCCTCTGGCGCAGGGGTTCGCTGGTTTCGCCCGGCTGACCGCGGAGATCGCGCATCAGGTTGCGGCCCTGATCCAGCACGGTGGACCAGACGCCTGCGCAGTAGGCCTGTTCGATCGCCTGATACCGCTCGAGCAGGGGATCGGTGCTGCCCGGAGCGACGCCGCCTTCAGCCATGCTCCTGTTGCGGAGGCACCAGTTTCATTATGCAGCGATCCCAGTGCAGCCGCCAACCGCCCTCCAGGTGGCGACTGCCGCTGCCCCGCTCCGGTGCCAGCCGCACCAGCAGGTCGTCGACCTGCTCGGCGGCGAGGCCGCGGCCCGTGCCAGCGGTGATCCAGTGCTGCACCAGCCTTCTCTGGCTGGCCCGGGAGAGCATCACCAGCTCCCGGCGCCGCAGGGCCTCGATCGGCGCGTGAGGGGGTCGTTGCCCGCCGATCCCAGCGATCCCAGCTGCCGTCGCCTCCCCGGGCGCCGCCAGGGCGGCCAGGGCCGCCAGGGCCAGGCTCACCAGTTCGTCGATCTGGTCCTCCTCCTCGGCGAGCCGTTCCGCCTGGGAGCTGATCCGATGGCAGGCCCCGGGATGGAGCTCCTCGAGCACCGGCAGCACCTCCGCCCGCAGACGGTTGCGGTGGAAGCGCAGGTCCTCGTTGCTGGAATCCAGCCAGACCGGCAGCTGCGACTCGCGGCAGAAGCGGGCGGTATCGGAGCGGCTGAAGATCAGCAGGGGCCGCACCAGCCGCAGGCCGCCGCAGTCGCCGGGGCCACTCGCGCCGCCCCCCCGCTCGCCGGGACCACTGGCGCGGAGCGGCCGGATGGCCCGCAGGCTGGAGAGGCCCCGTCGATGGCAGCCCCGGGCCAGGTTCAGGAGCACCGTCTCGGCCCGATCGCTGGCGGTGTGCCCGGTCACGATCCGATCGCAGCCATGGTGGAGGGCCGCCCGCTCCAGACAGGCATACCGCCACCGCCGTGCGGCCTCCTCACTGCGGAGCCCCTCCCCCTCGGCCGGCCCATGGCTCTGCCGCTCCAGCGGCAGGTCCCTTGACCGGGCCCAGGCCGTGAGCTCCTCCGCCTGCCTGGAGGCTTCCGCCCGCCAGCCGTGATCGCCATGCCAGAGCCGCAGCTGCCACTCGTGCAGGGGCTGCAGGTCCTGCAGGAGAGCGGCGAGGGCCATCGAATCCTGCCCGCCGGAGACGGCCAGCAGCAGGGAGGCCCCCCGGGGCAGCAGGGTGGGACGGCGCAGCAGGTGCCGGTGCAGGCGCAGGTGATCCCGGCTCCAGGGATGGCGGCTGGAGTGGGCTTCGGATGGGAGAATCACGGTGGTTTTCTCGACCGTCGCCGATGTCGCGCCTCTCCAGCCTGCCCGCCCCCCTGCAGAACGCGATCGGCGAGCGCCGGCTGCTCAAGGTGATCGCCGGCCTGGCCAACTTCGATGCCGTTTCCGTGGCGCGCATCGCCCGGGCGGCCTGCGCCGGCGGGGCCGACCTGATCGATGTGGCCTGCGATCCAGCCCTGGTGCGCCGGGTGGCCAGCGAAGCCCCCGCCCTGCCGGTCTGCGTGTCGGCCGTGGATCCGGAGCTCTTCCCGGCCGCGGTGGAGGCCGGAGCGGTGGTGGTGGAGATCGGCAATTTCGACAGCTTCTATCCGCTGGGCCGGGTCTTCGGTGCCGGGGAGGTGCTCGAGCTCACCCGCCGCAGCCGGGCCCTGCTGCCCCACACGATCCTGTCGGTGACCGTGCCCCACATCCTGCCCCTCGATGCCCAGGAACGGCTGGCGGCGGATCTGGAGGCGGCAGGCGCCGACTGGATCCAGACCGAGGGCGGCACCAGCGCCCGGCCGTTCAGCCCCGGCAGCCTGGGCCTGATCGAGAAGGCCGCTCCCACCCTGGCCGCTGCCCATGCGATCAGCCGGGCCGTGACCCTTCCCATCCTCTGTGCCTCGGGCCTCTCCCCCGTCACCGTGCCCATGGCCCTGGCGGCCGGCGCCAGCGGTGTGGGGGTGGGCTCGCTGGTCAACCGCCTCGACGACGAGCTGGCGATGGTGGCCGCCGTGCGGACCCTGCGGGAGGCCATTCCGGCCCGGGCCTGGAGCGGCGCCCTCCGCTGAGCCGTTGTCCATCCCCTACCCCCTGACTAGCCTGAGCGCCGAACCGATCCGAACTCCATGGGTGGCTCCCTCCTCTGGCTGCTGCAATGGCCCATCCGGGCCCTGATCCTGCTCCTGGTGGCCCGGCTGCCCCTCGGCGTCGAGATCGAGAGCTTTCCGGTGGCTCTCGTCTCGGCCCTGTTGATCGGCCTGCTCGGCACCCTGCTGATCTGGCCCCTCAAGTTCGTGCTGGGCCCGATCAAGGCCATCACCACCCTCTTCGGACTGCTGCCGCTCGGCTGGCTCTACGACTGGCTGATCTCGATCGTGCTGTTCGCACTGGCCGCCTGGCTGATCAACGGTTTCCGCCTGCGCAACGGCCTCACCAGCGCCGTGCTCGGTGCCCTCGTCTACAGCATCATCAGCTTCATCGCCCTGCGTCAGCTCGGCCTGGAGGTGCCCCTGCTGCGCACGGCCGCTTTCCACCTCGGAGGCGCGGTTTCCTGAGCGCAGCCGCCAGAATGGGCTGATGCCCTTCCAGCTCGAGGCCCCCTACGAACCGAAGGGTGACCAGCCCACGGCCATCGAAACGATGGTGGCCGGTGTCGACTCAGGCGAGCGCTACCAGACCCTGCTGGGGGCGACCGGCACCGGCAAGACCTTCTCCATCGCCAACGTGATCGCCCGCACGGGGCGTCCCACCCTGGTCCTGGCCCACAACAAGACCCTGGCGGCCCAGCTCTGCAACGAGCTGCGGGAGTTCTTTCCCCACAACGCCGTCGAATACTTCATCTCCTACTACGACTACTACCAGCCCGAGGCCTACGTGCCGGTCTCGGACACCTACATCGCCAAGACGGCGTCGATCAACGAGGAGATCGACATGCTGCGCCACTCGGCCACCCGCTCCCTGTTCGAGCGGCGGGATGTGATCGTGGTGGCCTCGATCAGCTGCATCTACGGCCTCGGCATCCCTTCGGAATACCTGAAGGCCGCCGTGAAGTTCCAGGTGGGCCAGACCCTCGACCTGCGCGGCTCCCTGCGGGAACTGGTGAACAACCAGTATTCCCGCAACGATCTGGAGGTGAGCCGGGGCCGGTTCCGGGTGCGGGGCGATGTGCTGGAGATCGGCCCGGCCTATGAGGACCGGCTGGTGCGGATCGAGCTCTTCGGCGACGAGGTGGAAGCGATCCGCTTCGTGGATCCCACCACCGGCGAGATCCTGCAGAGCCTGGAAACGGTGAACATCTATCCGGCCAAGCACTTCGTGACCCCGAAGGAGCGTCTGCAGACGGCGATCCGGGCCATCCGCGACGAACTCCGCCTCCGGCTGGAGGAGCTGCACGGCCAGGGCCGGCTGCTGGAGGCCCAGAGGCTGGAGCAGCGCACCACCTATGACCTGGAGATGCTCGAGCAGGTGGGCTACTGCAACGGCGTGGAGAACTACGCCCGGCATCTGGCCGGACGGGAGGCGGGCACCCCTCCCGAATGCCTGATCGATTATTTCCCCGACGACTGGCTCCTGGTGGTCGATGAGAGCCACGTCACCTGTTCCCAGCTGCAGGCGATGTACAACGGCGATCAGAGCCGCAAGCAGGTGCTGATCGAACACGGCTTCCGGCTGCCCAGCGCCGCCGACAACCGACCGCTCAAGGCCGAGGAGTTCTGGCAGAAGGCGCACCAGACGATCTTCGTGTCGGCGACCCCCGGCGCCTGGGAACTGGCCCAGAGCCAGGGCCGGGTGGCGGAGCAGGTGATCCGACCCACCGGGGTGCTGGATCCGGTGGTGGAGGTGCGGCCCACCGAGGGACAGGTGGACGATCTGCTGGGGGAGATCCGGCTGCGGGCGGAGAAACGGGAACGGGTACTGGTCACCACCCTCACCAAGCGGATGGCGGAGGACCTCACCGATTACCTGGCCGAGAACGGGGTGCGGGTGCGCTACCTGCACTCGGAGATCCATTCGATCGAGCGGATCGAGATCATCCAGGACCTGCGCAACGGCGAGTACGACGTGCTGGTGGGAGTGAACCTGCTGCGGGAGGGTCTCGACCTGCCGGAGGTGTCGCTGGTGGCGATTCTCGACGCCGACAAGGAGGGCTTCCTGCGGGCCGAGCGCTCCCTGGTCCAGACCATCGGCCGGGCCGCCCGGCACGTGGAGGGCACCGCCCTGCTCTACGCCGACAACCTCACCGACTCGATGGCCCGGGCGATCTCCGAGACCGAACGGCGCCGCACGATCCAGCAGGCCTACAACGAAACCCACGGCATCACACCCAGCCCGGCGGGCAAACGGGCCGGCAACGCCATCCTGGCCTTCCTGGAGGTGTCCCGCCGGCTCAACGACGAGCAGCTCCAGGAGGCGGCCGAGCAGGCCGAACACGACGAGGTGCCCCTCGATTCCCTGCCGGAACTGATCACCCAGCTGGAGGAGAAGATGAAAACGGCCGCCAGGAACCTCGACTTCGAGGATGCCGCCAACCTGCGCGACCGCATCAAGCACCTGCGCCAGAAGCTGGTGGGGCGGGTCTGAGGCCCTGAGGGGGCCAGCCGGTCATGCCGCGGTCATGCCGGCCCCGGCCCGGTCTCCAACCGCCGGCAGACATCCACCAGCCGCTCCACCCAGACGCTGATCGCCCCGGCAGAGGTGAGGCAGTCCTGGCGGATCTCCAGCAGGACATGGGGGATGCCGTTGCCTTCCCCGTGGATGGGCAGGGTGTAGTCGAACTCGTCCTCGACCGCATAGGGCTGGTTGTCGCCCACCAGCAGGTCGCCGTCGTGAGCCAGCAGGGGACGCAGCCGATCCGCCAGCCGACGGTCCCGCCCATGGGCGACGCCGACCTGCCAGGGCCGCTGCCGGCCCTCCAGCTGCGGGGTGAAGGAGTGCAGGCTGAGCAGGAGGGTCGGCTGGGATCGCTTCGCCCGGGCGGCCAGAAGCTCGGCGATCGCAAGGTGGTAGGGCTGAAACAGCTGGTCGATGCGGGCTCTGCGGTCCGCCGCCGGGAGGTTCCGGTTGCCGGGGATGGGCACACCGGCCGAATGTTCGGGGATCGATTCGGGACTGGAAAGGGGCCGGTTGAGATCGATCACCAGGCGCGAGTACCCACCCAGCACCAGGGGGGCGTCGAGTCGCGCCGCCAGAGCTCGGGCCACTGCGGCGGCCCCGGGATCCCAGGCGATGTGGGCGGCAAGGGAGGCGCAACCCAGGCCAAGGCTGGCCAGGCGTCGCGGGATCCGGTTGGAGGCATGGTCGCAGACCAGCACGAGGCCGGCCGTTCCCAGGGGCTGCACCACCTCCACCGGTGGCGGCTCATCCGGCTCCAGCAGCCGGGGCGGAGCCGCCCCGCTCATCCGACGTCCGGCGCCACCTCGTCGGTCCACACGCGGAAACCCTTGAGGATCGCGGGTCCGAAGGTTTGGCTGAGGGGCACGTCCGCCGCATCGCGCCCCTGCGCCATCAGCACCCTGCCGATGCGGGGTCTGTTGTTACGGGGGTCGAAGGTATGCCAGCGTCCCCCCAGGTAGGCCTCGAACCAGGCGGAGAAATCCATGGGGGATGCCGCAGGGGGCACGCCGATGTCGCCCAGATAGCCCGTGCAGTAGCGGGCGGGAATGTTCATGCAGCGGCAGAGGGCAACGCCCAGGTGGGTGAAGTCGCGGCAGACGCCCACCTGCTCGTGGAAGGCCTCGAGGGCGGTCCGGGTGGAGCGGGCATGCTCATAGCCGAAGCGCACATGGTTGTGCACGAAGTCGCTGATCGCCTGCACCCGCTGCCAGCCCGGCGGCGTGTGCTCGAAGAGCGACCAGGCGATCTCGGAGAGCCGGTCGGTTTCGCAGTAGCGGCTGCCCTGGAGGAACACCAGGGTTTCACTGGGAAGGTCCTCGACGGCGATCTGCTCGGCCGTCGGATCGCAGCCATCGGGCAGGCCGCTGTCGCGGATGACCGCATCGGCGGTGAGCCGGATCTCACCCGGAGGGGCCACGATGCGGGTGCACCAGTTGCCGAACCCGTCGCGATAGGCCGAGATCGGCACCGCCGGCTCGGTCACGAGCTGGTCGGGGCTGAGCAGGTCGGAAATCCTGCTGTAGTGAACGTTCAGGCACAGGATCAGGGGAGTGCGGTTGAGGCACTCGTAGATCAGCTCATATCCCAGACGGATCTGCATGGCTCAGACCGGCGCCTCGCTGCCCTGGGCCCGGTGCACCACCGGACCGCCGAGGCCGAAGGCCCGGTGCACCGCCTGCAGGGCCCGCACCCCGTCGGCTTCCGCCACCACGCAACTGGTGCGGATCTCGCTGGTGGCGATCAGCTCGATGTTCACATCGGCCTCCGCCAGGGCGCGGAACATGCGGGCAGCCGTGCCGGCGGTGCAGGCCATCGCGGCGCCCACGGCGCTGACCCGGGCGATGGCCGGGCCCTCCTCGAACCGGGCACCGGGCCAGTTCCGCAGCACCGGCTCCAGGGCCCGCTCGGCCGCCTGCCGATCCTCCCGCTTCAGGGTGAAACTCATGTCGCGGCTCAGGCTGGCCTCGCTGCCGTGGGTGCGCTCCGACTGCACAATGGCATCCAGGCTGATGCCGGCGTCGGCGAGGGCCCGGCAGATGGCGGCGGCGGTGCCCGGACGGTCGGGAACTCCCCGCACCGCCACCTGGGCCTGGTCGCGATCGAGGGCCACCCCCCGCACGGCCGGATCGCCCGGGTCACAGGGCACGGGCCCCTGGCGCAGCTGCTGGTCCCCCAGCTCGAACGCCTCGGCCGCTGCCCGCAGGGCCCTTCCCCCCTGGCCGCCCTCCACCAGGCAGCTCACCTTCACCTCGCTGGTGGCGATCAGGCGCAGGTTGATGCCCACCCGGGCCAGGGTGTCGAAGAGCCGGGCCGCCACCCCAGGGCGCCCCATGATGCCGGCGCCGGAGATGCTCAGCTTGGCCATGCCCCCCTCCACGTCCAGCAGGGCCCCATCGGCGCCCATGGTCTCCAGCACCTGGCGGCACACCCGGCGGGCCGACTCCAGCTCGACAGCCGCCAGGGTGAAGGCGATGTCGTTGCTGGCCCCCTCGTGGGTGGCCTGCACGATCAGATCCACGTTGAGGCCGGCGGCGCCGAGGGCCTCGAACAGCTGGGCTGCGACCCCCGGCCGGTCGGGCACGTGGGCCAGGGCCAGCACCGCCTGGTCCAGCTCCAGCTCGGCACCGTCCACCGGCCGGCCCAGCTCGAGCCCCTCCCCGCCGGTGGGGCGGGGGGCCCCGCTGGTGAGACGCGTGCCGGGTGCATCGCTCCAGCTGGAGCGCACCACCAGGGGAACCCCGTAGTTGCGGGCGATCTCCACCGCCCGGGGGTGCAGCACGGCGGCGCCCAGGCTGGCCAGCTCCAGCATCTCGTCGCAGCTCACCGCCTCCATCAGCTGGGCATCGGGCACCTTGCGGGGGTCGGTGGTGAGCACACCGGGCACATCGGTGTAGATCTCGCAGGCATCGGCTCCCAGCGCCGCCGCCAGGGCCACGGCCGAGGTGTCGGAGCCGCCGCGGCCCAGGGTGGTGATCTCCGGGATCCCGGCAACACCCGTGGAGGTGCCCTGGAAGCCCGCCACCACCACCACCTGGCCCTCATCGAGCAGCCGCTCCAGCCGCTCGGTGCGCACGTCGAGGATGCGGGCCCGACCATGGGCCGATTCGGTGAGGATGCCCACCTGGGCACCGGTCATCGACACCGCCGGCACGCCCAGGCTGTGCAGGGCCATCGACAGCAGGGCGATCGACACCTGTTCGCCAGTGGCCAGCAGCATGTCCATCTCCCGCTGGGGAGGGAAGGGGCAGAGGCTGCGGGCCAGGAGCGTGAGTTCATCGGTGGTGTGGCCCATGGCCGACACCACGATCACCAGATCGTTGCCCTCCTCCCGGCTGGCGGCGATCCTGCGGGCCACAGCCCGGATCCGCTCCCCGTCCGCCACCGAGGTGCCGCCGAACTTCTGTACCAGCAGGGCCATTGCCGGGAATCGCGCGGCGGGGTGGGCCGATTATCGGAGCCGGGGGGCCGCCCGGAGCGGAGTCGGGTGGTGCACACATCGTGGCGGCGCAAGCGTCGAGTCGAACGCTTGAGGGCTGGCGGCGAAGCGAGTAGGGTGAGCGGTCGCGGATGGCATCCGTTTCCGGAGCACAGCAGGCCACGGGGAGGGAGCTCAGGGTGAGCAGGCACGCGGTCATCATCCCCCTGTTCGGGGAACTGCCCGAAGACTTCGCCGACTCTCTCGAGCAGCTCCGGCAATCCGGATTGGAGCTCGTACTCGTTGACAATCGCGCCGATCATCCTGCCCCTGCCTCGGCTCCCGCGGTTCCCGACTGCACCCTGATCCGCAACGGCAACCGTGGAGGCATTGCAGGCGCTCTCAACCGCGGGGTGAGCGAAGCGATCGCAGGGGGAGCGCACTGGATCACCCTTCTCGACCAGGACAGCACGATCACAGCCTCGGACCTGCATCGGCTGGCGGATGCTCTGCGCTCCGCTCCCTCGCGAAGACTCGTGATCGGACCCACCATCTGGGATGCGGAGCGGAAACGTGCCGTGCGATCCGAAACCTCCCGCACCGACAGGATTCTCGTGCCGACGCGACTGCTGATCACCTCCGGAACCACGTTCCAAGCCGATCAGTGGAGCGCCCTGGGGCAATTCCATGAAGGCTTGTTCATTGATTATGTAGACCACTTCTGGAGCTTCAGGGCGCAGCAGAAAGGCTTTCACCTTCTCCGGCACAACGGGGTGATTCTCAGCCAGAACTTCGGCAAGCCCCATCCGAATCGCCTATGCCAATGGATGGACATGCAGCTGTATAGTCCGATGCGACATTTCTACTCTCTGCGCAATCTGCGCTGGCTCCTGCAACAGCCCTGCGTGCCGGCCGATCTCAAGGCCAAGGAGCTGGTGAAGATGACCATCAAGCCGTGGCTCTGGCTGGCCTGCGAATCCAATCGCAGAGAGAATCTCCGTGCCATCCTCAGGGCCATCACGGAACCACTTCCGCCGGAATGTCCCTGATTGCTCCACGTCATCGTTAACGATGTGGAGATCCGACTGTGCTGAGACCGTTGCCGAGCCGTACAAAGCGGCCTATGCGGCCGGCTCTCATCCTTCACAATCCCACCTCCCTTGGATGAGGCGGCCTCGAACATCGAATCCGTTCGTGCCAGAGCGAATTCATCGTCATCCATGATGATGATGACTCCTGATCCCTCGTTCCTGCAGCAGTGCCACACATTCATGACAGCAGGCAACCCGCCCATGCTGGCGAGCAGTGTCTACGGAGGTGTAGTCACTCATAGCAGACGAATACTGAAAAGATCGTGGATGAGAAGTATCTTTCTACGATGAGCCTTTCAACACCTGATAGCTCCGTGAGCCTGTTTCGCCTCGCCTGCAGCAATACCTTCCTCCTGTTTCATTCTTCTTCCGCCGAAGTGTGCTCGATACAGTGGGATTCTTTCGTGAAGATTTGCCTGTACTTGCGACTGGATTTTCACCTGAGAGTTTGCGCTCGCTACGAAATCGATTGATTCCAGAAGCCATCGCCAACTATCATCACAGAATCTCCAGCAAGGCAGGTGACTATGGCAATACGGTGATGACTTCTGATGCCACCCATCGTGCCTACGAAAACCTCTATCGAACGAAGCCTTACGACAGACCTGAATCAGACGACTTGGCATGGTTTGTGATGGCCATGAGCGCCCATCTGAGCTGATCCAAGCCACGATCTGGCCAGTGGCGGCTTTTCTGAACAAGATCAAGGAAACCGCTTCTCCCAGCGCTGGCAACCATGATGCGGAAATACAGAACCTCTGACTGGCATGGCATTCGAGAGCAGTTCTGCACAGCACTGCATGAGGCTGATCTCATCAGCTTCGATATTTTCGATACGCAATCACCGTGGAGTGGCCCAGCCGGTTGACATCTTCTCAGTAGGATAAGCGATTCTAGAACTCTCCTGGCTGGCCTCAGGGGTTGGCCTCTGTGAGGGCGCTACGACGCCGATGCCATTGTTTATCTCTCGAGGACCTATTGGCATTTCAGCCAACTCATCCTGGTCAGGGAGATTCGCAATACGGCACTGGTACATTTCTACGGTGGAGGCACCCTTAATGTTCACTGGGGCGACCACATCCTCAAAGTGGTTTCCAGCCTGATCCGTCGACTGCATCCTGCCGGCTATGTGATTTCGGGGCAGCAGGTTTCAGCACCTCTGCACTTCGCATTGGCCGACCATATCAAGACCTTCCAGCCGCTGCTCGTGGGAGTGCGTGATCACGATTCCGAGAAGCTCCTGGGGCATGCCGGAACCGAGGCTTCCTTCTGCTTCGATGATGCCTGTGAATCCTTGCTCACCCTCGCCCAATCCTTACCTCTGCAGTGTGGTCACGGTCTGGCCCTCCATCTCAACACCTCTGCCTACACAAGCAACCTTCTCACGAACCATGGCCTGGCCGAAGAGCTTTCCCAACTGGCCTCCCATGGCGAGAGCTGCGTGGGCATCACCGTGTTGCAGGCCTTCGAGGCCAGCCAGTTCGATGTATGCGACAGCTACGAATCCATCAAACGACTCTCCTCGTCCTTCCCGTTTCACGATTTTCGTGTGCTTGACCTGGTTCGCCTGCTGGAGAGCAGCGGCACCAGAACGCTGAGGGACCCGATCACGGCTGCCATCGGCTATTCCTGCTCTTATCACACAGCCCTTTGGCTCCAGCTTGCCGGCATCCCGTGCTGGCTTCGCAGCGGCAACAGTTTCTATTCCCAGAAGAAGGAAGCACTCCAGGTCCGCCAGACCCTCGGGGAGTTCCTCGCCGAGCCCCATCTGGCCGACCACAGCGAATCCCTGGAGCGTCGTGCAGCCTGGCTGGAGAGGCTGGAGCGCAAGCTGGGGGACCTGCCCCCCGTCTCAGACCCGGGCGTGGAGGGGGATTCCCAACCGGAGGATGCCCCACCCTGGACCTACCGGGGACTGGACACCCCCCTGGCCAGACTCACCGAACTTGTGGAGTCCCAGCGGGCCGAACTGGGTGACCTCTCCGAGCGGGTGGTTGCGCTGAATGCCAGCACCGCACGCCTGGGCAGCGAGCTGCACGAGCGCAACCATGCCTTCTGGCTGCTGGAGCAGGAGCGGGACCGCCTGGGTCGGGAACTGCACGAGCGCAACCATGCCTTCTGGCTGCTGGAACAGGAGCGGGACCGCCTGGGTCGGGAGCTGCACGAGCGCAACCACGCCTTCTGGGTGCTGGAGCAGCTGCGGCAACGCCTGCAGCAGGAGAACGAGCAAACCCACGAAGCCCTCGACCAGATGACCCGGAGGTTCCACTCCACCCTCCCGCAACGGGGCAAGTGGTTCCTGCGTCGCCTGCTGGCCCGCATCCGCCGGGGCAGCGGCGGCTGATCCGACGCCCCCGGCCCCGGCGAACCCCCAGCAGCTCTCAGGACAGGGACTCGTGGCAGAGGAAACCATCCCGGAAGGCGTCACCGGGTTCGGCGCCCCGCTTCAGCATCGCCTCCACCTCCAGCAAGCGGCCCAGAAGGCTGAGGAGCTGCTGGGGCGAGCGGCCCCGGATCTGTTTGCGCATCACGTAGATGCGCTTCGGGTTGCCGATCCCGGCGGCCTTGGCGATCACGGCCACGTCCGTTTCGCCGGTCCTTTCGAGCAGGCTCACCCACAGCCACCCCCGCAGCTGACTGCTGAGGGCCGCCACGATCCGCAGGGCGGGTTCTCCCGCAGCCAGCAGATCGTCGGCCAGGGCGATCGCATCGGCCGGCCGGCCGGCCAGCAGGGCATCCCCCAGGGCCAGGCTGGTGGTGGCATGGCTGTGGACCAGGGCCGCCACGGCAGCGGCGCTGATCGCAGGGGCGCGCCCGGCCTCCCCTGGGCCGCCCGCGTAGAGCGCCAGCTTCTCCAGTTCGCTGGCGATCCGGGCGCTGTCGCTGCCGATGGCCTCCGCCAGGGCCTCCGCGGCAGCGGATTCCAGGTTCAGCCCCAGTTCCCTGGCGGTGCGCTCCACCAGTTCCACCTGGCCCCTGCCATCCCAGGCGGCCGGCAGGGGAAAGCTCTTCTCCTCGGCCAGCTTCTTCAGGGCCTTGGTGGTGCGCAGGCGGGCATCGGGCTTGCCGGAGCTGGCCAGAACGAGATGGCAGTTCTCGGGAATCAGGGGCAGGGTGGCCTCCATCCGCTCGGCCAGATCGGCCGGGCAGGCACTGCAGAAAGGACTGCGCTGCACCACCACCACCCGGGCCCCGGCCCCGAAGGGCGCGGTGCGGGCCTCCTCCAGGGCAGCGCCGGCCTGGGTGGGGTCATTGCCGTCGAGGCGGCTGAGGTTGATCGCCCCCCAGGCCGGATCCACCAGCTGCGTCACCAGATGCTCGACGGCCCGGTTGCGGGCGGCCTCGTCGTCGCCCCAGTAGAGGTGAACGGGCATCAGCAGGGCAGAGGAAGGCCGGCCCTCAGGAGAGGATCGAGACTGATCATCGCCGTGGCCCCTCCCTCGATGGCCGAGGCCAGTTCCAGCGCTTCGGCGGGCCCGTGTCCAGCGCCGTGCTCGAGGCGGGAAGCGGCGATCACGATCCCGGGGGTGAGGCTCACCAGCGTCCAGCCGGCGGGATCGGTGAACACCCTCTCGTAGCGGGCGGCCAGGACCCCATCGCCCTGTCGCAGGGGGCCCCCGATCAGCGTCGCCAGGGTGGCCATGCTCAGCACCCCGCGCCAGCGGCCCAGGGCGATTCCCTCGATCAGGGACCCCATCGTCCGGCTGGGGCGAGGGTCCCCCCGCAGCCAGGGGATCAGCACCGAGGCATCGAGGGCCAGGCTGGAGCCGAAGGGCAGGGAAGAGAGCCGGGCCCAAGGGGGGAGCGGGGGGCCAGCGAGCCGATGGGCAGCAGCATCGGTCCGGGGCCAGCAGCCGTGCCCACTGCCTTCGAGCGCCAGAAGCGCCTGCTTCAGCGGCAGAACCCGCTGGTTCAGGGGCACCAGGGCTGCGACCGGATGGCCGTGCCGGGTGATCAGGGTCTGCTCCCCGCCCCGGGCCCTCTGGATCAGCTGGGGGAGCTGGCGCCGGGCTTCGAGCACACCAAGTTCCTGCATCTGTACTGGGTCTCTGCGGGGGAGCCGGGGCGGGGAAGGGTTCCTGGGCGCGGGAGCCGGGGCGGGGAAGGGCGTCGGCGCGATTCACTGCCTGTACAGAATGTACAGACAGTGAAAGGGAGCCGGTGCGGGCAGCTCCGGCTGCGGCCATAAGCTCAGCGCGCACCAGCCGATCGGCAGCACCGCTGTCGGGCCCCATGGATCCATCCGGCAGCCTCCTGTCCCCGGGAAGCAGCGATCCGTTGAACGACCCGTTGAAGACGTCCGCCCCAGCCCCCGATCCGGGACATCCGCTGGATCACCCGATCCTGAGCGAGAGCCTCCGCAGGATCCGTGGCTGGCTCGGGCCCACGGGCCTGGAGGGGGTGGAGCAGGAGGTGCTGGAGCGGTTGGTCCACAGCAGCGGTGACCTCTCCCTCGCCGTGGACCTGCGCTTCGGCCCCGACGCCTGCCGGATGGGGATGGCAGCGCTGGCCGCCGGCGCTCCCCTGCTCACCGACACCGCCATGGCGGCGGCAGCCGTGGTACCCATGGCGGCCCGCACCTTCGCCAATCCGGTGCGCAACGTGCTGGCGTGGGCTCCGGAGCGGGCTCCGGAGGGAGGCACCCGCGCCGCTGTGGGCATGGAACGGGCCCTGATCGAGCATCCCGGCGCCGTGGTGCTGATCGGCAGTGCTCCCACCGCCCTGGAGCGGCTGCTGGAGCTGGTGCGGGAGGGCACCGTTGCAGCGCCGGCCCTCGTGATCGGCATGCCGGTGGGCTTTGTGGGGGTGACCCAGAGCAAGGCCAACCTCGCCGCCAGCACCCTGCCCCAGATCCGGCTGGAGGGGAGCCGGGGGGGAGCCGGTCTGGCGGCCGCCGCCGCCAACGCCCTGCTGCGCCGGGCCTGGCTGGATCAGGAGGCCTGACGAACCCCCTGAAGGCCGACCGCCACATGGCTGTTGGCCTCGATGCGGCCCAGCACCTGGCGGGCCCGCAGCACCACCGAGGGCGGCACCCCGGCCAGGCGGGCCGCTTCGATGCCGTAACTGCGGCTCGCCCCGCCGGCGACCACCCGGTGGAGGAACACCAGATCGTCTCCGGTTTCCTCCACCAGCACCTGGGCGTTGCCCACGTTGGGGAGCAGGTCGGCCAGTTCGTTGAGCTCGTGATAGTGGGTGGCGAAGATGGTGCGGGCGCCGACGCTGGTGGCCAGGTGCTCCGCCACGGCCCAGGCGATCGAAAGACCATCGAAGGTGGCCGTGCCGCGGCCGATCTCGTCGAGCAGCACCAGGGAGCGATCGCTGGCGTTGTGAAGGATGTTGGCGGTTTCCGCCATCTCCACCATGAAGGTGGACTGTCCCGTGGCCAGATCGTCGACGGCGCCGACGCGGGTGAAGATGCGATCAGCGAGGCCCAGCCGGGCCGAGCGGGCGGGGATCCAGCTGCCGATCTGGGCCATCAGCTGCAGCAGGCCGCTCTGGCGCAGATAGCAGCTCTTGCCGCTGGCGTTGGGACCGGTGAGCACGAGCAGATCCGGGGCGGAGGGCGCGGCCAGGCTGAGGTCGTTGGCGGTGAAGGATTCCTCCACCAGCAACTGCTCCACCACCGGGTGGCGTCCCGCCTCGATCACCAGTTCCCGCGCCTCGCTCAGTTCGGGACGGCAGTAGCCATTGGTGGCGGCCACTTCGGCCAGGGAGGCGAGGGCATCGAGCTGGGCCACCAGCCGGGCGGCGGCACGGATCGGCCCCGCCTGCTCCCCCACGGCGCTGCGCAGGGTGGTGAACAGTTCGAATTCCCGCTGGGCGGCCCGGGCCCGCAGCTGCAGGATGCGCCCCTCCCGGGCCTTGAGCTCCGGGGTCACGAAGCGCTCCTCATTGGCGAGGGTCTGGCGGCGGATCCAGTGCTCCGGAACCGTGTGGGCCTTCGCCCGGCTCACCGCCAGGAAATAGCCGAAGGTGCGGTGGTACTGCAGGCGCAGATTCGGATTGCCACTGGTCTGCCGCTCCTGCGTCTCCTGGCGGGCCAGCCAGCCCTCGTGATCATCGAGCTGATTGCGCAGGCCATCGAGCAGGGGGTCGACCCCGTCATGGATCAACCCTCCTTCGCTGAGGGCGAGGGGGGGCGCCTCCACCAGGTGGTGACGCAGGCGCACCGCCAGCTCCTCGAGTTCCGGCCAGGGCCTCTCGAGGGTCCGCAGAAGCCCGCTGGTGCAGCCGCGCAGGAGATGGGCCAGACCGGGCAGCCGCTCGAGACCATCGGCCAGGGCGACCAGATCTCGGGCGGAGGCGGTGCCGGCGCCGGCCCGCCCGGCCAGCCGTTCCAGATCTCCCATCGGCCGCAGCTGCCGCTGCAGCGCCATCCGCAGGGGACGGCGTTCCACCAGCTCACTCACCGCCTGCTGACGCTCCAGGATCGAGGGGAGATCCACCAGGGGCGCCTCGATCCAGCGCCGCAGGCAACGGCCTCCCATGGCGGTGCGGGTACGGTCCAGGGTCCAGAGGAGGGATCCCTCGAACCGCCCCCCCATCTGGGTGCGGGTGAGCTCCAGGTTTCGGCGGGTCTGGGCATCCAGCACGAGATGGTCTCCGGAGCTCCAGAACCGCGGCAGCTCGAGGGGAATGGAGTGGCTTGCGCGAGGCTCGCAAGCCGTGGATCCCCCTCCGTTCCCGGGGTCGGGGTCGGGCTGGGTCTCATCCAGATAGGCCAGCAACCCACCCGCAGCCCGCATCGCCAGCCGCGCCTCGCCAAGCCCCAGCCCCTCGAGGCTGGCCAGCCGGAACCGCTTCATCAGCCGGGAACGGGCCTCGGGAGCCTCGAAGGGAGTGCGGGGCAGGGCGGTGAGTCGCAGTCCCTCCGGGCACCAGGGGGGCTGGAGGGGCCCAGCACCGGACTCCGCCGGCTGCAGGGGCTGCGGCCAGACCACCTCGGCCGCTTCGACCTGGAGCAGTTCCTGGTGCAGGGCGGCGCTGCCCTCCCGCTCGGTGAGGCGGAACTCGCCGGTGCTCACGTCGGCGACGGCCAGGGCCCAGCGGCCGCCTTCCACCACCACCGAGCAGAGCCAGTTGTTGCGCCGCGCCGCCAGCATCCCCTCCTCCAGCACCGTGCCCGGCGTGAGCACGCGGGTGATGCCCCGCTTCAGCAGGGCGCCCCGGGCGGGGGTGGTCTCGAGCTGGTCGCAGAGGGCGACGCTGATCCCCCGCTGCACGAGCTCAGCGCAGTAGCGCTCGGCGGCGTGATGGGGGATGCCCGCCATCGGCACTCGCCCGAGGGCCTTGCCGGCCTCCTTGCCGGTGAGGGTCAGCTCGAGCAGGCGGGCCAGCAGGATCGCGTCCTCGAAGAAGCACTCGAAGAAATCGCCGAGGCGGTAGAGGAGCACCCGATCGGGATGGGCGGCCTTGAGCTCCACGTAGTGGCGGAGCATGGGCGTGAGAGTGGCCGGATCCACCAGCCCGTGGTGATGCCAGCGGGGCAGGTCGGAGTCGTCGCGGGGGCCGGCTGCGGCGTCCTCCTGAGCGGTGCCTTCCCCCGCCCGGTGCCTGGCAGGCGGCCGTGGGGCGCCCGGCTGTTCTCGCCTGCGGGGCCGTGCCGTCGCATCAGCCTTCAGCCGCGTCTGATTGAGTTCAGGGCCAGGACCGTGGGGCCCCTGTCCCTCCCCTGACCCGAGCGACTGGCTGGGGAACAGCTCCGCCTGCAGGCTCAGGGGCTCGGCCACCAGTGACAACTGCTGTTCGGCTTTCGCCGCCATGGCACTGGGGATAGGGGAAGCCGATCCTAAGCGCCACCACAGGTGGTGTCAGGGGCCCTCGCGGGGCACCAGCTCCACATCCTTCAGGCCCTGGAAATCACTGTCCATGGTGAGCAGGCAAGCCCCATGGGCACGAGCCGTCGCCAGGATCACGCTGTCGGCCAGGGGCAACCGGTGTTCAAGACCCAGCTGGGCGGCACGCAGGGCCAGATCGGCACCGAGATCGACCACCCGGCCGCGCTGCATCAGGGCCACGGCCTGGAGAGCGGGGCCTTCGCCGTGCTGTCGCAGGATCCAGCGGAACACCTCCAGCAGACTCAGGCTCGGCACCAGGAGCTCCTCCACCGCCTCGATGGCTGAAGCGAAGGCTTCGGCGCTGGGGCCACCGGTGAAGAACTCGATCCAGCCGGAGGAGTCGACGACCAGAGGTCGGGGCCGGCGGGGATCCGGCGCCTCGGTCACAACCGATCGCCCTCCCGCTCGAACGTGTTCGCGCCGGCCAGGAAGCCACGCAGCCGGCTCGGGGGCTGGAGAGGGATCAACTCGATGCGATCGGGGAGGCAGATCAGCTGCAGCTTCTGACCGGGCCGGAACCCATAGCGATCCCGCACGGCCCGGGGGATCACGAGCTGGAACTTTGCGGAGAGGGTGGCAGCATCCATGAGGACATCGTAAGACGATGTCCCGATCGATCGATGGGGAGGGCCCCATGATGCCGTCCCCACAACTTGTGACGGAAGGGGAGGGGGGCCCTGGAGCGGCTGGAACCGCGTGGGACAATCACATTCGTGCCCGGTCGCGGCCTTCCTTCGCCCATGCAGATCCTCAACACCCTTTCCGTACTGGCCCTGGTGGTGATGTCCTTCGCCCTGATCGTGGCGGTGCCGGTTCTGTATGCCAGCAGCGAGGACAGCGGCCGATCCAACCGACTGATCCTGCTCGGCGGACTGGCCTGGGTGGGCCTGGTGCTGCTGAACTGGGGCATGAGCTACTTCGTGGCCTGAAGCCCTTGACCGTCTTCGAGGGACGTTTCACCGACACGGCGGGTCTGCGCATCGCCGTCGTTGTGGCCCGGTTCAACGATCTGGTCACCGCCAAGCTGCTGAGCGGCTGCCTCGACTGCCTCTCCCGCCACGGAGTGGATACGGGAGCGACCAGTTCCCAGCTCGACGTGGCCTGGGTACCGGGCAGCTTCGAGATCCCCCTGGTCGCCCAGCGGCTGGCCGCCAGCGGCCGCTATCAGGTGGTGATCACCCTGGGGGCGGTGATCCGTGGCGACACCCCCCATTTCGACGTGGTGGTGGCGGAAGTGAGCAAGGGGGTGGCCGCCGTCGCCCGCAGCAGCGGCATTCCCGTGATCTTCGGGGTGCTCACCACCGACACCATGCAGCAGGCCCTCGAGCGGGCGGGCATCAAGAGCAACCTGGGCTGGAGCTACGGCCTTCAGGCCCTCGAGATGGGCAGCCTGATGGCCGGTCTGCCGGGCTGAACGGAGGCGGGGGGCTTCCCCTTGAATGCGTCCAGCCACAGGGAGGAAGGTTGATCCGGACCGGACCTCGCCATCTGCTCCTGCTCTGTGCCGCGCTGGATCTCGTCGGCATCGGTCTGGTGGCGGCTCTGGCGGATCGGTTCGCAGGCACCGACCTGCTGCGCCATCCCCAGTGGCTGTTCCCCTACGGGCTGGCCTACACAGTGCTGAGCTGGCTCTTCGGCAGCTACACCCTGCTGCGCTGGCCGCGCCTGCGGCCCACGCAGGTGATGCTGCGACTGGGAGCCACCGCCCTTGCCACGACCCTGGCGGTGGTCCTGGCCTACTGGAGCCTCAACCTTCCGGAAACCTTCACCCTGGGGCATCGGCGTGTGCAGGTCCTGCTGATCACAGGCGTGAGCCTGTGGGCGCTGGGGATTCGGATGGTGATTCATCGCTTCGCCAGGGAGATTCGCAACCAGCAGCCCTACGAAACGGTTCTGCAACGCACGGAACTGGAGCAGCAACGCCTGCCGCCGGCCCTCCTGCCCGAGGAGGCCCTTAGCCAGGCGGATCTCCCCTGGTGCGACGAGCTGAGCGTGCAGCGCCAGCTGAAGCGGATCGCCGATGTGGTCCTGTCGCTGGGACTGCTCCTGCCCAGCCTGCCCCTGATGGCCGTTGCCGCGCTGCTGATCCGGCTGGAGGACCGCGGACCGGTGCTCTACGTGCAGCGCCGCAGCGGACTGATGGGGCGCAGTTTCCGTCTGTTCAAGATGCGCACGATGCGACCGGCCCACCCTCGTGATCCGGCCAGCTGGACAGCCCGGGGGGACAACCGCATCACCCGGGTGGGCTGGTTTCTGCGGCGGGTGCGCCTGGATGAACTGCCCCAGCTCTTCAACGTTCTCCTGGGAGACATGAGCCTGATCGGGCCCAGGCCGGAGCGGCCGGAACTCGAGGAGGAACTGGAAGCGCGCATCCCCCATTACCGAAAGCGCCACTGGATGCCTCCCGGCTTGAGTGGCTGGGCCCAGGTGTGCTCTCCTTACGCTGCAAGCGTTGAGGAGGCCGAGTTGAAGCTGAGCTACGACCTTTACTACCTCAAGCACTGGAACACGGGGATGGACCTGCTGATCCTGCT
>CAWKAW010000003.1:0-463350 GCA_963847745.1 uncultured cyanobacterium | reverse complement strand
TCGCCAATCCTTCCTTCACGGGCTGGCAGCCCCTGGAGGGCACGGCGATCGAGGGCCGGCAGGTGGCGGAAGCCCTGGGGGTGCCCCTGCGCCAGGGTGACCAGGCCACGGTGAAGTCGCTGCAGGAGGCCCGCGGCCCGCGGCTGCTGCATGTGGCCAGTCATGGGTTCTTTGAGGAGAGCCCGGAGAACGGGGATCCGCTGCTGGCCAGCGGCATCGTGCTGGCCGGGGCCGATCGCAACGCCCTCCCCGGCCAGCGCCCGGCCACCCAGTCCCCATCCAGCCCTGAAGGCTCCGGAAGCCCCGACGACGACGGCTATCTCACCGCCAAGGAGGCCGCCCGCCTGGAGACTGGATGGCACCCAGTTGGTGGTGCTTTCGGCCTGCGACACGGCCCGGGCCGGACAGGCCGGCCAGAAGGGGGGCGGGGGAGGGGGTCTACGGCCTTCAGCGTGCTCTCCGCGTGGCGGGCGCCCGGTCCACCCTTCTTTCCCTGTGGAAGGTGGATGACGAAGCCACAGCCTGGTTCATGCGGCGCTACTACGAATTCCTGCTTTCGGGTCAGGACCCCATGGAGGCCCTTCTGGCGGTTCAGCAGGAGTTCCGCACCCGGCCGAAGATGCCGGGCTGGAGCCATCCTTCCTACTGGGCCCCCTGGCAGCTCAGCGGAGAGGCTGCCCCCCTGCCGGCCGACCCCCTGACGAAATGCATGGACTCTTCCTTCCGCCCGCCACCCGCGAACGATCCCTTCGGTTGTGGTGCTCCTCTTCCTGGCCGCATCGAATCTGCCGCCAGCCACCGGCCAGCGGAGTCCGGATCTGAAGGGACCCTTGCCGAAGCGGTTCCCAGGGCCGAGCAGCAGCTGCTCCAGGCCTGGCAGAGCGATCCCCTCACCGCTCGCCTGCCCCCGCCACGCCCGCTGCTTCTGCCGGCCGCTCGCACCATCGCCCAGGAGTGCCCCGGCACGGCAGGGTCCGCAGCAGAAGCGCCCGCCACCTTCTGCCCCGCCACCGGCACGGTGCTCCTCGATCGCACCACCGTGGAGAACACGTTCGACATCTACCAGCAGGGCGGCGTGGCCTTCTGGCTGGCCCTCGGCCTGGCCCAGGCCGTCCCCCTGCAGCGAGCGGAGGCGGCAGACCAGGCAGTGCCCCCCGCCGCCACCAGCCTGCAGCGCCTCTGCCTGGCCGGCACCCTGCTCGGAGCCATGCCGGCAGCGGATCCCGCGGCGCACCGCAGGATCCTGCAGCAGGCCGTCAAGACGGCCCGCGTGGCCTACGCCCCCTCCCTGGCTCCGGTGGTGGGCACCCCCGGCCAGCGGGCCTACGCCCTGCTGAGCGGCACCGGCGGCACCCGCTTCACCTGTTCAGCCGCCCACATGCGCCAGCTCGCCGCCGGCACCGTTCCCGATCCGGAGCTGATCGAGCGCCTCACCGCCAACCGCGACCCCAGCGTGGGGATCGAGAGCTTCTGCCGCCAGCCCCCCGCCTGCCCCCGTCGGCTGGGCGCCAGCGTGGGCGTGGGTGCCATCTGAGCCTCAGCCACCCTTGCGCCGCCGGCGGGGCGGGGCCTGCTGTTCCTTCAGGAACACCTCCAGGGTGAGGCGGCAGTCCTGGCTGCGGGGATCCTCCTTCCCCCAGGTGGCCTCCAGAATCTCCAGCGCCTCCCGGTAGTGGGCTTCGGCCGCCTCCTTCTTCCCGAGCTCGTCTTCGAGCACGGCGAGATTCTTGAGCAGCATGCCCCGCTTGGGGTGCCGTTCCCCCAGGCCCTCCCCGGCCAGCCGCACCGCCTCGCCCAGCTGCTCCATCGCCTCCGGGCTGCGGCCGGTCTGCCACTCCAGCCAGGCCAGGTTGTTGTGGAGCGCCACAGCGAGGATGGAGGCCCGGCCGGCGCTGGCGTCCAGCCCCTGCTGGTACAGCCGCCGCGCCTCGCTCGTCTCTCCCCGCCGCGCCAGTTCCTTGGCCAGGTTGTTGCAGCTGGTGATCAGCCGCTCATCCTGCGGCGGCAGCTGCCCCTGCCGCAGCGTCAGGGCCCGACGCAGAAGCCCATCCGCCTCCTCGCTGCCGGCCTCGTGCAGCACCAGCCCCAGGGCGTTGAGCGCCGAGGCCACCTCCAGATCCTCCGATCCCTGAGCCTCCCGCAGCGCCAGCGCTTCCCGCGTCGTTGCTTCCGCCGCAGCCAGCTCCCCCCTCTCCCGCTGGATGCCGCCGATCGCCTCCAGGCAGGCGGCCCGGTGGGCCGGCCCGCCGGAAGCCTCCGGATCCGCCCGCTCCAGGGCCGCCTCCAGCCTTGGCACGGCGAGGCCGTAGAGACCCTGGGCGCTCAGGAAGCGCCCCAGCGCCAGGGGCGGCCAGCAGGCATCCGCCGCGGAGAACCGCCGGATCGGCCAGCCGGCCGCCGCCTCCAGCTGGGGAAGGCAGCTCTGCCACCGCTCTCTCTGCTCCGCATCGAGCACATCCGGCAGGCTGCGCGCCCAGCTCGCCAGCGCCGCCGCCACGCGCCCCTGCCGTTCCCCCCGTTCCGCTTCGACAAGGCCGGCGGCCTCGGCCGCCAGCAGGTCGTGCAGCAGCGGATGGAGCCGGTAGCCGCCGCTCCGGGGTCGCTCCAGCAGGCTCTGGTGGATCAGCTCCCCCCGCGCCTCTTCCCACTCCTCCTCGCCCAGGGCTTCCGGGCGGCAGCGCGCCAGCAGGTCCCAGGGCACCAGGGAAGGCGCCAGTTCGCCCAGGCAGAGCGCCATCTCCGCCTCCGCCGCGCCCAGCTGCTCCCGGATCAGCCGGAAGCCGGCCGCCAGGCCCCGCTCCACCAGCAGCTCCGGGGCCGTGCCCTGCAGCACCGGCGCCAGGGCTCCCCGCTCGGCCAGCCGCCGCTGCAGACTCGCCAGGCTCAGATCGGGATCCCGGCGCAGCTGCCGGCCCAGCAGCGTCAGCGCCAGGGGCAGTCCTCCCACCTTGCCGGCGATCGCCAGGGCCGCCTCCCGGTGCTCTCCGGTGAACCGGTCCCGTTCGCCGCGAAGCTCCAGCACCCGCACCGCTGCCTCGTCCGCAAGGGGAGCGAGGCTGATCTCCCGGATGGCGCCATCGAGCCGCAGCCGGGTGGTGATCAGCAGCCGGAAGCGATCCGGCAGGCCCGTGGCCACCCCCTGCAGGTGGGCCGGATCGATCAGGTCGTCGAGCAGCAGCAGCACCGGTGCCGGTGCCCCGGGCCAGTGCTCCAGGCACCAGGCCGCCCGGGCGGTGGGCTCGAACTCCTCCGGCGGGGTGAGATCGAGCCGGGTGGCGCTGAAGTTCACCAGCTCCTGGGCCATCGCCTCCCCGCCGGCGCGCGCATCCAGCAGGCAGATCGCCGGCCAGCGCCTCCCTTCCCGCAGGGCATGGCACGCCCGCAGCGCCAGGCTCGTCTTGCCCACCCCGTCCATCCCCCGAACCACCAGCGGAGGGCCGGCGGCTTCCAGACGCTTGCTCAGATCGCGGAATGCGGTCTCCTGCCCCGGCCAGAGTTCCGGATCCAGGGGGAGCGCCGGCAGGTTGTGCTTCGTGTCGCCCCCCTCCATCTCTGCCGCCGGCTCCGCCGCGGTGGTCTCCAGCCGGCTCAGGGCCGCCAGCACCAGCCCCGTCAGCTGATCGGGGTCGGTGAAGCGGTTCACCCCGTGGCGCTCCTCCACCCGGGCACGGAAGGCCTCCAGGGCGTCGGCGTCTTCGCCGCGGTCGATCCATCTCGGGCTCCAGGGGTGCTCCGGATCCACCGTGAACGCCAGGCAGGGCCTGCCGCCGGCCAGTGCCTGTTCGTATTCCAGCTCCGTGATCGAGCGCCGCTGCGGATTGTCCTGGGGCGGCCGGAAGCCGTAGCGGTGGGCCAGCAGCAGCACGTACACGTCCGCTGCCGCCACATCCTCCCGGCACTTCTGCAGCGGTCGCTGATCGAAGGCCGGGTAGGTCTCCATGCTGGCCACGTCGCAGCCGGCCTTCTCGAGGGCCAGCTTCAGGGCGGAGCGATGCTGCTTCAGGTCCTCGAAGCTGGAGGAGACGTAGACGACGCGCTTGCGGGTCATGGATCTGTCGATGCCGCCACCGGTGGCAATCTGAGGAGTCCTGCCGCCACCCTGCCATGACCCTTCCTGGTGATCCCTTCGAGGGGCAGGACTGGACCGATCTGAGCCGGTCCCTGCGCGATCTGCTGGGCGAGACCGTTTCCGGGCTGGCCGGGGTGCTCGGCCAGGAGCGCAGCCAGGCCCTGGTGCAGGCCTTCCTCAGCCTCGGCAACCAGCTCGCCCGCCGACCCGCCGACATTCCCGAGCGGGAGAGGGAAGCGATCCGCCGGCTGCTCGCCCGCCTGGCGGCCCTGCCGGTCCTCGCCCCCGAGGAGCCCCTGGAGGTGCGGGTGGATGGGGAGCGCTGGCGCCGGGTCGATGACCTGGCCGGCTCGGGTCCGCAGGATCCGGTCTTCCGCCTCGATCCCCTCTCCGGCACGGTGCGCTTCGGCGACGGCCTCCAGGGCGCCCGGCCCGCCGATGGGGCCCATGTGAGCGTGGTCTTCGCCGAGGGGGGCGGAGCGGCGGGGAACCCCGCAGCCGCGGAGCCCCAGCTGGAGATTCCCCTGCCGGAGGCTTCCCCCCGGCCCGGCCCCTCCCTGGCGCTCCGCTTCCCCTGGCCTCCGCCCCAGCGCAGCTACCGGATCGAGCTGCTGCCGCAGGGCAGCCTGCAGCTGGTGCCCCTCCCCGCCGGTGCAGCGGCAGGAGCAGGCACCGCCTCAGGCCCGGCCGCCCCCTCCGAGGACGCCTCCCCCGCAGCCAGCCAGCGCCTCAACTTCTTCTCCGGCCGCCTGCTCAGCGCCGCCGATCTCCAGCAGGAGCAGGCCTATCACCTGGGGCGCCGCCGGCTCCACAACCGGGCCGTGCACGGGGAGGGCGTGGTGGAGGGGCTGGCCCTCCGCCTGGGGGAGGACGATGCCGCCCCGGCGGTGACGGTGAACCGCGGCCTGGCCCTCGATGCCCTCGGGCGCGAGGTGGTGCTGGATGATCCCCTCACCCTGGCGATTCCCTCCGGCCCGTCGCCGCTGCTGGTGCTGGTGGCCTACAGCGAACGCCCCGTGCATCCCGTGCCGGTGTCCGGTGCGGGGGCGCCGGTTCCCAGCCGGATCGAGGAGGGCGCCGTGGTGCGCCTGGTGGAAGCGGGCAGCGGATCGGAAGGTGTGGTGGTGGGGCAACTGCTGCGGGAAAACGATCGCTGGCGGATCGATCCCTGCTTCGAACCCCTGCGGGTGCGGTCCTGACAGCGTCATCCCTCCTCCCTAGCCTGAGAACGACCCATCGCTTCGGCGGTCGCCATGGCGCTGCGCACCGTTCTCTTCCTGCTCACCAACCTGGCGGTCGTCTTCACGATCTCCCTGCTGCTCTGGCTGCTCACCTCGATCGGTCTGCTGCCCACCGACATCCCCCTCTTCCCCCTGCTGGTGGGCTGCTTCGCCTGGGGCGTGCTGGGCGCCTGGTTCTCCCTGCAGTTCTCGGCCGAATCCGCCAAGCGGATGATGGGCCTGCAGGTGGTGAACGACAGCCCCCAGCCCGCCGCCCGCTGGCTGGTGGACACCGTCGCCAACCTGGCGAGCAAGGCCGACCTGCCCATGCCGGAGGTGGGCGTCTACAACTCGCGGGAATGGAACGCCTTCGCCACCGGTCCCTCCCCCCAGCGGGCCCTGGTGGCGGTCTCCAGCGGCATCCTCGAGGGCATGCCCCCGGCGGAGCTGGAGGCCGTGCTGGCCCATGAGATGAGCCACGTCGGCAACGGCGACATGGTCACCATGACCCTGCTGCAGGGGGTGATCAATGCCTTCGTGATGTTCCTGGCCCGGGCCCTGGCCCTCAGCATGCCCCGCGGCTCCGGTCAGGACGGCCGCCAGGCTCCCCCCTTCATGATGCTCGTGTGGCCCCTGGAGATCCTGCTGGGGCTGGGGGGGTCGCTGGTGACGGCCTGGTTCTCCCGCCACCGGGAATACCGGGCCGATGCCGGCGCTGCCCGGCTGGCCGGTGCCAACGCGATGATGAACGCCCTGCAGCGGCTCGGCCAGGTCAGCGGCCGCATCGACCCGCGCGACAGCACCGCCCTCGCCACCCTCAAGATCGCCGGCCCCCGCGATCTGTTCGGCCTGCTCGCCACCCATCCGCCCCTCGAGAAGCGGATCGAGGCGCTGCAGGCGGCCCAGCTCCAGGGCACCAGCACCGGTGGGCTGTTCGGCTCCTCCCGCGCCTGAAGCCCCACCGGACCTCCCTGCCCCAGCCCGCAGCCCCCATGCCGCACCCCGCCCCGGCGGCATCCTTCTCCCGGGGGCGGCGCACCCGGGTGATGGGGGTGCTCAACCTCACCCCCGATTCCTTCAGCGACGGCGGCCGCTTCAAGCGCCCGGAGGCCGCCCTGCTCCAGGCCCGCACCATGGTGGCGCAGGGAGCCGATCTGCTCGATCTCGGCGGCCAGAGCACCCGCCCCGGTGCGGCGGAGATCGGCGCCCCGGAGGAGATCGAGAGGGTGCTGCCCGTGCTGCGGCTGCTGCTCCAGGCCTTCCCGCCCGGAGAGGGCCCCCTTCTCTCGATCGACACCTTCCAGGCCCCGGTGGCCGAGGCCGCCCTGGCCGCCGGGGCCGACTGGATCAACGACGTGAGCGGCGGGCGGCGGGACCCCGATCTGCTGAGCGTGGTGGCGGCCGGCGGCTGTCCCTACGTGCTGATGCACAGCCGGGGTGACAGCCGCAGCATGGACGGCCTGGCCCGCTATGGCGACGTGGTGGCCGAGGTGCGCGAGGAACTCCTGATCGCCACCGACCGCGCCGTTGCCGCCGGCATCCGGCCCGCCCAGATCGTGTGGGATCCGGGTCTGGGCTTCGCCAAGACCACCGCCCACAACCTCTCCCTGCTGCGGGGGCTGGGCCGGCTGCGCGCCGAGGGCTTCCCCCTGCTGGTGGGTCCCTCCCGCAAGCGGTTCATCGGTGAGGTGCTCGAGGAGCCCAGACCCCGCGCGCGGCTCTGGGGCACCGCGGCGGCCTGCTGCCAGGCGATCGCCGCCGGCGCCGACGTGCTGCGCGTGCACGATGTGGGCCCGATCGTGCAGACCGCCCGCATGGCCGATGCCCTCTGGGGCGAGAGCCGCAGGAGGTGAGCGTTCCTCACGCACCAGGGGTGATCCGATGACTCTCCTGGCAGGCATGGGCCTGGTGCCCGCCGTCCGCTGCGCACAGCTCCGTGTCACTGGAAGGGGACTCAGGCCCGCTTGATCACGCGCACGATCAGCAGCAGCAGGATGGCCCCGAGCGTTGCCACCAGAATGCTTCCCAGCACTCCTCCCCCGGCGCTCCCGGCAAGACCGCCGAACAGATAGCCGCCGATCATGGCGCCCAGCACGCCCACGATCAGATCACCGATCAGACCGAATCCACCCCCCTTCACCAGTACGCCAGCCAGCCAGCCGGCCACGACTCCGATGATCAGAAACCAGAGAAAGTTCATGGATCTAAGGGAAGACTGCCAATGGATCCTACGCCGCTGCTGTTTATCGGCCGCCCAACGGATACGACCCGTTGCTGAGCAACAGTGTTTACGGCTGTGTTGCTGGCTGCATTACTGGACGTAACCGGCCTGGATGTAGGTCGTCACGTTCTGCAGGGCCTGGGTGGCGTAGGGATCCCCCGGCCTCGCCACCAGTGCCGCCTGGAACTGCCGCTGGGCTTCGAGGAAATGATGCCGCTGGTTGGCCAGATATCCCAGCCGCATGGCGTGGTTGTAGTTCTCCTCCGTCGTGGAGGGGCGGGGCGCGGATGCGGCGCGGTTGAGGTTGTGCTTGCAGTTCCAGAAGGCGATCGTGGCCAGTCGATCGCCCGGCCGATCGGCCAGGGCCGTGGCGAAATGGTCCACGGCCAGGTAATAGTTCCGCTCCTTGGCGGCAGCATAGCCCATCCGCATCGAACGGTCGTAGGCCGTCTCGCCGGCGTAGGGTCCCTCGGCGACGCTGATGGCCAGGGTGTCCACGGGCTGCAGCGACTGTCCCTTCTGGCCAGCGATGTAGCTGGTCACGTTGCGGATGGCCTGGGCAGCGTAGGGATCTCCGGGGCGTTGCTCCAGCGATCTTCTGAAATTGATCAGGGCTGACTGGTAATCCCGATTGCGGGTCTCCTGGTAGGCCAGCCTCATGAATCTGTCGTAGGCACTCTCATGAACACTCTGATCGCTGGGCTTCGTCTTCCGGTTCAGTGCCTTGCGGGCATTCCAGTAGGCGATGGTGGCCTCACGGTCGCCCGGTACGTAGAAGAGAGCATCGTGGAAGTGGCTGGCGGCCGAGATCGAATCGCCGCGATCCACTGCGGCAAAGCCGAGGCGCATCGCCGTGTCGTAGGGGGATTCAACGGCCCCGCTGCCCCGGAGCACGGAGCCGGGGACCTGGGCCCGTGCGGCCAGGGGAACTGCCTCCACGCCCCCCAGCAGCAGCGGCGCAACCAGCAGCTTCGGCATCAGGAGGCAGAGAGATCGGGACTGCCGGCGCATGGTTCGGTGAAGACGGGGATCCGGTCAGTGAGCATAGGTTCATGCCTCCGGCTGCCCGGCATGCCCTGCTCGTCGGAGCCGGGGTGACGGCTGGTGGCACAGACGGGAGGAGCTGCATCCCCCGCCTTGTCGACCCGTGCTGTGTTCTCCTTCGCCGGATTTCCCGAGGTGCCGGCCCGCCATCTCCTCCTGGATCACGACGGTTACCCCACCGGTGCCGCCTGGCGGTTCGCGGCGGCGGTTCAGGCCGCTCCCGAACCCGCCGCCTTCCTCGCTGTGTTCCTGAGCCACCAGCGCGGGGCCGAACCCCTGGCCAGCCCGGATCTGGCGGCCGATGCCGACTTTCACTACCACGTGCAGCTGCGCCGGGGTGGGCATCATCCCCTGCAGGTGCAGTGCTGGCGCCGCTATCCCCGGGGCATCGGCTGGCAGCGGCGCTGCGGGCCGATGAGCCTGGAGAGCTTCCTGCAACGGTTCCTGCCCGGCAGCTGACGCCGCTGCTCCTCAGCAGACAGGCGCACCGAATCCCGGATTCCATCCGCTCCAGGGCCCGGCGGATCACCTCCGCGCTCACGTCGTCGCGGATCTGCACCGATCCGATCGCGGTGGGCAGCACGAACCGCACCCGGCCCTGGCGCACCTTCTTGTCTCCCTGCAGGCAGCTCAGCACGGCCTCCGGATCCAGGCAGGGGAACTTCCGCGGCAGTCCGGCAGCGGCGATCACCGCGGCCTGGCGGTCGCGATCCCCTGTCGCTCCACAGGTCCATCTCCCGGGCGATCTCCCCGGCCGCCAGCATCCCCAGCCCCACGGCCTCGCCATGGAGGTAGGTGTCGTAGCCCGTGAGGGTCTCCACCGCATGGCCGATGGTGTGGCCGTAGTTGAGGATCGCCCGCAGGCCCCCCTCCCGTTCGTCGGCCGCCACCACCCGGGCCTTGGCGGCGGCCGATCGTTCCAGCAGCCGCTGCAGCAGATCCGCCCCCACCGCCGAGCGGCTGGCCAGTCCGGCCAGCGGATCCCGCCGGGCCGCGGTTTCCAGATCGGTGAACAGGGCTCCATCCCCGATCACCCCATACTTGATCACCTCGGCCATGCCGGCCCGGAATTCCCGCTCCGGCAACGTGGCCAGCACGGCCGGGTCGATCAGCACCAGCTTCGGCTGGTGGAAGGCGCCGATCAGGTTCTTGCCGCCGGGGTGGTTCACGCCGGTCTTGCCGCCGATCGCCGCGTCCACCATCGCCAGCAGGGTGGTGGGCACCTGCACCACGCCGATGCCGCGCAGCCAGGTGGCGGCGGCGAACCCCGCCATGTCGCCCACCACGCCACCACCCAGGGCCACGATCAGGGAGCACGCTCCAGCCTGGCTTCGAAGGCGGCGTCGTGAATGGTGGCCACCGTGGCCGCCGTCTTGCGTTCCTCCCCGGCATCCACCACCAGCAGATGGGCATCGAAGCCTGCGGTGGCAAGGCTTTCCATGGCCTTTTCGCCGTAGTGCTGCCACACCACCGGGTTGGTCACCACCAGCACCTTCGTGCCCGGCGGAGCTCCTGTCGTGCCGATGCGTGCTCCCATCTCTGCGAGCACTCCCTTGCCGATCACCACGGGATAGGGATCGGCGGTCAGCGCCACCGTGATCGTGCGGAATTCCTGCAGCGGCGGGGTCATGAAAAAGGAGATTGCGAGTTGGGAGGAATCGGAAAAGCTATGATATCGCTTATTGAAATCAGGACAGGAGCTTTACGCCTCTGGCTGCATAGGAAATCTCAGCAATCTCCCTAGGCGAAAAATCGACTATAATCAAGAGCAGTCACCTGTTCTGAGCAGGATGCCGTCTTCTGTCTGAATGCTGCCAATCCTTTCAGAAGGCCGTTTTTCATCCTCTTTTATCTGGACGTTGAGTAACTCTCTGCGAATGAGAATTCTTCTCCATGCGACTCTGATTGCTGGAGTTGGCATCATCGCTGTGTCGCCAATGCTTGCGGATTGCAGGCTCCATGCGTCCGACATTCTGTTTCATCAGAATCTCTGCCCTTTCGGTACCGGCTTCCACCTCCTGATCCGTGGTGTTCGACAACACCCCTTGCGGGACTGAGGGAATTTGCCCTCACTGCATCATGGCCACCACCGCCAGCACGGCGTCGCCGTAGCGCTCCAGCTTGGAGCGTCCCACCCCGCTGATCCCACCCAGTTGCTCCAGGTTTCCGGGCCGGGCGGCGGCGATCTCCACCAGGGTGCGGTCGTGGAACACCACGTAGGGGGGGACCCCCTGGCCGCGGGCCTGGTCGCGTCGCCACTCCCGCAGAGCCTGGAACAGCGCTTCGTCGCCTTCGCTCAGCAAGGCGCCCGCTGGTTTCCCGCCCTGTTCGCCCGCCCCCTGGCTGCCCAACGCCCGTGAGCTCCCCCCCGCGGCGGCAGCCTTGCGTCGTTCCCGCGCCGGTGCCGGCAGCCGCATCTCCAGGCTTCGTTCCCCCCGCAGCAGGGGCTTCACCAGATCCTCCGGGCCGAACCGCAGGCCCCCATGGCCCTGGGGATCACTCTCCAGATAGCCGAGGGCGGTGAGCTGGCGGAACAGGCTGCGCCACTGGCCCCGATCCAGGCTGCGACCGATGCCGTGCACGCTCAGCTCGGCGTGGCCCAGCTGCTGGATGCGGCCGGTGTCGGCACCCAGCAGAACGTCCACGACATGGGCGGCACCGAAGCGCTGGCCGGTGCGATAGACAGCCGAGAGCGCCATGCGCGCCGGCTCGGTCACATCGCTGCGGTGCTGGGGTTCGAGGCAGAGGTCGCAGTTGCCGCAGGGTTCGGCAAGGGTTTCGCCCAGATGGCGCAGCAGAACCTGCCGCCGGCACTCCAGGGCATCGGTGAAGGTGATGAGTGCCTCGAGCTTGGCGTGCTCGATCCGCTTCTGGGCTTCCGCTGCATCGGAATCCTCGATGAAGCGCCGCAGCTGGGGGACATCTCCGGGCCCATGCACCATCCAGGCCGTGGCCGGCAGGCCGTCGCGGCCGGCTCTGCCGGTTTCCTGGTAGTAGGCCTCCAGGCTCTTGGGCAGATCCACATGGGCCACGAAGCGCACATCGGGCTTGTCGATGCCCATCCCGAAGGCGATCGTGGCCACCACGATCACGCCGCTCTCGCTGCGGAAGCGCTCGAGGGCGGCGGTTCGCGCCTCCGTCTCCATCCCGGCGTGATAGGCCACGGCATCGTGCCCGGCGGAGCGCAGATCCGCAGCGAAGCGGTCCACCCGGCTGCGGGAGCGGGCATAGACGATTCCCGCCTCCCCGCGACGCTCCTTCAGGAAGGCGAGCAGCTGGCGGCGGGGTTCCTCCTTCTCCCGCAGCAGGTAGCGGATGTTGGGTCGATCGAAGCTGGCCAGGAAGACCCGGTCCTGCTCCAGCTGGAGTCTGCGGCGGATCTCTTCCCGCGTACGGGGATCGGCGGTGGCGGTGAGGGCGAGCCGGGGGACCGGCGGGAACCGCTCGGCCAGCACGGAGAGCTGCAGGTATTCCGGTCGGAAGTCATGGCCCCACTGCGACACGCAGTGGGCCTCGTCGATGGCGAAGAGACTGATGCAACCCTCAGCGAGGCGATCGAGCAGATCCCCCTTGAGCAGGCGCTCCGGGGAGAGGTAGAGCAGATCGAGCCCCCCTTCTTCCCAGGCCCGCCATACGGCGCTGCTCTCCTCCCGGCCCAGGCCCGAGTGGAGGGCGGCGGCGGCCACGCCGGCCTGGCGCAGGCTCTGCACCTGGTCCTGCATCAGGGCGATCAGGGGGGAGATCACCACCCCCGTCCCGGGTCGGCAGAGCGCCGGGATCTGATAGCAGAGTGATTTGCCGCCCCCGGTGGGCATCAGCACCAGGGCCGAGCCGCCGGCGCTGACATGGTTCACGATCGCTTGCTGCGGTCCCCGGAAGCTGGCGTAGCCGAACACCTCCCGCAGCACCCTGGTGGGATCCGGGTGCCCTGCGGTCCCGATCGGGGCTGCCTCCCCGATCGGAGCTCCATCGAAACGGTCCCTCACAATGGCCTGATGACCGGCTCCCCATCCTCCCGCCGTCTCCCCGCCAGCGCGACCCGGCCGGGCCCGGGGATGGCCACGGCCTGGGGGTTCCTGCTGCCTGCCCTGGCCCTGCTGGCTCTCTCGGTGCTGATCCCGGCCGCCATGGCGCTGGTGATGAGCTTCACCAGCACCGGCCTGGATGTGAGCGAACCGCTCCACTTCGTGGGACTGGCGAATCTGCGGCGCCTCGCCAGCGATCCCATGTTCTTCCGGGTGGTGGGCACAACCCTTCTCTACCTCGTGGGGGTGGTGCCC
This sequence comes from uncultured cyanobacterium, assembly GCA_963847745.1. Taxonomy (GTDB): domain Bacteria; phylum Cyanobacteriota; class Cyanobacteriia; order PCC-6307; family Cyanobiaceae; genus Cyanobium. Next base: position 450,516 of record CAWKAW010000003.1, on the reverse strand, counting down.
CCGATCGTTCTGGGGTCCCTCGCCCTGGCCGTGCTGGTCAACCGCCGTCTGCCCGGGATCCACTGGTTCCGGGGTGCCCTGTATACCCCGGTGCTGGTTTCTCTGGTGGTGGCGGCCATCGCCTTCCGATGGCTCTACGCCGAAAACGGCCTGATCAACGGCTGGCTCGCCACCCTGCTCGGCGATCGCTTCACCCCCATCGCCTTTCTCACCTCCCCCGCCCTGGCGCTGCCCTCGGTGATGCTGGTGACCCTCTGGAAAGGCCTGGGCTACTACATGGTGATCTTCCTGGCCGGCCTGCAGGGCATCCCGGCCGATCTCTACGAGGCGGCAGCGCTCGATGGCAGCGAAGGCTGGCGCCGTCATCTCGACATCACCCTGCCCCTGCTCCGTCCCTACGTCACCCTCGTGGCGGTGATCTCCGCGATCGGAGCCACCAAGGTGTTCGAGGAAGTCTTCCTGATGACCCAGGGCGGACCGGCCGACACCACCCGCACCCTGGTGTACTACGTCTACGACCAGGCCTTCTCGGAGCTGGAGATCAGCTATGCCTGCACGGTGGGGCTGGCTCTCTTCGTGATCGTGCTGCTGCTCAGCCTGGTTCGATTCGCTTTCGCCGGCGACAGGGGCCTCACCTGAGGGCCTGGATCGCGGGCGGGCCCTCCCGGGTCAGCCGGTACCCTTGGGGCCTGATGCCCGATCCTGATGCCGATCGCCCTGCGGCGGATCCCCCAGCGACTCCTCCCCCCGCTGCTGTTGTCGTTCTCCTTCCTGGTCGGCACGAGTCTTTCACCGGCGTCTGCCCAGCCCAGCTCCCCCACCATCAGGGGGAATCCCACAGCGGATCAGCTGCTGCGCAGCATGTCCGATTACCTCAAGGGGCTCAGGCAATTCTCCTTCGTGGCTGAGATCACCGAGGATCAGTTCTTCGAACCCGGCCAGAGGCTCCAGTTCGGTCGAACCGCCACGATCCAGGTGCGCCGCCCCGACCGGATGCGGGCCGTCTCGGAAGGCGACATGGGCAAGACCCAGTTCTTCTATGACGGCCAGACGGCGACGCTGGTTGACCTGCAGCAGAAACGCTACGCCAGCTTCCAGGTCAAGGGATCCCTGGATTCCGTGCTGAAGAAGGGCACCCGCACCTACGGGCTCAGGGCTCCCCTCTCCCATTTCCTCTACAGCGACACCTACGCCTCCCTGCAAGCCCAGGAGCGGCTGGGCACCTACATCGACGTGGCGAAGATCAGCGGCCGTTCCTGTCACCACCTGGCCTTCCGCCAGAAGGGTGTGGATTGGCAGATCTGGATCCGCACGGGTGATCGACCCCTACCCTGCAAGCTGGTGGTGACCGCCATGGATGGGGAGAACAAGGGATTGCAGTTCTCCGCCCTGTTCAGCCAGTGGAACACGGCACCGGTGTTCGCCGACGGCACCTTCTCCTTCCGCCCCCCCGCCGGGGCTGAACGGGTGGAGATCGCCCCGGCGGAACTTCCCTCCCCCCTGAGCCGTCCCTGAGCGGCGCCAACGGTTCCCACCCCCATGAGCTTCTCCTCGGCAACGCCATCGATCGGCATCGTGGGGGGAGGACAGCTGGCCTGGATGCTGGCGCGTTCCGCCAGGGATCTCGGTGTGGCGTTGCACGTGCAGACGCCCCATCCCGACGATCCCGCCGTCCCCCTGGCGGCCAGTGTGGTGATGGCGGAGCTGGATGATGGGGAAGCCACGCGACGCCTGGCCTCCCGCTGCCAGGCGATCAGCTTCGAGAACGAATGGGTCCCCCTTGATGCCCTGGGGGCCCTGGAGCGTGAGGGAATCCGCTTCCTTCCAGGCCTCGACAGCCTCTCCCAGCTGGTGAGCAAACGGTCCCAGCGGGAACTGCTCAACCGCCTGTTCCTGCCTTGTCCGCGCTGGTGCGGGCTGGAGGCGGTCTTTCCCCCTCCTCCGCCAGCGGATCCCGAGCAGTTTCTCGAGCCGTGGGCCGATCCCCAGCCGGAAACCATGGTCGCTGGAGCCGGTGCAGCCGAGCTGTCTGCCTCCCAGCCGAGACTTCCGGAGGGGTTCCATTTTCCGCTGATCGCCAAGGCCATCAGCGGGGGCTACGACGGCAAGGGAACCACGCCCCTCCAGGATCAGGCGGAACTGGAGGAGCTGCTGGCCAGGGTCGATCCCACAGGCTGGATCCTCGAGGAGATGGTTTCCTTCGAGCGGGAACTGGCCCTGGTGGCCTGCCGGGATCAGCACGGCAACGTCGCCTGCTATCCCCTGGTCGAAACGCACCAGGTCCATCAGGTCTGCGACTGGGTGCAGTACCCCGCCCCGGTGGATCATGCCGTGCAGGCCTTTGCCCGCAACGTGGCCGCTTCCCTGCTCACCGCCCTTGATTACGTGGGGGTGCTCTCCATCGAATTCTTCTACGGCCCGGCAGGGTTGCAGGTCAACGAACTTGCCCCCCGCACCCACAACTCCGGCCATCTCACGATCGAAGCCTGCCCCTGCAGTCAGTTCGAACAGCAGCTGCGCATCGTCGCCGATCTGCCGATGGGCTCCACCGAACCCACCCTTGCCGGGGCTCTGATGGTGAACCTGCTGGGTCACGAGACCTCCGATCGGGGGTACGACGAGGAACGGCGGGCCCTGGCGGCCCTTCCGGGAGCCCATCTGCACTGGTACGGCAAGAAGGGATCCACCCCGGGGCGCAAGCTGGGGCACCTCACCCTTCCCCTGGCGGCCGGCAGCCAGGAGGAGCAGGGGAGGCAGCGGCAGCGTCTCCTCGCGCAGGTCCGGGACCTCTGGCCCCTTCCGCAATACCCCTTAGGATGAGCACGGACTGCTGTGTTGGTGACTGCCTTTCACAGTTTTCTGATCTGACTCCCTTTTCGACACGGGGGGTCTGCAGCGCAGGCAACGTAAACCGGCCCCGCAGCCGGAAACGAAGCCCCGCCCTTGACCCCCCTTCTGGTTCTTCCAGGTCGAACACTGGGGCAAGACGGCACGGCGGTCCACCCTCTTTCCCGCAACGAGCTCTCCCCGGCAGGGAGGCCGGCAGGCGACCAGCCATTCTGGAGGCTGTGGCAGGGCAGGCCCATGCTTCCCTTTGCGAAGGCCTTCGAGCAGCTGGTGAGCCGGGCGCCGGGGCCGGTGTTTCCCCGCGCTCGCGAGCTTTATTTCCGCAAATACCCCCTGGAGGCGGGGGAACCGGAGCCGTTCCGCACCTTTCTGCTCGAGGAGGAGATCCGGGAGGATGAAGCGGGCTCTCTCTCGATCCGGGCGGTCTCCTTCGCGGTGGTGCACTGGGAGGCTCCCCAGACCGACCTTTGCCACTACGCTGCCTACCTGAAACGCAGATGGCAGCTGGAGCCGGGAGATCTGGAGCTGGTGGAGGGCCAGATCTGGTTCCGTGAAGGCGGGGCCTATGCCCGCTTCTCCACCCCGGCGGTCGTGGAACGATCCGCCGCCAGCACCACCCTGGTCAGGGCGCCAGCAGATCCAGTTGATCCTGCAGGCGATCCTTGCTCCAACCGGTGATCACGAACACTTCCTGGGCGCTGGAGCCGCGGCGGGCCAGAAGCTTGTGGCCACCGGTGATCGGGGTCGAGACCCGCAGACGCAGGCAGGGGCTGCGTCCCCTCACCCGACTGATGGCGGCGGGAGTGACGGTGTCGATCCCCGGTTCCTGGGCCAGGCGTTTCAGCAGGGGAATCAGACCCTCGATATAGGTGCTGTGGGTGATCACCACCCGTCCCATGGCCCTGCTCCCTTCATTCCTTCTCCAGAGGCGCCATGGTGAGGCCCTCGGCGCCCAGGAGCTGGTGGTAGAGCTCCGCCTGCTCCTGAGGCCCGCGCCACACCACCGCGGAGCCCTCTCCATCGATGCGGTGGGCCAGCTCCCAGGCCCGGTCGGGCTGCATGCCGGGCAGGTGGCGCACCAGGCTGTCCACGACATGCTGGAAGGTGTTCACGTCGTCGTCGAGCACGATCACCCTGTAGTTCGGGTAGGGCTGACGGACCTTCTGCCGCTCCTGGACCGGTGTGGCGGTGGCGGACTGGGTGACGACCATGGCGGCACCGGCGCTGCTGGTGCGCAGCCTAGGTAACATTCGCCCATCCGAACTCCCTCCTTCATGTTGCTCACCCTTGGCTGGGCCTCCCTGGCTGCCATCTTCAGCTTCTCGATCGCCATGGTGGTGTGGGGCCGTAACGGTGACAACACCCTTCCTTTCTGAGCTCTCCCTCACCGGCTCCACCGTTCTCGCCGTGGTGGCCTCGGCGCTGCTTCTGTTCGTGAGCCTGGGCGTGGTCTATCTCTCGGCGGTCGAGTGGCGCGATCGGCGTCGCCGCAATGCCCAGGAGTCGCGGGCAGGCCGGTCCCGGTGAGTGTTTCGTGCCCTTCTGCCAGGGGCACCCATCCCCACCCCCATGCGGCGCTTCCCCTTCTCCCTTCCCGCGCGCCTGCGTCTGCCGGACCCTCCGGCGCTCAGCAGGGCCCCGTTGTCGATCCGACTGCCGCTGCCGCGACTTCCCCTGCCGATCACAGCAGCGACGATCCTGTCGCTGCTGCTCCTTCCGGCCCTCGGTCTGAGCCGCTGGCCACGGCCGAGGGCGGAAGGGCTGGAGCAGCTGATGGGGGCGGCCAGCCTGCTGCAGAGCTTTCCTGCCACTCCCGAGCGTCCCGTTCCCGACCTGTGGCTTGAGCGTTTCGGCAGCCCCGGGGCAGAGCGGCTCTGGGGGCAGCAGCGCAGGAACTGGTGGCAGTTCTGGGGACCCCATGCCGATGGTGCCCCCTTCCTGGCGATCAGCGGGCCGGCGATGGCTGGGGGATCCGCCGCTCCCCTGCCTCCCAACTCCCTGAAGGTGGGCGATCTGCTGGTGGTGGCCCCGGATCCCCTTTCCCGCCAGCTGCTCCAGGATCGTCTCCGGCCCCAGCAGCGCCGCAGCAGGGGCCTGGAGCGCCGTTGTCTGCAACGGCTGGAGCAGGAACAGGCGGTGTTCTGGAATCCATCCTCCCTCGGTGTGATCGTGGGACCGGTCGCCCCTCTGATGCAGCGTTTTCAGGAAGGATGTCTGGCGCTGGAGCTGGAATCAGGAGCCCTGCGCTGGCAGGGAGAAGCGGCGGCGGTCGATGGCCTGCTCTCGCCTGCGGCCGAAGCGGTTTCCCCTGCCCTTGGGACGGGAGAGGACCTGCCTCCCCTGCCGTCCGATCAGCTGATGGAACTGGAAGGCGCCTCCCTCGAGCAGCTGCTGCAGGGTCTGCTCTCGCGCCAGCTGATCCGTGAGCCCCTGGGCTCCCGGTATGGCCTCGATGAGACCCGTCTTCCCCTGCTGCGCCAGGCACCGTTCCGCCTGCGGCTGCGGCCCCAGCCGAGCGGACCGTTCCAGGCCTCGCTCGAACTCCAGTTGGTGGTGGGTGAGAAGCGACGGGAATGGGACCAGGTGCTGACTCGCCTGACCAAGGCCCTGCGGGACCAGGGGCTGCGCGATACGCTTGCCCCCCTGGCGAGGGCCGTCACCTGGAGCCGCAAGGACGACGTGGTGGTGGGGGGATGGCGCTGGATCGCCTCGCCCGGGGCCGAGGACCAGCTGCTGTTCTTCCTGGGGCCAGCCCCCCTGGCTCCGGTGCCGATGGGCTCCGGCAAGGGAGAGCGACCCTCGCAGGGAGAACTCGCCCTGCGGGTGAGACCCGCTGCCCTTGACCAGCTGGGGCTGCTGCCTCCCGAGATGCCCCAGCTGGTGCGCCGCTCCGACCAGCTGTGGATCAACGTCTCACCGGTGCCCGGGGCGCCGCCGTCGGATCCGGTCAGCCGGCTGAGGGGACGCCTTCAGCTGGCGCGATGATCCCTTCCTGCTGCCGTTCCCTGCGCCGGCGCTCCGCTGCGATGGTTTCCTCCATCAGCTCCACGGACTGGGCCATCTTCTCCAGATTGCTGGTGTAGAGGCTCAGATCCTTGTCGAGCCTTTCGCGCAGCAGACCCATCGACTCGCCGATCTCGTGGGCCGACTGGCGCAGTGCCTGAGGATCAAGGGCCTCAGCGCCCCCGGCTTTCTCCAGCAGGCTCAGCAGACCCACCGCCATCAGCCGCGAGTAATGGAAATCGGCACGACGGATGCCGGCCAGGGCCGCCGCCAGCGGTTCGGGGGCTCCTTCTCCCTGGTGCTCGATCCACTGCCGCACCTCCTCCATGCTGTGCCGGCCCATGGCCTCAAGGGCCCCATCCCGCTGCTGGCGCAAGGCCACCGGATCGAAGCCGGAGGACCGGCAGAGGGCCTGGAACAGAGGTTCCCGGTGCTGATCGGGCCTGTAGCCCTTCGAGAAGCTGTCGAACACCTGCACGAGCCCAACCGCAAAGAGAGGATCCGGCTGGAACCCCTTCTGCCGGCTGAGCAGATGCAGTTCGACCAGCAGCTCGTCGACCATGCGTCGGTAGAGAGGGCCGATGACATGGGGGAAGGCGCCATGGAAGGCGCGCTTGCTGTCGGCAACGGTGAGGGCGGCGCTCACGCGGTTCGCACTTCTGGGGTGCAGCGACCCTAGCGCCACCTCCGGGAGCGTTCCCTGCGAGGGGGGGCCGCCGGAGGCGGAGCCTGGCGGCTCAGCCCCTCGTTAGGATCTCCCCAACTGCCGCGCCGTGCCCATGATCCCGATCGTGATTGAGGAGTCGGGCCGTGGAGAGAGGGCATTCGACATCTACTCCAGGCTGCTCAGGGAGCGCATCATCTTCCTGGGGGAACCTGTCACCGCCGAGTCGGCCAACCGGGTGGTGGCCCAGCTTCTCTTTCTCGAGGCCGAGGATCCTGAGAAGGATATCTTCCTCTACATCAATTCCCCGGGTGGCTCCGTCTATGACGGCCTCGGCATCTTCGACACCATGCAGCACATCAAGCCCGACGTGCAGACCGTTTGCGTAGGGCTCGCCGCCTCCATGGGCGCCTTCCTGCTCTGTGCCGGCACCAAAGGCAAACGCAGCAGTCTCACCCATTCCCGCATCATGATTCACCAGCCCCTCGGAGGAGCGCGGGGCCAGGCCAGTGACATCCGCATCCAGGCCGATGAGATTCTCTACCTGAAGGACAAGCTCAACCGTGAGCTGGCCGATCGTACCGGTCAGCCCCTCGAAAGGGTGCAGACGGATACTGATCGCGATTTCTTCATGTCTCCAGTGGAGGCGCAGTCCTACGGGCTGATCGACAAGGTGATCGAGAAACGGGCGGTCCGCCCCGTCTGAGTCAGAGGGCACCCTGTGAAGGGCACCCCGTCTGGGTGAAGGGATAGATCAGATTCGAATGAAGTGGGGAAGGGAGATCGGAGCGGGGAGATCTGAAATCAGCCCTGGGGGGTACCCGCACTGGTTTCAGTCACTCTTTCAGGTTCCGGCATGATCGCCTTGGCTTCCTTGGCTTCCACCAGGAGGGGAGAGAATCGATCCTTCTCGGGGATCGTGGCAAACTCGGAAACCACAGCCCGGAACTCATCGCCATCGAGGGTTTCCTTCTCGATCAGCAGTTCCACCAGCCGATCCATGCAGGCACGGTGAGCGGCCACGAGCTTCACGGTATCCGAATAGCAGCTCTGAACGATCTGACGCACGGCCCCGTCGATCTTGTTGGCGATCGCATCGGAAACCTCGCTGCGGGTCATCAGATCCCTGCCAAGGAACACTTCCTGGTTCCCTGCCTCCAGGGAGAGAGGGCCCAGTTCGCTCATCCCGAACCGGGTGACCATCTGGCGGGTCATGGAGGCCACCTGCTGGATGTCACCACCGGCGCCGGTGGTGATCTCGGCGTGGCCGAACACCACGTCCTCCGCAGCACGGCCGCCGAGGGCTCCCATGATGCGGGCCCTGAGCTGGGCGCGGCTCACCAGCATCTGTTCCTCGTCAGGAGCGAACCAGGTGAGCCCCTGGGCCTGGCCCCGGGGGATCAGGGTGACCTTCTGGACAGGATCGTGGTGCTTGACCAGGGTGCCCACCAGGGCGTGGCCCACCTCGTGGTAGGCGATCAACCGCTTGCTGCGTCCATCGGTGAGGGGCTTGCCTTCCATGCCGGCGATCACGCGATCCACGGCATCGTCGATCTCCGCGAGACTGGTGGCCTCCTTGCGGCGCCGGGCGGTGAGGATCGCGGCCTCGTTGAGCAGATTGGCGAGATCAGCGCCGGTGAAGCCGGGGGTGCGGCGGGCGATGGCCTCGAGGGAGACATCCTCGGCAAGTTTCTTGTTGCGGCTGTGAACCTTCAGGATCGAGAGCCTGCCTTTGATGTCGGGCGCATCCACCATCACCTGACGGTCGAAACGCCCCGGGCGCATCAGGGCCGAATCGAGCACATCGGGACGATTGGTGGCAGCGATGATGATGATGCCGCTGTTGCCCTCGAAGCCATCCATCTCGGTGAGCAACTGATTGAGGGTCTGTTCCCGCTCATCATTGCCACCGCCGATGCCGGCACCCCGCTGCCGGCCCACGGCATCGATCTCGTCGATGAAGATCAGACAGGGGCTGTTTTCCTTGGCCCGTTTGAAGAGGTCCCGCACCCTGCTGGCGCCCACCCCCACGAACATCTCAACGAATTCGGAACCGGAAAGCGAGAAGAAGGGCACGCCCGCTTCTCCCGCGATCGCCTTGGCGAGAAGGGTCTTGCCGGTTCCCGGAGGTCCCACCAGCAGCACACCCCTGGGGATGCTCGCGCCCACGGAGGTGAACCGTTCCGGTGTCTTGAGGAAGGTGACCACCTCCTCGAGATCCTGCTTGGCCTCCTCCACACCCGCCACGTCATCGAACATCACACCGGTGTCGGCTTCCATGGCGAAGCGGGCCTTGGTCTTGCCGAACTGCATGGCCTGTCCGGGTCCCCCCGGCATGCCGGAGGATCGGCGGGCCAGGAAGATGAGTGAGCCGATCAGCAGCAGGGGGAACAGCAGGTTGCCGAGCAGTCCGACGGCCGGCGAACCCGTGCGAGGGGGGTGGATGTCGAAGCTGATGCCCTGATCCTTGAGCTTGTTGACCAGTTCGGGAGCCACCCCGGGGAGATCGACCCGCAGCCGCTGAACGCGATTGTCGAGATCGGGATCCACGGCCTCCACCACGGCCGTGCGCCCTCCCTCGTAGATGTCCACGGAGGTGACTCTGCCTGCCTCCACGTAGTCAAGGAAGCGCCCATAGCTCATCCGGGCGATCGCCGTATTCCTGGGGGAAGACAGAGAGGCCGTGGGAGCCAGCCTTCCCCCATTGCCCAACAGTTGCCAGCCCAGGAAAAGGGCCACGGCAAGAGGCAGAAGCCAGAGAGCGAGGAGGCGCCAGCGCTGGTTCATGGAGCAGGGAATTTTCAACGACTGTAAAGGTGGAGGCCGGGCGACCGTTGCCGGCCATCACCTGCCCGGAGACCAGGGGTGCTTTCCGCTCACGTTCCTTTACCGATCGGCGATCCCCCACCGCCAGGGGTCGTTCCGCAGGCTTCAGCCGGCCTGGGCCCACCAGGGGTTCCCCTGGAGTTCATCGGGCAGGAGGCTGCTGCGGGGGCCGGAGTCCTCCAGCTGCAGGGCCTCGGCATGCACGGTTTCGAGCAGCTCGGGGCCACCCAGGCCGTGGGTCCAGATCTCCAGCTCACACTCGGAGGGACAGCAGAAGCTGAGCAGTTCGAAGGGGAAGATGACCCGCTCGAGGTAGAAGCCGCCGGCTCCGCAGCAGCGCACGATCACCATGCGATCGGAGGAGTTGCGATAGGCGCATTCGATGATGGCCGTCTCGGCGCGATCGAGGGTAGGGGCGTCGAGAGCGTTCACGGCAAATCTGCATAACTTGTGCCGCACCATCTAGCCATCCTGGGATGTGGGGGATTGGTGACAACGGTGACGGATTCGGCTTCTTAATGGTTTCTTCTGCTCAGAGACTCCGCAACGCCACGATCGGATCCAGACCGGCGGCCCGGCGGGCGGGTACGACGCCGAAGAAGAGGCCGATGGAGCCCGAGAGCAGGGCCGTGAGCAGCACGGTGCCGGTGCCGATGGTGGCCGGCAGGGGCGAGAACGCCGCCACCAGGGCCACCGCTCCGATGCCGGCGGCGCTGCCGATGGCCCCACCGAGGCTCGCCAGAACCAGGGATTCGACAAGGAACTGGATCATCACATCGCCGCTGCGGGCCCCGAGGGCCTTGCGCAGCCCGATCTCCTCGGTGCGCTCGCTCACCGACACCAGCATGATGTTCATGATTCCGATTCCCCCCACCAGCAGCGACACCCCGCCGATCGCTCCCAGCAGCAGGGTGAGGCCGCCGGTGATCGTTCCCACAATGGTGAGGGCGTCCTGCTGGGAGCGCACCACGAAGTCGTTGTCGCGCAGGATTCTGTGCCTCTGCCGCAGCAGATTGGTGATCTGGAAGGAGGCGGCTCCGGTGCTCTTCTCGTCCCGGGCCTCCACGCTGATGAAACTCAGGCTCACCCCATAGGTGGGGTCCCTGCCGCTCAGCCGGCTCACCATCGTGGTGAGGGGGATGTAGGCGGCTTCATCCTGGTTGGAGCCGAAGGCCGCTCCCTTGGCCTCCAACACCCCGATCACCTGGAAGGAACTGTCGGCGATCCGCAGTTGCCGGCCGATCGCCGTGCCGTCGGGGATGAGCTTGTCGCGCAGGTCGGGGCCGATCACCACCACGTTGCGGGCTCCGTTCAGGTCGCTGCTCGAGAGGAAGCGCCCCTGGGCCACCTCGAAACGACGGACGGGCAGAAACTCCGGCGTGACCCCCGAAACGGAGGCAGTGGCGTTGAGGCCTCCCGCCTGCACCACCTCACTGCGGGTGATCTGGGGCGCGACCCGGCGCACGCTGGGCACCTGCTCCGCGATCGCCTGGGCGTCTTCCAGCACGAGGGTCTTGGGGGGCTCGATGCCCTGCCGCCGCGTGTCGTTGGTGCCGGGCACCACGAACAGGACATTGGCGCCCAGGGAGGTGAGCTGATTCTCCGCCAGGCTGCGGGCTCCACGGCCCAGCCCCACCAGGGTGATCACCGAAGCGTTGCCGATCACGATTCCAAGCATCGTGAGCAGGCTGCGCAGACGGTTGGCCCGGAGATTGTCCAGGGACATCCCCACCGTTTCTCGCAGCGGCAGGCGGGAGCTCATGGGGAAAGGGGAAGGTCGGGTGTGCCTACACCATGGATCGGCTGAAGCCGTCGTTGTGGCTGCGGGCGCCCCGGTGAACCACCCCCTCGTGGATCTCCAGGGTCACGATCTCCCCCTGGCGGAGCTCCAGGGTCGCGTTGGCCACCCCCACGATCACCGGCACTCCGAGTCGTTCGGCGATCACGGCGCAATGGCTCTGACGACCCTCCTCCTCGGCGATCACGCCCCTGGCCTTGCGGATCGCTTCGAGATACTCGGCGCTGGTCTCCCGCACCACCAGGATCTCTCCGCTTTCGAGACGGGCCGCATCCTCCGGTGATCCGGCCAGCCGCACCCGGCCGCTCACCGAACCGCTGCCGATGCCGGTTCCCCTGCCCAGCACGGCCGAAACGATTCCCACCTTGATCAGGTCGGTGGAGCCACTCACACCCGCCAGGGTGCCGGCCGTCTGCACCACCAGGTCTCCTTCCCGCAGCAGACCCAGCTGCTGGGCCTCGCCCATGGCGATGCTGAAGGTGCTGGAGGTGGAGGCCTGCTCGCTGATCAGCAGCGGGTTCACCCCCCACACGAGTTGCAGCTGGCGGGCAACCCGCACTTCGCTGGTGATCGCCAGGATCGGGGTGCTGGGTCTGAACTTGCTCACGTTGCGGGCGGTGGATCCCGTCTTGGTGAGGGGCAGGATCGCCGCAGCATCGAGCTGACGGGCGATGCTGCTCACCGCCTGGCTGATCGCATTCGGGATCGTGGTGGCCATGTGGCTGTCGAGAATCCGCTGGGGATAGTCGCGCTCGATCCGGCGCGCGATCTGGGCCATGGTGGCCACCGCCTCCACGGGATAGTCCCCCACGGCGGTCTCGTTGGAGAGCATCACCGCGTCGGTGCCGTCAAGGATGGCGTTGGCCACATCGCTCACCTCGGCCCGGGTGGGGCGGGGGCAGGACGCCATGGAATCCAGCATCTGGGTGGCGGTGATGATGGGAATGCCCAGGCTGTTGGCCTTGCGGATCAGTTCCTTCTGCAACAGGGGCACCTCCTCGGCGGGCATCTCCACACCGAGGTCTCCCCGGGCCACCATCACGCCATCGCACAACGGCAGGATCGCGTCGATCGCATCGATGGCCTCGAATTTCTCGATCTTCGCCACCACCGGGGTGCTGAATCCATGGCTGCGGATGAGTTCGCGGATCTCCTGCATATCGGAGGGGTTGCGAACGAAACTGAGGGCGACCCAGTCGACACCCTGCTGCAGGCCGAAGGCGAGATCGCGGCGATCCTTGGAGGTGAGGGCCCGGATCGAGAGCTGCACATCCGGGAAGTTGACCCCCTTGTTGTTGGAGAGAACACCCCCCACGGTGACCCGGCAATGGAGGCTGCGGTCGGGGAGGTCGACGCGTTCCACCTCCATCTCCACCCGGCCGTCGTCGAGCAGGATGCGACTGCCGGGTTGCACTTCCTCGGCCAACCGGTCGTAGGTGACGGTGGCGACGCTCTGATTGCATCCCACCTCCCTGGAGGTGAGGGTGAACGGATCGCCCTTGGCCAGGGTGATGGGTCCAGCTTCGAAGCGCCCCAGCCGGATCTTGGGTCCCTGCAGATCCTGGAGGATGCCGATATGCAACTCCATCTCGTGGGCCACCTGGCGGATGGTGGCGATGCGAACGGCGTGGTCGGCGTGATCGCCGTGGGAGAAGTTGAGACGGAAGGTGGTGGCACCCGCTTCGATCAGCTGGCGCAGAACATCGGGGGATTCGGTGGCGGGCCCGATCGTTGCCACGATCTTGGTGCGACGCAGGAGATCTGGCTGGGCCATCGGTACCCCAACGGGAAGGCGGAAACTACCATCCGCCCCTGTCGATGCGCGCTCGTGATGGACCTCCACACCTACCAGGAACGTTCCCGTGCCACGGCCCGCTACCCCGATGCCGGCAGCAACGTGATCTACCCGACCCTCGGGCTCTGCGGCGAGGCCGGCGAGGTGGCGGAGAAGGTGAAGAAGGTGCTGCGCGACCAGCAGGGATGCTTCGGGCCGGAGGAGCGCCGGCTGATCGCCCTGGAGCTGGGCGACGTGCTCTGGTACCTGGCCCAGATGGCCAGCGAGCTGGATCTGAGCCTGGAGGAGATCGCCCAGGCCAACCTCGACAAGCTGGCCAGCCGGGCGGCCCGTAACGTGATCTCCGGCAGTGGGGATCGACGCTGATGACCGGGCGGGAATCTGCTTTCGAGGTCGTTCGGCCCCGGGCCTGGCCGGTGATCCGGAGGCGGATCCTCGGGCTCCTCGTGGGATCGCTGCTGGGCCTGGGCCTGCTGGTTCCGCCGCCGGCCCTGGCCGCCGATCTCACCGTCAGCGAGGTGAGCCTCCAACCCTGCCCCGCCGGGGATGCCGCCGGTCAGGCCCAGCTGGGGCGGTCCTCCGCGGCGCGCTGTTTTGCCCTGCGGGGTGTGGTGGTCAACCCCGGAAAGCTGCCGGTGGTGGATACGGATGTGTTCGCCCGGGTGCTCGATGCCAGCGGTGAGCCGGTGCTGCCCAACCGCACCCGGGTGGGGTCCATCGGCGATGTGCCCCCCGGCCGCTCCTCCTTCGCCCTGCGGCTGGCCGTTCCCGCCGGCACTCCGGGCCCCCTTCGGGTGGGAACGGTGAAGGCGAGGGGATTCAGCTCCCCGGTGCGAAGCCGGGCGGGGGAAGGGGAGGAACGGCTTCCCCTCGAGGAGGCCCTGGCGGGATGAGGGTCCTCCCAGGCTTCGGTCCGGATCCTCAGTAGGCGACCCCGCTGGCCAGATAGGAGGCACCAGACTGGAGGAGAGTCTGGGCGAACTGGAGGGCAAGGAAGGCCACCAGGGCCGAGAGATCCAGTCCACCGATGGGGGGGATGAGTCCACGGAACACGTTGAGGAACGGGTCGGTGATGGCACTCACGCTGGAGAGGATGGGGTTGCTCCAGTCGAGGTTGGGAAACCAGCTCAGCAGCACCCTCACCAGAAGCACCAGGAGATAGATGCTCAGGGTCTGGGCCAGAACCTGAAGCACGAAAGCGGCAACGTTCATCGAGGGGGACTGGAGGGCGTCAGGAGAACTCTATTGAACTCCGTGCGGCGCAAGCGACGGGTCGGCTGCCGATGGTTCCGGCAGCTGGTTCGGCCCATCGGCGCTCACCGAGAAGGTGCGGTGGAACTTCTCACTGAGGCTGAGCCAGAAGGAGCGCCCCTCGCTCTGACGCTTGCGCTCGATGAAGTTCTGGGCCAGCAGTTCCCTGATGTGGTCGTAGGCACCGGAGCCGCGCAGCTCCACCAGTTCCGACTGGAGGATCCTTTTCTTGAGGGCGATGGTGGCCAGGGTGCGCAGGGCAGCGGTGGAGAGGTCCACCGGCAGCAGGGTCTGCACCAGCTCCCCGAGGCTTTCGCGCAGCTGGAGGCTGTAGCGCTGGCCCTCCTGCCGGATCTCCAGGGCCGTATCCCGGTGGGCAAAGTCCGCCATCAGGGTGATCAGGGCCATCTCCGCCTCCTCCTTTTCGATGCCGGCGATCTGGGCCAGCTCCCCGAGGGCGAGGGGACGGCCCTTGAGGTAGAGAATCGCCTCGATCCGGGCCGGGAGCGACAGCTGAGCCGCCCCGGCGGGCATCGTCCGGATGGGGGTGTCCGCGGGAGAGGCCCCATCCGGAGGGGGATCGTGGTGGGGCTGGCTGCGCATACCGGACGATCGGGAAACTCCGGGGAGTTCCTGCACGGGACTGGCCGGAACCTATCGCAGGGATCAGGCGGTCACCAGAGCGCCCAGAGACGGGTGCTGCCGGCTCTGCTGACCCAGGAACAGCCGGTAGGCGGGATTGTGGGTCTCCTCCCAGTGGCGGTAGGGAAGCTCCGCCAGGAAGGCCCGCCAGTCGTCCATCTCCGCAGGGGGCACCTGCACTCCCACCACGATCCGGCCCACGTCCGCGCCGTGATTCCGGTAGTGGAAGATGCTGATGTTCCAGTTCGGATGCAGGGCGGTCACGAAGGCCATCAGCGCTCCCGGCCGTTCCGGGAACTCGAAGCGGTAGAGGAGTTCCGGACCCATCTGCAGGGCCTCACCGGCACTGGCGGGAAGCCTGCCGCCCACCATGTGGCTGAGGTGGAGCTTGGCGAGTTCGTTGTCGGTGAGATCAAGGCAGGGGAACCCTCCCGCCTCCAGTTCGGCGATCAGCTGGCGCACGTCGTTGCGACCGCTGATCTGCACCCCCACGAAGATGTGGGCCAGGCGGGGATCCGCCAGCCGGTAGCTGAACTCGGTGAGGCTGCGTTGCCCCAGCAGGGTGCAGAACCGCCTGAGGCTCCCCGGTTC
Organism: uncultured cyanobacterium; assembly: GCA_963847745.1. Taxonomy (GTDB): domain Bacteria; phylum Cyanobacteriota; class Cyanobacteriia; order PCC-6307; family Cyanobiaceae; genus Cyanobium. The sequence continues at coordinate 435,099 of CAWKAW010000003.1, read as the reverse complement.
CTCCGGGATCTCCACGGCCAGCAGCGCTTCCCGCTCCTCCCCCAGTTCGGCCCGCTCGGCCACGAACAGCAGCCGGTCGAAATTCATGTTCGCCCCGCAGGCCACGGCCACCAGGGTGCGGCCGCTCAGCCCCCGCTCGGCCACGTCCTTCTTCATTCCGGCCACGGCCAGGGCGCCTGCGGGTTCGAGGATCGAGCGGGTGTCCTCGAAGACGTCCTTGATCGCCGCGCAGATCTCGTCGGTGGTCACCGTCACCATCGCGTCCACGTGCCGGCGGGCCAGCTCGAAGGTATGGCGGCCCACCTGGCGCACGGCCACCCCATCGGCGAACAGGCCCACCTGCTCCAGCCGCACCCGTTCCCCTGCCGCCAGGGAGCGGGTCATGGCATCGGCATCGACGGGCTCCACCCCGATCACCTCGACGTCCGGCCAGAGACTCTTCACATAGGCGGCGATCCCGGCGATCAGCCCGCCGCCACCGACCGCCACATAGATGGCATCCGGCGGCGAGGAGCACTGGCGCAGGATCTCCAGGGCGATCGTGCCCTGGCCGGCGATCACATCCGGATCATCGAAGGGATGGATGAAGGTGAGTCCCCGGCTGCTCTCCAGCCGCCGGGCTTCCGCCTGGGCCTCGTCGTAGGTGTCTCCATGGAGCACGACCTCGGCGCCCCGGCCCGCCACCGACTCCACCTTCATGCGGGGGGTGGTGACCGGCATCACGATCACGGCGCTGCAGCCCAGGCGCTGGGCCGCCAGCGCCACCCCCTGGGCATGGTTGCCGGCGCTGGCGGCGATCACCCCCCGCTGGAGTTCCTCCCGGGAGAGCCCCGCCATCTTGTTGTAGGCGCCCCGCAGTTTGAAGCTGAACACCGGCTGCAGGTCCTCCCGTTTCAGCAGCACCTGGTTGTTGAGGCGCTGCGAGAGGTTGGGGGCTGGATCGAGGGGGGATTCGATCGCCACGTCGTAGACCCGTGCCCGCAGAATCCGCTGCAGGTAGGGACTGGCCTCCGGGCAGGAGTCGGAGGAGGAGGCAGGAGAGGAGGGGGCGCCCATGCACTCCAGTGTTGCAACCCGTGGCCCCTGGAGCGGTGCCTCCAGGCTGCCGCCAGGAGATAAGTCGTAGATTGACCATCGCAGTTACCCCCGGCATGCATCTCAGCGAGCTGAGCCACCCCGATCAGCTGCATGGCCTCAGCACCGCTGAACTCGAGGCGATCGCCCGCCAGATCCGCGAGAAGCACCTCGAGGTGGTCTCCACCAGTGGCGGACACCTGGGCCCCGGTCTGGGGGTCGTGGAACTCACCCTCGCGCTCTACCAGACCCTGGATCTCGAACACGATCGGGTGGTCTGGGACGTGGGCCATCAGGCCTATCCCCACAAGCTGGTGACGGGACGCTGGAGCCAGTTCCACACCCTTCGCCAGAAGGGGGGGGTTGCCGGCTACCTGAAACGCAGCGAAAGCCGCTTCGACCACTTCGGCGCCGGCCATGCCTCCACCAGCATCTCGGCGGCCCTCGGCATGGCCCTGGCGCGGGACCAGCGCCGCGAATCCTTCAAGTGTGTCGCCGTGATCGGTGATGGGGCGCTCACCGGTGGCATGGCGCTGGAAGCCATCAACCACGCCGGCCATCTCCCCCGCACCAACCTGCTGGTGGTGCTCAACGACAACGACATGTCGATCTCGCCCCCGGTCGGGGCGCTCTCCACCCACCTCAACCGCATGCGGCTGAGCAAGCCCGTGCAGTTCCTCTCCGGGAGTGCCGAGGAGGCGGTGAAGCACCTTCCCTTCCTGCACGGTGAGCTGCCTGCCGAACTGGAAAGACTCAAGGACAGCATGCGCAGGCTGGCGGTTCCCAAGGTGGGGGCCGTCTTCGAGGAACTGGGGTTCACCTACATGGGTCCCATCGACGGTCACGACATCCCCGAGATGGTGCGCACCTTCCAGGCCGCCCATCGCTGCGGTGGACCGGTGCTGGTGCATGTGGCCACCACCAAGGGCAAGGGCTATCCCTACGCCGAGGCCGATCAGGTGGGGTACCACGCCCAGTCCGCCTTCGACCTCACCACCGGCAAGGCCTTTCCCTCCAGCAAGCCCAAGCCGCCCAGCTGGAGCAAGGTCTTCGGCCAGACCCTGGTGCGCATCTGCGAGCACGACTCGCGGGTGGTCGGCATCACGGCCGCCATGGCGACCGGCACGGGCCTCGACCTGCTGGAGAAGGCCCTTCCCGGGCAGTACTTCGACGTGGGCATCGCCGAGCAGCATGCCGTGACCATGGCGGCCGGCATGGCCTGTGGCGGGCTCCGGCCCGTGGTGGCGATCTACAGCACGTTTCTGCAGCGGGCCTATGACCAGCTCATCCACGACGTGGGCATCCAGAAGCTGCCGGTGACCTTCGTGCTCGACCGGGCGGGCATCGTCGGCGCCGATGGTCCCACCCATCAGGGCCAGTACGACATCAGCTACCTGCGCGCCGTTCCCAACTTCACCGTGATGGCCCCCAAGGACGAGGCCGAGCTGCAGCGCATGCTGGTCACCTCCATCGCCCACGACGGCCCCTGCGCGATCCGCTTCCCGAGAGGGGAGGGGCAGGGAGTGCCGCTGATGGACGAGGGCTGGGAGCCCATCGACATCGGCCGGGGAGAACTGCTCACCGATGGCGATGATCTGCTGATCGTCGCCTACGGATCCATGGTGTATCCGGCCCTCGCCACCGCCGGTCTGCTTCAGGAGCAGGGAGTGCGGGCCGCTGTGGTGAACGCCCGTTTCCTGAGACCCCTCGATCAGGCTCTGATCCTGCCGATGGCGCGTCGCATCGGCCGGGTGGTCACCATGGAGGAGGGAGCCCTGGCAGGGGGCTTCGGCGGCGCTGTGGTGGAGGCCCTGAACGACAACGACGTTCTCGTTCCCGTGCTCCGGCTCGGGATCCCCGACGTGCTCGTGGACCACGCCAGCCCACAGCAGAGCAAGGAGGCCCTGGGGCTCACCCCCCGCCAGATGGCCGACCGCATCCTCGAGCGCTTCGGGTCTCCCCTCGAGGGCCCTCAGGCGAGGGAAGGACGCCGGGTCGCCACCGCCTGATCGACCTGAACGGATCGTCACCGGCTGAACGGCCCTGCCTGAATCCCCTCCTCCGGCTCCTCCCCTCCCCTTCTCCCGCTGCGACGTGCTCGTGGTGGGCAGCGGACCCGCCGGAGCTGAACTGGCCCGGCTGCTGGCCTGCCGCGGGGTGGCGGTATGGCTGGTGGATCAGCTCCCCACCCTCGACCATGCCGCCTTCAGCAGTGCGGCCCTGCCGCTGGAGGCCCTGGACCGCTTCGGCCTGCCGGCGGCCGTGGTGGCAAGCCGCTGGAGCCGCTGGCAGCTGATCGGGCCCGAAGGGCGGGCACGGGAATGGCGGGCTCCCCATCCCCTCGGGGTGGTGCTCGATTTCGCAGCGCTCAGGCGCTGGCTGGCCACTGAGTGCAGCCGCTGGGGTGGAGTGGTGCGGCTGGGGCTCCGTGCTCTCTCCTGCCGGCAGGAGAACGGGCGCATGGTCACCATGTTGCGCGGTCGCAGCGGCGAGCGCCTGGAGGTGGAGAGTGCCTGGGTGGTGGATGCCACGGGGCAGAGCCGGGCCCTGCTGGGGGAACCTTCCTCCCCGCCGGGCGGACTGGTGAGCGGAGTGGGAGTGGAATGGCTGCTGCAGGTGCCGGAGCAGACCTGGGTGAGATGGTCGGAGCGGCTCAGCTTCTGCCTTGGCAGTGACTGGGTCAGTCAGGGCTATGGATGGGTGTTTCCAATGCAGAGCGGCCGGCTCAAGCTCGGGGTCTGCCGGCTTCAGGACGGGCGCCGATCCCAGCCCCCGCTGAGCGGTGTTCTGGAGCGGATGCAGGACCGCCTGCTGGGTTCGGCGGCGGGGGCGGCGGGCGTGGAGGTGCTGGACCGGCACGGAGGTCTGATCCGCAGCACGATCGACCGACGTGAACCCCATCGCCGGGGCAGGCTGATCGGGCTCGGCGATGCGGTGAGCACGGCCAATCTGCTGGGGGGAGAGGGGATCCGTCACGCCCTCACGAGCAGCCGCATCCTTGCTCCGCTGCTTCTGTGCGCCCTCGAGCGGGGCGATTCCTGCGCCGATCCGGTGGATCGATATCCCTTGCTGCTGCGCAGGGCCCTGGGGTGGCGCTGGTCCCTCAGTGGGCGGCTGGCGCGACGCACCTGGCTCGGTCTCAGGGGGGGAGAGGCGGATCGACGCCTGCAGAGGCTCCTCGACGGGCTGCAGGGGTGCAGGGCGGAGGATCTCTCCGCCCTGCTGTTCCACTACCGGTTCGAGAACTACGGGCTGCGGGCGTTGCCCTATCTGCTGGGCGTTCGCTGATCCGCAGGCGTGGCCCGGAGGAGGTGCCCGGTCAGAGAACCCCGCGGGAGGCGAGGCCCTGGATCGCCCCCATGCCGAGGATGTGGCCCAGGCTGATGGTGCCCAGCATGGCGCCGTGGCTCAGGCCACCGAAGAGGGGGGAATTCGGCAGCTTCAGCCCCACGTTCGGCTGCTTGATGGTGGCCTTGCCGATCGCGATGGCGATGACGTTGCAGACGATCATCACCAGGCCCACCTTCGGTGACCAGGAGATGGTGGCGGGGGCCAGAGCCAGAAGGGGAGCGATCATGGTTCACATACCGACGCCCCATCTTCCGGGGGGTGGGCGCGGCGGCACAGGCCCCGTAAGACTTGTTCACCAAGATCCCTGGATCCGGTGCGTGGATCGGCCCGGTTCAGCGGATGCCGATCGTCGCCGCATCGGTGGAAGCGTCCCGCAGGGGCGGAGTGATCACGGCTTCATCGCGTGCGTTGCCTTGCCAGGAACCCGAGCATCACCAGCACGTTGCAGAGGGTGAGCAGGGATTCCGCACCACCGTGCAGCAGGTCCACATCGGCGAGCAGGCGGCCGTAGCGCTGCTGGGCGACGATGGCGGCGGCGATCGTGACCGCCACGAAGAGGAGGGTGAGCTCGAAACCGCGCAGGGCCAGCCTGGGGAAGGCCTCCACCTTGCGTGCCCACCACAGGAAAGCGAGATAGGGCACCAGCGACACCACGAAGAATGGGGTGGGATCGATGGCGCCCAGCCATGCAAGGCCCCCCTGGAGGCTGGCAGGGAAGGGGGCGAAGCTGAGGCAGAAAGGGGCTGGGATCACGGCCTGCGAGCGGCGGCGAGGCGTTGCAGACGCAGCAGGTTCCACGTGGCCGCCGCCAGGGCGACGTTGCCGAAGGTGGTGAGAGCGGCCTGGAACACCACCAGGCCCTTCAGCTCAGCGCTGTTGTCGAACAGATGCCAGGTGCAGGCGGCCATGGCACTGCCGAGAGCCGGCACCATCGCCAGGGCCAGCCACCTCCAGCCGCCCTCACCTCGCCCCAGGCCATAGGCCTGCACTGCGCCGATGGCCACCACCCACTCCAGCACCGAGGTGATGTGGATCCACCAGGTGCCCAGGGAAAGGGCGTGCATCGTCCAGGACCGCAGGCAGCCGCAATGTACGAACATCTGCTGCCGGCTGCTGCCCTGGCGATCTCCTGGCGATCTGGTGCAGGGGGGCAGACCGGACTGGCACCGTCAGGGGAGGTTGAAACGGAGGCTGGGTGTGACCGGTCGCACCGGACCCACCGCAGCGGAGGGGAGACGCTTCACGCCGTCCGCCTGCGGCACCACCGCCACCACCATCAGGTAGTGCCCCACGTCCTCCGGCCGGGGCACGTACGTGGAACCTCCGGCGCCGCTGATCAGCTGCCAGCTCGCCGCCCCGGGACTGCGGCGATACCAGTGGAAGGTCTGCGGCCCGGAGGGGTTGGGATCGGCGAGGCTCGTCCGGACCCGGAGCTGGGCGCCCTCCCGGGCCTGGCCGACCAGCTCGGGCTGCCGGAGACCCTCGATGCGTTGCTCCACGGCCCCCTCCAGCTGGAGATTTCCCTGGATCTCCTGATCGAGGATGCGGATCTGCTGCTGCGGATCGGCCGTGAGACCGGGAACGCACTGCAGGCTGCCCCCCACGAGCTGGCAGCCCACCAGATCCTGGCTGCGGACCGGAAGCTCCGTGCAGGACAGGACCAGGGCCAGGCAGGCGCCTCCGAGCGGCAGGACCGGCAGGGGGAGGGAACGGCGGGAAGGCATCATCCGGGCGGGGGCAGAGGGCTGGGGGGAGATGGTCAGCATCGCCGAAACCGCTCCCGTAGGTTCCCCTTCACTCTCCCCCCTCGCTGAGGCTTCTCCCCTGGATGGCCCTCCAAGCCCTGCTCTGCGGCTATTACGGCGAGCACAACCTCGGAGATGATGCCCTGCTGCAGGTGCTGCTGGAGCAGCTGCCATCGGGCTGGACTCCGCTTGTCACGGCCCGGGATCAACAGGAAGTGCAGCAGCGCCTCCAGGTGGCCACGACCGACCGCACCAGCCTCAAGGGGGTGCTGGCCAGCCTCGGCGGATGCCAGGCCCTGGTGCTGGGGGGGGGCAGCCTGCTCCAGGACGCCACCAGCTTCCGCAGCCTCCTGTATTACACGGCCCTGATCCTGGCGGCCCGACTGCAGGGCAAGCCCGTACTCCTCTGGGGGCAGGGGCTGGGGCCGCTGCGGCGGCAGCGCAGCCGCTTGCTGGTCCGGGCGCTGCTGCCGCTGGCCACGGCGATCAGCTGGCGGGATCCCGCCTCCGCCGCTCTGGCCGCCTCGTGGGGGATTGACGCCTGCAGCGGGAGTGATCCGGTCTGGGCGCTGCCGGCGGGCGGTTGGCGGGGGCCGGGAGGGCCGATCGTGCTGTGCTGGCGGCCCGTGCACCAGCTGGCGGGGGAGGCCTGGCGCCCCTACCTCCAGGCTCTCGATCAGCTGGCCGAAGCGGCCGATCGGGAGGTGCTGTGGTTGCCCTTCCACCGGGAGCAGGACCGGGGCCTGCTGGCCCGGCTGGCCGGCGAGGGGTTGCTGCCAGCGGCGCTGCAGGCCCGCAGCCGGGAGGTGGCCGTGCTGGATCCCGCCGGGGCCCTGGAGTGTTTCCGCTCGGCTGGCCTGGTGGTGGCGATGCGGCTGCACGGCCTGATCCTGGCGGCGCTGGCCGGCAGTGCCTGCGCGGCCCTGAGTTACGACCCGAAGGTGGCCGCCGCCGCCGCCGCGATCGGCTGCCCCTGCCACGACCTGGCGGAGCCGCCCGGTGCTTCGCCAGGGCAGGGGTGGGCGGAGCGGCTCGACCATCCCCTGCCTTGGCAGCGGATCGAGGAGCTGCGGCGGCAGACCAGGGTGCATCGGGAGGTGCTCCAGGTGCTGGGCCACACTTTGGGTCTGGCTGACGGCGGCTGGAGCTGAGGGCAACGCTGGATTGACAGGGGCCCCGGCAGGCGCTCACCACGGCGAGGGAAGGCGCACTGCCGAACAGAGACAGGATGACGACGTTGACGCTCTCCACCAGGGGCCAGCTCACCATTCCCCGGCAACTGCGGGATGCCCTCGGCCTGGCAGCCGGCTTCTGGTTCCCGGCTCCAGGTCAGCATCGACTGCCGGGGCAGGCTGGTGCTCGTGCCCTCGGAAGCCGAGCCTGTGGATCTGTTCCGCGATCGGCTCCGGCGCACCAAGGTGCTGGCGGCGGGCAACGACACCTCGGTGAGTGCCCTGCTCCATGCCGAGTTGCGCTGCCAGCGCCCTGGCTTTCTCAGGCCGGGCCCTGTCGCTGCCGCCTCAGCTCCTCCAGCACCTCCCGGCTGTGGTTCAGCGGCCGAACGGCGACCCAGCGGGCCCGCACCACTCCAGCTGGATCGATGAGGAAGGTGTGACGCTGCGAATAGGGAGCCAGCCAGGAGCCGTAGCGGCGGCTCACCACCCCGCCCGGATCGGAGAGCAGGGGAAAGGCCAGCCCTTCACGGCCACAGAAGGAGGCATGGGCGTCGGTGTCGTCGGCGCTGATGCCCACCACCTCGGCATCGGCGGCATGGAAGCCGCCCAGATCGCCCTGAAAGCCGCGGGCCTCGAGCGTGCAGCCGCTGGTGAAATCCTTGGGATAGAAGTAGAGAACGAGCCACCGGCCCCGGAAATCCTCCAGGTTGCGCTCCACCGTGACGATCGGGGTGTCTGCCTTCCCATCCCTGCGTGGGTCAGGAGCCACGCCAGCCAGCGCAAAGGGGGGGGCCGGCTGATCCAGGGCCGGCAGATCACCGCCGAGGGCCCCGGCAGCCCCGGGGCGGAGGAAGAGAGGAAGAACGAACCAACCCAACCCTGCCAGCAGCTCCCTGCGGTTCATGGGATGGCTCCGACGGCCTGGTGCGGGGGAATGACGCTCCGACCTCAGAACCGGGCCAGGTCGATTCCCAGTTCCTTGGCGTAGGGGCCGAGACCCTTCTTCTGAATCGTCTTGAGAGCGCGGGTGGAGACCCGCAGCTTCACGAAGCGATTGCCCTCCGCCCACCACAGCCTTCGCTCCTGCAGATTCACCTGCTGCAGCTTCTTGGTGCGCACATGGGAGTGGCTGACAGCCATGCCGTTGTTGGCGCGTTTGCCGGTGAGTGCACAGACCCGGGACATGACGATCGAAGGGAAGACGTGGGGCGGGCAGGACCCGATGAGCGAACCTAGCAAAGGGAATCTCCCCTCCCCCACCCCTGCGGGGCCTTCAGGCCAGTCTCCTGCCGCTGGTGGCATCGAACCAGAGTTCCTTCTGGGCAGGCCAGCGGATCCACAGGGGCTCGGGAAGGGTCGCATCCCCCGCCAGAAGCATCCTCAGGGGACCCCGGGAGGATTCGAGCCACACCAGCTGCTGGTGCCCCCACCACTCCCGCCGCAGCGCCCGGGCGGCAAGGCCCAGCTCCGGGGCTGAAACCTCGAGGTGCTCGGGCCGCAGCCCCAGCTGCCGGTCGCCCTCCACCGGCAGCAGGTTGAGGGCAGGGCGCCCCACGAAGCTGGCCACGAACCGGTTGGCGGGCCTCTCGTAGAGGTCCCTCGGTGTTCCCACCTGCTGCAGCTTTCCCTCCTTCAGCACGGCGATCCGATCGGCGATGCCCAGGGCCTCCTGCTGGTCGTGGGTCACGTAGAGCACCGGGGGGCCGCTGCCGGCGAGCAGACGACGCAGTTCGGGCCGCAGCTCCTCCCGCAGCTGGGCATCGAGATTGCTCATCGGTTCATCGAGCAGCACGATCCGGGGTTGGCGCAGCAGCGCCCGCGCCAGGGCGACCCGCTGACGCTGGCCGCCCGAGATCTCGGCCGGTCGGCGCTGGCCGAGTTCACGGAGCTGGAGCATCTCCAGCATCGCCTCGATGCGCTGGCTTCGCTCCTGCGGCGGCACCCCCCTCACCCGAAGGCCGAGGGCGAGGTTGTCGATGACGTTCAGATGGGGGTAGAGCGCATAGCTCTGGAACACCATGGCCACCTGGCGCCGGCCGGGCGGTTTGGCTGTGATGTCGTCGCCATCCAGGAGGATCCGGCCGCCGCTGGGGGGATCGAGCCCTGCCACCAGCCGCAGGGTGGTGCTCTTGCCGCACCCGCTCGGACCGAGCAGCACCATGCACTCACCGGCAGCGATGCTGAGGTCGAGGTGATCGAGGAGCAGGCGCTCCCCCAGCTCGCGGCTCAGGGACTGCAGCTCAAGTCCTGCCTGGGCAGCTCCTTCCTCCGGCGTCGTCATCCTTTCACCGCTCCCTGGGTGAGCCCCGCCACGATGCGGCGCTGAAAGATCAGCATCAGGGCCAGCAGGGGAAGACTCCCCAGCACGGTGGCTGCAGCCAGTGCGCCGTAGGGCACGGTGTAGACCGAGGAGCCGGCGATGCGGGCCATGGCCGTGGGCAGGGTGAGCAGATCGGCGCGGCTGATCCAGGTGAGGGCGATCGGATATTCGTTCCAGCTGAACAGGAACACCAGGATGCCCGTACTCGCCAGGGCGGGGGCGAGCAAGGGAAGCAGCACGTAACGAAGCCGCTGGGCCAGATCGAGTCCCTCCAGCCGTGCTGCATCCTCCAGCTCGCCGGGAAGATCGGCAAGGGCAGCCCGCAGCAGCAGCACCGCCAGGGGCAGGGAGATGGCGGCGTAGGGGAGACTCAGGGCCAGGAGGTTGTTGGCCAGTTCGAAACGGCGGGCCATCTCCAGCAGGGCCAGGAAGAGGAGCACCGTGGGGAAGAGAGCGGCCCCCAGCAACGTTCCGCTCACCGCCCAGCGCAGGGGCCCCTGTTGCCGCTGCAATCCATAGGCACAGGGAACGGCCAGCACCAGGGTGAGCAGGGTGGTGGCTCCTCCCACCAGGCAGCTGTTGATCAGGTAGCGCCAGAACGGTGGGTCGGCCGAGAGGATCAGCCGGTAGTTCTCCAGGGTCCAGCGCACGGCACCGGCCCCCGCCACGGGCGTGACCAGGGCTTCGGGAGGCAGCAGGGAGGTGCGCAGCTGCCAGAGCATGGGGCCCAGGCTCCAGATCAGAACGAGGGCCCTCATGCCGTTCTTCCCGGGGCGCGCCGCAGCAGCAGCAACCAGCCCAGGGCCAGCAGCAGCAGCAGCAGGAACGTGGCCAGCATCAGGGTGGCGCTGTATCCGAAGTCGAGGAAGCGCATGGCCTGCCGGTAGCCGTAGACCGCCAGACTCTCCGTGCTGCCGGCGGGCCCTCCGCCGGTGAGCACCTGGATGAGATCGAAGACTCCCAGCGCCTGGGCCAGCCGGAAGAGCAGGGCAAGGCTGAGGTAGGGCAGGAGCAGGGGGAGGGTGAGGCGCCGCAGGATCTGCCAGCGGTCCGCTCCTTCGAGAACCATGGCCTCCCGCAGCTCGGGCGGAACCGACTGCAGACCGGCCAGGAGCAGCAAGGCCACGAAGGGCGTGGTTTTCCAGACATCCGCCAGCGCCGCGAACAGCCAGGTGGTGGAAGGGGTGGAGAGGAAGCCGTAGGAGCTGCCGCCCAGACGCTGGATCAGCTCGTTGATGGGCCCGTAGGGATCGTTGTAGATCCAGCGCCACCCCAGAGCCATCACCGTGCCTGGCAGAGCCCAGGGGAGCAGGGCGGCGGCCCGCAGCAGCCCCCGACCCCGGAAGGGCTGGTGCAGCAGCAGGGCCAGGGCCAGACCCAGCAGGAGCTCGAGCGCCACCGAAACCCCGGCGAACCGCAGGGTCTGGGCGGTGTCCTGCCAGAAGCGGCCGTCCTCCAGCAGCCGTTGCCAGTTGGCTCCACCGTTGGGAACGGCCACCAGGCCGGTGAGCACCGAGCTGGCGTGGCCGCTCAGCCAGCCATAGCGAAGCAGGGGCCAGAGGAAAACCGTCGCCAGCAGGATCAGGGCCGGCAGCATCAGCAGGATGTTGGTGAGGAGGATGCTCATCCCGCCGTGCCCCCGGCTGCCGCTCTCATGATCACGGCGCTCCGGGCCTGGGCCGATGCCATCGCCTGCTGGGGCGATGCCTGGTCGGTGAGCATCCCGTTGATCTGGCGTTGCAGCACGTCGCTCAGCTGGGCATAGAGGGGCGTGAGCGGACGCACCAGGGGGCCGGCCTCGAGGGCCTGGCGCTGGACCGCCAGCAGGGGATGGTCGCGCTGCAGCACGGGATCCTCGTAGAGCGCCTTCCAGGTGGGTGCATAGCCCTGGGCGAGAACGAGCTCCCGCTGCAGCTCCGGCCCGGTGAGCCAGCGGATCACCTCCACCGCCTCCTGGGGATGGGGGCTGCCGGCCAGAAGCGAAAGCCCCCAGGTGCCGAGGGTGCCGGCCCCGGGCTGTCCAGCAGCCCCCACCACCGTGGTCACGCCCACCTTCCCCACCACCGGCCCGCCACCCTTCTCGATCTCCCGCCAGGCATAGGGCCAGTTGCGCAGGAAGGCGGCCTCCCCGGCGGCGAACATCTGCAGGGCCTCATTCTCGGCGAAGTTGGCCACTGCTTCCGGGCTGACCCCGGTTTTCACGAGCATCGAGAGCCATTCCGCGGCCCGCACCGAGTCGCCTTCGTCGAGTTCGGTGTGACCGCCGGCCGGGGTGGACGCCCACCAGCGGCCGCCGAAGGCATGGAGCACTTCGAGCATCACGCAGCTGAGGCCCTCGTACTGCCTGCCCTGCCACACATACCCCCAGCGCACCTTGCCCTGGCCCTGCAGGGTGCGGGAGATCTCCACCAACTCCTGGGGGGTGCGGGGAGGTTCCGCCATCAGGTCGGTGCGCCAGTAGAGCAGGCCCGTGTCCCCCGAGAAGGGCATCCGCCACAGGTGGCCGTCGAAGCTGTTGCCGAGAACGGCCCCCGGCACCATGGAATCGAGGGCATCCTCCCCCAGGCGGGCCTCGAGCGGCTCCAGCCACCCTGCCGCCGCGAACTTGGGCGTCCAGGTGACATCCATCATCAGCAGGTCGTAGGGGGTGTCCCCCAGCAGCAGACTGCCGATCGCCAGGTCGGAGATGGCCTCGGTGTCGAGGGGGCCGCGCGCCACCTCCACCCGCAGGGCGGGGTGGGCCCGGTTGAAGCGTCGCACCGGCTCCGCCGTTGCGTCAGCGAACACCGATGGCATCAGCACCCGCACGGTGACGGGATCGGGCTGGGCCTGAACCCGCGGCAGGGAAAGGCTTGCCACCAGGCTGAACAGCAGCACGATCATCAACCCCACCAGCCAGGGCCGCTGGCGGGAACGAAGCCTGCGGCCGTTGGAAGGCCCCCCAGGCGGGTCCGGTGGGGTCGGGCCGGGACGAGCTGCTGCCATGCACGTGCCCGGGGTTCACCCCTGCTTACGCCGGATCGGTGTACTCGTCAACGGCCGGCAGCGGCTGCCCCCTTCGGCGAGCCCAGCCGACGTCAGAGACCGCGCTGCATCAGCTGGCCCATCAGGTCACAGCTGCGCTGCTGGAACCCGGCCAGCTGGTTGGGTTCGAGTCCGCCCACCGCCAGCTTCGCCATCTCGTAGATGTGGCGGCCCAGATCCGTTGCCAGCTGCTGGGTCGGAGAAGCGGAAGCGGTGCCACCGGGTGTGGTGATCACGGCGCCGGAGGAAAGCTTCAGCAGACCCTCCACCAGAGGGTGCCGGCGATTGACCAGCAGCACGTGGTGGTCCGGAAGGCCGGGGAGGCGTTGCTCCATCAGGGCACCCATGTCGTTGATCCGGCGCATCTGTTCAGGGAGCAGGATCAGGGCCGCCGGTGTCGCCTCGCCCTTGAGCGACTGGACCTGGATGGTGATCCTGTCATCGGCCAGGGCCTGACGGAACAGATCGCGGAGCTTCTCGCTGCTGTCCTTGCCTTCGGCATCGGCCAGCTCGCTCTCCTTTTCCTGCAGGCTCTCATCCAGCTCGGCATCGACCCGCTGGAAGCGGAGATCCTCGTGACGCATCTCCAGCCAGGGGATGAACTGGGCGTCGATCAGGGTGTCGGCCAGGAGCACTTCCGCCCCCTGGGCCTTCCAGAGAGCCAGGGCACCAGCCTGGCCGGCCTCATCGGTGCAGTAGAGGATGCGTTTGGCGTCCGCTTCGCCCAGCCGGGAACGGTATCCCGCCAGGGTGGTGTAACTGCGGTCCCCGCTGGCGATCGGATCACCCTCCTGCGGAGGGGCCGTGGTGCCGAAGAGCACGAGATCGGCCACCTGATCAGCAAACTTCTCATCCTCCAGGGTGCCGATCTTGATGAAAGGAGCCAGGGATTCCCAGATCTCGGCATAGCGGCCGGGATCATCGCGATGGAGTTCCTTGAGTCGGTCTCCCACCTTCTTTGCCACGAAACCGCCGATCGATCGCACCCTGCGATCGGTCTGCAGGGCACTGCGGCTCACGTTCAGCGGAATGTCGGGGGAGTCGATCACACCCCGCAAGGGGAGCAGGTAGCGGGGAACGACCTCCTTGATCGAATCGCTCACGAAAACCTGGTTGCAGTACAGCCGGATTTCGCCCTTCTCCCAGTCTGCCCTTCCCGTGATTCTGGGGAAATAAAGAATGCCCTGGAGATTGTAAGGATAATCGGTATTGAGATGCACCCAGAGCAGAGGGTCGCCCTGGAAGGGATAGAGATAACGATAGAGCTCGATATAATCATCGTCGCTGAGTTCCCGTGGGCTCTGGCGCCAGGGGGCCTGCCTGCGGTTCACCGTCTCCCCTTCCAGTTGCACCTCCACGGGAAGGAAGTCGCAGTATGTGGTGATCAGGTTGCGCAGCCTCGAAGGCTCGAGATACTCGAGCTCCTCTTCCTGGAGATGAAGGATCACATCGGTGCCGGGCTCTGTTCTCTCGCCCGATTCGAGGGAGAAACTGGGGGAGCCATCACAGCTCCAGCGCACGGCCTCCGCTTCAGGCCTGGCACTCAGAGACACCAGTTCAACCTGACTGGCCACCATGAAACTGGAGTAGAAGCCCAGGCCGAAGTGCCCGATGATCGCATCGCTCTCGCTCTTGTATTTCTCCAGGAATTCCTCTGCGCTGGAGAAAGCCACCTGATTGATGTAACGCTTCACCTCATCGGCCGTCATGCCGATGCCGTTGTCGCTCACGCTGATGGTCTTCTTCTCCCTGTCGATCCGGATCTGGATCCTGCCTTCCGGCCCTTCGCTGCAGTCGCCGGCCATGGCTGCCATGCGCCGTTTGCGGATGGCATCCACCCCATTGCTCACGAGTTCCCGCAGGAACACTTCATGGCCGGAGTAGACGGCCTTCTTGATGATCGGGAAGATGTTTTCGGTGTGGATCTGAATCTGGCCCTGTTCCAGCACCGTCATGGCAGTCGGGATCGTCTGGCGCGACCCTAGGCGCCGCCCCGACCCCGCTCAACCACCGCAGAGGAGGGTTCCCCGAACCGCGCGGCCGGTCCTGGCTGCCGAAGGGAGGGGGTCCGCGGCAGGGCCGTCGCCCCGGACGCTCCCTGGGGCCCGAACGCTCACCCCCTGCGCTGCAGGTCGGCTCTCTCCTCGGGCAGGATCGCCCCCGCCACCGGACAGACCTGCAGGCAGATGCCGCAGTCGATGCAGGTGTCGAAGTCGATCCAGTAGAAACCCGTGCCCTTGTTGTTGGCTCCCTCACCGGGATGGATACAGGCCACCGGACAGGCGTCCACGCAATCGGCCACCCCTTCGCAGACGTTGGTGACGATCGTGTGGGCCATCGGTGGCGGAACGGCAGCCGGGATCCTAGGCAGACAGCCAGATCGCGCCGCGACAGCCCCGTGCCTCCGCCACCTGCTCGGCATCGGCACGGCAGGGGCAGGGATCATGGCAGAGCTCGGCCGCCTCTCCCCCACGCTGCAGTTCGGCCATGCGCTCCAGGGCCGCCGGCAGTCCTTCTGCGCTCGCAGCCGCCACCAGCCAGGGGGGCTGGGCATCACCGCCGGGAGCCTCGCCGCCCAGCAATTCCCGGATGGCCTCCACATGGAAGCCGAAACCGGTGCCGGCCGCCTGCAGCGGATCGCTGCAGAACCGGCCCACAAGCCCGTCGTAGCGGCCGCCGCTGGCGATGGCCACCGGAGCGTCGCTGCCCTCGCACACCAGCTTCAGAACGATGCCGTCATAGAGGTCGAAATGGGGCTGGAACGTGGGGTCGAGCTGCAGGCGCACCCCCAGGGCGGCGGCGGCGGGCGCGACGCAGGCCAGGGTCGCCGCCAGCCCGTTCAGAGGGGGCACCGGTCCGAGCCACTGCTCGAGCTGGTAGAGCACCTGGGGGGGATCTCCGCGCAGGGCCATCAGGGCCGAGAGCTGCTGTCGTTGCGCTTGCGGCAGGTCCAGAAACGAAAGGGCCAGGGGATCGAAATCCGTGAGGGCCTGGCGGACCCTCCCCCGCTGCTCCCTTCCCACCGTGGCCAGGAGAGCATCGAGGAGGCCGTGATGGCCCACCAGCAGGGTGGGCTGATGCTGGGGCCGCAGGCCCAGGGTGGCTGCCGCCGCCAGGAGCAGGTGCATCAGCTCGGTATCCGCCGCTGGGGAGGAGATACCGAGAAGCTCCACGCCGCTGTGGAGCTGTTCGTTGACCCGCTGGGCCCCGCCGTCGCCGGTGAAGCTGCGGAAGGTGGTGCCGCAGGCCCAGAGGCGCAGGGGGCGGGGGCGTTCCAGCAGACGGGTGCTGGCGGCCCGGGCGATCGACGCCGTGAATTCCGGCCGCAGACCCAGGGGATCATCCGCCGCCAGCCGCACCACTTCCCGCGCGGCGATGCCCCCCCCGGCTTCGAGGGTGTCGAGTCGTTCGATGCTGGGGGGAGCGACCTCCTGGTACCCCCACAGGCGGTAGACCTCCGCCAGCAGATCGCAGAGCCTGCGGTTGCTGTCGACATCGCCGGGGTTGAGATCACGGGCGCCGGCGGCGGGTTGCAGGGCCATGGAGCAGGGGTGGCAGGCGCCGCTGGATCCTATGGAGCGCCCGCAGGGCGATCCAGTTCCGCAGCCCCGTAGCTGGCGCCGCTGAGGGGGCGGCAGCGAGCCAGGCCATCGACCAGGGCGCCCTGCAGCCCAGGGGTGCAGGCGATCACCCTGCCGCTGGAGAGATCAGGGGCACTTCCGTCGTAGGCGCTCACCACCCCGCCGGCCTGTTCCACCAGCACCACCCCGGCCGCCAGATCCCAGGGGGAGAGGCCCCGTTCCCAGTAGCCATCGACCCGGCCGGCCGCCACCCAGGCCAGATCCACCGCCGCCGCGCCGGCTCGGCGCACGCCGTGGCTGCGATGGGTGAACCAGGCGAACTGGGCGTAGTTGTTGTCGAGCCGGCTGGCGCGGTCGTAGGCGAAACCCGTCGCCAGCAGTGCATCCTCGAGCCGGCCACAGGTGCTGACCCGCAGACGACGGTCGTTGCACCAGCAGCCATGACCCGGGGCGGCCCAGTAGAGCTCCTGCATGGCCGGCACCGCCAGGGCGCCCAGCAGGGGCAGCCCCCTCCAGGTGAGACCCACGGATGTGCCGAAGATCGGGAATCCATGGGCGTAGTTGGTGGTTCCATCAAGGGGGTCGACGCACCACTCCAGCTCCGAGGAACCGGCCCGCCGGCCACTCTCCTCCGCCAGCACCCCGAAACCGGGCGTTTCCGCTTCGAGCACCGCCAGCACGGCCGCTTCGGCCGCCAGATCCGCCTCCGTCACCAGATTGCCCGCGCTTCCCTTCTCGCGCACCTCCTCCAGCCGCCCGAACAGTTCCGCCAGGGGCCCCGCACCCGCCATCGCCGCCTGGCGGGCGATGGCGGCCAGCCTCTCCAGTTCACCCCCAGGGAGCGCCGAGCCCAGTCTGGCCTGCTCGGAAAGGGCCTTCGCCGCTTCGATCATTCTTCGTCCAGGGGCAGACCGGGGCGCACCCGGCCCCTGCCGAAGTGGCGACCGAACTGCAGCTCGTAGACCTCGTCCTCGTCCTGGGTCTCCACCTCGAGGGGGCCGATGGCACGAGCCACGCAGAGCAGACCATACCCCCGGGCTCTCAGTTCACGGGAGAGGCCCAGGGCTTCCCTTTGATCGATCGTGCCGGACAGCACCCGCACGGCGCAGGTGGTGCAGCAGCCGTTGCGGCAACTGAAGGGGAGGGGTTCTCCCTGGGCCTCGAAACTGCGCAGGATGTAGTCGCCGCTGGGAACGTCGCAGCGGATCACCCTCCCGGCCTGGCGCCAGTGAACCGTGATCGGGAAGCTGCGCGGCATGCAAAGGTGCGGGGTGGGACCCTGCTAAGTTATCGCCTGCCCCATTCTGCCTCTGGAGAGGTGGCCGAGTGGTCGAAGGCGCAGCACTGGAAATGCTGTATAGGGGCAACTCTATCGAGGGTTCGAATCCCTCCCTCTCCGCTCGAATTCCGGCCCAAGGGCCGGTTTTTTTTTGCGTGCATCTGCCTGCTTCAGTTTGCGGAGAGCAACGGCGCTGCAGCAGAATCCTGGAAGTACTGCGGCCCGGTGTGCGGTTCCGGCCTCAACCGAATCGGCCGCTCACGTAATCGAGGGTGGCCTGCTGGCCCGGGGCGTTGAAGATCTTCTCGGTGTCGGCGAATTCCACCAGATAACCCACCTTGCCCGAACCACCCTCCACGGCCTCGGCGTTGTAGAAGGCTGTCTTGTCGGCCACGCGCACGGCCTGCTGCATGTTGTGGGTCACGATCACGATGGTGTAGCTGCGTTTGAGCTCATGCATCGTTTCCTCGATCTTGAGGGTCGAGATCGGATCAAGGGCGGAGCAGGGTTCATCCATCAGGATCACTTCCGGTTCCGTCGCGATCGCCCGGGCGATGCAGAGCCGTTGCTGCTGACCACCGGAAAGGGAGAAACCACTCTCCTGAAGTTTGTCCTTGCACTCCTCCCACACGGCCGCCTTGCGCAGGGAACGCTCCACCAGTTCATCCATGTCCCCCCTGTAACCGTTGATGCGCGCCCCGAAGGCGATGTTCTCGTAGATCGTCTTGGGGAAGGGATTGGGTTTCTGGAACACCATGCCGATGCGACGGCGCACCTCCACCGGGTCGATGCGGGGATCGTAGATGTCGTTGCCGTCGAAGATCACCCGACCCTTGAGCGTGCACCCGGGAATCAGGTCGTTCATGCGGTTCAGGGCCCTCAGCACCGTGGACTTGCCGCAGCCGGAAGGACCGATGAAGGCGGTGACCTGGCCTCTGGGAATGTCGATGAAGACGTTCTTCACCGCCTCGAAGGATCCGTAGGAGATCGTCACGTTGTCCAGCGACATACAGACGGGGCTGGCCATGGTGCCGTTTCGGGGGAGGGTGGAGGACATGGGTCGTGGGGTGACGAGTTTCAAGGGAGTGCCGGGAGGGGATCGGGGATAGGGGCCGGAGCCGGCTGCATCAGGTCCTGGCCATGGAACCGAGCCAGCGGGCAAGCAGATTGAGGGCCAGGATCAGGGCCACCAGCACGAAGGAAGCTGCCCAGGCCAGCTCGTTCTGGGCTTCGTAGGGCATGATCGCGAAATTGAAGATCAGCACCGACATCGTGGCGATCGGATGGAAGATTCCCTCCGGCCAGAAGGGAGAGAACAGAGCCGTGAAGATCAGAGGCGCCGTTTCACCTGCTGCCCGGGCGATCGCCAGCACGGCTCCCGTGGCGATGGGGGTGACGGCGGCCGGCAGAACCACCCTGGAGATCGTGACGAAGCGGGAGGCCCCGACCCCGTAGGCCCCCCAGCGCAGCTCCTGGGGAACGAGCTTGAGACCCTCGTCTGTGGTCTTGATCACGGTGGGCAGCATCAGCACCGAGAGGGCGATGGCACCGGCCATGGCGCTGTAGCTCTGATCGAAGAAGATGCGGGTGGAAACGATCAGTCCATACACGAACACACCGGCGATGATCGAGGGCACCCCTGCCAGCACGTCGTTGCCGAAGCGCACGAACCGGGCGAACCAGCCGTTGCTGCGAATATTCCGAGAGATAGATCCCTCCGGCCACTCCCACCGGCAGGGCGATCAACGAGGCCAGCAGGGTGACGAGAAAGGTGCCGAGGATCGCATTGCCGATGCCGCCCCCCTCCAGGCCCGGGGCCGGGGGCAGATCCGTGAACAGCCGCAGGGAAAGGAGCCTGCCGCCCTGCAGCAGCACGAACAGCAGCACCAGGAACAGGGGCAGCACGGCGATGCTGGCGAACAACCCGGAGACGGCGGTGAGGAGACGGTTGATGCGGTTGCGTCTGAGCGAGGGGTCGAAATGCAGGGATCCCCGCTCGGCGAAGAGGGAAGGGGCTGCGGTCGGAGTGGGTTGCAAGGGCCATGGATCGGGGTGCCGGCGAGGAAGGCGAAAGGAGGCGGATCGGGTTCAGTAGCGAAGGCTGAGGCGTCGCACGATCCACTGGGCGCACACATTCACAACGAAGGTGAGGACCATCAGGATCAGAGCGGCATACATCAGCGCACTCACCTGAATGCCATCGGCTTCGCCGAACTGGTTCGCCAGCATCGAAGCGATGGTGTTGCCGGGGGCCAGCAGGGAAGGGCTGAAATTGAGGGCATTGCCGATGATCATGGTCACCGCCATCGTCTCCCCCATGGCCCTGCCGAGGGCAAGCATCACTCCACCGGTGATGGAGGAAACCGCCGCGGGCAGGATCACGCTGAAGATGGCCCCCCAACGGGTGGTGCCCACCCCGTAGGCACCCTGGCGGAGCTCCACGGGCACCTGGTTGAGGGCATCCCGGGAAATGGCCGTGATGATCGGCAGGATCATCACCACCAGGATCAGGATGGCCGGAGCCATGCCAGGCCCCTGGGGGGTGGTGCTGAAGGGGGGAAGCCAGCCCAGGGCCCTGTGCAGGAACTGGAGGAAGGGGCGCAGGAAGGGCTCCATCACGAAGATGGCCCAGAGGCCCAGCACCACCGAGGGGATGGCGGCCAGCAGCTCCACCATCACGCCGATCCCCTCGCGGAGCCTGCCGGGAATCAGGTCTTCGGTGATGAAGATGGCGGTGCCCACCCCCAGGGGTACGGCGATCAGCAGGGAGAGGAGCGAGGTGACGAGGGTGCCGTAGATCGCGGTGAAGGCGCCGTAGCGCTCATTCACCGGATCCCAGGCGGAGGTGGTGAGGAAGTCGAGACCGAATCGGCCGATCGCCTCCCGCGCCCCCTGGAACACCGTGAGGAAGATGGCCAGAAGCACGATGGCCACCATCGAAGCCAGCACCAGGGTGAGCTGGCGAAAGCCGATATCGATCAGCTTCTCCCCGGCCGGACGGCGACGCAGGGTGAAGGCGTCGGTCCTGAGATCGCTTGTCATCAGGAAAGCAGGGAAGGCCGGCGGGCTCTCGCCACTCCGGAGCAGAAAGTCCCTCGTATCCTGCCCGGGCGCGTTTAAGCCGGGTTTAACGCTCGACCTGGCCCGGTAGCTTTGGGATCCTTCAAGCTCTGGGATCCTCAACCGGTCCCAGGGTGCACCCAGGCCCAGAAGCCACCGGACGGAACATCAATGGGGCGGATTGTCGGTATCGACCTGGGCACCACCAACTCGGTGGTGGCCGTGCTCGAAGGCGGGCGCCCCCAGGTGATCGCCAATGCCGAAGGCGCCCGCACCACCCCCTCGGTGGTGGGGTTCAGCCGGGAGAAGGAGCTGCTGGTGGGGCAGCTGGCCCGTCGCCAGCTGGTGCTCAATCCGCGCAACACCTTCGCCAACCTCAAGCGCTTCGTGGGGCGCAGCTGGGAGGAGCTCGATGAGGGCAGTCTTGCCGTGCCCTACACCGTGCGGGCCAATGAACAGGGCAACGTGCGGGTGGTCTGCCCGGCGACCGAACGGGAATATGCCCCCGAGGAGCTGATCGCCAGCATTCTGCGCAAGCTGGTGGACGACGCCACCACCTACCTGGGTGAACCCGTGGAGGCTGCGGTGATCACCGTGCCTGCCTACTTCAACGATGCCCAGCGCCAGGCGACCCGCGACGCCGGACGGCTGGCGGGCATCGTCGTGGAACGGATCCTCAACGAACCCACCGCGGCCGCCCTGGCCTACGGGTTCGATCGCAGTGCCGCCAAGCGGGTGCTCGTCTTCGATCTCGGTGGCGGCACCTTCGACGTTTCCGTGCTGCGGATCGCCAATGGGGTTTTCGACGTGAAGGCCACCAGCGGCGACACCCAGCTCGGGGGGAACGACTGGGATCGGCGCATCGTGGACTGGCTGGCCGATGCCTTCCAGCAGGAGCACGGCATCGACCTGCGGCGGGATCGCCAGGCGCTGCAGCGCCTCACGGAAATGGCTGAGAAAGCCAAGCAGGAACTTTCCGGGGTGACCTCCACGCCGATTTCCCTGCCCTTCATCGCCACCGGTGCCGATGGTCCCCTCCACATCGAGGTCACCCTCGAGCGGAGCACGTTCGAATCCCTCTGCCCCGATCTGCTCGACCGGCTGCTGCGCCCCGTGCAGCGTGCCCTGCGGGACTCGGGTCTCAGTGCCGAAGCGATCAACGACGTGGTCTTGGTGGGAGGAGCGACCCGCATGCCGATGGTGCAGCAGATGGTGCGCACTCTCATTCCCCTGGAGCCCTGCCAGTCGGTCAATCCCGATGAGGTGGTGGCGATCGGGGCGGCCGTGCAGGCCGGGATCCTCACCGGTGAACTGCGGGACCTGATGCTCAACGATGTGACGCCCCTCTCGCTCGGGCTGGAGACCATCGGTGGGGTGATGAAGGTTCTGATCCCCCGCAACACGCCGATCCCGGTGCGCAAGTCCGATCTGTTCAGCACTTCCGAGGCCAATCAGTCCTCGGTGGAGATCCACGTGCTCCAGGGGGAGCGGCAGATGGGCGCCGACAACAAGTCCCTGGGGAGGTTCCGGCTTTCGGGGATCCCGCCCGCGCCCCGGGGGGTTCCCCAGGTGCAGGTTTCCTTCGATATCGATGCCAACGGCCTGCTCCAGGTTTCGGCCACCGACCGCACCACCGGCCGCCAGCAGAGCGTATCCATTCAGGGCGGCTCGAATCTCAGCGAGGAGGAGATCGAGCGGTTGCTGGAGGAGGCCGAACAGAAGGCGGTGGAGGATCGCCGCAAACGGGCCGAGATCGATCGGCGCAACCGTGCCCAGACCCTGGTGGCCCAGGCGGAGCGGCGCCTGCGTGATGCCTCCCTGGAGCTGGGCCCCTATGGGGCCGAGCGGCAGCAGCGGTCAGTGGAGCTGGCCCTCCGGGACGTGCAGGACCTGATCGCGGCCGGGGATCCGGCCGATCTGGAGCTGGCGGTGAGCCAGCTGGAGGAGGCACTCTTCGGTCTCAATCGCCGGCTGATGAACGAACGGCGATCCGAGTCGGGCCCCCTGCAGGGCCTGAAGAACACCCTCGGTTCCCTCAAGGATGAACTCTTCGCCGACGACGACTGGGAAGAGTGGGACCGGGGCGGCCGCAGCGACCCCTGGGCTTCCCCTCCCGGACCGGCCCCGCGGCGCGACCGCTACGACCTCTACGACGGCTATGGAGCGGAGGGATACGGGTCGGGACGGCGGCGCGAGGAAGGGCGGGCTGTTCCTCCGCCGGACCGCCTGGAGCGGGAGGGATCCCTGCGCGATCCCTATGCCCGCCGGGGCGGCGGGCGCGACCTCGATGCCGATGATCCCTGGGCCGATCTCTGACCTTCCCTCCCGCCGTGTTCTCCTCCTCTGGCCTCGATTACTGGGAGGTGCTGGGCCTTTCTCCGGGGGCCGACGCCGCCAGCCTCAAGCGGGCCTTTCGCCAGCAGGCGCGCCGCTGGCATCCCGATCTGAACGGCAACGACCCGGTGGCGGAGGAACGGTTCAAGCTCGTCAACGAGGCCTATGCCGTGCTCTCCGACCCCGTCCGGCGGCGGGCCTGGGAAGCGGGGGAGGAAGCGGCTGACGGCTTCCCGGGATCTTCCCGGCCCGATCCCTTCGCCTCCGGGTTCCCGGCCTTCGAGGACTACCTTGCCGTGCTCCTCGGATCGCGCCCCCACCCACCGGATGGCCCGTCTGAGGATCGCTTCCAGCGACCTTTCGAGGAGCCCATCGAGGGGCCCATCGAGGAGCCCGAGCCGCGGGCTGATCCGTCGTCACCCGGTGGTGTGACCGCTTCCCCTCCCCCTCCGCCTCCGGTGCAGGCCTCCGGTGACCTCGAGACCATGGTGGAGCTCACCCCCGCCCAGGCCCTCGACGGAGAGCGCCTGGAACTGGAACTCCGGGATGGCACCGTGGTGGAGGTGTCGACGCCACCCCTGGCCGGTGATGGCTGGCGACTGCGGCTGGCGGGGGTCGCGCCCGGCGGAGCAGACCACTTCCTGCAGTTGCGGGTACGCACGCCGGAAGGCTTGCGAATCGATGGTCTGCGGGTGCTGTTTCAGCTCGATCTGGCCCCTGCCGACGCCGTGCTCGGCTGCCACGTGGCTGTGCCCACCCTGGAGGGACCCGTGCGCCTGCACGTGCCGGCAGGATCCTCCAGCGGCAGGCTGCTGCGGTTGCGGGGCCGGGGCCTGCGCCGGGGCGAGCGGCAGGGGGATCAGCTGGTGGAGGTGCGGATCGTGGCGCCCGAGAGGCTCGGGGAGGCCGAGGAGGCCCTGTACCGCAGGCTGCGGGAGCTCGACCATGGACCCGACGTCGGGCCCGGATGAGACACTGACCATCAGCGAGGTCCATCCGCCCTTGACCACTTCGAGAGGGCCCTCCTCCCTGTCCGTGCACGTGCTTCTGTTCGATGCCGGCAGTGACCAGGAGGGCATCCACTCCATCGAGCTGAACGGTCGCACGGTCGTGCTCCTGTTCGAGGACCCGGAGGATGCCGAACGCTATGCGGGCCTTCTTGAGGCCCAGGATTTCCCCGTTCCCAGCGTCGAGGCCCTCGAACGGGAGGAGATCGAGCTCTTCTGCAGCCAGTGCGGCTACGAGGCCCGCTTCGTCCCCGCCGGCTTCCTGCCCCGCAGTGATGAAGACCGTCTGCTGATCGCTCCTCCGGAGCGGAACATGGACGTCAGCAACTGGAAGGAGCAGGAGTCCGCCGCCGGCGCCGGCCCCCACGAGGAGGGAGGAGCTGGCACGGGTGGTGACCCGGAGCTGGAGGCCTTCCGCCGCCGTCTCGAGGGCCTGCTGTGACCGCCGCCGCGGACCGGGGCCATCTGCTCACCGAACAGCCCCACCCCGCCAGCACAGAGCTCGACCGTCTCGAGACCGCCGATCTCGTGGACCTCTTCTGCACCAACGAACTGGAACCGCAGCGGGCCGTGGCCGCTGCCTCCCCTGCCCTTGCCGAGGCGATCGATGCCATCGCCGCCCGCCTGCGGAACGGGGGGCGCCTCTTCTATCTCGGAGCCGGGACCTCCGGTCGCCTGGGCGTGCTCGACGCGGCGGAGTGTCCTCCCACCTTCTGCACGCCCCCGGAACTGGTGCAGGGCGTGCTGGCGGGCGGGGCACCAGCCCTGCTGCGCAGCTCGGAAGGGGTGGAGGATCTGGGGGATGCGGGCCGCCGGGATCTGCAGGAGCGTGGCTTCGCTGCGGGCGACGCCCTGGTGGGGATCGCCGCCGGCGGCACCACTCCCTACGTGCTCGGGGGCCTCGCCCATGCCCGCACGATCGGTGCCCTGGCGATCGCCCTGGCCTGCGTGCCTGCCCACCAGGTGAGCATGCCCTGCGACATCGACATCCGCCTGCTCACCGGGCCTGAGCTGCTCACCGGCTCCACCCGGCTGAAGGCGGGCACCGCCACCAAGATGGCCCTCAACATCCTCTCCACCGGCGTGATGGTGCGCCTGGGGAAGGTGTATGGCAACCGCATGGTCGATGTGGCGGTCACCAACGCCAAGCTGGAGGACCGGGCCCTGCGCATCCTTCGGGACCTCGCTGGGGTATCCCGCTCCAGAGGCGCTGAACTGCTCACAGCGGCGGGCGGGTCGGTCAAGCTGGCCCTGCTGATGGCCGCAACGGGACTGGAAGCCGGAGCCGCCACCGAGGCGCTGGAGCGGCTGGGTCCTGCGTTGCGGACGGTGCTGGACGGCCTGGGAGCCTCCCTCCTGCCCCCCCCTGCTGCCGGGGATGGCCCTCAGCCGGCCCCTTCGAGCGACCCCCAATAGGGAGCGGTGAACAGATCGGTCCGGCGCCGGGTCTCGAGGGGCACCTGCTCGGGAGGGGTCATCAGGGCATCGCGGAGGGCCAGGTGGGCCTGGCTCTGGGGTCGCATCTGCTCCACCCGCCCGGCCGCTTCCCTGATGATGGCCTGGGCGAGCGAGGCATTCGCCCGCAGGTTCTCGATCACCAGATCCACCGTCACCGTGGAGTGGTCCGGATGCCAGCAGTCGTAATCGGTGACCATCGCCAGGGTGGCGTAGGCCATCTCGGCCTCCCTCGCCAGCCGGGCCTCGGTGTGGTTGGTCATGCCGATGACCGCACAGCCCCAGGAGCGGTAGAGCTCCGATTCGGCCCGGGTGGAGAAGGCTGGACCCTCCATGCAGAGGTAGGTGCCCCCCCGATGCAGTTCCCTGCCCCCGGGCATCAGGCTCTCGCCGGCCTCGGCCAGCAGCCGGCTGAGGGCTGCGCAGTAGGGATCGGCAGCGGCCACGTGGGCGACGCATCCTTCCCCGAAGAAACTGAGGGGACGCTGGTGGGTGCGGTCGATGAACTGGTCCGGCACCATCATGTCCAGGGGACGGATGTGGTGCTGCAGCGAGCCCACTGCGGAGACGGACAGGATCCAGCGCACTCCAAGGGAACGCAGCGCCCAGAGGTTGGCGCGATAGGGGACCTCTGTGGGAGTGAAGGTGTGGTGACGACCGTGGCGGGCCAGGAACACCACCTCCAGATCACCGATCCGCCCCAGGCGCAGGCTGTCGGAGGGGGCGCCGTAAGGCGTTTCCAGCTCCAGCTCCTCGACCTGCTCCAGCCCTTCCATGGCATAGAGGCCACTGCCTCCCAGCACCCCCAGCCGCGCCTTGGAGAGGTCGGGGGCGGGGGCACCGCCTGCGGGTGGACTGCCCATGGAAACCGCTTCTCCGGTGGGATGCGAAGCATCGGAGCGACTGTTCTACCCCAGAGCGATACAGTCCGTTTTTGCTCTCCCGCCTGTGACCAGGGCCCTGATGGACACCGATGCCGGCACGATCAGCCTGGAGCTCTTCGATGCCGACGCCCCCGGCACGGTGGCCAACTTCGTGAAGCTGGCCCAGGATGGCTTCTATGACGGTCTCGCCTTTCACCGGGTGATCGACGGTTTCATGGCCCAGGGAGGTTGTCCCAACACCCGCGAGGGAGCCAAGGGCATGCCCGGCACCGGCGGGCCCGGCTACACCATCCCCTGCGAGATCAACAGCCACAAGCACGTGGCCGGCACCCTGTCGATGGCCCATGCCGGCAGGAACACCGGCGGCAGCCAGTTCTTTCTCTGCCACGGCCCCCAGCCCCACCTGGATGGGCAGCACACGGTGTTCGGCCATACCGACGATCTCGACGTGCTGCTGGCCCTGAAGAACGGCAGCCGGATCAACAAGGTGAGCATCGAGGCCTGATTCGAGGGCCGCAAACCGCCCTCAGCGGTTCTGCCAGACGATGAAGGCCCCGGGGCGGAGCTCCGCCGGCAGGGCTCCGGAGCCACCAATGGGGTCCAGTTCTGCCATCGATCGCCGTTCCGGCTCCAGGTCCACACTGGGATGTTCCGTGCGCTGGGCATCCGGGGCCAGCAGCAGGCTCACCGCCCGGGTGTCCCTCCAGAGCGCCATGGTCCGCACGAACCGGCTCAGGACGGAAGCCGTGAGCTTTCCCCCCTCCGGTGCCGCCACAAGCACGGCCAGATCCGGTCGATCGAGCAGGGCGAGCAGGCGGGGATGCTCCTCCTGCTCCAGCAGCAGGCCCCGATCCCGTGCCAGGTGCTGGAGCAGGGTGAAATGGTCGGCCTGGCGGGTGAGAGCCGCTTCCCGCGCACAGGGGAGGCCCTGCCAGGCCAGCACCGCCGTGAGTCCGGGGGCGGCCTCCTCCATCAGATGCCCCAGCTTGACGCGCTTGGTGCTGAGGTAGGTGGCGTTGTGCTGGCTGGGATCCATCACCAGCGGCACCCGGTCCTCCACCACCAGGCCGTAGCCGCCAAGGCCGGCGATCTTGCGCGGATTGTTGGTGATCAGGCGGAGGCGATGGATGCCGAGGTCACTGAGGATCTGGGCTCCAACGCCGTAGTTGCGCAGATCGGCGGGAAAGCCCAGGTGCTCGTTGGCCTCCACCGTGTCCAGGCCACCGTCCTGGAGGCTGTAGGCCCTGAGTTTGTTGACCAGGCCGATGCCCCTTCCCTCCTGGCGGAGATACACCACCACCCCTTCGCCGGCCTGCTCGATCATCCGCAGGGCCGCCTCCAGCTGGGGACGGCAGTCGCAACGGAGCGAACCGAAGGCATCTCCGGTGAGGCACTCGGAGTGAACCCGCACCAGCACCGCTCCGTCGGAGCCTTCCGGCGTGCCCTTCACGATCGCCACGTGCTCCCCTCCATCGAGGGCGTTGCGATAGCCGATCGCTCGGAAACTGCCGAAGCTGCTCGGGAGGTTGGCCTCGGCCTGTCGCTCCACGAACCGCTCCGTCTGGAGGCGGTAGCGGATCAGATCGGCGATGCTCACGAGCCGCAGCCCATGGCGGCGGGCGTAGTCCACCAGCTGGGGGAGGCGGGCCATGGACCCGTCCGTGTTCTGGATCTCGCAGATCACCCCCGCCGGATAGAGCCCGGCGAGCCGCGCCAGATCCACGGCCGCTTCGGTGTGGCCCGCCCGCTGCAGCACCCCACCCTGCCGCGCCCGCAGGGGGAAGATGTGGCCGGGGCGGCGCAGATCGCTCGGTCGGCTGGCGGGGTGAATCGCCACCTGGATCGTGCGGGCCCGATCCTCGGCGGAGATGCCGGTTCCCACACCGTTCTCCGGACCGGCATCCACACTCACGGTGAAGGCGGTCTGGTTGCTGTCGGTGTTGCGGTCCACCATCAGGGGCAGCTCGAGCGCGTCGAGCCGGGCCCCTTCCATGGCCAGACAGATCAGCCCCCGGGCCTCGGTGGCCATGAAGTTGATCTGCTGGGGGGTGGCGAACTGGGCCGCACAGATCAGGTCCCCCTCGTTCTCCCGGTTCTCGTCGTCGACAACGACGATCGACTCCCCATTGCGGATGGCGGCCAGACCATCAGCGATGGCGTCGAAGTGGAGGCCGGCAGGCGTGCGGGTGGCGGTCGACGTCAAGGGGGCCTGGGAGCAAGGGAAGGATCCCGGATGGATCCCGGCGGAGAGGTTCCGTTCGGAACCCTTCGATTTCCTTTATAGAGCCCGGTACGATCTGCCGTTCTCCGAGCTCCTCCATGGCCGTCCAACGCGTTGCGGTGATCGGCGCCAGTGGTTACGGCGGTCTCCAGACCCTGCGGCTCCTCCAGGGCCATCCCGAGCTGGCCGTGACCTTCCTGGGAGGAGAGCGCAGCAGCGGGCGCCGCTGGAGCGAACTGGTGCCCTTCCTGCCCCTGGAGAAGGATCTGGTGGTGCGCCGGCCGGAACCGGAGGTGATCGCCAGCGAGGCCGACCTGGCTCTCCTCAGCCTGCCCAACGGAGTGGCGGCCCGGCTGGTGCCGGAACTGCTGATGAAGGGCGTGCGGGTGGTGGATCTTTCCGCCGACTACCGCTACCGCTCCCTGAGCCAGTGGCAGGAGGTGTATGCGGCCGAGGCCCGTCATGTCCCCCGCAGTGACGGCGATCTCTGCCAGGAAGCGGTCTATGGCCTGGTGGAGTGGCAGCAGGAGCGGATCCGCAGCGCCCGACTGGTGGCGGCGCCCGGTTGTTTTCCCACGGCGAGCCTGCTGGCTCTGCTTCCCTTCCTGAAGCAGGGACTGATCGAAACCGGCGGCATCGTGATCGATGCCAAGACAGGCACATCCGGAGGCGGCCGGGCCGCCAAGGACCATCTGCTGCTTGCCGAGGCGGGGGAGGCCGTGGCTCCCTATGGGGTGGTGGGTCACCGCCACACCAGCGAGATCGAGCAGCTGGCGGGCCAGGTGGCGGGACAGCCGATCCGTCTGCAGTTCACCCCTCACCTGATGCCGATGGTGCGGGGACTCCTTGCCACCGTCTATGCACGGCTGCGGGATCCGGGGCTGACCGCCGAGGACTGCACCACCCTGCTCCGGGCCGCCTACCGCGGCAACGACAGCGTGCAGGTGCTTCCGGTGGGCACCTATCCGTCCACCAAATGGGTGCGACAGACCAACCGCTGCCTGCTTTCGGTGCAGGTCGACACCCGCACCGGCCAGCTGATCGTGATGAGCGTCATCGACAACCTGATCAAGGGGCAGGCTGGTCAGGGGGTGCAATGCCTGAATCTGCTCTCGGGCCTGGAGCCCGGCACGGGCCTGCCTCTGGTGCCGTTCTATCCCTGAGCCTCCTTCAGCCGTTCGCCGGCCCGGGCCACCGCCAGGGGCAGGATGCGGTGCTCCTGCACCTGAATCCGCGCGGCGAGGGTCTCCCGCGTGTCCTCCTCGAGCACCGGCACGGCCGCCTGCACCAGGATCGGCCCGGCATCCACCTCGGCCCGCACGAGATGGGCCGTGCACCCCGCCAGGGTCACCCCCGCCGCCAGGGCCTGACCGACCGCATCCAGTCCCCGGAAACTGGGGAGAAGGGAGGGGTGGATGTTCACGATCCGATCGGGATAGGCGGCGATCAGAACAGGGGTGACGATCCTCATCCAGCCGGCCATCACCAGCAGATCCACCCTTTCCTTCCGGAACAGCCCGATCAGATCCCGATCGAGGGATTCCCGCTCGGCATGGAGACGATGATCCACCCTGTGGCAGGGAATGCCCAGGCGGCTCGCCCGCTGCCGGGCCCCGCAGGCTTCGCGGTTCACCACCAGGCAGGCCACGGAAGCCCGCAGACGTCCCTGGCGGCAGGCGTCCACGAGGGCCTCGAAGTTGCTGCCGTTGCCCGAAGCCAGCACGCCGAGGCGCAGGGCGGGATGGCGAGCCCCGCCAGGCTGTGGCAATGGCCACTGGACGCAGGCGCCGGCATCGCTATGGTCTTCGAAAGCGGGCATTGCGGCTGTGTCCCACCTCTCCATCCTGCCAACGGTTCTGCGTGATGCCGACTGCCTTGCGGCCACCCTGCAGGCCCTCGGTTACGTGCCCGAGCGAGGCGGCCATCTGCGGGGCTTCTCCGGGGATCAGGAACGGGTGGACGTGCGGGTGACTCTCCCCGAGGGAATCCCCATCGGCTGGGGTCGTCTCGCCGATGGCTCCCTCGCCCTGGTGGGGGATCTGCAGCAGCTGAGCCGATCCCGGGAACTCCAGCCCCTGCTCGGAGCCATCACCCGGGCCTATGCGGCCCGTCTGGCTCTGCAGCAGGCCAACGCCGCTCTTCCCGGGGCGATTCTGCAGGTCGGTGTCTGATTCCCCGGCCGGGCCTCTCCTCCATCTCGATCTCACCGCGGCCCACCAGCACCTGGTGGCCGTTCGCATCATCTTCAGCCCCCGCACCCAACCGGTGGACCTGCGGCTGCCGGGCTGGACTCCCGGCTCCTACCTGATCCGGGACTACGTGCGCAGCGTCGAAGGCCTCGAGGCGATCCAGAACGGGTCGGTGCTGCCCTGTCGGCGCACCGGAGCCGCCAGCTGGCGGCTGGACCCCCAGGGCCTCTCTCCGGTGGAGATCCGCTACCGGATCCTGGCCTGCGAGCTGAGCGTTCGCACCTGTCACCTCAACGCTGACCATGGCTTCCTGGCCCTGGCCGGGGTGGTGATGCAGCTGCAGGGGGAGCGCTGGAAGCCCCATCGGCTGCAGCTCACCCTTCCCGAGGGCTGGTATCCCTTCCTGTCCCTCCCCCTCGAGGCCGGGGGTGTCTGGCGGGCCCGTGATTACGACCACCTGATCGATTCCCCGCTCGAGGCCGGCCCCCACCCCAGTCATGCCTTCACAGTCGCCGGGGTTCCCCACCGCTGGGTCACCTGGGGTGGGGACCTGCCGGCCACGGATCCCGCCTGGCTCGCGGACGTGGAGCGGGTCTGCCGTTCCTGCTGCCACCTGATGGGAACGGAGGGCCCGCCGACGGCGGAGGCCTACCTGTTCGTTCTGCATCTGCTGGAGGAGGGCTATGGCGGCCTGGAGCACGACCAGTGCTCGGTGCTGCAGTTCGGAAGGAGGTCCCTGGCCAAACCTGACGGGCGACGCAAGCTGCTGCAGCTCGTGGCCCACGAATATCTGCACCAGTGGAACGTGCGTCGTCTGCGTCCGGCGGAGCTCACCCCGATCGATTACGACCAGCCCATGCTGGTGCCGAGCCTGTGGTTCGCCGAGGGCATCACCAGCTACTGCGACCAGTTTCTCCCCTTCGCCGCCGGCGTCGACCAGGAGAGCGAGGTGCTCAAGGATCTCGGAACGGACATCAGCCGCTATCTGCTGACCCCGGGGCGTTTCGTGCAGAGCCTGCGCGACAGCAGTCTGGAGGCCTGGGTGAAGCTTTACCGACAGGATGCCCACTCCAGCAACAACCAGATCAGCTACTACCTCAAGGGAGCAGTGCTGGCCCTGGTGCTGGATCTCCATCTGCGGCGCCATGGTTCCGGCCTCTGCCGGGTTCTGCAGGATCTGTGGCACTCCCACGGGCGCTGGCGGAGGGGCTATCGGGAACAGGATCTGATCGATGCGTTTGCTGTCCACGCCGCTGATCTGTCCACCCTCCTGCCGAAATGGCTGGAAAGCACCGAAGATCCCGATCTGGCAGGCTATCTCGCCGATGTGGGTCTCCAGCTTGTTCCTGAACGTTCCTCCCACCGATCCATGGGCTGGCAGGTCGAACACCAACCATCGCTGGGCGTTCAGCTGAAGCGGGTGGAGAGGAACGGCCCGGCCGAGCTGGCCGGCCTGCAACCCGGAGATGAGGTCCTCGCCATCGAGGGCAGGCGCATCCGCACGCTGGAGGATGTGAACGAGGTGCTGGCTCCCTCCCCATCGGG
Organism: uncultured cyanobacterium; assembly: GCA_963847745.1. GTDB lineage: Bacteria > Cyanobacteriota > Cyanobacteriia > PCC-6307 > Cyanobiaceae > Cyanobium. The sequence goes on along the minus strand of CAWKAW010000003.1, from coordinate 402,855 downwards.
AGCCGAGGCTGTCGGGATCCTCTTCTGCCGGGACGGACAGGTCCGCTGCGCCGAGGTTCCGGAAGCACCCCCTGGGATCAGGCGCTGGGAGCTTCGGATCGACCCCGGTGCCGATGACGCCGCAACCCGGAAGCGGGCCCGCTGGCTCTCCCTGCAGCCATGAACCCCAGCTTCCGTGGTCTGCTGATGGCGCTGGCAGGGGCGGTCGTGCTCGGCTCCGGAGCCCTGCTGTGGCTGGCCCGCGACCTTCTCGGTTCCCCCAGCAGTGCCGGTGGCAGACCTTCCCTCCTGGAGATCCTCGAGGAAGTGCGCCAGGGTCCGGGCCCGTTCGGTGAGCGTCCTCGAGCCGCGCCCCCTCCCCCTTCCCAGCCCCGCTGGGTGAGCCCCATGGGGCGATCCTGCGCGCCGGTGGATCCCTCCCTGCGGCAGCGACTGCAGACCCGGATGGCTGCGCTGCCCGGCTCCATGCTCCGGATCGCCATCCATCCCAGCAACTACGGCGAGCGCTCCCGCCGGGATGCCTTCGGCAATCGGGTGGATCCCACCCCCCAGGTGATCGTGCTGCACGAAACCGTCTATGGCCTCACCTCGGCGGTGAACACCTTCCGCACGGCCCATCCCGACGACGCAGACCAGGTGAGCTACCACGTTCTCATCGGTGAGGATGGAACGGTGGTGCAGGCACTCGATCCCTCCCTGCGGGCCTTCGGTGCCGGACACTCCGCCTTCAACGGTCGCTGGGTGGTCACCAATCCCAAGGTGAGCGGATCGATCAACAACTTCGCCCTGCACCTGAGCCTGGAAACCCCACTGGATGGGGAAGACCAGGAGAAGACCCACAGCGGCTACAGCGAGGCCCAGTACGACGCCCTGGCGGCGGTGCTGGCCGACTGGATGGCTCGCTACGCCATTCCACCCGAACACATCACCACCCATCGCCACGTGGATCTCGGCCTGGCCCGTGCCGACCCCCGCAGCTTCGACTGGGGCCGACTGCGGATCCGATTGCAGGCCCTCGGCCTGCTCTGCTGAACGCCCCCTGTCCGTGCCCTCTCCCTGCCGGGGCCGGAGTCTTCCCCGTCAGATGAGAGGACTGGGATGGAGGCTGCGGTTGCCGTAGAGAAGGGCGTGCAGCTCGGGATCCTGCATGTAGCGGAGAATCCTGCCCGGGTAATCCAGCTTTCCGTTGTGCAGGTAGGCAAGGGTGGCCAGGGCCTTGGCGTCGCGCGGGGAGTGGCTGGCCTGCATCATGCGGTCTTCCGGCTGGTCGAGGGCCCGCTTGAGGCGGCTGAACTTGCCCACGAGCACCTGCACGTTGCGATCGGGATCGAGCAGCTCAAGGCGGGCTTCGGCGATCTGTTCCTCGCTGGGATCGGGGTCGAGCAGCCCCTGCTTCTGCAGCTCGGCAACGCCCAGCTGGGCCGGGCCATGGGTTCGGAACAGGCCGGACCGGGCGGCGATGGGGAGATCCTCTCCGGGCTTGGCATGCTGGAGTTCATCGAAGAGGACCGCCGTGACCAGCATGGGATTGATGGAGTGGCGACGGCACTCGGAGAGGATCACCGGGCGCAGTTCCTCGATCCGCCCCAGGGTGTGGGTCCGGAGGGGGCGGAGCTGATCGAGGCCCTCGGTGAACAGCTGGGCCAGGCGGGGCTGGGGGCCGTGGACTCCGAACCGGCGATTGAGTTCCGCCAGTTCGGCGGGGGAGAAGTCGAGGGGATCGGGCCGCTGGCCCTCGCTGGTCGATCCCGCTCCGGAACTGGCATCGCTGCTGATGCTCTCGATCAGACCGGGATCGGTGAAGACGACCGAAGACCTCTGGGGCCGAAGGGCAGCGTCGGCTCCGAACAGGACCGCAAGGGCCGCCATGACCAGAGGAATCGTGAGCCTGCGGGCAGGACGTGAACCGCGCATGAAGAGGCCCCGGAGGGGAAGGAACGATCGGTAACTGTTGTTCATTGTCATCGATCCTCTCCTCCTGTCGAGCCCCCCCGGCACGGTGCCGGTTCCGTCCGTCCGCGAAGCCCCATGAGCCGGCGTGCTGTTTGCCGATGGCCACTTGCTGTTTGCCGATGGCCATGGATACGGTTCGGGGGCCCGCCCGGCCGATTCCCCGCCATGACATCTCTCCCGCCGTTGAACGGCCACGATCCGGCGGCTCTCTGGCAGCGGTTCTGTGGGCTCCTCTGGTTCGACGACGAGCTCGGCTTCTGGCTCGATGCCAGTCGCATGGGCCTGCAGCAGAGGGATTTCGAGGCCCTGACCCCAGGGCTGGAGAAGGCTTTCGAGGCCATGGCGGCCCTCGAGGCCGGAGCCATCGCCAACCCCGATGAAGGCCGGCAGGTGGGCCACTACTGGCTCCGCACTCCTTCCCTGGCTCCGGATCCGCAGGCCGGGGCACAGATCGCTTCCGAACTCGATCGCATCGAGAGTTTCGCCGGGGAGGTGCTGGAGGGCAGACTTCGCACGCCCCAGGGTCGTCCCTTCACCGACGTGCTCTGGATCGGCATCGGCGGCTCGGGGCTCGGACCTCTGCTGATGGTGCGGGCCCTGCGCCGGGAAGGGGTGGGGCTGCCGCTGCACTTCCTCGACAACGTCGATCCCCAGGGGATGAGCCTGCTGCTCGAGGGTCTGGAGGAGCGGCTCCCCACCACCCTGGTGGTCGTGGTCAGCAAGTCCGGCGGCACGCCGGAGCCGCGACTGGGGATGCAGCAGGTCCGGGCCCGCCTCGAGCAGGCCGGAGGCAGCTGGGCCGCCCAGGCCGTGGCGGTGACCATGATCGGCAGCCGCCTCGACCGCCAGGCGGAGAGTGAAGGCTGGTTGCGCCGCTTCGACATGCCCGACTGGGTGGGAGGTCGCACCAGCATCACCAGCGCGGTGGGCTTGCTCCCCGGGGCCCTGATCGGAGCCGACATCCGTGGCTTCCTCTCGGGTGCCGCCGCCATGGACAGCGCCACCCGCCGGCCCACGCCGCTCGCCAACCCGGCGGCCCTGCTGGCCGCCTGCTGGTTCGTGGCGGGAGAGGGAAGGGGCAGCCGCGACATGGTCGTGCTGCCCTACCGCGATCGACTGGAAGTCTTCAGCCGCTACCTGCAGCAGCTGGTGATGGAATCCCTCGGCAAGCGAACCGATCGCAGCGGCAAGGTGGTGCACCAGGGCATCGCCGTCTACGGCAACAAGGGGTCCACCGATCAGCACGCCTATGTGCAGCAGCTGCGCGATGGGCTCGACAATTTCTTCGTGACCTTCATCGAAGCCCTCGATGATCCCGCAGACATTCGCGCCATCGAGGCGGAACGCCCCCAGGACTACCTGGAAGGCTTCCTGCAGGGCACCCGGGCCGCCCTCACCGAAAGTGGCCGCCAGAACCTCTCGATCACCCTGCGCCGCTTCGATGCCCGCTCCCTCGGGGCCCTGATCGCCCTGTTCGAGAGGGCAGTGGGGATCTATGCCGAGCTGGTGGACATCAATGCCTATGACCAGCCGGGCGTGGAAGCAGGCAAGAAAGCCGCCGCCGAGATTCTCGAGGTTCAGGGCCGGCTGGAGTCGCTGCTGGCCGATGGGCGGATCCGCAGCCTCCTGGAGATCCAGCAGTCCCTGGACCTGCCCAGCCCGGAACCTCTCTTCTGGATCCTGCGCCACCTCTGCGCCAACCCCCGCGGCTACCGGGCCAGCGGAGACTGGGGGCGGCCGGAGAGTCTGGAGGTGGGGCGCGAGCTCATGGCACCAGATTGACCAGCTTGCCGGGCACCACGATCACCCGGCGGGGCGTCCGTCCCTCGAGCCACTTGCGGGCCACCTCGCTTTCCAGGGCCAGCCGTTCCAGGGTGCCGGCATCGGCATCGGCGGGCACCTCCAGATTTCCCCTCACCTTGCCCTTCACCTGGATCACCAGGGGAATCGTGTCGCGCACCAGGGCTGCCGGATCGGCGATCGGCCATCGCTGCCGATGGATGCTGCCGCTGCCATCGGGATTGGCACCCAGCTGCTTCCAGAGTTCCTCGGCCAGATGGGGAGCGAAGGGTGCCAGCAACAGCAGCAGCGTGCTCAGCGCTTCGGTGGCAATGGCATCGCCGGATGCATCGAGATGGGAGGCGATCGCGTTGCTCAGTTTCATCAACTCCGACACGGCGGTGTTGAGCTGGAGCTCGCCCTCCAGGTCGTCCGTGATGGCGGCGATGGCGGTGTGCACGGCCCTGCGGAGTTCCCGCTCGGCGTCGCTCAGTGAGTCCACCCCCGGGGGCATCGCCCCCCTCCCAGGGGAGCCGGCCTCGGGCGCCAGGCGGAGGCCCCGCTCCGAGGCACGGTCCGCGAGCCGCCAGATCCGCTGGAGAAAACGGAACTGGCCTTCCACATCGGCGTCATCCCACTCCAGGTCCTTTTCGGGGGGGGCCTTGAACAGGATGAACATCCGTGCCGTGTCCGCTCCGTAGCGATCGATCACCACGGCTGGATCCACACCGTTGTGCTTCGACTTCGACATCTTCTCGTAGAAGGTTTCGAGCACGTCGCCGGTGACGGGGTCCCGGGGGTCGGTGGGATCGGCCACATCGGCCGGAGCGACATACCGCCCCGATGGGCCATGGCGATAGGTGATGCCCTGCACCATTCCCTGGGTGAGCAGCCGGGTGAAGGGCTCATCGAATCCCAGCAGGCCCCTGTCCCGCAGCACCTTGGTGAAGAAGCGGGAGTAGAGGAGGTGCAGGATCGCGTGCTCGATCCCACCCACGTACTGATCGACCGGAAGCCACCGGTCCACGGCCGCACGGCTGAAGGGCAGGTCGCCGTTGGCCGGATCACTGAACCTCAGGTAGTACCACGAGGAACACATGAAGGTGTCCATGGTGTCGGTCTCGCGGCGGGCGGGTCCACCGCAGGCGGGGCACGCCACCCGCACCCAGCTCTCCAGCTGGGCCAGGGGGGAGGCACCCCTGCCGCTGAAGGCCACCGCCCGTGGCAGCTCCACCGGCAGCTCGGCCGGCGGAACCGGCACCATCCCACAGGATTCGCAGTGGATCACCGGGATCGGGCATCCCCAGTAGCGCTGGCGGGAGATCAACCAATCCCGCAGGCGGAACTGCACCCTCGCCCGGCCCCAGCCCTGTTCTGCGGCCTTTTGGGTGATCCGTTGCCGGGCTTCGGCGGAGGGCAGTCCGTCGAAGGGACCCGAATGGATCAGCACCCCGTCAGCGGTCCAGGCACCCCCTTCGAAGGCATGCTCATCGGAACCCTCCGGGATGATCACCTGCCGCACCGGCAGTTCGTACTGGCGGGCGAAGACGAAATCCCGCTGATCGTGGGCCGGAACACCCATCACGGCACCGGTGCCATAGTCGGCCAGCACGTAGTCGGCGATCCAGATCGGCATCGGCTCGCCGCTGGCCGGGTTGCGCACGCAGGCCCCGATCGGCACCCCCCGTTTCGGCCGGTCCTCGGCGGTGCGCTCCTGTTCACTCTGTCGGCTCACCAGATCCCGGAAAGCCGTCACCGCCGTGCGCTGCTCCTCTGCGGTGAGGGCGGCCACCCGGGGATGGTCGGGGGCCAGCACGAGATAGGTGGCTCCGTACAACGTGTCGGGCCGGGTGGTGAACACGGTGATCGGCTCCGCAGCGTGGGCGCTTCCCACCACCTCGAACTGGAGTTCCGCCCCGGTGGAGCGGCCGATCCAGTTGGCCTGCATGGTTCTGACCCGCTCCGGCCATCCCTCCAGCCGCACCAGATCGTCGAGCAGGGCATCGGCATAGGAGGTGATGCGCAGGAACCACTGCCGCAGCCTGCGCTTCTCCACCCGGGCACCGGAGCGCCAGGAGCGGCCCTCTCCATCCACCTGCTCGTTGGCGAGCACGGTCTGATCGATCGGGTCCCAGTTCACGGTGGCTTCCTTGCGGTAGGCCAGCCCGGCCTCCAGGAACTGGAGGAACAACCACTGGGTCCAGCGGTAGTAATCGCTGTGGCAGGTGGCCACCTCCCGATCCCAGTCGATCGAGAGTCCCAGGCGGTTCAGCTGGTTCCGCATCTGGGCGATGTTGCGGTCGGTCCAGTCCCCCGGGTCCACCCCCCGATCGATGGCGGCATTCTCCGCCGGCAGTCCGAAGGCGTCCCAGCCCATCGGATGCAGAACCCGACGGCCACGCATCCGCTGCACCCTCGCAATCACATCGGTGATCACGTAGTTGCGCACATGACCCATGTGCAGGCTTCCCGAGGGGTAGGGAAACATCGAAAGGGCATAGAAGCTTTCACCCTCCCCCTCCCCGTCAGGGGTGGCGTAGAGACGCTGCTTCTCCCAATCGCGCTGCCAGTGCTCCTCGATCACCGCGGGCCGGTAGCGGATGGATTCGGTCACGGATGCCTGCTGACGCCAAGGCGATCGTGCCACACCCGCACGGGTTGTCAGACCAGGGCCCGCAACAGGGCGATGGCAGCGCGATTGATCAGCAGCAGGGGAAGGGTTTCATCCTGACGAACCGCCAGGAACTGACTGTCCTGCCACTGGATCGTGCCCTCCACTTCCTGGCCGCCCATCACATGCAGGCGCACGATGGTGCGGCTGCGGATCAACTGCTGCACATGCCGCACGCTGGGAAGGCTGGTGTCGAACCTCTGGGGTCGCTGCTCGAAGAAGCTCTGCATAGGATCGAACCGTCACGGCGGGGTCAGGCGGTGCTGCAGTTCAGTAAGTACCAGGGTCTTGGTAACGATTTCCTGCTCCTGGATGGGCGGAGCCTAGAAGAAGGCGAGCCATTTGCCTGGCTGGAGCCGGAGAGGGTGCGGCATCTGTGTGACCGCCGCTTCGGGGTGGGCGGTGACGGAGTGATCCTGGCGCTGCCTCCGCAGCAGGGAGGTGAGCTGCGGATGCGCATCTTCAATGCCGATGGCAGCGAAGCGGAGATGTGCGGCAACGGCATCCGCTGCCTGGCGCGTTTTCTCGCCGACAGCGACGGTGACGGTCCCGGTCGCCGCTGGCAGGTGGAGACCCCGGCGGGGCGGATCGTTCCCGAACTCCAACGTGATGGCACCGTCCGCGTGGACATGGGAGCCCCGTTCCTTGAGCCCGCGGCCGTGCCCACCACCCTGCCCCTGGGACCGGTCGGACTGCCCCAGGGAGAGCTGGAGGTTCTCGGTCAGCGCTTCCGGGTGGCCGCCGCCGGGATGGGCAATCCCCACGTGGTGATTCCCGTGCCGGAGGTGGCTGCGGTGGATCTTGAGCGCCTGGGGGCAGCCCTGGAGGTGGATCCGGCCTTCCCCGCCCGCACCAACGTGCACTTCGTGCAGGTTCTCAGCCCCACCCATCTGGTGATGCGCATCTGGGAGAGGGGAGCGGGCCCCACCCTTGCCTGCGGAACCGGTGCCTGCGCCACCCTGGTGGCCTGCCATCTGCTGGGCCTGTGCGAGCGGGACGCCCGGCTCGATCTGCCTGGTGGGTCGCTGCGCATCCGATGGGATGGGGAGAGCGGGCATGTCTTCATGACCGGTCCCGCCGAGCCCGTGTTCGATGGGGTCCTGGCACCCTCCCTGCTGGGAGCCACGCCGGCTTCCCCAGCGTCGGCTGCGGGGATCGACTGCGCCAGCGTCTGCACCAGCGGCTGCGTGCGACCCGACGACTGCGCCAGTGCCGATGCCCGGGCACAGGTGGAGGCCCTGCTGCAGGGCCGCTCCCTCGATGAGCTCGTCGCCCTGGCCGACCAGACGGCCGCTGGGCGCAGCGACACCCGACTCGAGCGCCTTGGCGGCCGCACCACCTGAGGCAGGGATCGCCGGCGGGGCGGAGTCGGCGGTCCTGGCCGGATACCTCGATGCCTGCGCCACCACGCCCCCTGCGGCGGAGGTGCTGCTGGCCATGGCGGAGGCGGAGCGCCACGCCTGGGCCAACCCCTCCAGTCTCCATGCGGCGGGCCTGGCGGCGGCCGAGTGCCTGGAGCGGAGCCGCTGGCGGGTGGCCGGGCTGCTCGGCTGCCAGCCGGAGGAACTGATCTTCTGCTCGGGAGGCACCGAGGCGATCCACACCGCGGTGCTGGGCATGGCGGCCGGCCTCGAGCCCGGCCGGCTGGTGGTCTCCTCCGTCGAACATCCGGCCACCCTCGCCGCCGCTGACCAGCTCAGCCGCAGGGGCTGGCAGCTGGCCCGGCTGCCGGTCGATCACCACGGACTGGTGCGACTGGAGGATCTCGAGGCGGTACTGGAACCGCCGACCCGCCTCGCATCGATCATCTGGGGACAGAGCGAGGTGGGCAGTATCCAGCCGATCCAGGCCATCGGGGAGCGCTGCCGCGCCGCCGGTGTGCCGCTCCATGTCGACGCGGTCCAGATGGTGGGCCATCTCCCCGTCAGCTTTTCCAGTCTCCCCATCGATCTGCTGAGCTGCGCTTCCCACAAGCTGCAGGGTCCCCGCGGCATCGGTGCCCTGCTGGTGCGACGCGGTGTGTGCCTCACCCCTCTGATCGGCGGGGTGCAGGAAGGAGGCAGGCGCGGGGGCACCGAAGCGGTGGTGCTGGCGGCTGGATTCGCCAGGGCCCTGGAACTGGCGACGCAGCGTCGCTCGACAGCGGGGGAGGGGAACCCCATGGCCGGGCTCCGCAACCGCCTCTGGCAGGACCTGCGGCAGCTGGAGGGAGTGCGTCTCAGTGGACCGGATCCCTTCGATGCCGCCAGGCGTCTTCCCCATCACCTCAGCCTGCTGATCTCCTCAGGGGATGGCACGCCCCTTTCCGGCCGTGCTCTGGTGCAGGCCCTTTCCCAGGAGGGCTTTGCCGTGAGCAGCGGCTCGGCCTGCAGCAGTGGTCTCACCGGCAGCGGCCAGGGGGGGGCTCCCAGCCCGATCCTGCTGGCCATGGGTTTCGGCCCGCAGCAAGCGGCCAGCGGCCTGCGGATCAGCCTGGGCCCCTGGCTGCGGGAACAGGATCTGACCCGGTTCCCGGAAGCCTTCGAGCGGGCCCGCCGCCACCTCCGCTGCCCGCGGCCTGGTGGGTAGGGTCTGTGGCTTCCTCTGCCAGGCCCGATGCTCCCCGCTGATCTGCAGGCAGCTGAGCTGCAGGCACTGGAATCCCTCGGTTCCGCCCTGGCCGCCGATCCCCGGGGCCGCTGGACCCTGGAATTGCGCTTCGAAGGGCTCCGCCTGCTGCCGGTGGTGCTTCGCCTGGCCCGGAAGCTCGGGGAGGACCGGGACCTGCGGTTGCTGTTCGCCGATGCCGGGGCTGCGGCCCTGGCGAAGCGGGATGGGGCCGATCTGGCCGGGGGAATCGGCAGCTTCGGGGAGCAGCTGCGCCGGCAGGCGGAGGGCCCCAGCGAGGGACTGCTGCTCCTGGTGGGAGCCAGTCAGGCCGAATACGAGGAAGTGGAACGTCTCTGCGGCAATCACCGCGGGGCAGTGGTGTCGATCAATCCGGCCCTCGAGGATGCGGCCGTGGGGATCGGCAGCGTGGCCCGGGAACGGCGCCGGGGGTTCCTGGCCACCTGGGAGGCGGCCTATGCCCTGATTCCACGGCCGGCCGCGGCCCTGCGCAGAGCCCACCCCCGCGACTGGGAGATCTACCGCTGCGATCCCGATGGGTACCGCCTGGCCGCCTGCTTTCCCAGGAAACCCGACAGGGAGCAGCTGGAGGAAGTGCTCTCCACGGGAGGCCGCCCGGGCCTGGCCCAGGGGCTGAAGGCGATCGACCAGCTGATTGAAGGCCTTCAGAACTGAACGCACGCTGCTCGAACCATGGAGGCGAGCCGGCCTCCGGCCTCTGGTGAGGCCCGGAAACTCTGCGTACACTTCGCGGACTCGAACGAGGCCATGCCCACCGAAGCCGCCCCAAACCGTGCCTGGAGCCTGATCGACGTCGGTGCTGCCCTTGCGGCCCTCCTGGCCGTAGGGGGAGTGATCTGGAGTCCCAAGCTCAGCCTTGCCGTCGCCCGGGCCAGCGGAGATCTGCAGCCCGTCACCGTGACCGTCGACGTGCGAGGGGTCCCCTCCGCGAACCCTGCCTCCGTTCTGCGCACCGCCGAGGCCGAGGGCAAGGTGGCGATCGTGATCCGCAACCAGCCCCACGGCACCGTCAAGCTCAAGCGGATTCAGCCCCTGGAGCGCCGTCTCACGATCCTCACCCCTGAAGGGAAGGTCGTGACCGCCCCCGATCCGAACCAGAGCGTGTTCGGCAGCTTCGATGCCCGCTTCGTGCTGCAGGGAGAGGGCCGCCGGGCCGGTGGAGGTGTCGTGTTCGGCAACCAGACCATCAAGATCGGCGCCCCGGTGGAACTGGAGGGTTCCAATTACCGCTTCAACGGCACCGTCACCGACCTTCAGCTTGGAGCTTCCTGAGATGTCTTCCCCCACCTTGCTTCGCATCGCCCCCATCGGCCTGGGGATTCTGCTCGCGGCTCCGGCACTCTCCCCTGTAGGACAGGCCCAGACCGCACCAGCCCTCCCCCCTCGCTCGATCCGTCCTGCGGTCCCCCTGGCGGCGCTCCCCCCCCTGCCGCCGGCGCTGGATCAGCCCGCCCTGCAGAGCCAGGTGAGCTGCCCGGCCCTCCAGCAGCGGGTGGCGAGCGTGCTGGGTGGTGAGGCCTATGCCTGGAGCATCAGCGTGGCCGATGCCAGGGGCCGGCTCCTGGCCGATGTCAACGGCCAGCGTCCCAGGGTTCCCGCTTCCAATCAGAAGCTGATCACCACCGCCTTCGCGCTCGACCGTCTCGGCCCCGATTATCGGCTCAGTACCCAGCTCTGGCGCCTCAACGACGGCACCCTGCGGCTGACCGGCCAGGGCGATCCCGACCTGGCCCTTCCCCAGCTGCAGCGCTTCGCCAGGCTTGCCCTCAACTCGGGGGGCAGCAGCGGCGTCGCCGCCGGGACCGTGCGGCTCGAGCTGGCCGAGGAACCCAGGCAGGCCTGGTGGCCCCAGGGCTGGAACCTGGAGGACCGCGCCTACGCCTATGGGGCCCCGATCACCCGCCTCGCCGTCACCAGCAACGCCATCGAGGATGCTGTCAGCAATCCCCCCTCCCGGCTGAGCACCCTGCTCAAGCGCACCCTGGAGCAGCAGGGGCGGGACGTGCAGCTCAGTCTGGTCTCCGCCAGGGAGCCCCTCCCCGGGAATGCGGTGCTTCTGCACGAGGAGCCCTCCACGTCGATGTTCGGACTGCTGAGCCTTGCCAACACCGAAAGCCACAACTTCACCGCCGAGGTGCTGCTGCGCCAGGCGGCGGGCACCTGGGATGTGGATCAGGCCGGCAGGCTGGAAACCCTCTGGCTCAATCAGCAGGGTTTGCCGATGGCCGGTGTGCGCATCGCCGATGGCAGCGGCCTTGACCGCACCAATCGCCTCACCAGTCGCTTCCTCACCGCCCTGCTGCTGCACATGGATCAGCATCCCTACGGGCGGATCTACCGGTCGTCCCTGGCGGTGGCCGGACGACGGGGCACCCTCCGCAACCTCTACAACGGAACCTCCCTCGATGGCCGCCTCTACGCCAAGACGGGAACTCTCAGAGGGGTGCGCGCCATCAGTGGCATCCTTCAGACCAGTGACGGTCCCCGATACGTGAGTGCCATCGCAAACGGGGCCGCCACCCCGAACGGAACGATCGGCCGGGTCCTGGGACAGGTGCAGAACGTCTCTCTTTGTGGCCCGGTTTCGCCTTGAGCAACCTGGCCCCCTTCCGGTTTCTGGTGATAGAAAAACCCGCCTGACACCAGGCGGGTTTTTCCCTTTCTTCTGCCCCTCCTGTTGCTCAGCTGGCGATGCCCCGCACCGAGGCACGGCGCATGCGGCCGGCAACCCGCCGAGCACGGCTGCCGCCAGCTGATTCGACTCCCTGGTTCATGGCCGGTTCGGAAGGGTGGGAGCCGGCGGCAGGAGCCGATTCCTTGTTCTGCAGCCTCACCAGCTCGTGCCGGCCACCGAGCACCACCTGAGTCAGGTCCTTCAGGCGGCCCTCCAGCTCGCCCAGCACCTGTTCGGCATAGCGATTGGCTCCCTCCATGGTGGTGGTGGATTCCTGCCGGGTGCGGGCGATCAGGGCCTCGCACTGCTGCTGCGTCTGCTGCCGCATCTGCAGAGCCTCGTTGTGGAGACGCTCCGCTTCGAGCTGGCTCTCCCGCTTCAGGCGCAGGCCCTCCTGGCGCACGCTCTCCAGCTCCTGGGCAGCCTTCAGCCGGCTTCGTTCGTGCTGTTCCACCAGCTGGCGATTGCGCTCGGCGATCTCCTGCTCCAGCTGCTGGAAGCGGTTCTGGGCCTCCTGCTCCAGCTGCTGGCGGCGCTGGGCGAAATGCTGCTCGATCTGGACCAGACGGGCCTGCTGCTCCTGCTCGATCTGGGCCACCTGCTGGCGGGCCTGCAGAACCAGCTGCTCCCCCTGTTGGCGTGCCTGCTCGCGCATCTCCACGGCGTGGCGCTCGGCCTCCTGGCGGATCGAGGAGGTGCTGATCAGCTGTTCCCGTTCCCTTCGGGCGTGAACCAGGATCTCCTCGGCCTGCTGCCGGGCCTTTTCGATGAAGCCATCCCGCTGGCGGATCAGGTCGTCGGCCTGGGAGATCTGACTCGGAAGGGCATCGCGCACCGCGTCCATCAGCTCGATGGCGTCCTGTTCGTTGACGAGCCGACCCCCGCTGAAGGGGATCCGGCTGCCATCGAGCACGATCTCCTCCAGCTGGTCCAACTGGTCAAGAACGGTCAAGCGGACCTCTGCCATGTCATTGGGGAAAGGATGACCGATTAAAGAGCCTCAGCAGGTCCTGCGCCACTCCCTCGGGCACCATGTGGCTCACATCGCCACCGAACCGGGCCACCTCCTTCACCACGGAACTGCTCAGGAAGCTGTGGTGGGCAGCGGTCGCCAGGAACAGGGTCTCCACATCGGCGGCCAGGCTCCGGTTTGTGTGGGCAATCTGCAACTCGAACTCGAAATCGGTCAGGGCCCGCAGACCTCGCAGGATCACCCTGGCCCCGGTGAGCCGGGCGAAGGAGACCGTCAGACCATCGAAGCTGCCCACCTCCACGCCGGGGAGGTGGGCCGTGGCCTGGCGGATCTGCCCCAGCCGCTGGTCCAGGGAGAAGCTGGGCTGCTTTCCCGGATTCTGGAGCACCCCCACCATCAGTCCGTCGAAGAGGGAGACGCTCCGTTCGATCAGGTCCAGGTGCCCGAGGGTGAGGGGATCGAAACTTCCCGGGTAAAGCGCACGCATCATCGGGGCTGGGGGTCGGATGTCCGCTTCCTAGAGTCGCGCCAATCCGTTCGTCCCTCCCCCAGCTGCTCCATGGCCTCCATCACGCTCGACGCCAATGCCAAGAAGGTGCTCCTTCGCAAGATTCCCCACGGGGTGTTCATCTGCGGCGTGGCCGAGGGCGACGACGTGAACGGCTTCACCGCCAGCTGGGTGACCCAGGGCTCCTTCGAACCGCCGCTGGTGGTGATGGCGGTGCGGGCCGATTCCACCAGCAACGGCATGATCCAGCGCACCGGCCGCTTCGCTCTCAACGTGCTGGCTGCCGATCAGAAGGACCTGGCCGCGGTGTTCTTCAAGCCCCAGAAGGCGGTGGGAGGCCGCTTCGATGCAGCTCCGTACCACCTGGGCGAGCTGGGCCTGCCGCTCCTGGACGATGCCCTCGGTGGCGTGGAGTGCGAGCTGGTGGGGCAGGTGGCCCACGGGGACCACACCGTGTTCGTGGGGGAAGTGAAGAACGCCGTGCTGCATCGAGAGGGTGAGGCCCTGGAGCTGGCAGCCACCGGCTGGCAATACGGGGGATGAGACCTGGCCATGGCTGAGGCGGCCAGCCCCCTGCTGAGCCGGCCCGAGCAGCTGGCGGAGCGACTCCGGGAGATTCCCGCTGAACCTGGGTGCTATCTGCTGCGGGACAGGGCCGAGAACATTCTCTATATCGGCAAGGCCAAGCTGCTGCGCAACCGGGTGCGCAGCTATTTTCAGAGCGGCCACGGTCACAGTCCCCGCATCAGCCTGATGGTGCGGCAGGTCTGTGAGATCGAATTCATCGTGACCGACAGCGAAGCAGAAGCGCTGGCCCTGGAGTCCAATCTCATCAAGAACCACCAGCCGCACTTCAACGTGCTGCTGAAGGATGACAAGAAATATCCCTATCTCTGCATCACCTGGAGCGAGGCCTATCCCCGCATCTTCATCACCCGCCGGCGACGCTTCCGCAGCCCCCTGGATCGCTTCTACGGCCCCTACGTGGACGTGGGCCTGCTGCGCCGCACCCTGGCTCTGGTGAAGCGCGTCTTTCCCTTGCGCCAGCGTCCTCTTCCCCTGCACAGGGACCGCACCTGCCTGAACTTCGACATCGGCCGCTGCCCGGGGGTGTGTCAGCAGAAGATCTCCTCCGACGACTACCACCGCACCCTGCGCAAGGTGGCGATGGTGTTCCAGGGGCGGAACGACGAACTGCTGGCCCTGCTGGCCGAGCAGATGGGGAAATATGCCGAGCGCCTGGATTTCGAGGCGGCGGCCCGGGTGCGCGACCAGCTCCAGGGGCTCGAGTCCCTCACCGCGGATCAGAAGATGAGCCTGGGCGACAGCTCGGTGAGCCGCGATGTGATCGCCCTGGCGGCCGACGACCGGGTGGCGGCCGTGCAGCTGTTTCAGATGCGGGCCGGCAAGCTGGTGGGTCGGCTGGGGTTCACCGCCGACGCTCTGCCTGCCGCTGCGCCGGCCGCCGAGATGGTCGGTGAGGTGGTCGCCGAGGCAGTGCCCCTGGATGCTGGCCGCATCCTGCAGAGGGTGGTGGAGGAGCACTACAGCCAGGTGGAGCCGGTGGAGATCCCCCCCGAGCTGCTGTTGCAGCACCCCCTGCCCCAGCAGTCCCTGATCGAGGAATGGCTCACGGAACGGCGGGGCCGCAGGGTGAGGATCAGCGTGCCTCGCCGCCGCCAGAAGGCGGAGCTGATCGAGCTGGTGGAGCGCAACGCCGGCTTCGAGCTCACCCGGGCCCAGCGGGGGGCCGAGCAGCAGCAGCTGGCCACCGAGGACCTTGCCCAGCTTCTGGAGCTGCCGGTGCCACCCCGCAGGATCGAGGGCTTCGACATCAGCCACATCCAGGGAAGTGATGCCGTGGCCTCCCAGGTGGTGTTCATCGACGGCCTGCCGGCCAAGCAGCACTACCGCAAGTACCGGATCCAGAGCAGCAGCATCCGCTCCGGCCACTCCGACGACTTCATGGCGATGGCGGAGATCATGCGCCGCCGTTTCCGGCGCTGGGCCCAGGCCAAGGCGGAGGGTGCCGACCTGATGACCCTCCGCCGCGCCGCTGATTCCGCCCTCCATACCGGAGGCCTCAACGACTGGCCCGATCTGGTGATGATCGATGGCGGCAAGGGCCAGCTCTCCGCGGTGATGGAGGCCCTGCGGGAGCTGAATCTGCACGAGGATCTGGTGGTGTGTTCCCTCGCCAAGCAGCGGGAGGAGGTGTTCCTGCCGGGCGCCAGGGAGCCGCTGGAGAGTGAACCCGACCAGCTGGGGCTGGTGCTGCTGCGGCGGCTGCGGGATGAGGCCCATCGCTTCGCGGTGAGTTTCCACCGCCAGCAGCGGGGGGAGCGGATGAAGCGATCCCGCCTGTCCGACATCCCGGGGCTGGGGCCGAAGCGGGTCAGGGACCTGCTCGCCCATTTCCGCTCGATCGATGCGATCCAGCTGGCCAGCACCGAGCAGATCGCCGCCGCCCCGGGGGTGGGCCCTGCCCTGGCGCGGCAGATCCGGGCCTACTTCCACCCCCCGGACGAGGACGTCGATCAGGCCTCGTGATCCGCACACACCCCCTTGCCTTCGGCGCTGGACGCCGCTTCGATGGAGTCGAACAGGGAGCTCGCTCCAGTGTCCCAGCCATTCACGCCCGCCGAATGGCATCACCGCGGTTGCGTTGTGCGCCTCGAGCAGAGGGGTTTTCTGGTGCAGCACGGCCGGGGAATTCCCCTGGGCAGGACCGACAGCCTCGCTGAGGCACGGGATCTGATCGACGAGCGGATCCTGCTGCTGAGGCAACGTCTGGCGGCTTCCGCCTGACCCGCCGTACCCGGTTCTTGTCCCATCTCCTGCCCACGGGAATCCTCAGCTTTCCTCCGGCTCGGTGAGCTCCAGCCGGCGGGCCAGCCACGGTGCCGTCACTCCCTGCAGGCCCACCGTGAGCAGGATGGTGAGAAACACCAGACCCTTGAGGCACCCGGCCCCCGTGAATCCAGCCTCCTTCACCTGCAGGGCGAAGAGGCTGGCAACGGCAGCGCTCACGATTCCCCGGGGAGCGATCCAGCTGAGCATGAGCCTGCGGCGCCAGTCGAGTGCCGGCAGTCCGACACCCGCCAGCTGCACCAGCGGCCAGCGCAGTGCCATCAGCATCAGAACGCAGGCGATCCCGCCCCAGCCCAGGGGGCTGAGTTCCCCCAGCCCACATCGGCCGCCAGCAGGGGAAAGAGCACGGTGATGGCCAGCATCGCCAGCTGGCGGATGTACTCATCCAGGGAGGTGGCCTCGGCATCCAGTCTCAGGCCCACCACCACGCCGGCGCTCACGGAGGCGGGCAAACCCGATTCAGGCAGGAGCGCCTCGCAGCCGGCATACAGCAGAAACAGAACCCCGAGGCTGAGCTGCAGCTGCAGGGCGCTCACCTCCTGCTCCTCGTCCACATGAAGGGTGGAGCCTGCCGGTGTGAGGCGGCGCAGCAGTTCCGAGAGGAGCAGCCCGGCCAGTGCGCCGAGGGCAACCCCCCCGCCCAGCCGTGCGATCAGGCGGATCGCCAGCTCCTGCCAGCCATCGAGGGTGCCCAGGGCCAGCTGGAGCAGGAGCAGGCCCAGCACGGCGCTGACGGGTTCGAGGATCAGGCCTTCTCCCTCAAGGATCTGGGCGAGGGCCGGCTCCAGACCCATCTGCTGCACCATCGGCATCACGACCGTGGGTCCGGTGGCAAGAACGATGGCTCCGAACACCCAGGCCAGGGGCCAGCTCAGGCCGGCGAGCCAGTGGGCGGCCGCCGCTGCTCCCCCCAGTCCCAGGGCCCAGCGCACCAGCACGAGCTGCACCACAGCCCGTTGCAGGTCACGACCAGCCAGGCGCAGGTTGAGGCCCCCGTCGAAGAGCACCAGGCTCACCAGGAGGCCCACCAGCGGTTTCAACCCGGTGCCCAGCTGATCGGGATCGACGAGTGCGAATCCCGCCCGGCCGATGAGCAAGCCCATCCCCAGCAGCAGCACCAGGGAGGGAACGCCCACCAGCCGCCCCGCCAGCTGCGCGATCGAGCCAGCGAAGAAGGCTCCCCCCCAGATCAGACCTCCTCCTGCTTCGCCCATGGCCAGCCGCAACCTGATGATCGTCGCAGTCCCTTTCCCCTTTCCGGGACGACCTTCGGCAGGTGAGGATGGCGGACGGGCTCCAGGACACGCCCCGAATGACAAGGGACCGGGCAAGGCTGCTCCCGTGGATGATCCGGCTGGTCCTTCTGCTTGCCGTGCTGTCCTCCTTCCGGGTCGTGCCGGCAGAGGCGGGACCTGGACTGTGCATCGGTCCCGTCTGCGGCGACGAGATCACCCGCAACCCCACCCTTCCCTGGCAGCTTCGGCTGCGGGTGTGGGACCAGCGGGGACGTCACGAGCGGGTTGTGGTGGACTGTCGCGATGGGCTGATCAGCCCCCGCATCGGTCCGGTGGAACGGGGTTATGCAGCCGCCCTGGCCCGCCGCGCCTGCCGGCTGGCCGGTTCGGAGGCTGACGGGCTCTCTGCCTCGCGCCACCGGGATCGGCGGCAGGCTCAGGCACTGCCTCGGGCAGCGCTCGAGAACGGCCCAAGTCTCCTGCGTGCGCCCTGACGCGGGCGCAGGGTCCGTGGCGATCCCCCCAGGGGAACGGCACGGAGTTGATCAGGGTGTCCGGGTCACCGGAGGTCAGGCACCCCAAACCACTGTGACGTTGTCCCTCCTGCTCCGGAAGGTTCCACCCAGCCGTACCAGCGGACTCGGCCACGATCGGGGGCCGGCAAGGGCTTGAGCGAGCCGGCAAGGGCCTATGCTTGGGAAGATTCAAAGATTTCTCTCCAGCAAGCTCACACCTTTCTTCAGGGCTTTCGACGGATCGGGTTCACAGTTTCTTTTTTCAGGTTCATGACGATTTACGTGGGCAATCTTTCCTTCGATGCTGAAGCGGAGGATGTCCAGCAACTCTTCGGTGAGTACGGCCAGGTGAGCAAGTGCAGCCTGCCCCTCGACCGCGACACCGGCCGCAAGCGCGGCTTCGCCTTCGTGGAAATGGCCAACGAGGCCGATGAAACCAAGGCCATCGACGACCTCCAGAACGTCGAGTGGATGGGTCGTGCCATCCGGGTCAACAAGGCCGAGCCCCGGACCCCAGGTGGTGGTGGTAACCGCGGAGGCGGTGGTGGCTACGGCGGTGGCGGCGGTGGCTACGGCGGTGGTCGAGGCCGCTACTGAGCTGCTGATCTGCCGGTTTCCTGCCGGTGAACGGTCCGTCCCTGGTTGCCAGGGGCGGTTTTTTTTGCTTGGGCTGGCGTGCACCTCAGGAGTGCCCTTCAGGAGTGCCCTTCGGTTCTGCCCCGGCAAGGATCCGGAGACACTCTGCGTTTCCTGTGGATTCCCCTTGCGGAGGAACCAGATTGGTGGGATGAGCCAATCTTCCACCCCGCGCCTCTACCGCGTTCGCCCCGCGGTCGAGCACGAACGCACGGTTCCGGAGCACGTGCCGGTGCCCTTCTTTCAGAACCGTGACGACGCGGAGAGCTACGCCCGGCGCGAGCACCTGGTTCGTGATCGGGTGATGATGCTCGAAAAGCTGGCTCCTGGGGGCTGCTGGCTCGAGGTGGCCCAGTTGTGACCAAGCTTCCCTGGCGGAAGAGTTTCTGCGGATGACCTTGGCCCGATGGAGACAGCCGATCCGATTGCGGTGCTTGCCATCAGCGTTCTGCTCCTCATTGTGATCTCGCTCTGCGCCGTGGACTGAGAGATGGGTGAGGGCTGCTGCCGCTGCCGGAAGAACAGCTGCCGGCTCCGTGGTGGATGCGATGCTGGAGATTCGCTCCTCCCGCCATGGCCTTCGCTCCGATCCTGGTCTTCACCTGGCCACCGGAGGCGTACCTGTGGTTCAAGACCCTCCACATCGTGGGCGTGGTGGTGTGGTTCGCCGGGCTCTTCTACCTGGTGCGTCTGTTCATCTATCACGTGGAGGCCGAGGCGCTCGAGGAACCCGTGCGCAGCGCTTTCCGGCAGCAGTACGCCGTGATGGAGCGGCGCCTGGCCAACATCATCACCACTCCGGGCATGGTGGTGGCCGTGGCCATGGCCGTTGGCCTTCTTCTGGTGCAGCCGATCTGGCTGAAGCAGGGCTGGATGCACGCCAAACTGGCCTTCGTGGCCGCCCTGCTCGCCTACCACTGGTTCTGTTATCGGCTGATGGGACAGCTGCAGAGCGGCACCTGCGCCTGGAGCGGCCGCCAGCTGCGCGCCCTCAACGAACTGCCCACCCTGCTGCTGGTGCTGGTGGTGATGCTGGTGGTGTTCAAGAACCAGTTCCCCACCGGCGCCGCCAGCTGGTTCCTGGTGGGCCTGGTGGTGGCCATGGCCGGCTCGATTCAGTTCTATGCCCGCTGGCGGCGCCTGCGGGCCGAGCGGGAGGCCGGTGGTGCTTCGGCCTGACTCCCTCGCCCATCCCCTCACCGCCGTGCTCCGCCGGGTGGATGCGCAGAGCTGCCCCACCCGGATGAATTTCCACTGCCACACCCTCCACAGCGACGGCAGTCTCCCTGCCGCAGCTCTCGCCCGTCAGGCGATGGCCCTGGGTCTTGAGCATCTCGCCATCACCGATCACCATGCCCTCGGCGGCCACGCAGAAGTGGCCGCCCACTTCGCCGCTGCCAGCTCGGCCGGCACCGTCATCCCCACCCTCTGGCGGGGGGTGGAGATCAGCTGCCTGCTGGAAGGCTGCCTCGTGCATGTTCTGGCCCTCGGCTTCCGGGAGGATCACCCCTCCCTGCTTCCCTATCTGGACGGAACCTCCGTGGTCGGTCCCGCCCTCCGCTCCGAGGCGGTGCGCGCAGCCATTCACCAGGCCGGTGGGCTGGCCCTGCTGGCCCACCCGGCCCGCTACCGCCTTTCCCACGGACGTCTGATCGCCGCCGCTGCGGAGCAGGGCTTCGATGGGGCCGAAGCCTGGTACGACTACTCCATGCAGGGCTCCTGGCAGCCCACCCCTCTGGTGTGCGAAGCCATCGCCGAAGACCTCACCCAGCGGGGCCTTCTCGCCAGTTGCGGTACGGATACCCATGGTCTGGAGCTCCGCGGCCGCTAGGGTTTACCCACCTGTTTCTCCTGCCTCCGATGGGTCTGCTCGACCGCCTGTTCGGTTCCCGTTCCGCCTCGGTGAAGGTATCCGGAAGCGAACCCCAGCCGAAGAAGAAGAAGGAGAGCGAGACCTTCTTCCTGGATCCCGACAGCTCCAGCACCCTGGGCAATGTCGACTACATGCGCCGATCCAACACCATCCGCCGCACCTTCCCGGGCAATGCGGACAGCCCCGGACAGAAGGAAATGGTGCAGAAGGTGGCTTCCATGGAGGCCGCCCTCGAGAAGATGACCCCCGGTCTGGCCGGAACCGGCACCGGATCGGGCCAGACCTCCAGCTCCGGTGGTGGCGTTCCCAAGCCCGTCAAGAAGACGTTCGCCCAGCAGATTCCCTCCGCCGTGCTGGAACAGCGGCTCAAGGGAGCTGCCGTGAAGGGAGTGAACGAATCCAGCGCAGCTGCGGCGAACAAGCCCGAGGCGCAGGCGGGGACCGGCGAACAGCCCGCCATCACCCAGCAGCCACAGAAGCCCGGTGCCACCGACGCCTTCAGGTCCTGGGCCAGGGACATCAGCACCTGAGGGTGCCTCCCCACCGAATTCGATCCTTCAGCCCCCCTCGATCAGGGCCTCGCTGTCCAGCACCAGCCCGCGCAGGCGATCGAGCTGGGCCTCCGAAGCCCCAAGCCACAGCTGGCGGTGGTGGGCCTCGAGCAGGCGTTCGGCCATGTCCCGCAGGGCCCAGGGGTTGACCCGGCGAAGCTCGGCGACGACGTGCCCGTCACCGAGCCACTGGTCCGTGAGGGAGCCGTAGCACCAGTCCGGCACCCGATCGGTGCTGGCGTCATAGGCAAACAGATAGTCGAGGCTGGCCGCCATCTCGAACCCTCCCTTGTAGCCATGCCCCAGCATCCCTTCGATCCAGCGGGGATTGAGCAGGCGGGAACGCACCACCTTGTCGATCTCCCGTTCGATCCGGTGCAGCCGGGGCCGCGCCGTGCGTGAGTGGTCGCCGAACCAGAGGGAAGGCCTGCTGCCCCGCACCCGTTCCACGGCAGCGCTCAGGCCCCCCTGGAACTGGTAGTAGTCGTCGGAATCGAGGAGATCGTGTTCCCGGTTGTCCTGGTTGTGAAGCACCACCTGCACGGCAGCGAGGCGTGTCTCCAGGCCGCTCCGATCGGCCACGGCGCAGAGCTCACCGGAGTCTCCCCCGGCCGCAGCGCCCTCGTAGCGCCAACCGCTCCACTGAAGGAAGGCCTCACCGAGGTCGGCGCGCGTCTCCCAGTTGCCGCTGTCGATCAGAGATTGGAGGCCGGCGCCGTAGGCCCCGGGCGCTGAGCCGAAGACCCGGGCCCAGTGCCCCTCTCGACGGGCGGCGGCCGCGAGGGGATTGTCGGCCTCGGCTTCCTCCAGACCGGCAACGAGCGCGCAGGCCCGGTTCATCCAGCCCACCAGCTGGGGGAAGGCATCCCGGAAGAGTCCGGAGATCCTCAGGGTCACGTCCACCCGGGGGCGTGCCAGCGCCGGCAGTGGGATCGCCTCCACTCCCACCATGCGCCGCGTCGGTCCGTCCCACAGCGGTCGCACCCCCATCAGCGCAAGGGCCTGGGCGATGTCCTCCCCCCCGTTGCGCATCGTGGCCGTGCCCCACACCGACAGGGCCAGCGTCCTCAGGTCTTCCCCTTCCTCCAGCAGGTGCTGCTCCAGCAGAAGCTCGGCGCTGCGGCGTCCCAGATCCCAGGCGGCCTCGGTGGGCAGGCCCCGCAGATCCACGCTGTAGAAATTCCTGCCGGTGGGCAGCAGATCGGGCCGTCCCCGGGTCGGGGCTCCGGAAGGTCCGGCGGCGATCCGCTCGCCCGCCAGCCCCGCCAGGAAGGCCTGCTTCTCCGCGGTGCCACAGGTCAGCAGCGGAGGGAGCAACCGTTGGCGCAGGTGGGCCAGGGCTGCGGTCGTGGCCACGCCGGGCAGCCAGCCCCGACAGGCCTCACCCCCGACGGGCGCAGGGTCGCTGGCGGCAGCCCCAGCACGGCAGGCAGAACGGGTCGCAGCGCCGAGCTCCCGTTCCACCAGCTCGAGGGCCAGGACCTCCAGCAGGGCCACCCCATCCCCCACCCGGAGCGGAGGCAGGGTCCCCTCCCCCGGGCCAGCCAGGCAGCGCAGCCGCTGCCGGTCCGGATCCGTCAGCCTGGCTTCCTCCGCATCGGCCCAGGGATCGAGGTCGAGGCCCAGATCGCAGGCCAGGGCCTGGGTGAGCCCCGGCTGCTCGCCCTGGGGCGCCCTGGCGAGGCAGAGCAGGAGTTCCGCCAGCCTCGGCCCTGGTGGCAACGTGCCGAAGGTATGCAGGCCGAGGCGGATCTGGGCCTCCTTGAGCTCACAGAGATAGCCATCGGCAGCCTCCAGCCGCGCCTCGAGGCCAGGTCCGGCCAGGGGGAGCTGCAGCCCGTCGAGGCGCTCGGCCAGACGCTGGCGCAGGGCCCCCACCCTGGCGCTGCCGAGCTGCACCGCCTCCCAGTACTCATCCAGCAGCACCTCCAGGTGCTGGAGCTCCCCGTGCAGTCCGGCCCGCCCCAGGGGAGGGGTGAGGTGATCGAGGATCACGGCCTGGGCGCGCCGTTTGGCCTGGGACCCCTCTCCGGGGTCATTGACGATGAAGGGATAGAGGTGGGGCAGGGGACCCAGGGCCCATTCCGGGTAGCAGTCTTGGGAGAGCCCCAGTCCCTTGCCGGGAAGCCATTCCAGATTGCCGTGCTTGCCTACGTGCACCACGGCGTGGGCGTCGAAGTCCTGGCGAAGCCAGAGGTACTGGGCCAGGTAGGCATGGGTGGGCGGCAGGTCGGGGCTGTGGTAGTGGCGGGCTGGATCACGGTCGTACCCGCGCTCCGGCTGGATCAGCAGCACCACCGAGCCGAAACGAACCCCACGGATCGGGAAGGCAGGTCCCCGGTCCGTTCGCTCGAGGCCGGCGTCGGTGTCGGGAGGCCCCCAGGTGGTTTCCAGACGCCGCCTTCCCGCCTCCGGAAGGCGCTCGTACCAGTTCCGGTACACATCCAGGGGGAGGTGGGCCAGCGGGGGGCGGTGCAGGCTCTCCGGGTCGTTGCTGCGGCCCGTCAACAGCAGCTGGATCAGCTCATCGCCACTCCTCGGCAGGGGCCGGACCTGGTCCGACGGGGAGCCCGTGGCAAGGTCGTAGCCCGCATCGGCGAGCCAGCCCAGCATCAGGGCCGCGCTCGCGGGGGTGTCGAGCCCCACGCCGTTGGCCAGACGGCCGTTGCGGGTGGGGTAGTTCGCGAGCACCAGGGCCACACGTCGCTGCGCCGGGGCCGTGCGGCGCAGCCGGATCCAGGCGGCGGCCAGGGCCGAGACCCAGTCGAGCCGTTCCCGGTCGGGGACGTAGCGATGCAGGGCCGTGGCCAGCAGCTCGCTGCTGCTCGCCTGCTCCTTGAACGCCCCCACCCGGGTCGTGAGACGGCCATCCAGCTCAGGCAGGGCGATCTGCAGGGTGAGATCGAGGGGAGCCAGACCGATGGAGCTCTCGCTCCAGCAGGAACGGGGGCGGCCACTGCAGAGCAGCTGCAGCACCGGCACCCCGAGCCGTTCCCACAGGGGAGCGCCGAGCCCGGCCTCCTCGAACTGCACGGAGGCGAAGCCGGTCGTGCACAGCACCACCTCCACCGCCTCCCGCTCCATCAGATCGCCCACCCCCTTCTGCACCGCCGCATCACGCAGGCTGCTCACCCAGAGGGCCCTGGGGCAGAGCCCGCGCTGGTCCCGCAACGAGGCCAGGCAGGCCTCCACCAGCTCCAGATCGCCTGCCAGCCAGAGGGCGCGGTAGAGGATCAGGCCCACCCGGGCACCCGGCTCCGATCGCCAGTCGTGAAGGAGGGGGTCAGCGCCGGGAATCGGCTGGGGCGGGAGGGGCGTCTCTCCCCGCACCAGCCGGGAGAGCACGGCGAGCACTCGCCTCAGGTTGGCGCCCCCTCCCTCCCGGAAACAGGTCGCCATGGCGATGGCGAGCGAGGGATCCACCGTCCCCAGGGAGGCCAGGTCCTGGGCTTCCTCTTCGGTACCGGCCAGCAGCAGAAGCTGGCGCCCCTGCCCGCCCCCGGCCCAGTGCCGCAGCCTCTCGATGCCGTAGCTCCAGTGCCCGCGCCCCCCCAGCAGCCGCACCACCACCACCCGGGTCCGGCCCAGCGTGCTGGTGATGTAGTGATCGATGGCGGCGGGATGGGAAAGGGCGGCGAGGTTGAGCCCCCTCAGCGCCACCCCGAGGCAGCCGGGCTCCCGCCGGAGCAGATCGGCGAGGGCGCTGAGGTCGGAGTCGGCGCTGCTGAGCAGCACGAGGGGAGCCGGGGGTTGCTCCACGAAGGCCCCCGCCTCCGCGTCCATGCGGTCGCCAGGGACTGCGGCCAGTCGGTGCATGCACCCATCCTGCAGGGTGCGGTGAGAAGATCGGGCCGTCGATCCCGCCAGCCATGCACCAATTCCTTCCCTATGCCTGGTTCGGCGGCAGCTGCGTACCCTTCGCGGAGGCCACCCTCTCGGTGGCCACCCACGCCCTGCACTACGGCACCGGCGCCTTCGGAGGCATGCGGGGACTTCCCAATCCGGCGAACCCGGACGAGATCCTGCTCTTCCGTGCCGACCGCCACGCCAGGCGACTGAGTCAGAGTGCCCGGCTGCTGCTCACCGAACTCAGCGAGGAGACGGTGCATGAGGCGATCCAGGCCTTCCTGCAGGCCAACAAGCCCTCCACTCCCTTCTATCTGCGCCCCTTCGTCTACACCAGCGACCTGGGCATCGCGCCGCGGCTGCATGACATCCAGACCGACTTCCTGATCTATGGCATCGAGCTGGGCGACTACCTCTCCCCGGATGGCGTGACCTGCCGGGTCAGCAGCTGGACGCGCCAGGAGGATCGATCCCTGCCCCTGCGCGGCAAGATCAGCGGGGCGTACATCACCAGCTCCCTGGCGAAGACGGAAGCGGTGAAGAGCGGCTTCGACGAGGCCCTGCTGCTCAACAGCCGCGGCAAGGTGAGCGAGGCCAGCGGCATGAACCTCTTCATCGTGCGGGACGGCCTGCTGATCACCCCCGGAGTGGATCAGGACATCCTGGAAGGCATCACCCGCGCCAGCGTGCTCGAGCTTGCGCGGGAAATGGCGATTCCGGTGCTCGAACGCGCCGTGGACAAGACCGAACTGTTCGTGGCCGATGAGGTGTTCCTCACCGGCACGGCCGCCCGCATCACCCCGGTCCGGCGGGTGGAGACCACCGATCTGCCCACCCATCGACCGGTCATGGATCGGCTGAGGGAGCGCCTCACGGCGATCACGGAGGGTCGTGATCCGACCTATGACCATTGGGTGACGCGCATCCGACTCACACCCTGATGGTGGCCCCTGTTGCACCCCAGCCCCCGGTTCGGCCCAGCGGCCAACGGATCGGCTTTCTTGATCGGCTTCACGCTCCGGAGCGACCGGTGCTGGTTTTCGACGGTGCGACCGGCACCTCTCTCCAGCAGATGGATCTCACCGCAGAGGATTTCGGTGGGCCGGCCCTGGAGGGCTGCAACGAGAACCTCGTCTTCACCCGCCCCGATGCGGTGCAGGAGGTGCACCGTCAGTTCCTCGAGGTGGGTTGCGACGTGATCGAGACCGACACCTTCGGGGCGACCTCCCTGGTGCTGGCGGAATACGACCTGCAGGATCAGGCCTTCGCGATCAACCGCCGGGCCGCCGAGCTGGCGCGTGAGATGGCGGATCGATACAGCACACCCGAGAAACCCCGCTTCGTGGCGGGCTCCATCGGTCCCACCACGAAGCTGCCCACCCTCGGTCACGTCGATTTCGACGTGATGAAAGCCTCCTTCCAGGAGCAGGCCGAGGGCCTGCTGGCCGGAGATGTCGACCTCCTGCTCGTGGAGACCTGCCAGGACGTTCTGCAGATCAAGGCCGCCCTGCAGGGGATCGAGGCGGCCTTCGAAGCTGCGGGCACGCGTCGCCCCCTGATGGTGTCGGTGACGATGGAGACCACCGGCACCATGCTCGTGGGAGCGGACATCGCCGCGGTGGTGGCGATCCTGGAGCCGTTCCCGATCGACGTGCTCGGCCTCAACTGCGCCACCGGACCGGAGCAGATGAAGGAGCACATCCGCTATCTCAGCGAACACAGTCCCTTCGTGGTGAGCTGCATCCCCAATGCGGGTCTGCCGGAGAATGTGGGCGGGGTCGCCCACTACCGGCTCACCCCCACCGAGATGAAGATGCAGCTCATGCACTTCGTGGAAGATCTCGGGGTGCAGGTGATCGGAGGGTGTTGCGGTACGACCCCTTCCCACATCGCCGCTCTCGTGGAACTGGGCGGCGACCTCCATCCGGCAGGGCGCAGGGTCCGGACCCCCGAGCGGCGCAGGGAGCGACCCACCCTGGCCTACGAACCGGCGGCCGCCTCGATCTATGGGGTCACGCCCTATCACCAGGACAACTCCTTTCTGATCATCGGGGAGCGGCTCAATGCCAGCGGATCGAAGAAGGTGCGCGAACTTCTCAACGACGAGGACTGGGATGGGCTCGTCGCCGTGGCCCGCAGCCAGGTGAAGGAGAATGCCCATGTTCTCGACGTCAACGTCGACTACGTGGGTCGCGATGGCGTTCGGGACATGCGCGAACTGGTGAGCCGCCTGGTGACCAACGTGAACCTGCCGCTGATGCTCGATTCCACCGAGTGGCAGAAGATGGAGGCCGGTCTGAAGGTGGCCGGCGGCAAGTGCATTCTCAATTCCACCAACTACGAGGATGGGGACGAGCGTTTCTTCAAGGTGCTGGAACTGGCCGGAAGGTTCGGCGCCGGCGTTGTGGTGGGTACGATCGATGAGGAAGGAATGGCACGCACAGCGGAGCGCAAGTTCGCGATTGCCCAGCGTGCCTATCGGGATGCCATTGAATTCGGTATTCCTGCCCATGAGATTTTCTACGATCCCCTTGCCCTGCCGATCTCCACGGGTATCGAGGAGGATCGCGCCAATGCAGCGGCCACGATCGAGGCGATCCGCCTGATCCGGGACCATCTGCCCGGGGTGCATGTGGTCCTCGGCGTCAGCAACGTGAGTTTCGGCCTTTCAGCGGCTGCCCGCATCGTGCTGAATTCCGTCTTTCTGCACGAGTGCTGCCAGGCCGGGCTGGATGCGGCAATCGTGAGCCCCGCCAAGATCCTTCCCCTGGCTCGGATCAGCGAAGAGCATCAACAGATCTGCAGCGATCTCATCCATGACCGGCGCCGCTTCGACCCGGAGGGCAACGGTTCGATCTGCACTTACGATCCCCTTGCCGAACTCACCCGCCTGTTCGAGGGGGTGAGCGCCAAGGCGGCCCGTGCCGCAGGCCCCTCCCTGGCCGATCTTCCCGTGGAGGATCGCCTCAGGCAGCACATCATCGACGGGGAACGGATCGGCCTGGAGACAGCCCTCGATGAGGCCCTGCGTCGCTACCCGCCCCTGCAGATCATCAACACGTTCCTGCTCGATGGCATGAAGGTGGTGGGAGAGCTCTTCGGCTCAGGGCAGATGCAGTTGCCGTTCGTGCTGCAGAGCGCAGAAACGATGAAGGCAGCGGTGGCCCATCTCGAACCCCATATGGAAAAAAAGGAGGGCGAATCGAACAGCAAGGGCAGGTTTCTGATCGCCACGGTGAAGGGAGACGTGCACGACATAGGCAAGAATCTGGTGGATATCATTCTCACAAATAATGGTTATGAAGTGATCAACCTGGGCATCAAGCAGAGCGTCGATTCAATCGTGGAGGCGCAGCGGCTTCACCAGGCCGATTGCATTGCCATGAGTGGTCTGCTCGTGAAATCAACCGCCTTCATGAAGGATAATCTTGAAACCTTCAACAGCGAAGGCATCACCGTTCCCGTGATCCTCGGCGGTGCCGCCCTCACGCCCCGCTTCGTTCACGGCGACTGCCGTTCTGCCTACCGGGGCCAGGTGATCTACGGCCGGGATGCCTTCGCCGACCTCCGCTTCATGGATGCCCTCATGCAGGCCAAGGCGGCGGACCGCTGGGACGACCGTCAGGGTTTCCTCGACGGTGCCCCCGAAGGCCTTGGCCTCGAGGAAGGGGCGGGAACGGTCGAAGATCCGGGGGGCGAGACCGACTCCGGCGCTGCCGTTTCTTCCCCCCTTCCGGTCCAGGTGGAGGAGGTGGACGTGACCTCGGAGCCTCGCTCCGACGTGGTGGCCGAGGAGCCTTCCCCCATCCCGCCCTTCTGGGGCGCACGGGTGCTGCGGGAGGGGGAGATCGATCTGAGCGAGGTCTTCGCCTACCTGGATCGCAATGCCCTCTTTGCCGGTCAGTGGCAGATGCGGAAGGGCAAGCAGCAGAGCCGGGAGGACTACGAGGCCATGCTGCAGCAGAAGGCCGAGCCGGTGTTGCAGGAGTGGCTGAGTCGCGCTCGCGAAGAGGGATTGCTCACCCCCCGGGTGGCTTATGGCTATTTCCCCTGTGGCCGCCTGGGCAACGCCCTGGTGGTCTTCGATCCCCGTGCCCTGACCGAGGGCGCGAGCTGCACAGCGGCCGATGTGGAGCTCGGGCGCTTCCTCCTGCCCCGCCAGCGGGCCGGGAATCGCTACTGCATCGCCGATTTCTACCGGGATCTGTCGATCCGGCCCGATGGAACCGCCTGTGCGAGTGATGTGCTGCCCATGCAGGCGGTGACCATGGGGGAGCGGGCCTCGGCCTTCGCCCAGGAACTGTTCGCAGCAGATCGCTACAGCGACTATCTCTACTTCCATGGGCTGGCGGTGCAGATGGCCGAGGCCCTGGCGGAGTGGACACACGCCCGCATCCGCCGTGAGCTGGGTTTTGCCGCCGCGGAACCCCGGAGTCTGCGGGATCTGCTGGCCCAGCGCTACCGCGGCAGTCGGTATTCCTTCGGCTACCCCGCCTGTCCCAACGTTGGCGATTCCCGGCAGCAGCTCCTCTGGCTCGGCGCCGACAGGATCGGCCTGTCCATGGATGAAAGTGAGCAGCTGCATCCCGAGCAGAGCACAACGGCGCTGGTGGCCCTGCACAGCCGCGCCCGATACTTCAGCGCCTGAGCCTGAGAGCCAGCGCCAATCCCGTGGCTGGGCCCCGTGGCAGGCTCACCTGGCTTGCTGCCTTTCTGCCATGGCCCTCTCCGGTCCGAGCGGCGTCGACGCCGCCATCGCCTCAGGACTCGACCTCGACGGCACTCCCCTGCCCCCCGCGATGCTCTCCCTCTACAACGAGGTGATGGAGCTCGAAGCCCAGCGGGAGCGCAGCGGCGTCCGGAAGTCGATGCGGAACCGGATCGTTCGCACCGGATCGAAGCATCTGGATCAGGCCACCCTCGATGCCCGGCTGCGCTCTGCCGGATGGGAGGGTCTGAAGGAGAAGGAGATCGCTTTCTTCTACGGCTGATGCAGCCCTTCGGGTCTCAGCTGCAGAGCTCCTCGAGGGTCTCGATCACTTCCTGCTGGAAGTCCTCGAGGTCGCTGGAGTCGCTCAGATCAATCCCTTCCCCGGCTGCGTTCTGGGAGAGCTCCTGGAAGTGGAAGGCCCCTTCGCCATGGGCGAGAAACTCCATGGCGGAGGGTTCACCGCTTTCCTTGTAGGCGTCGCAGAGGGCCAGGAAGGCCGCATCCTCGGTGAAGTCCCAGGTCATGAAGGGGGTCGAGCTGAATGACCTTTAACGCCTCACCCCCGGAATCCGTCAACCTCCCGGACGCATTTCGTGCCAGTCCTCCGGCAGACTCGAGCCTCCATCCTCTCTGGCAAGGCCGTGGTCGCGACCGCATCGCTCCCCCTGAACGTTCTGGGAGAACCCCTGCAGGAGTGTGGCTGCCAACCGCTGACGGGCTGGTTCCGGGATGGTCACTGCCGCACCGATCCATCCGACCTGGGCCGGCACACCGTGTGCTGCATCGTCAGCGAAGCCTTTCTCAACTACTCCCGGGCCCAGGGCAATGACCTCACCAGGCCGGCCCCCGCCTACGGCTTCCCCGGCCTGCGTGCCGGAGACCACTGGTGCGTCTGCGCCGGTCGCTGGTTGGAGGCCTACGAAGACGGGATGGCCCCACCGGTTCGCCTGGCTGCCTGCGAGCGCTCCACCCTTGATGTGATTCCGCTGGAGCTGCTGCGCCAGCACGCGGCCTGAAGCGTTTCGGGCAAAGCGATCGGGATCCGGCCGGTGTCTGGAGAGGGCCTGAGCGGTAGGGATGGACTGAAGAAGACAGCCGTGACGGACCTCCTCAGCTGCAGTCGTCCCTCAGATCGAGAATAGGGCACCTCCAGGGAGATCCCAGACAGGGGTGTTCCTCATGAACCGGCATTCAGGCGTATCCAGGTCCAGCGGAGCGCAGAGGCTCCTGCAGATAGCCGAGCGGGCTGATTCTAAGCAATGGAGAAGGAGTGTCCGCAGGACTCCCTAGCGTCACGCGGCAGGGTTCAATATGAATATATATGATGCTGTCGTGATAGTGCAGGGAGATTTCCTATTCTCCCAGCACTTTCCGGAATCACTTTGAACCTGGATCCAGGAGCACACCGCTCTACCCATGTCGGCTCGTCCTGGCCGGGTTCGATCCGAGCCAAGCGCCGAACCTGAGAGTTTTCCCTGGAAGGAAGTCGCGCCCAGCTCCCTTTGCTCGTGGTTCCATGCACCCCCTTTCCGCTCCGCCAGCTCCTGCGGCCAGATGGCTGGCCTACATGAGAATCCATCATCAAGTGGTCTTCGCCCTGGATCACCTGCGCGATCCTTGCGTTCCCCTCCAGCTGGGTGCCTGCACCTTCCTGCGACTGTCCACGGCTGCGCTCCGCTCCTATTCGACCCTCACGGCCGGAGAGTGCTCCTCCGGGTCAACCCTGGCGAGCTATCCCACCCTGATCTCCGCCCTGGCCGCCCACGATCCCGAATGGTGGAACCGCTGCCACCTCAGCGCCACAGGATTCCTGATGAGCGAAGACCTGATCATCGCCCATTCTCTCCTTCCCCTCAATCAGTTCGTGCGCAGGATCCTTCAGGGACAGGCAGCCCATCTTTTCTGTGATCGGGGGGAAAGCCTCGTCTCCTGATCACCCCTCACCCCCCCGGGGCCCTTCACCAGGGGATCGGGGTGCCGTCCCAGGCCAGGAACGCACCGCTCTGCTCCGGTCCCTGCTGTTCGAGCACCTCGAGAAGGTGGCCGGCAGCTTGTTCGGGAGTGAAGAGAGTGCCCTCAGGAACGGATCCGCGAAAAGGGGCGGAAAGCTGCGTGGCGGTGGTGCCGGGATGGAGCAGGGAGACGCAACCCTGGGGCAGGCGCCGGCGCCACTCCAGGGCAAGGGTGCGCAGCAGCTGGTTCTGGGCTGCTTTCGCTGCCCGGTAGGCGTACCAGCCTCCGAGGTGGTTGTCGCCGATGCTTCCGACCCGGGCCGAAAGGGAGGCGAAGTGAAACGGCTGATCCCGGGGCAGGGCCGGCTCGATGGCCTGGGCCAGGAGCAGGGGGCCCCAGGCATTCACGGCAAAGCTGTGCTCGAGGGAGCTCCGCCGCACCTGGGCCAGGCGTTTCTCCGGTTGCAGGTCCCCCCCATGCAGGATCCCGGCTGTATGGATCACCATCCGCAACGGACTGAGCTGCTGGGAGGCGGTTTCGGCGAGCCGGGCCAGGCTGGAGTCATCGAGGAGATCCACACACAGATCCCTTCCCTCTCCCCTGCCATGGCGACTGGCAGTCCAGAGGCGCAGGTGGGGGGCATGGAAGGGAAGGGCGGCCAGCAGAGCCCGGCCGATTCCGCCGCATCCCACCACCAGGGCGTTTCCCCGCCAATCCAACCAGGCTCGCTCGTCGCTCCGGTTCACAGTGGCGCCGAAGGGGATGCCGCATGATGGCAAGGCTGAGGGGGAGGCATTCCAGGCTTTCCTGGCCGCGCAGAGGTTCATGGGTCTTCGCATCACCCTGCTGGGAAAAGGCGCCTGGGCCAGCACGCTGGCCCGTCTCTGGCAGGGCAAAGGCCATGAGCTGCGCATCTGGTCGCGCCGCGAGGGAGGCAGTGCCGCTTCGCTCCTGGCCGGCAGCGAGCTGGTGGTGGCCGCCATCTCGATGGCTGGGGTGGAGACCCTGGCCCGGGGCCTGGGCCCCTGCTGGCCCGCCCGCTTGCCGCTGCTGAGCTGCAGCAAGGGGATCGATGGGGAGGCACAGTGCACCGCCAGCCGGATCTGGGGCAGCCACCTGCCCCCGATTCCCATCGCCGTGCTGAGCGGCCCCAACCTGGCCGATGAACTCGATCGGGGGCTGCCCGCCGCCAGCGTGATCGCGAGCTCCTCCCGGAGCCTCGGGGAGTGGTTGCAGCAGGAGCTGGCCACCGCCAACCTGCGGCTCTACACCAACAGCGATCCTGTGGGCACCGAGACGGCGGGAGCCCTGAAGAACGTGATGGCCCTCGCCGCAGGAATCAGCGACGGGCTCGGGCTCGGCACCAATGCGAAGGCGTCTCTCCTCTGCCGTGGCCTGGCGGAGATGGGCGTGGTGCTGGAGGCCATGGGGGGACAGACCGCCACTCTCTACGGCCTGGCCGGACTCGGGGATCTTCTGGCCACCGCCAACAGCCAGCTGAGCCGCAACTACCGCTGCGGCCTGCATCTGGCCGAAGGCTGTGATGAATCCGCTGCCCTGGCCAGGGTCGGCGCCACCGTCGAAGCTCCCCGCACGGCCCGGGCGACAATGGCCATGGCGGCACGGCAGGGCTGGCGCCTGCCGATCTGCGAACAGGTGGTGCTCCTGTTGAACGGCAGAATCGATGCCTCCCAGGCCGTGCAGGCGCTGATGGAGAGGGACCTTCGAGCGGAGCAGGGCAGATGACCCTTGCCAGCTCGGCGGCGAGCCTGCCTGCGGTTCTGATCGAAGCGTTCACCTCCGTCGCCTGCAGTGGCAACGGAGCCGCCGTGGTGCGCCTGGAGTCCCCCCAGCCCGGGCGATGGATGCAGGCGCTGGCGGGCAGTCTCCGACAGTCGGAAACCGCCTTCCTGCTGCCCTGCGGCGAGGGCTGGCTGCTGCGCTGGTTCACGCCGGCCTGCGAGGTGCCCCTCTGCGGCCACGCCACCCTGGCCTCCCTGCTGGCGCTGGCCCACTGGGGGAGCCTGCCGGCGAGCGGTCGAACCTGTTTCCATACCCGCAGCGGTCCCCTGGAGGTGGCTCTGGAGATGGGCCCCGGCCACCGGGGCAGCCTGCTGCTGCCAGGCGGGGACCTTCTCCCCGCTCCCCCCTGCCAGCCCCTGGAAGAGCTCCTTCACCGCCAGCTGGGGTGTGGCACCGAGGCCTTCTGGACCTCGGAACTGGGGTACCGGGTCGGCCTGCTGCCTGCCTGCGCTCCCCTTGCCGATCTCCGTGATCCAGCGGCGCATCTGCCCGAGGCCGTGAGAAAGGGACTCGTGCTCATGCAATCCCTCCCCTCGGGGCCGGAGGGGGAGGAGATCCCCCGTCTGGGGGGCGAGAGCGCCGACTACCAGCTGCGCTTCTTCGCCCCTGCCATGGGAATCGATGAGGACCCCGTCACGGGATCGGCCCATTCCCTGGTGGCTCCCTACTGGATGAAGCTGCGTGGAAGGCGGCGGGTCGTGGGCTGGCAATGCTCCGACCGTCCGGGGGGGATGGTGTGCGAGGCCGCATCTTCAGGCATGATCCGCCTGACCGGTAGCGGACATCTGCTGTGGGATGGCACCTTGCGGGCTCAGCCGCCGAACGGCGAAGGGCCCTCCGGCTTTGGCTCGCAACCGGTCGCGCACGCCTGGCAAAGCTGGCTGGACCTCGATTCCGAGCTGTTCCCGGCGGCCTGAGGCCCCACCCGTTCCTTCTCTCCGTCCCCCTGGCCGTGCTGGCGGTGGGTGCGGGAATCGGAGCCCAGGCCCTTCTGCGCCCGACCACCAGCCTGGCCGACCAGGAGCTGCTCGATACCCTCATCGCCCGCCCGGAGCCGAACCCCAGACCCTCGGCAGACCCGGTGGCGGATCGGAGCCCAGCCGCTGCACAGCAGGGGGGACCCCTGGCCCCTTCGGCGATCCAGGCCCAGCGTTCCCAGGGGGATTCCAGCGGCGGAGCCCTGGCCGAGCCAGCCGCCGGCCCCGAGCTTGCCCTGGAGATCCGGGTCGCCCTGCTGCGCCTTCCCGCAACACCCGCCCTGGGTGCCAGCGGCACCTGGAGGCTGGTGGACCGCCAGGGGAGGGTGCTGCGGCAGGGCACGGCGGATCAGCGCCCGGAGATCAGCAGCCTTCTGGCCTCCGAACCGGAAGTGTGGCTGGAGGCCGGGGGCGGTGGCCACTTGCTGGCGGAAGGCCGGCCCTACCAGGGCCGTTTCCGTCTGCTGCGGGCGGCCGACGGCATCCAGGTGGTCAATCACCTGCCCCTCGAGAGCTACATCGCTTCGGTGGTGGGAGCGGAGATGCCGGCGACCTGGGACATGGAGGCCCTGAAGGCCCAGGCCGTGGCGGCCCGTTCCTACGCGATGGCCCACATGGCCCGTCCTGCCGATCCCCACTGGCATCTGGGAGACACCACCCGCTGGCAGGCCTACAGCGGCCTGGAGAGCGTCACCGAGCGCACCAGCCAGGCCACGGCCTCCACCGCGGGAGTGATCCTCAGCTATCAGGGCGGGATCGTGGAGAGTCTCTATGCCGCCACCCACCAGATCAGCCAGGAAGCCCACGGCCACCTCGGTGCCAGCATGAGCCAGCACGGCGCCCAGGATCTGGCCCTTCAGGGACTCCGCTACAACGAGATCCTGGGCCGCTACTACCAGGGAGCTTCCCTGGCCCGTCTCCAGGCAGGTGCGGGCTGAGCGCTATTGGCAGCGGGCCCGGGCCGTTTCCGAGGAGGCGCTCCGGCAGGGGGCGCTCGTGCCTCTCTCGACCCGGGAGGAGCCGTCCAGGGGATGGGAGCCCTTCATCGTGCGAAGGCTGCTCTCCCGCCCTCCCCGGCACCTCGGCGAAGCCGGTCCGAAACCCAATCCGTTCCTTCCCTGGGACAGGCCCCTGCAGGTGGATCTGCTCGGTCCGGGCCATGTGCTGCTGCTCAACAAGTACCCCGTGCAGGAGTGCCACCTCCTGGTGATCACCCAGGAGTGGAAGCCCCAGAGCGGCTGGCTGGAGCCGATCGACTGGGAAGCCGTCGAGACGGTCGCCGCCGATACCGGCGGACTCTGGTTCTTCAACAGCGGGGCGACGGCGGGGGCAAGCCAACCCCATCGCCACCTGCAGCTCCTTCCCCGCAGCCCGGGCGAACAGAGCTGTCCCCTTTCATCCCTGTTCGTGGAGCAGCTCGAGCGGCAGGCCCGGGAGTGGCCCTGGGCCTACCGATTGAGTGCCCGTGGGGATGGCAGGACAGACAACGACCTGCCGGGGCTCTACGCCACGCACTGCCGGGAGCTGGGGCTGGGCGAGCCGGGCATCGACCCGGCCCCCCGCCATCCCTACAACCTGCTCTTCGATGACCGTTGGTTCCTCACCGTGCGCAGGGTGCGGGAGCACTGTGCGGGCTTCAGCGTGAATGGACTCGGCTTCGCCGGCTATCTGCTGAGTACGGACGCTTCCGATGGCTCCTGGCTGGCCCGCCACGGGCCCTGGGCGCTCCTGGCCGAGGTGGCGGCGCACGCCTGAGGACCGGGAGAGGGCAGGCCTCGAGGAGACAGGAGGAAAGGTTCCGTGATTCCACGGTTGCGCCGGGACTCGCCATGACCGCTCCCTGGAAAGAGGGATGGGGGAACGGGAGGTCCGGCTGTCGGCACCTCTTCCACCCCCCGCCCCCTTCCATCGACCCATCCATCCTCCGCCATGACCTCCCCCCTCCTCTCCCGCTCCCGGCCCCAGCGCAGGGCCGCTTCCCAGCCCGATTCGCCAGCAGGAGTGATCCTGCAGGAACGCAACCGCCGGGTGGAGGGCTATCGCCAGCTGGTGCGACCGATCGCCCTCCACTACGCCCGCTGGACGCGGGAATCGAGCGACGATCTCATCCAGGTGGGCCTTCTCGGTCTGATCCGGGCGGCGGAGCTCTACCGACCCGAGCGGTCGGTTCCCTTCGCGGCCTTCGCCCGCCCCCACATCCGTGGGGCCATGCTCCACTACCTTCGCGACAAGGCTCCCTGCATCCGCCTGCCCCGCCGGCAGGCCGAGCTCCAGGACAAGCTGTCCCGGCTCGAGCGCTGCCAGCTGCCCGGATCCGGCGGCAGCTCACCGGAGCAGGTGTGCAGGCAGCTGGGGCTGACCAGGGAGCAGTGGGTTCGGCTGCAGGAGCAGCGCCAGCTGCGTCGTCCCTGTCGCCTGGAACCGGATCAGATCCTGCACCTGGCCTCTGCGCCGGAGCCAGGGATCCAGGAGGAGGGGGGGGAGGTTCCCCCGGTGGAAGCGATGCTGGCAATCCTTGAGCCCCGCCAACGCCTGGTGGTGAGCCGGGTGGTGCTGGCTGGGTGGAGCTATCGGCGGATCGGAGCCGAGATGAAGGTGAGTCCGATGACGGTGCAGCGGCTGCTGCGGCGGGGCCTGGATCGGCTCCGGGACCATCTCGATGCCAGTGGCTTCAGCTTTGGGGATCGGGACGATCCCGCAGCATCTGCTGCTCCAGCGTGCTGATCGCGGCATTGATGGCCGCCAGCTGACGCTCGATGCCGTCCCGCCAGTGGGTGAGGAGGCGCAGCTTGCGCTCCTGGTACCGCTGGCGGACGTTATCGCCGTCGTCGATGCCGGAGCAGCACCCGAAGGGGGGGAACATGGGATGGGAGCATGGATGGATTGGATCCGGTTCTAGCTGCCGGGGAGGCGCCTCGGGGAGGAAAGCTTCGGGCTCCCCCCATCCAGACCCTTCCGCCCAGTCCTGACCAGCCGAGGGATCCCCGGTTCCCGAGCCTGACCGAACAAGCCCGAATTCCCGCGTGCGTTTGCCTTCGTCACCCCCTTTCCGCCTGCATCCCCTTCTGGTCGGCCTCGTCGCCAGCCTCGTCGTACTTCCGATCGAACCAGCGGGAGCATGGGTGGCCCTGATGGCCGGTCAGTCCGCCCGGCCCCTCCATGGGCGCTTCAACAGCACCGCCGTTCTGCATTCGAACCAACCGGAGGAGGTGGAGGGGCCGGGCATCCTGGTCAGCACCACCCCCGGGTATGCCTATGCGGTCGAAACCCGGCAGCCCCTGAAGAATGCCACCTACACCTTCAACGGCGCCTTCGGCCTGCACCTGCATCACAAATATTTCCCTCCGTACCGGCATTCGATTGCCGCCGGCCAGCGACGCACTGAGCTCACCCTCGCCACCATCCTGATCAACCCCGGGATCCGCCCGGTGCAGATCCGATTCGGGGCCGGGGCGGTGCGCAACAGCTTCGAGGCTCCCTATCTGGGCGATCGCCTGATGGGAGTGAAACCCCTGGGCTCGAGGCCGTGGAACACAGGCCCCGGGGATGCCACGGCGGTGCAGATGCTGCGCGGGAACCTCGACAAACAGCTGGAACGGGCCATCACCATTCCGGCCCGGGGACGGATTGTGCTGTTCCGCACCCAGCTGCCCGCCCTGGGGATCGCCAATGCGCTGGTGAGCGGCAAGAGCGACGGACCGTTTCAGATGGCCGTGGTGGCTGCCAGGAACCCCACTTCAGAGAGGGACATTCTTGCCGTTCTCGATCGGGGATGGCTTGCGCCCGGGCGGGTCTACCTCGACCGGATCGCCGAGATCCAGGATCGTCGGGTCTTCTCCCGCGTCGCCGGTGTGGCCGTCGGAGACACCTATCAGGCAAGGATCCGCCACGATCTGAGTCGCAGCGGTCCCCTGCACGTTCCGTTCACCAGCACCGCCCGCACCGACTTCGGAACCCGGGATGTACAGGTCAACCCCCTGGCCAGCCGCATGGTGGATTCCTCCCTCGACAACGTGGGCACCTATGGGGTGAGATTCGACGTTGATCTCGAACTCGTCGGGAACGGTTTCTACGAGCTGGTGATGAGTCACCCCACAGCAAGGGAGCGGGATTCCTATACAGCCTTCCGGGGTTCGCTCCAGGTCCGCACCCCTGCCGGTCTGCAGGAGATGCACGTCGGTCTGCGTTCCGGCCAGAGTCTTTCCCTCGCCCAGCTGCAGCTGCGCCCCGGGGTGGTGATGCCGGTGCGGGTGAGCCTGGTGTACCCAGCCGATGCCACCCCGGGGCATCTGCTCAGCGTGGTGCCGAGCGTGCAACTGGCCAGGATCCAGCAACAGGAGCGGAAGCGACAGCTGGCTCGTCTCGAGCGCGCCAGGCCTCGTCCCACCGCCCCCCCCGCTGCCGCACCCTCCTCCCCCGGCGCGCCTGCCGGCAGACCGGGACCCACACCACCTCCTGCTGGATCTGCCGGGGTTCCGGCTCCATTGGTTCCTCCGCCTCAGCTGACCCCTGCCGCCGGGGAAGAAACGCTGATCCACCGCTACCGGGAAGCGGTGGAGGCCCAGCGCAGGCTGCTGCGCAGCTGGCAGGAACCCTGACGCCGGGCCATGGAATGCTCTTCCTGTGACTGAGCCATCGCCAGAGGGCAGACGCCGTTTCTCCCTGGAGCTCTCGCTGTCTCGCCTGGCCCACATCGATGCCCTCAAGAAGGAGTGGGGTCTCCGCAACCGCGGCGATGTGCTCGAGCGGTTGCTGGAGGATCTCTTCTCCGATTCCGCCGAGGAGGACATCGAGCCGGAAGAGGATGGGGGTGCCCTCGCCCGCTCCGCTGCAGAGGAGGACCTCAACGAGCAGACCGCCCTGGTGCTGTTCGGCGACGGGACGCTGGACAGCCTGGAGGCGACCCTGGAAGGGGACCCACCGCCTGAGGGAGCCTCCGCCCAGGGCTCCAGGGGAGGGGCCGTCATCGATCTGCCGGGATTCGTGCAGCGCCGGTCCGACCAGCTGAAGCAGGGCCTGCGGAGAAACGGACCGGCTCGAGCGAAGTCCACAGCCACCTTCCAGGCGCCCCTGCCTTCCCTGGGAATGGAGGTGCTCCATGAAGCCCTGGCAGCGGCGCGGGATCACTGGCTGGAGCTCTACGGCAAGCCTGCCAATGACACCGTTCTGGAAGCCGCGATGATCTGGTTGGGCAAGGACATCTGGCGCCAGTCGGACGCGGCGGAGGGGCGGCCCTTCACCTGGACGGCGGCCAATCGGACGATGCGCGAGTGGGTGCCGGCCTGGAGTGAGGGACCCCCCAGTTTCGAGAAGGTGATGGTGATCGCCGGAGTTCTGGAGGATCCTTTCAGTGCCACCACCCTCCCCCTTCGCATTCCCACCCTGATCCGGCGGTTCGTGGGCCGCTTCCGCAGGAGACGGTCGGGCACCTCCTTCCAGACCCTCGAGAACACCATGACCCTGCGGGGCGCCCTGCAGTTGCTGCAGCTCCCCACCGATCCCGGCCAGAGGGTGACCCTGGGTCAGATCCGGGAGGCCTACCGGCTGATGGCCCTGAGCCATCACCCCGACTCCGGAGGATCGGTGGAGGCGATGCGGCGCCTCAACGAGGCCTATCAGCTTCTCAAGGAGCTCTACCGCCAACGGGGAGACGGAGCTCTCTAGTTCATCTCTCTCTTTCGGGTCCTGTCTCTGGACTCAGATAGCGTCTCATGAGGAGAAAGCCGAGCCGTCTGCCGAGATCGGCCTCTGTCTCTTCTGTCGCAGGTTGGCCTTCTTGTCGGGTCCAGTTGCGTGGCTCAGCAGTCAGCAGTGAGACTCATGAATTTCGTCGATTCCATCTGAGGCAACCCTCCCGATGGCCGATGGACCCCATCGATGCCCTCTGCCTCTGTTCTGGTGTCTCTCTTGCCAGCACCTTCTCCGAACTGGTCACCGATGGTTGGCCATCCTGTCCATGTCCAGAATTCTGAGGCCTGGCAGATCAACTGGTGATACTGGGTTCTTCAGGCCTGCGTACCTGCCTTTGACACAGGTACGCAGCGACGGTGACCCAGGCGGACGGACGGCGCCGAAGGGGAGCGGTCCCGAAGAGCACGAGAAGCACATCAGTGGTCTCATCTGGGAATCTTGTCGGGACCGAGAGCCAGACTCTCATGGGACTGGTGAGAGCAGATCAGACCTTTCCTGCAAGCAGGGTCCGATGGAGCGCAGGGAGGGGCTGATGGGCCGTGGCAATCCCCGGCCGAACCTCTCGTGCGCTCGCGCCTGATGGAGGTCATGGATGGAAGGGCAACCCGCCATTCCATCAATCCAACTTCGAGGAATGGGCCCCAGCGGACCCGGAAAACTGGCTCTGCCATCTCAGATATACACTCTGCGACAAGAGATGGGACCCTAAAAGAGACTCAGATGCGACAGAAGGGCGGATTCAGCTTCTCGCGAATTCACCCTGTGACTCATGACTGGACCAGATACTGGACCAGCATGAGACTGCTGATGCAAACGATGATGCTCCGGAGGTGCCCGCAGCAAACAGCAGAAGCTGGGCCACCGCCTCGGGGCGCAGACTTGGCGGGGGGATCACGAAGGGCAGACCCGGCTCAGGTGGTGGTCTGCATCCCCTGGATCAGGTAATCGAAGTAGGGGCCGACGAGTCCCGCCTCGTCCCCGGTCAGCAGCGAAACGGAGGCATCCTTGAGGGTGCGCATGGCCTCCACCATCCCGGGCATGGGAACACCGAGGCTGTTGTACATCTCCCGGGCACCCACCAGGCCGATCTGCTGGATGAGTTCGGTGCTTCCCGCCAGCACGCCGTAGGTCACCAACCGCAGATACCAGCTGAAATCGCGCAGGCACTGGGCCCGCTGCTTCTGACCGAAGGCATTGCCGCCAGGGGCGACGTAGTCGGGGCGGCGGGTGAACAGCTGGCGAGCAGCCTCGTCAACGATCTTCTTCTCGTTCTCGGTGAGCACCCGAACGACCGACAGCCGGCGCTCCCCACCGCTGAGGAAGTCCGCCATCGAGCGCAACTCGCCTCCGGTGGGATACCGCAGCTGATCATCGGCCTGAAGGATCAGATCGCGAACGACGCTCATTGCAGCGACCACACACAGGCGGATCCTATCCGGGCCCTTTGCCCGAGTCGCGTTCCCTCGACAAGGTGTAACGCCCCTTTGCATGAAGCTCGATAGGGTCGGAAGGAGAGATCGGGATGGGAGCGGAGGATGGCGACCATCGGCGAGGCAGTGGAGATGGAGCTCCTCGATCTGGCGGCCGATGGCCGGGGGATCGGCCGCTGCGAGGGGGAAGTGGTGTTCGTGGCGGGCGGGCTGCCGGGAGACCAGGTGCGTCTTCGTCTCTCCGGCAGGTCCAGGGGCCAGCTGCAGGGCCGGATCGAGCAGATCCTGGTGCCTTCCGCCGACCGCAGACGCCCCCCCTGCATCCTTGCGGACCACTGCGGCGGCTGCACCCTGCAGGCTCTTGACGATGGGGCCGAAAGGAGCTGGAAGCAGGGGCACCTGCGGGAGACCCTGCGACGGATCGCCGCCATCGACTCCACGCCACGACCGCTGCTGGCCTGCGAGCGCTGCCTCGGCTACCGCAACAGGGCCGTCATTCCCCTCGAACGCAGGGCGGACGGCCGCCTGCGGGCGGGGTATTACCGGCGGGGGTCCCACCGCATCGTGAACATGAACCGATGCCCGGTGCTCGATCCCCGCATCGACGAGCTGATCGGGCCCCTCAAGGCCGACCTGGAGGCCTCGGGCTGGCCGGTGAACCGCCATGCGGAACCGGGATCCGGAGGCGGACTGCGCCACCTGGCCCTGCGGGTGGGCCACCACACCGGTGAGCGGCTGATCTGCCTGGTCGCTTCCCATGGGGAACTGCCGGGCCTGGAAGCCATGGCGGAGAACTGGAGGCGAACCTGGCCCCAGGTGGTGGGGGTCTGCCTCAACGTTCAGCCCCAGCCCACCAATCTCCTCCTGGGTCCCCACACCCGCACCGTCAGCGGCCAGGGCTGGCTCAGCGAGCGGTTCGCCGGCCTCACCTATCGCATCGCCGCCGACACCTTCTTCCAGATCAACACCCCCCAGGCGGAGCGGGTCGTCGCCCTGCTGGAGGAGGCCCTCGGTCCTCCGCCGGGCCAGCTGATCGATGGCTTCTGCGGCATCGGCACCTATTCCCTGCCCCTGGCGGCGCGGGGTTGGCAGGTGCATGGCATCGAACAGCAGGGAGCCGCCGTGGCCCTGGCCCGCCGCAACGCCGCCGGGAACGGCCTGGAGGAAAAGGTCCGCTTCGAGGAGGCGCCGGTCGGGGCGGTTCTCGCCGAGCGTCTCGCCGGGGACGGGGAGCACAGCATCGATGCCCTCTTCCTTGATCCCCCCCGCAAGGGTCTGGATGCCGCCTGCCACGCCGCGATCCTGGCGGCGCCGCCGGCCCGGCTGGCCTACCTCAGCTGTGATCCGGCCACCCTGGCCCGCGACCTGGCCCGGCTGTGCACGAACGGGCCCTATCGGCTGAGCTGGTGCCAGCCGATCGACTTCTTCCCCAACACCTCCCACGTGGAAACCCTGGCGGCGCTGGAGCGGATCTGAGGCCCCCTGATCAGATCAGCTGCGCAGTTCGGCCTCGAACCCCCTGGCAAGGGCATCCCTCACCTTCTGGTGCGCCGCTTCGACTTCCTCGTCGGTGAGGGTTCGGGTGCTGTCCCGGTAGCGCAGACGGAACGCCTGGCTGCACCGCTGCTCCCCCAGCTGGGCAGAGGTGAAGCGGTCCACCAGTTCGGCGTTCTCCAGCAGGGGCCTGCCGGCCTTGCGAATCGTGCTCAGAAGGGCGGCCGCCGTGGTGGAGCGGGGAACCACCAGGGCCAGGTCCCGCTCCGAGGCGGGGACCGTGGCATAGGCGGTGAAGCAGGGTTGCCACCGCTGACGGCGGGTGGCGGCGGCGATCAGGGGAGCCATCTCCAGCTGGAAAAGGTAGGTGGCCTCGGGCAGATCGAGCTCCCCGGCCCGGGCCGGGTGCAGCTGGCCGAACCAGCCGCCGGGGCGCCCCTCGATCAGCAGGGTGGCGGCCCGGCCTGGGTGCAGAAGGGGATGGCTTCGATCGGGATCCTCCCCGGCTTGCAGGGGCCGGTCCTCCACGGGCAGGCGCAGATGCTGCAGGGGCCCCTGCAGCAGACCGCGAGCCTCGTAGTAGCCGGGATGGAGAGGCTTGCCGCTGGTGCTCCAGCGCTCGGCCCGGCGTTCGCCGCTCACCACCCCCGCCAGCAGGGAGCGCTCGCCACCGGCGGCGGCCCCTGCCGCGAACACCTGGCCGATCTCGAAGGCCCAGAATCCCGACTGGGAGACCTGAAGGTTGCGGCGGGCGGCCTGCAGCAGTTCCTCGTGAAGGTTGTCGCGCAGGTGGCTGGTGTCGGCCAGGAGGGGATTGGCCAGCGGGATGCGTCCCTCCCTGCCGGCCACCAGGGTGAGGGCGCAGGTCTCCTGGAATCCGGCTGCGCAGAGTGCCCGTCGCAGTTCCCGTTCCGCCAGTTGGGCCGGTGTGAGTCCCCCGGGCTCCAGGGGGTCGGGCAGATGGGCGGCGAACTGGTCGTAGCCCACCAGTCGGGCCACTTCCTCGATCAGATCCACCTCCCGCTGCAGATCGAGCGCCCGGGCAGGGGGCACCTGCACCAGCCAGCCCTCCTCGGTGGGCTCGAGGTGGCAGCCGAGGGCGGCAAGGGTGCCGCAGATGCGGCCATCGTCGAGGTCCTGGAGTTCGCCTTCGAGCAGGACGGGGCCCAGCAGGTTGTGGAGGGCATCGCGGCCCAGCGGAACCGGAGCAGCCGGCTGGGACGCGCGCCGGTGGCGCCAGCGGCCTTCCACCGATGCACCGGCCAGTTCCTGGAGCAGCTGCACCGCGCGGTCGGCGGCGGCCAGGGTGGCTTCCGGTGGCAGGCCCT
Organism: uncultured cyanobacterium; assembly: GCA_963847745.1. Taxonomy (GTDB): domain Bacteria; phylum Cyanobacteriota; class Cyanobacteriia; order PCC-6307; family Cyanobiaceae; genus Cyanobium. Next base: position 358,755 of record CAWKAW010000003.1, on the reverse strand, counting down.
TCTCGAAGCGGCTGCTCGCCTCGGTGCGCAGGCCCTGGCTGCGGGCCGAACGCCGCACGGCCTGGGGGGAGAACACCGCCGCCTCCAGCCAGATGGATCGGGTGGCCTCCCTCACGGCCTCCTGCTGGCCTCCGATCACACCGGCCAGGGCAATCGGGCGGTCGGCGTAGGTGACCAGCAGGGCATCCGGAGACAGGGGGCGCTCCTCGCCATCGAGGGTCAGCAGCGATTCCCCCACCTGGGCAGGGCGAAGGCCCAGCAGGGAGGGGTCGGCGAGGCCTGAGGCGACACCACCCAGGCAGCCCAGGGATTCGCTGTCGAAGGCGTGAAGGGGCTGGCCGGTCTCCAGCATCACCAGATTGGTGATGTCCACCACGTTGTTGATCGGTCGGATGCCGGCCCGTTCGAGGCGCTGGCGCACCCACCGGGGGGAAGGCCCCACCCGCACGCCGCTGAGGGCGGTGATGCTGAACACTCCCCCGGCTTCCATGGCGGCCCGGGCCTCGGGGGAAACGGGCAGCTCGGAGGCGGAGATCGCTTCGGGGGGGGCTTCGAAGCGGGTGCGGCCGCCGCAGAGAGCCGCCACCTCCCTGGCGATCCCCTGCATGGAAAGACCGTCGGGGCGGTTGGCGGTGATCGCCAGCTCCAGCACCTGATCCTCGAGCCCGAGGGCCGGGCCCACCGGCTCTCCCAGCGGCGGCACCGCCTCGAGCAGCTCATCGAGGATGGCGATACCGTCCGATTGCTGGGCCAGCCCCAGTTCGGCCAGGGAACAGATCATTCCGTGGCTGGCCACTCCCCGCAGCTCCGTGGGTTTCAGGGTGAGCCCCACGGCCGGCAAGGTGGTTCCCACCAGAGCCACCGGCACGTGGATCCCGGCACGCACGTTGGGGGCGCCGCAGACGATCTGCAGGAGCTCGCCGCTGCCGGTATCGACCCGGCAGACGCTGAGCTTGTCGGCGTTGGGGTGGGGCTCGCGATCCTGCACGAATCCCACCACCACACCCCTGGCGAGGGCCGTGAGGTCCTCGAGGCTCTCCACCTCGAATCCGGCGATGGAGAGCCTCTCTGCCAGCACGGAAGGAGCGAGGGCGTCCGCTTCGCAGCTCACGAGCTCCTTGAGCCACTGGAGCGAGACCCGCATGAAAGGCAATCAGGTTGGAGGCCGGATCCTAGGAAAGGCACCGGAACCCGCCGGCGACTTGCCGGGCGGGGTGAGGTTGTAAGGTGCCGGATTGTCAGCACGCATCGCTTCAGCGGCGCAACGTCCTTCCCATGGCCAAGAACAAGGGCGTCCGGATCGTGATCACCCTCGAGTGCACGGAATGCCGGTCCAACCCCGCCAAGCGGTCTCCGGGGGTGTCCCGTTACACCACCCAGAAGAACCGCCGCAACACAACCGAACGGCTCGAGCTGAAGAAGTTCTGCCCGCACTGCAACTCCAGCACGGCGCACAAGGAGATCAAGTGAGCCCGGCCGGTCCCGCCGCCGCCTGAGCCCTCTGCCCCCGGCCCCCTCGCTTCGAGACCGGCCGGGTCCCTGATCCCATCTTCTTTCCCTCCCCCGTTGTCCCCATGTCCAGTTCGTTCTTCAAGAAACGCCTCTCGCCGATCAAGCCCGGCGACCCGATCGACTACAAGGATGTCGATCTGCTCAAGAAATTCATCACGGAACGCGGCAAGATCCTGCCCCGCCGGCTCACCGGACTCACCGCCAGGCAGCAGCGCGATCTCACCAACGCCGTGAAGCGTGCCCGCATCGTGGCCCTTCTGCCTTTCGTGAATCCCGAAGGCTGATTTGCCCTCGGCACCCCGCCGGCCGATCGCTGCGGGCGATCTCATCGGCCTGATCGAGGACGGCAGGCCCCGACTGGCTGTCGTGATCGAGGTGCACGGCGCGAGGTGTTCCCTGCGGCTGGGAGCGGAGGGAAAAGCTCTGCAGAGAGGCCTCCGCCAGCTCGATCTGCTCGCCGCCCTTCCTGCGGAGCTGGAGCCCCCCCAGAGGATCAACCAGCCCCCCTGGCGCCTCAGCGCCGATGCCGTCGACCATGCCCTGCCCCGGCCCAGGGAGTTCGGCGCGGCCTGGATGCTGTTGGTCGAGAGTGGGGAGGTGCTGGATCTGCCCGGCTTCGTTTCCCTGGTGGGGGAAGGGGATGATCCGGCCCAGCGGGCCGCCTGCTGGCAATGGCTGCAGGGGGAGCAGAAGCTGTTCCGCTGGCGGCAGGAGCAGGTGGAAGCCAGGCCCCTGGTGGATGTGCGCCGGTTGCGGCGGGACCAGCGCCGGCAGCAGCTTGCGGAACAGGCCCGAAAGGCCTGGCAGGAGAGTCTGAGGCTGCGGCGGCCGATCGACGCCGGGGTCCTGGGCCCGCTCCAGCGCAGCCAGCTCGACCTGATGCGTGACTGGGCCGCCGGTGACCACAGCCAACCCCTGCCGGATGATCTGCGGCGGGCCCTGCAGGTCGCCCACTGCCACGCCGAGGCCGGCGCCATCCGGCACCTGCTGGCGGATCTGGGCCAGTGGGAGCGCCATCACCTGCCCTCCCTGGACCACAGCCCCTGGCAGAAGGGCTTCAGGGGGGAGCTTGCCTCCGAGACGGAGAGACTGATGGGCCTCAGCGAGCAGACGCTTCCGGGGGATCAGGGACGGCGCGATCTCACAGGACTGATGGCGGTGACGATCGACGATGACGACACCGACGACATCGACGATGGGTTGTCCCTCGAGCGGATGGGGGAGCACCGCTGGCGGGTGTGGATCCACGTGGCCGATCCCGGCCGTCTGGTGGAGCCGGGCAGCCCCCTGGATCTCGAAGCAAGGCGGCGAGGTGCCAGCCTCTATCTGGCGCGGGGCACCCTGCCCATGTTTCCGTCTGAACTCGCGACGGGCCCCTTCAGTCTGCGCAGCGGACGACGTTCGGCGGCCTGGAGCGTGGCGGTGGAACTGGCCGACGATGGCAGCGTGGCTGGCTACGCCATCGAGCGGAGCTGGGTGAAGCCCGCCTATCGGCTTTCCTATGACGATGCCGAAGAACTGATCGAGCTGGCACCACCGCAGGAGGCCTGGCTGGCCGAGATGCATGGGCTGATGGAGCGGCGGCGTCGCTGGCGCCTGGCCCGGGGCGCCCTCTGCCTGGATCAGCCGGAGGGCAGGATCCGCGCAGGAGGGCAGGAGGCCCAGCTCCAGATCAGCGAACCCTCCCCATCGCGGCAGATGGTGGCAGAGGCGATGGTGCTGGCGGGAACGGTGATCGCCGAGCACGGCAGGCGCATGGGGCTGGCGCTGCCCTACAGAAGCCAACTGCCCGCAGAGCTGCCGCCCGCGGCCGAGCTGGAGGCCCTGCCTGCCGGTCCGGTACGCCATGCGGCACTGAAACGCTGCCTGAGCAGGGGGGTGATGGGCGTGCGGGCGAGTCCCCATTTCAGCCTTGGAGTGGAGGCCTACGTCCAGGCCACCTCGCCGATCCGTCGCTACGGTGATCTTGTGGTGCAGCGGCAGCTCCAGGCTGCTGCCAGCGGAACTGCGCCCCTCGGCGAGGTGGAGATGGGTGAGCTGATCTCCCAGCTCGAGGGCCCCTTGAAGCAGGGCATTCAGATCAGCCGGGAGGATCAGCGCCACTGGCAGCAGGTGTGGTTCGAGCAGCAGCACTCGCACCAGAGCCAGTGGCAGGCGCAGTTCCTGCGCTGGCTGAAGCCCCAGGACCGCCTGGGGCTGGTCCATGCGGAAGACCTGGCGATGGATCTGGCCGCCGAGTGTCCCGCCGGGTCTGAGCCCGGGGACGCCTTGCTGCTGCGGGTGCTGGAGGTGGATTCCCTGCGGGATCACCTGAAACTGCAGGGGGTGGCCTGAGGGAGCGGAGCCCCTGCGCCCGTTTCATGACCTCACCAGGCGTCTTTGCCCCGGTTCATTCACATTGGCCCCACGTTCACCCTGGCGATCCGTACGCCATAGTTGGTGGTACCCGTCTTGTCTTTCAGACTGGACTCCCAGAGTGAATTGTAACCGAGTTCATCCAGATTCACATAATTGCGAATCGCCTCATAGTCCACCTCGGCCCTGCCTGCGCAGGAGAGGAGAGGGTCGCTGGACTCCCCATCCTCTGGCATCAGGTGGATGTAGAGGAATTCACCTTTCGGATAGGAAGCGCAGGTGGGTTTTGAATCGAGAATCACAATCTGCTGGCCAGCCTGGAGACGCGGTCTGAGATAGCGTTCGATGGAAAGAGCATTGAGAGAATGGCGGGAGATGGCGATCGTATCGAGATCTGTCTCTGCCGACAACTTGACGGCATCCGCCGCCACTTTCGGAAAGGGGATCCGCGAATAGACGCGGATGGTGGGATCGAAGACCTGCTGCAGGTTGGCAAGCCCCAATGAAAACAGGGTCAGCGAGAGCAGGATGGCGACCGTGGCGCTCTTCTGAATCAGTGCCCGTTCCAATCCAATCATCATCACAAGCAGAGCGAAAAACTGAGCGGGCAGAAATAAGCGAGTAAAGCTCACTCCCAGTGGTGCGGCCAGCAGCCAATACAGTGCCAGGAACACAAGGAAACGCTCACACGCATCACCCCGACGCCACAGCGCCACAATCGAGATGGTCAGGGCAACCATCAGGAGCAACCAGAGCAGAATGTTGATCCAGACGGGGTAGACAGGCGGATAGACGATATCGAGAATCGGCCGGATCGAGAAGAACAGCAGCTTGGCCAGGGCACGGGGACTCCCTTCCGGCAGCGCCATGGCCCGGAGTACGGGCCATTCGGCATAGCTCTCCAGGCCTTTTCTGAGCACAAGGAAGACGGGAACGGCACAGAGCAACGCCAGCCACAGCATGAATCTTCCTGGTTTTCGAGGCAGCCCCCAGCGCCGAATCGCGAGAATCGCTGCAACAGGCGCAACCAGGAAGATACCTGGATAGTCCAGGCCGATCAGGAGAAGACCAAGAAGACTGGTGAGGATGAGGTCAGGGGATGTCCAGTTCGACTTGCCGAGCAGGCGAAGAACCTGCCAGCAGAAGACCATCGAAAGGCCGAAGAGCGGCGCATACATCCGCAGATTCGTGGCATAGAAGATATAGTTCGGCAGAATAATCGTGCTGAGCATCAGCAGACCCACCAGCAGGGTCCTACGGATGAAGTTTCGCGCAATCAGCCAGCAGAAGAACAAGCCGATGCTGAAGGATGCGGCGTGAAGGAGTCGAAGGGTCAGCTCGGCCTCCTCCCCAGCCCCCGTGAGCTGGAGCAGGGAGTGGAGCATCAGATAGTAGGTGGGCAGATGGGCGTCACTGTCAGCGAGAACGCCGGACCAGCTCCTCGCTGCCCGAGCCATGGAAAACGCCTCATCTCCCCAGAGCCCCAGTTGAGTTGCGTAAGAGGCGCAGATCAACAGAAAGATCGCAATCCACACTCCAGAACCGAGCACACCCTTCCTGGCAGAGGAGATACATCCATCGCCTGATCCCATTCTTTCTCCGGATGGCAAATCTAACCCAACATAGTATCAGATAAGCGATGATGAAGTCTTGTCGACTATCCGCTGGTTCGGCTCTGCCGCTCGGATTGCTCGCGCGATCAGGCTCCATCCCCTGGCAGGGGAGCGGCCGGATGGGTAGGATCCCCCGGCGGGGCGGAGCCGTGACGGCGGCGCAGTCAGCTCACCGCCGGCATCGCATGTCCTTCACTCTCACCACGCCGCTCTACTACGTCAACGATCGCGCCCACCTCGGTAGCACCTACACAACCCTGGCCTGCGACGCCATCGCCCGCTTTCACCGGCTGGGCAACGAGAAGGTCATCTTCATCACGGGCTGCGACGAACACGGTCTGAAGATCCAGCGCACGGCCCAGGAGGCCGGGGTCAGCCCCCAGGCCCACTGTGACACCGTGAGTGCCGGCTACAGGGATCTGTGGCGGCGCTGGGGGATCAGCAACGACCGCTTCATCCGCACCACCGATCCCCGTCACCGCTCGATCGTGGAGCAGTTCTTTGCCCGGGTGGAGGCCAGGGGAGACGTGGTGGAGGGCCGTCAGCAGGGGTGGTACTGCGTGGCCTGCGAAGAGTTCAAGGACGTGGCCCACCAGGCTGACGATCCCGAGTGTGCCCTGCACCGGCGCCCCCTGGAATGGCGAGATGAAGTGAACCTCTTCTTCCGTCTCTCCCGGTATCAGCAACCGATCGAGCGACTGGTGGCCAGTCCCGGCTTCATCGCCCCCGACTCCCGCCGGCGGGAGGTGCAGAATTTCGTGGCCGGCGGCCTCAAGGATTTCTCGATCTCGCGCCGTGAGCTGCCCTGGGGCATCCCTGTGCCCGGACATCCTGGCCACACCTTCTACGTGTGGTTCGACGCCCTGGTTGGTTATCTCTCCGCCCTGCTCGAACCCACCGATCCCGCTGATCTCTGCCTCATCGAGGAGCGGGGCTGGCCGGCCCAGCTGCATGTGATCGGCAAGGACATCCTGCGCTTCCATGCGGTGTTCTGGCCCGCCATGCTGCTGTCCGCGGATCTGCCTCTTCCCGCTCAGGTCTTCGGCCACGGCTTCCTCACAAGGGAAGGACAGAAGATGGGCAAGTCCCTCGGCAACGTGCTGGATCCCGAGGAACTCCTGGAGCGCTGTGGCCGTGATGCCGTGCGCTGGTATCTGCTGCGGGATTTCGCCTTCGGCGATGACGGCGATTTTCAGCAGCAGCGCTTCAGCGAGCTGGTCAACAACGATCTGGCCAACACCATCGGCAACCTGCTCAACCGCACCTCCTCGATGGCCCGCCGGTGGTTCCATGGCACGGTGCCGCCCCCTGGATCCGCCTCTGCCCTGAGCCATCCCCTGGCGGAAACGGCGACCTCCGCAGCCCGTTCGGTGGATCAGGCCCTGGAGGACCTCGATTTCCGCTCCGCGGCCGATGCGGTGCTCCACCTGGCTTCCGCCGCCAACGGCTTCCTCAACGACCGTGCTCCCTGGAAACGCATGAAAGAGGGGGCCGATCAACACCACGCTGAGGTGGGGGCCGATCTCTACGCCGTGCTGGAGACCTGCCGCTGGGTGGCCCTGCTGCTGGCCCCCCTGCTGCCCGACCTCTCCGAGCGGATGCTGCACCAGCTCGCCCAGCCTGCCCTCTGCAGCGACATCCCTGGCAACCAATGGCACGAGGCGCGGCACTGGGGAGGGTTGGCCGAGGCCACGCCCCTGCCCGAACCGGTGCCGGTGATGCAGCGTCTGGAGCTCGATTCCCCCCTGTGAAGCATCCCCTTCCCTGCCGGATCGGAAGCCTGCTTCTGCTTCTCCCCCTGCTGGCCGCCTGCCGTCAGGAACGCCTCGTGCGTGACGACACCGTGCCACCCTTCGTGTTCCGATCCCTCGATCTGCGTCAGCAGGACAAGAAGGGCAGGCCCGCCTGGGAACTCACCAGTCCGGAGGCTCGCTACGACATCCAGCGGCGGCTGGCCCAGGCCACCACCCCCAGAGGTGTGATCTACGCCAATGGAAAGCCGATCTACCGCCTCGAGGCCACCAGCGGCACGGTGCTCAATGACGGCGAAGTGATCGTGCTGGAGGGGGAGATCCGGGTGCGACGGCTGGGAGCCCAGCCGGTGCTGATCAAGGCAACCCGCCTGCGCTGGCTGCCTTCGAGTGAAGTGATGATGATCGATCGCCATCCCGAAGCCTTCGATGCCCATTCCCGCATCGTTGCCAATCGTGCCCGGTTCCTGCTCAACCGCGATCAGCTGGAGTTGCGCGGCGAACCCCGCCTGGAGCGCTGGACCCAGAGCTTCGATCCCTTCAAGTCATCCCCCAAGGGCCCACCCGAGATCATCATCACGGTCAGCCGGGTCGACTGGGAACCGGGCACGGGTTTTCTCGAGGCGGAAGGACCGGTGCGCGGTCGACGCAGGCCGCCTGGATCTCCCGCGTCCGCACCCCCACAGACCCTCACGGCCAGTTCTCTGAAGGGCAACACCCAGAAACAGGCGTACATCCTCAAGGCCCCAGTGAACTTCGATGATCCCGCCGAGAAGACCAGCCTCCAGGCCGCTGAGGTGAAGATCAACCTGGATACCGACACCATCCTCAGCACCGAACCCTTCCGGGGCCAACGGGACACCCTCCAGGCCAGGGGGAAGGCCATCGAGGTCTTCGGCAAGAGCGACACCGCCGTGATCCCGAAGGGCTGTGAGCTGGATCGGCCCGGTGAGAGGCTGCGGGCCGATCGCTGCACGTGGAACTGGAAGACCCAGGAGGTGGAAGCCCAGGGCTCGGTCGAATTCCACCGGGATGCCAATCGTCAGCACACCCGGGGTCACCAGATCAAGGGTCGTCTCGGTGATGAGGGCCAGCTGGAGGTCACCTCTCCCAATGGCAGGGTGTTCAGCGAATTTCAGGTTCCACCGGGCAGTGGTCCTCCCCGCAGGAATCCGCCCCGTCCAAAACCGGAACCCATTCGCTTGTGAGCCGCTGGGCCCATCCTTCGATCCAGGCCAGATCGCTGCGGCTGAAGCAACGGGGGGACCAGCCCCCCAGCACCAGCACCCCCTCCCCGCCCACCGGTTGCACCACCACCGCCGGCAGCCCGGCCAGCAGCGGATCGAATTCGTCCCGGCCCGGATAGAGCTTCAGATCCACCAGGGAGATCAGCTTGCCCCGCTCCATGGCTCGGCGACAGATCGGCCCGGGCAGGAACGGCTCGCTGCCCAGCAGGCCCCGACGCAGCAGGGTGGTGTCCCGCCAGCGCAGGAGCAGCACCGCCGCTGGGGTGGCGGTGAGCAGCATCATGCTGCCCCAGCCCAGCTCATGCCTGAGCCCCTGGGGAAGTCCTTCGGCCATCTCCAGGCCCTCCACCCCGGAAAGCGACGCCCGCTGGGGGGCTTCGGGCTGAACCCGGTTCCAGAGGAGCCCCACCAGCAGGAGCCCGACGGCAAGGAGGCCGCCGAGAACCGCGGCCCGCTCCAGTGAGGGATCCAGCTGGGGAGCCGTGGCCTGGTTGAGCACCACCAGCACGAGGCCTGTGGCACCAGCCGCCACCACGATCCGGGCGGCAGGGGGCATGGCCATGGCGGGCCTCCGGTGTGGATCGGGCCAAAACCAGAATGCCGGAGGGGCTGCACCTGCTCCAATGGTCTTCTTCACGTGTTCGCCATGACCCCCAGCGAGGCCTTCGCCGCGATCGCCCTGGCTGCCGTGGCCTGCGATGGCTCCCTTGACCGGGAGGAGGCCCATGCCCTGCGCTGCCAGCTCGAGAGCCGTACCCCCTTCAGCGAGTGCAGTGAAGCGGCCATGGGGCAGCTGTTCGACGGATTGCTGGAGAACCTGCGGCAGCAGGGCTGGCAGGAGCTTCTGGGCCGGGCGATTCCCGTTCTCTCGGTCGAACAGCAGGAAACCGCCCTGGCCATGGCCGCCCAGCTGGTGCACAGCGACCGGATCGTGCAGCCGGTGGAGGAGGAACTGCTCCGCTTCATGGTTGAGCGGGTTTCCCTGGCGACGGAGAGAAGTGCCCAGATCCTTGAGGTGATCACCCTGCTCAACAGAGACAGCCTGGCCAGCTGACGGCAGACTGGAATGGCACACACCCCTGCAGCGTTCTCCTTGTCCCGACCCTTTTCCCCATTCCTTTCTGCGCGATTCGGGAACGTCCTGGCAACCTGGACTGCCCGGGTCCTGGCCCTCAGCCTCGCGCTGGTCGTTCAGGTGGGGGCAGCCTTCGCTGTGGGAGTGGTGGATTTCGCCCCGGAAGCCCCCGCCGCTCACGTGGTGGACTCCGCGAACGTGCTCAGCCGGGCCGGCAGCGCTGAGATCGAAGAGTTGCTGGAAGCCTTCTCGGCCGACCGGGTTGACGCGCGGCTGGTGACGGTGGGCCGCCTCGACTACGGCCTCAGCCTGGAGCAGCTGGGCCGAGAACTCCTTGATCGCTGGGGGCATTCCCGGGAGGGAGGGAAGGGAACCGACCCTCCCCTGCTACTGCTGCTGATCGACAGCTACACCAGAGCCTCAGCGGTGGTGACCTCCCCTGAGCTGGAGCGGCAGCTGCCCGAGGAGCTGCTCCGCAGCACCGCCCGCACCACCATGGCCCTGCCCCTGCGTGAAGGGCAGCGGTTCCGCCAGGCCACCGTGGATGCCCTCCAGCGGCTCTCCGTCGTGCTCGAGGGAGGGGAAGACCCAGGAGAGCCGGTGCTGGCGGAAACTCCTGCAGTGGTGAGCAATGTACCGAGCCGGGAGGAAACCAGGGAAAGCAATGCCTTCACCTGGGTCGCCGTGCTGCTCGTGGTGGGCACCATTGTGCCGATGCTCACCTGGTGGGTGTTCTCCCGCTGATTCCTCCGTAGCCACCATGGGTCTCCGTGACTGGATGGGAGCCTTCGGGCGAGCCCGCACCCTCGATCTCTCGAGCGAACTGGAACGGGGCTACGAAGCGGCCCTGCTGATCCAGAACATCGAGCTCGAGCATTTCAACGATCGACCGGTCCGGCCCGAAGTCGAGCTGAGTCTCCCCCGACCGCTGCAGGCCCAGATTCACCGTCGCTTCCGGGCGGCGATGCAGATCTGTCTGCAGGCGATCGAGCACATCACCCCCTACCGCAAGGAACTCACCGGCCAGGAGCTGCGGCAGTTCCAGCTGATCGAAACCGTGGTGGATCGCTACGAAGGCAACCGCCGCCCCCTGCCCAGCCTCAGCCGCTCCCCGGAGGTTCTGCCCCGCAGCCTGATCGGTGTGGTGGATCAGGTGAGGCGGCAGCTCGACCCCGACGCCGAGAATGCGGTGGTGGCCGGGTTTCGCCGGCGGCGGGATTCCACCCTGGTCTCCCTCCGCATCCTGCTGCTGCTGATCCTGGTGCCGGTGCTCGTGCAGCAGGTGAGCCGCACCTATGTGGTCGCTCCCCTCGTTGATCGGTTCGCCCCTGACAGGGCCTTCCTCACCTATCCCAAACCCCAGCTGGAGGAAAGGGCGGTGGAGAAGCTGCGGGTGTATCGGGCCGAGATCGAATTCGATGCCCTGTTGCACGACAGGCCCCTGCCGAGCAGGGAAGAACTGCAGGAGCTGCTCTCCAAGAGGGCCCAGGTCCTCAAGCAGGAGGCGGATCAGCAGAGCACGAACGCCATCAAGAACGTGCTTTCCGATCTCTGCGGGCTGCTGGCATTCGCTGGAGTCTGCTTCTTCGCCCAGCGGGATCTGCAGGTTCTGCGCGGCTTCCTCGACGAACTGATCTACGGGCTCAGCGACAGCGCCAAGGCCTTCGCCATCATTCTGTTCACCGATATCTTCGTGGGCTTCCACAGCCCGGAGGGATGGTCGGTCCTGCTGCTGGGAATCGCCGACCACTTCGGCCTCCCCCCCAGGGAGAACTTCATCCTGCTGTTCATCGCCACCTTCCCGGTGGTGCTGGCCACCATCTTCAAGTACTGGATCTTCCGCTATCTCAATCGGGTGTCCCCATCTTCGGTGGCAACCCTGCGCAACATGAACGGTGGTGGCTGATCCACCCCGTCTGAGCCTGGTCAGCGGTCCATCGGGCAGCGGCAAGAGCCGCTGGGCGGAACATCTGGCCCAGCTGTGCGGCCGTGGCGTGATCTATCTGGCCACCGGGCCGCTGCTCCCCGGGGATGCGTCCTGGCAGGAGAGGCTCGAACGCCATCGCCGCCGGCGTCCCGCCAGCTGGGAGTGCCGGGAGGTGGGAGGTGGCCTGGCAGGGGCGCTGGAGGAACTGCGGGGCGATCAGATCGGCCTGGTGGATTCCCTCGGAACCTGGGTGTCCGCCCATCTGGAGGAGGAAGGGAAGCTCTGGGATCGGAGCTGCCGGGACCTGCTCTCGGCACTCGAAGCCTGCAGCGCCCCTCTCGTGGTCGTCTGCGAGGAGACGGGCTGGGGGGTGACTCCCCCCACCGCCCTCGGCCTCCTTTTCCGCGACCGGCTGGGCGAGCTCCAGCAGCGGGTTCTGCGGCGCAGTGATTCCGCCTGGCTTGTGCTCCAGGGCCGGGCCATCGATCTGCTGGCCCTCAGCCAGCCCGTTCCCAGCGACGGCTGAGCGGCTCTGCCTTGCAATGCCCAGGGTCGTTCTCTTCCAGCCCCAGATCCCACCGAACACCGGGAACGTGGCACGTACCTGTGCCGCCACTGCCACGGAGCTGCATCTGATCGAACCCCTCGGCTTCGAGATCAGTGATCGCCGGCTGCGCAGGGCAGGACTGGATTACTGGCCCTGGGTGGACCTCCGGCGCCATGACGATCTCGAGCGGTTCCTGGGCTGGCGAGAGCGGGCCGGCGGTCGCCTGGTGGCTCTCAGCGCTCGGGCCCGGGTGGCCTACACCTCCTTCCGCTTCGCTCCCTCCGACTGGCTTCTCTTCGGCCGGGAGAACGATGGCCTGCCGGAGTCCCTGCTCTCGATCGCCGATGCCCGGCTCACGATTCCCATGGCGCAGGGGGGGCGCGGGGCCACCGGGGTGCGGAGCCTCAACCTTTCCGTGGCCGTGGCTGTGGTGCTGTTCGAGGCGCTGCGGCAACTGCCCCGGGAAGTCCCGGCCCCCAAGCCCCCAGCCGGCCCGCTCTCCTGAGACCCGTCCGGTCGGGGACGACCGACCGGTTGGCACCCGGCGGCTTGCCGATGTTGGTTCATGCCGCTACTCTCTGCGCGGCCCGGAGATGTCGGCTTCTCTACCGGGTCTTGTCCGATGGGTGAACCTGCATGAAGCCTCTGCAATTCCTGCTTCCCGCCTTCCTTGCCACACCGGCACTGGTCCCGCTGCTGTCTGTCCTGGCAGATGACAGCCCCGTGCCTGCGATCACGGAGGATTTCCTCACCAGCCTCGGTCAGGCACCTGCCGATCCCTCCCTGCCTGCCGGGAGCGACTCCGAGGCACCCCTGACCCCCTCCGCCGCCAGCCCGGCCCTTGTGGCCTCCCTCGATCCCTCCACTGGGCAGAGCACGGGATCGACGGCTTCAACGGGCTCCACGATCGTTCGCTTCGGCGACACGCTGCTCAAGATCGCCGAGCGATACGGCCTCACCCTGTCTGAACTGCTTCACCTCAATCCCGGCCTCGAAACGGCCCGGCTCGTGGTGGGCAGTCAGGTGCGCGTGGCCCAGTCCGGCCCGGTGCGCACCCGATCCCTCCTTGCCGTCAAACCCCTCACCAGCGGGGGGGTGAGCTGGCCGGAGCTGCCCCGCTTCGGGGGAGATTCCAGGCCCGGCTTCCGGGATCAGGTCTCCGGTGGCAACTGGATCTGGCCGACGAAGGGAGTCTTCACCTCCGGGTATGGCTGGCGGTGGGGCCGAATGCACAAGGGAATTGACGTGGCCAACAACGTCGGCACTCCGATTGTGGCGGCCCGTGAAGGAACGGTGTCCTTTTCGGGCTGGCAGGACGGAGGCTATGGCTATCTCGTTGAGATCAGCCATCCCGATGGCAGCAAATCCCTGTATGGCCACAACAGCCGTCTCCTGGTGAGGCAGGGAGATCGGGTGCAACAGGGCCAGCCGATCAGTGAGATGGGCAGCACCGGTCGCAGCACCGGACCCCATCTCCACTTCGAGATCCATGCCCCCGGCAGGGGCGCTTCCAACCCTCTCGAATTCCTTCCCCCGAGAGCCTGATCCTCCACCAGGCAATGGCAAGTTGAGGGGTGTCGATCGTCTACACTCCCAGCTTCACGGCTCGGTAGCTCAGCTGGTTAGAGCGTGGGATTCATAACCCCAAGGTCGGGAGTTCAAGTCTCCCCCGAGCCATCTCCTCGCCCATTTCTCAGCGCATGTCGATCGCGTTGAGCCGATCCCGGAAGGTTGTGCCGCCCCCGTTGGCGGAATCATCCACCGGCTCGAGAGGAACGACCGGCTGAGGCGGAGCAGCGGGCGGGCGGGACCGGCGGGAATAGCCACCGGCCTGGGGACGCACCTCCAGGGCACGGATCAGGCCCTTGCTGCGGTTCGCCGCGCCCACCGTTTCCCCCTGCCTGGGGCGGATGAGGGGATTGCCCTTCAGCTCCGAGCGCACCTGATTAAGGAGTCGGAAATGGCCGGTGGTGTTGTATTTGCGCAGGAGGACGGGGTCCCAGCCCATGGGTGACAACCGTTGTGGGATGTGCGACCAGCCTATGGCCCGGCCGCCCCATCGCAGCGGGGGAATCTGTGATAAATTGCAAGGTAGCAATCGGAACTCGGTCCGACTTCGGCCTTCGCGACCCGCGTGCCAGCCCGGTCGTTCCCAGCCGAGCGCTTTCAGATCCTTCCTCTCCATCGTTTCTCCCCATGACCAGGCTCGTCGGTCTGCAGGCTCCCGATTTCACTGCCACTGCGGTGGTGGATCAGGAGTTCAAGGAAGTGACCCTCTCCCACTTCCGGGGCAAGTATGTGGTGCTGTTCTTCTATCCCCTCGATTTCACCTTCGTCTGCCCCACCGAGATCACTGCATTCAGTGATCGCTATGGCGATTTCTCCAGCCGTAACACCGAGGTTCTCGGAGTCTCCGTTGACAGTGAATTCAGCCACCTTGCCTGGATCCAGACCGATCGCAAGAGTGGTGGTATCGGTGATATCGCCTACCCGCTGGTGGCCGACCTCAGGAAGGAGATAGCCCGAGCTTACGAGGTGCTCGATGAGGACGCCGGTGTGGCCCTGCGCGGTCTCTTCATCATCGATCCTGATGGGGTGATCATGCACAGCACGATCAACAACCTTCCGGTCGGGCGCAGCGTTGATGAAACCCTGCGGGTTCTTCAGGCCTTCCAGTACGTGCAATCCCACCCCGATGAGGTCTGCCCAGCCAACTGGACCCCGGGCGAGAAGACCATGAACCCCGATCCGGTGAAGAGCAAGGATTTCTTCGCCGCCGTGAACTGAGCCCAGCCTGCGTGCATCCTCTGATCTGGCGTCACCTGCCGGAGATCGAAGGCGGGCCCACAGGTCCGCCTTTTTTTCTGATCAGGACCTTTCGGTGGGAATCGCTGCTGGGGACCTCCCTCAGATCAGATCCAGGTTCCCCTGCCCTCCATCGAGCCGCGCCTGCCGCCCGAGGGGAAGGGCCAGGTTCGGTCTGCCATGGCCCACCGGCAGTCTGCCCACAAGGGGGACCCCCAGGTCTCCCAGACGCTCGATCAGCACCTCCTCCATCGTGAGGTCCCCGGGAAGCACATCGTCTTCCTTCCAGCTGAACCTTCCCAGGCCGATGCCCGCCACCCCCCGGAGCACGCCACTGGTGCGCCAGTGGGTGAGCATCCGGTCGATCCGATAGGGGGCTTCGCCCACGTCCTCAAGCACCAGCAAGCGACCGCGTAGATCGGGAAACCAGGGAGTGCCGATCAGGTGGGTCGCCACGGTGAGGTTGGTCACCACCAGTTCCCCCACGGCCTTCCCCGGGCGCCAGCCCACCCCCTGCAGCGGGGAGACGGGTTCTCCCCGCAACAGCCGCACGATGCGTTGCCAGGCCGGCAGATCCGAACTGCTGCTGCCGTGGATCCCCCCTCCCTGGCCGGCGGCGAGCTGGGCCAGCAACAGGGCACTGGCATCGGAGAATCCCACCAGCCAGATCGGCCGTGGCGGCGGCCGCCAACCCCTTTCCAGCAGTCGGGCGCTGCCCCAGCCACCCGCCACCGAAACAACGGCCGCGATGCCGGGATCAGAGCAGGCCAGCTGCCACTGCCGCAGCCGTTCCCGGTCGGGGGCGCTGAACCATCGCCACCGGCCCATGGCCGCTTCGGGGATCGACAACCGCCAGCCGCTGGCGGCGAAGCGCTGTTGCAGCAGCTGGGCCTCCCTCTGGGGTTCCTCCCACCAGGTGCCCGGTGCCAGTGCCCGGACCCGGCTCCCCTGACGCAGGGGAGCCGGCATGGGCAGGCCGCCCGCCCCGCGGGCACCCCGCTGGGACAGGATCCCGGCAAGGCCGGTTCCCAGCATGGCCTTCAGCAGCGGACGGCGATGCAGGAGCATCAGGCCGGCAGCGCCTCCAGGAGGCGGCGGCCATCCACCGCCCCGAGGAGGGGATCACAGGCCCGCTCGGGATGGGGCATCAGGCCGAGCACGTTGCCCCGCGGGTTGCTGAGACCCGCCACATCCCCCACCGAGCCATTGGGGTTCCGGGCATAGCGGAGCACGACACAGCCCTGGTCCTCCAGCGATCGCAGCTGGTCGGGGTCGACCTGATAGCACCCCTCCCCGTGGGCGATCGGCAGCACGATCCGTTCCCCTTCCCGATAGTTCGCCAGCCAGCGGCAGGCACCGGGTCGGACCTCCAGGGCAGCGGGCTCACAGAGGAAGTGGAGATCCCGGTTGCGGGTGAGGGCACCGGGCAACAGACCCAGCTCGGTGAGCACCTGGAATCCATTGCAGATGCCCAGCACAGGCCCGCCCCGCCCGGCAAAGGCCACCACCTCCTCCAGCACCGGGGCGAAGCGGGCGATGGCGCCGCAGCGGAGGTAGTCGCCGTAGCTGAACCCCCCCGGCAGCACGACCGCCTCCAGGCCCGCCAGATCCCGTTCCTCGTGCCAGAGCAACCGGGTCGAGCGGCCCAGGCAGCCCTCCAGGGCCCAGGCGACGTCCCGATCGCAGTTGGATCCGGGAAACACCACGATGCCGATCGTCATGGCAGCGACTCCTTGCCGGTCCGCATCAGGCGTCCTGCCCCAGCTCAAGGGTCCAGTCCTCGATCACGGGATTGGCCAGGAGGCGGTCGCTCAGTATCTCCAGGCGGGCCTGGGCCGTGGGGCGATCCGGCGCCTCGAGCTCCACCTCGATGGCCTTGCCGATGCGGAGCCGTTTCACGCCTTCCACACCGAGCCTGGAAGCGGCAGCCCGGGTCGCCTCCCCGGCCGGATCGAGCACGGAAGGCCGCAGGGACACCTGCACGCGGGCATGGAAAAGGGGCACCGGCAGCGACGGGCATTTGTTAAATCTTCGCAGCCCGCCTTCCCGGCATGGCGGCATCTGACCAGCGTGAGGATGGAGCGCTGGGATGGATCCGGATCCGTGGGCGAGCTTTCCCTGCCCTGTCTGCGAGGCCCTCTCTCCCTGGTCGGCGCAGGACTGCTGCTGGCCTGGCTGGGATGGGGCTGCGGAGGGATCCGGCCCGCCCTGGCCCAGTCCGAAGGGGTGGCCGTGCCGCTGCAGTGCCGTCTCGACCGGGGCCCCTGGCAGGAGTGCCGGATGGAGGTGCGCCAGGTGGGGGCCCACTGGTTTCTGCAGGTGGGTGATCAACGCCTCGAATTCCGGCATGACGGCAGCGGCACGGTGAGGATGCAGCGGCAGAGCAGCGGCTGGAGGGCCGTGGACAGCCGCTGGCAGGAGGACACCAGCCTCTGCTGGGACGGGGTCTGTGCCCGGGGGGACATCCCCCTGGACTAGGGCCGCTGGACTCAGGCCGCTGGACTTAGGGCCGTGGCGCGGTTCCGATCGTGGCGAAAGCGGAGGCCAGTTCCTCCGCGTCCCCCTCTGCCCCCAGCACCACCAGTTCAAGCCCAGGCTCGTCCCGCTCCGTGAGGGGTTTCCCCTCGTACCAGCACTCGAGACGCGGACCGACGGCCTGGATCTGCAGGGGCAATCGCTTGCCCCTCTGGCGCAGGCGACCCTTGAGACGCACCACCGGATGGGCTGCGAGCAGACGGGAGAGCTCCCGTTCCAGATCCTGCCGCTGCCAGTCACCGGCGCACTGAACCACCAGGGACTCCATGGCGACATGGGAGTGATCGTGATCTCCGTCGTGGTCCGGGTCGCCGTGGGAGTGGTGACGGGTGGCGGGGTCGGATCGGTGCGGGATCGTGCCCCCCAGCACCAGTTGAGGATCGATGCTGCCCCGCTCCATGGGCAGCACGGGGGTACCGCTGCGCAGCGAACTGCGCAACCGCTCGGTCACCGCGGTGAGGGCCTCGGGAGCCAGCCGATCGGCCCGACTCACGAGCACCAGATCCGCCGCCTGCAGCTGATCGGTGAAGAGATCCTCGATGGCGGTGAGGTGATCCAGGCTCGGATCGGCGCGCCGCTGGGCCTCCACGGCCGCCGGATCACCCACCACATGGCCGGCGGCGAGGGCTTCCCCATCCACCACCGTCACCACGGCATTCACCCGGGTGCGGGTCCGGATCGCAGGCCAGCCGAAGGCGGCCACGAGCGGTTCGGGAAGGGCCAGTCCGCTGGTCTCCACAACGATCCCATCGAGCTGATCGGCCCGGCTGAGGAGCATCTCCATCGTGGGCAGGAATTCTTCCTGCACCGTGCAACAGAGGCAGCCATTGGCGAGCTCCACCAGGCGCCCCCCGATTTCTTCCTCCTCACAGAACCCGCAACCGGCCAGCAGGTCGCCATCGATGCCCACCTCGCCGAATTCATTCACCACCACGGCCAGCCTCTGGCCGCCCTGGAGGAGCAGATGGCGCAGAAGGGTGGTCTTGCCGGCTCCGAGAAAGCCGGTGACGACGGTCACCGGCAGACGACCCGGGACTGCCGGGTTGGACTGGAATTCCATGGTCAGGGAACCAGGGTGGTCCAGGTGAAGGCGGAGCCCACACCGATCAGCAGGCCGGCCAGCAGGCGCCCACGCCCTGCCGGACACGCGGCGGACCAGCGACGCACCAGGGTCACCGCCAGCAGCAGCAGGGCTCCCTGGCTGAGGAACAGGCCCAGCAGGTAGAAGGCGATCGGCGTCGCCTCCCAGCCGATCACCGCCTCACTCAGCACATAGCCATGGAGGGCGACCGCCGGCAGCAGGACCCAGCGGGGGAGACGATCGAGGAGCACGAATCCGACCGCCACCAGGGAAAGGGCCACGAGCGCTTCGGCTCCGGGCAGCCCGGGCACCAGCAGTCCGAAGGCACTGGCCGCCAGCCCGGCCGCCAGCAGGCCGATTCCCCAGGCAAGGCGGGCACGAAGGCCGACCAGCCCCACCGAGAGGAGAAACAGCAGGTGGTCGGCCCCGAGCAGGGGATGGCCGAGGCCGCTCAGGAATCCCGCCATCGGCCCCGGGGTCAGCCGGAACATCCCCATCAGGTGGTGGGCGGAGGCGGGGGCCGCCAGGAGGGGGAGGAGCAGCAGGGCCGTGACCGCAGGGGCCATGTGACTGCCGCGCCGGAAATCTGGGCGGGAGAACATCGTTGGGAATCCGGTCCGCGCCGGAGCTGATGGGATGGTCCGGCGGGCCTTCTGGCTGGGGACGGACCACCGGAGGCGGACAGACCCTTCACAGCTGCGGGACAGCGCCGGATTCCCACCGGTCTTTCCCCCTTACCTCCATGGGCTGATCCCCCATGGAACCGGTAGAAGCGAATCTATGCCCTTCTCTCACCCGCGACAGGCAAGGCTGTCGCGGGTCATCACTCCCGTGGTGGGGTTGGTGCCGCTGGCCCTGGCACAGAGGGCCTTCTGCTCGGGAAGATCGAGCACCGCATCAGTGAAGTCGGCTCCCTCGATGCGGGCATCCCGGAAGCGGCTCTGCATCAGCATGGCGTCAGTGAGAACGGCTCCGCTGAGGTCGGCCCCGTCGAAACGACTGGCGTAGGCCACCACGTCGCGCAGGTCGGCATCGCGGAGATCACTGCCACGCAGGTTGCTGCCGTTGAACACGGCGCCCCGCAGGTCGGCTCCGTGCAGATCGAATCCTTCCAGATCGGCCTTGAGGAACTCCTGCAGCCTCAGATCCCGCCCATGCATGTCGGGAGCCAGATCCTGAACGGCCCTCTGACCCCGCAGCTCCGGTGCCGTGATCGCCAGGGCGGGGGAGGGGCGCGTCAGGGGTGCGCCCCACCAGGGAGGCGGGGCCAGAAGGGCGAGCAGGACCAGCAGGGCAGGGAAGGCGCGCACGGGCCCGCAGCCCGATCGAACAACCACGGCGATCTGCCATGCCCGGCGAAGTCCCTGCCTGAGTCGGGCCATGGCCCCCTTACGCTGCTGGATCAGGTTATGGCAGCTATGGGGATGTCCCTGCGGGTGGTGGTTCCCCCCCACCCCCTGATCGCCCACTGGCTGTGCGTGCTGCGGGATGCCTCCACCCCCACGCCGCTGTTCGCCACGGCCATGGGGGAGCTGGGTCGCTGGCTCACCTACGAGGCCCTGCGTGACTGGCTGCCCCAGCGGCGCGTGGAGATCGACACCCCCCTCGGCCACACCCAGGGGATGGTGGTGGATGCCCAGGTGCCCTTGCTGGCGGTGCCTGTTCTCCGGGGTGGCCTGGGCCTGTGGCAGGGTGCCCAGACCGTGGTGCCCGCCGCCGCCGTTTCCCATGTGGGACTCTCCACCACGAGCCCCGGGGAAGCCGCCCACTGGTATCTCGACGACCTTCCCGCCCGGATCGGCGAAAGGGTGGGCGTGCTGGTGTTCCTGCCGGTCCTGGCCAGCGGCGCCACGCTCCTGGCCCTCCTGGAGCGGCTCAGGAACCTGGGGGTGGAAGGAGACAGGCTGCGGGTGATCACCACCGTGGCCAGCGCCCCTGGCCTCCAGGTGATCGGGGAACGGTTCCCCGACCTCACCCTCTACGCCAGCTGCATCGATCCCGAACTCGATGGGGAACGGCGGGTGCTTCCGGGCTTCGGGGATGCGGCGGTCCGCCTCTACGGGAGGGTGGCCGGATCGTCCCCCTAGGCTGATTTCCTGCCCCAGGGCTGGGGCCTCTCCCGCCTCCTTTCAACCTCCATGGCCGACTCCAGGGATCGAACCGACTCCGGCGGTGCTGCCCCGGGAAGCTCCCTGCTGATCAGCGCCATGGCGGGGGCGGTGCTGGGAGCGGCCGGACTGGCCTGGTGGCTGGTGAGGGAAACGGAGAAGCGTCGTCTCTCCCAGCGCCAGCAGCGCCTGCTGCGGCTTTCTCGCCTGCAGGGGGGAGCCCGGGAGTCCGATGGCAACGAGCCCGCGTCCCTCGTGTCGGGGGAGGGCTCCGCCTCCCGCAACCACGACGGTCGCCTGGAGAGCCGTGTGCAGCAGCTGAACCTGGCGATCGAGGAAGTGCGGCGCCAGCTCGAGCAGTTGCAGACCCATCCCTGACTGCCCCGATCGCCGGCCCTTGCGAAGCCGGGGCTGCACGGATCGGTAGGTTGCAGGCTGCCTCCCCACCGCCGGCCATGCTGCGTTCCGCCGCCATCACCCAGGGCATTCAGCGCTCCCCCAACAGGGCCATGCTGCGGGCGGTGGGATTCGGAGATGGCGACTTCGGCAAGCCCATCATCGGCATCGCCAACGGCTACAGCACCATCACCCCCTGCAACATCGGCCTCAACGACCTGGCCCGGCGGGCCGAGGAGGCTGCCCACGGGGCGGGTGCCATGCCCCAGATGTTCGGCACGATCACCGTGAGCGACGGCATCTCGATGGGCACCGAGGGGATGAAGTACTCCCTGGTGAGCCGGGAGGTGATCGCCGACAGCATCGAGACCGCCTGCAATGCCCAGAGCATGGACGGTCTGCTGGCCATCGGCGGCTGCGACAAGAACATGCCCGGCGCCATGCTGGCGATGGCGCGCATGAACATCCCGGCGATCTTCGTCTACGGCGGCACGATCAAGCCCGGCAGACTCGGCCCCTGCGATCTCACCGTGGTGAGCGCCTTCGAGGCCGTGGGGCAGTACGCCGGCGGCCGGATCGAGGAGGCCGAACTGCTGGCCATCGAGCGCAACGCCTGTCCCGGTGCCGGCAGCTGCGGCGGCATGTTCACCGCCAACACGATGAGTTCCGCCTTCGAGGCTCTCGGCCTGAGCCTGCCCGGCAGTTCCACCATGGCGGCCGAGGACCCCGAGAAGGCCGACAGCGCGGCCCGCTCCGCCGAGGTGCTCGTGCGGGCGATCGAAGCGGACATCCGCCCCCGCGATCTGCTCACCCGCCAGGCGTTCGAGAACGCCATCAGCGTGATCATGGCGGTGGGGGGCTCCACCAATTCGGTGCTGCATCTGCTGGCGATCGCCAACACGGCGGGCGTGCCGCTCAGCATCGACGACTTCGAGATGATCCGCCAGCGGGTGCCGGTGCTCTGCGACCTCAAGCCCAGCGGCCGCTTCGTGACAGTGGATCTGCACCGGGCCGGAGGCATCCCCCAGGTGATGAAGCTGCTCCTGGATGCCGGCCTGCTGCACGGGGAGTGCCCCACGATCGAGGGCCGCACCATCGGCGAGGTGCTCGAAGGGGTTCCCCCGGAGCCCCCCGCCGGCCAGGAGGTGATCCGACCGATCAGCGATCCCCTCTACCCGAAGGGCCACCTGGCGATCCTCAAGGGCAACCTGGCAAGCGAGGGTGCGGTGGCGAAGATCAGCGGGGTGCGCACCCCCACGATCACCGGTCCGGCCCGGGTGTTCGAAAGCGAGGAGGCTGCCCTGGAGGCCATCCTCTCCAGCCGCATCAACAGCGGCGACGTGGTGGTGATCCGCAACGAGGGACCGGTGGGAGGGCCCGGCATGCGGGAGATGCTCTCCCCCACCGCGGCGATCATCGGCCAGGGGCTCGGTGACTCCGTGGCCCTGATCACCGATGGGCGCTTCAGCGGCGGCACCTACGGCCTGGTGGTGGGGCACGTGGCGCCCGAAGCGGCGGTGGGCGGCATGATCGCCCTCGTGCGCGAAGGCGACAGCATCACGGTGGATGCCGAGCGACTGCTGATCCAGCTCAACGTGGACGACAGCGAGCTGGCCGGTCGGCGCGGGGCCTGGGTGAAGCCCGAGCCGCTCTACCGCCGGGGCGTGCTGGGGAAGTACGCCCGGCAGGTGAGCAGCAGCAGTCTGGGAGCCCTCACCGATCTGGACTGAGCAGGGCCCGCACCCGCCGCGCCAGGGCCTCCAGGGGCATGCCATCGCTGGGACGTTCGCAGCGCTGGCCGGTGCCGGCATCCATCCAGACCGGATGGTTGCCGTGCCAGAGCATCGGACGGTCATCACCGGAAACCCAGGCCAGGGTGAGGTTGAGGTCGTCACCGCTGCGGTAGATCTCCAGCTCGAGGTCCTCCTCCAGCTGCCGTTCACCTGCGGCGGTGCGGACCTCGAGACGCAGCGTGCGATCCGGGCCCTGATCCGGTTCCAGCGGCACCACGGCATGGCGGAGAGGCTTGCGGCAGAGGTCGGCGGCAGCGGCCACCAGGCGACTGAGGTCAACGTTCACGCCCGCCCAGTGGGGAGCGCCGCTGGCGGGATCCTCAGGCCACGGCATCGATCGCGTGCACTTCGAGATGCAGGGGTCCCGGGCGGAACCCGGGATTGAGGCCGCCATCATCCCCGAACTTCGAATGGAGCAGCTGCAGCCGGGTGATGCGCGAGGGATCGAAGCGCAGGGGGAGCCCCAGCGGCAACCCGCCGACGGGACGGGCCCGCACCGAGGCCCGCAGCTTCTCGAACGGGATCCGCACCAGAGAGGGTCCATCGGCATCCGTGGCGAATTCCGCCACCCAGCGCAGGCCGCCCGGGATCAGCTCCGTCAGACCCCCCATGCCATCGGCACAGGCGATGGCGAGCTTGAAACGACGTCCGTCCCCGCGCAGATCGAGCTGCAGCGCGGCCCAGGCGGAAAGATCAAGGGGCGGAGAGAACAGGGGCGAACGGCAGCTCACGAACCCTCCGCCCTGCTCCACCACCACGGCGTCGAAGATCAGACCCCGGTCACTGGCCCGGCATTCCCCTGAACTTCCCCCGCCCATCACCGTGTCGTTGAGGGCATGCCAGCCGCTGAAGCCATCCCCGGCCACCACCTGCATGGTCGTCAGACCCCCACCACGGAGGCGGCGGCAGCCGCATCCGCCAGGATCACCACCTCCCCTTCCGGTTGCACCAGGCGGGCCGGCGTACGGTCCGCAGACTCGAGAGGATCCATCAGGCGCTGCAGCGCCTGACGTTTGCCGGCGCCGCTCACCAGGAAGATCACGCGGCGGGCGGCGCAGAGAACCGGAGCCGTGAGGGTGATGCGGGGCAGACCCTTGCCCTCCCCCACCGCCACCGAGCGGTCCGCCACGGCAAGGGCGGAGCTGCCGGGAAAGAGGGAAGCGGTGTGGCCGTCATCTCCCAGGCCGAGGAGCACCACGTCGAGGCGGGGAGGGAACCCGGGGCAGAGCCTGGCCAGCAGCTCCCCATAGGCCTCGGCACTGGCCTGGGGGCTGGGCCGGTCGGTCGGCACGGGATGGAAGCAGGCATGGCGGGCCGGCGGCTGGGCCAGGAGGCTCTGCCGCAGCAGCAGGGCATTGCTGGCGGGGTCGTCGGCCGGCACCCAGCGCTCATCCCCCAGGAGCACATCCACCCGTTCCCAGGGCAGGTGCTCCTGGCCGAGACGCAGGTAGGCCGCCCGGGGGGTGGTGCCGCCGGCGAGGGCGATCTGGCAACGATCCCCCTGCGCCAGGACCAGATCGATGGCGCTGGCCACCTGCTCCGCCGCCTGCCGGGCCAGGTCTTCGGCCGTGGCGGCAACGGTGAGGTGGTATCGGGTCATGGAAGCCACTCGGTGTGGAAGGAGCCGGGGCGGTCGGTGCGCTCGTAGGTATGGGAGCCGAAGCAGTCGCGCATCGCCTGCACCAGATTCTGGGGCAATCGGCCCGTGCGGTAGCTGTCGATGTAATCGAGGGTGCTGCTCAGGCACGGTACGGGGATGCCGGCCATCGCGGCGCCGGCCACCACCTGCCGTAGACCCGGCAGGCGTCGGTTGACCTGCTCGGCGAACCAGGGATCGACCAGGAGGTTGGGCAGGGCTGGATTGGTGCCGTAGGCATCCTGAATCCGCTGCAGCAGACGGGCACGGATGATGCAGCCCCCCTTCCAGATCTGGCCGATGGCGGAGAGGTTGAGGTCGTAGGCGTGGAGACTGGAAGCCTCCTGCAGCAGGGCCATGCCCTGGGCATAGCTGGCGATGCAGGCCAGGATGCAGGCGTCGCGCAGAGGCGGCATACCCATGGCCGGATCGCCGAGATCGAACCGCACGGCCGGAGGGGGAGGCAGCACCGCTGCGGCGGCCAGCCGTTCCGGCCGCAGGGAGCTCAGCACCCTCGCATTGAGGGCTGCATAGATGGTGGGCACCGGCACGCCCATCTGCAGGGCGCTTTCCACGGTCCACAGCCCGGTTCCCTTCTGCCCCGCCGCATCCACGATCACCTCCACCAGGTCGCCACCGGTTTCGGGATCCTTGGTGCGCAGGCACACCTCGGTGATCTCCACCAGGAAGGAGGAAAGCTCCTCGAGCTGGTTCCAGCCTCCGAGCACATCGGCCATGCGATCCCCGTCGAAGCCGGCCACGCGCTTCATCAGGTCGTAGGCCTCGGCCAGCACCTGCTCGATGCCGTACTCGATGCCGTTGTGCACCGTCTTCACGAAATGGCCGGCTCCGCCCGGACCGATGTAGGTCACGCAGGGGCCGTCCTCCACCTTGGCCGCCATCTTGCGCACGAGCTCCTCGATGGCGTCGTAGGCAGCCCTGGTGCCACCGGGCATCATGCTCGGGCCCTCCAGGGCGCCCTTGGCGCCACCGGAAACGCCCATGCCGATGTAGCCGAAGCTGAGGCTCTCCAGCTCCGCCACCCTGCGCTCGGTGTCGGTGTAGAGGGAATTGCCGCCGTCGATCAGCAGGTCGCCTTCCTCCAGCAGGGGAGCGAGGCTGGCGATCGTGTCATCGATCGGCTGACCCGCCTTCACCATCATCAGGATGCGCCGCGGACGCTCGAGGGAGGCCACGAAGTCGGCGAGGGTTTCCGCTCCCACGATGTCCTTGCCCGCGCCTCGCCCCTGGAGGAAATCGACGGTCTTGGCGTAGGTGCGGTTGAAGACGACGCTGGAGAATCCGTTGCGCTCAGCATTGAGCACAAGATTCTCTCCCATCACGCCAAGGCCGATCAGGCCGAAATGCGCCTTGCCCATAAAACTGAGGATTCGTTCAAGCTCGCCTTCAGTGTGCCCAGAAAGGAGCGCGAGGGCAGGTATCGCAGCCCGGTTGTCAGCATGTGCTGGCCAGAGGCAAGGGATCCTGAGAGCAGCTCAGATCACGCTGCCATCGGCGATGGTGCCGTTCTTGACAACAACCACGATTCCATTGCGGATGTAGAAATTCAGTTCGGGGCGATCTGCCTCTTCGATGCGATCCTTGTTCACGATCGTGACGTTGCGCCCGATGCGCACGTTCTTGTCGAGAATCGCCCGCTTCACGGTTGTCCCTTTGCCGACACCGATGGGAGTTCCGCCCCGCTCCCGCAGCACGAGCCTTTCCTCTGAGGATTCGAAGTAATCGGCACCCATCACCAGGGTGTCCTCGAGGACCACCTCATCCTCCACACGGGTTCGGATACCGAGTACGCAGTGATGGATGCTGCAGGCCTTGAGCAGGGTGCCTTCGCCGATGATGGAAGCGGTGACCTGGGCATCCTGCATCTTGCTCGGCGGCAGATAGCGGGGACGGGTGTAGATGGGAAACCGCTCGTCGAAGAAGGAGAAGGCAGGGTTGGGCTGATCAGTGAGTGCAAGATTCGCTTCGTAGAAGGCACCGATGGTTCCGATATCTTCCCAGTAGTCGTCGAAGAGAAAACTCTGCAGGTGGTCCCCTCTCTCGAGGGAGTAGGGAATGATCTCCTTGCCGAAGTCGGTGGCCCTGGGATTGGTGTTGAGGAGGTCGAACAGCGTTTCCCGGCTGAACACATAGATCCCCATCGACGCGAGATAGGGACGCTTGCGAGCCTCCTCAGGAGAGAGGCCGAGCTGTTCGGTATCCACGTGCATCGCAGCCAGAGACTCGCCTTTGGGCTTCTCGCGGAATTCATGGATGCGCCCATCGCTGCCGGTGCGCATCAGGCCGAATCCCTGGGCCTGTTCTCCATCCACTGGAAGAGCACCCACCGAGAGATCGGCTCCGGAGTCGATATGGTGCTGCACGAATTTGCCGTAATCCATCCGGTAGAGCTGATCGCCGGAGAGGATGAGGTAGTGGTCCACGTCCCACTCCTGAAACAGCCACTGGTATTTGCGCACGGCATCGGCGGTGCCCTCGAACCAGCTGGGGCTGTCGGGGGTCTGCTGGGCGGCGAGAACCTCCACGAAGCCCTGGCCGAACCCGGCCGAGAGGTTGTAGGTCATCGTGAGATGACGGTTGAGGGATGCGCTGTTGAACTGGGTCAATACGTAAATCTTATTGATTTCCGAATTGATGCAGTTGCTGATCGGAATATCGATCAGGCGATACTTGCCCGCCAGTGGAACTGCCGGCTTGGCCCGCATCTTGGTCAATGGATACAGACGGGTTCCCGCCCCCCCGCCGAGAATGATCGCCAGCACGCGTTTCATCGTTCCCGTCCCCACTTCATACATGCTCTGCCCAGCGAGTGGCAGGCCAGACCCTAATGGAGACTGGTGGGCCCAGGAGGGATCCAGAAGCAGAACGTAGCCCGGGAATGGTGAATCGGTAGGTCATCCGCTGCAGGAATTGCGAAGGAAAGGGGAATGGTCGACAAATCGGCGGGAGGGAGGGATCAGGCCTCCTCCTGGCTCTCATGCAGTTCGAACAGCTCCTCGAGCACCTTCATCGCCAGATGGCGGTGCGGACGTGGCTGGGGAGCCCGCAGCCGTGTGACCGGAGCATGGAGAATCTTGTTGATGATTCCCTTGGTGAGCGCCTCCACCACCTTCCGCTCCCGTGCGGAGAGATCGGGACCCATCCGGCTGAGGGCCTTCTGCAGCTCCTGTTCGCGGATGTCCTCGAGCTGGAGTCGCAGCCGGTTGACCAGGGGCACGGCCTCGAGGCCATCCCACCACTCCAGGAAGAGCCGGGCCTCCTCCTGCAGCAGCCCCTCCGCTTCGGCGGCCATCTCGCGACGGGCTTCCTGGTTGCGGGCCACCACTTCCTGAAGATCATCCACATCGAAGGCCTCGACCCCAGGAAGGTCGCCGGCGTCGGCGGAGATGTTGCGGGGCACACCGATGTCGACCAGCAGCAGACTGGAGCGACGGTTCAGTCCCCGGAGCCTTTCGGCGGTGATGATCGGCTCCTCGGCTCCCGTACTCGTGAAGACGAGGGAGCAGGTGCTGAGGCAGTGGTCCAGGTCATGCAGCGGCCGGCACTGCACCGGCAGATCGGGGAAATCGGCCGCCAGGGCCTCGGCCCGGGCCACGGTGCGATTGAGCAGCACGGCGCCCCGGCAGCCCTTGGCCTGGAGATGCTGCAGCAGCAGGCGGGCCATCCGGCCCGCTCCCACCACGGCGACCTGCTCCTGATCCAGGGGTACCAGTTCGTCGAGACCACGGGCCTGGCCGATCTTGAGCTGGGAGAGTTCGACGGCGGCCGAGCTGATCGACACGGCCCCCGTGCCGAGGTTGGTCTCCGTGCGCACCCGCTTGCCGGTGCTCACGGCCTGGTTGAGCAACCGGCTGAGGATGGGCCCGAGGGAGCGATGCTCCTGGCCGAGCCGCACCATCCGCTTCACCTGGGAAAGGATCTGACCCTCGCCCAGCACCAGGCTGTCGAGACCGGCCGCCACCCGCAGCAGATGGGCGACGGCTTCCTCATGGTGGTAGATGAAGAGATGGGGGCTGAGATCCGTCACCTCCAGGCCGGAGACCTGGCTGAGGAAACTCCCCACCGCATGGATCCCCTGCTCGGGGTGACGCAGCAGGGCATAGATCTCGAGACGATTGCAGGTGCTGAGGATGGAGGCCTCGAGAACCTGCTCATCGGAGCGCAACTGCTGGAGGGAGGCCTCCATGGTCTGCTCCGGGATGCTCAGCCGTTCCCTCAGCTCCACGGGAGCCGTGCGGTGACTCAGGCCGACGACGGCGATGTGCATGGGAGCTGGCTCAGCGCAGAGAGATGTTCTTGGCGCCGGGCTTGATGTGGATCGTGTTGGTGAAACGGGCCGTGTTGTCGAGGGTGCTGATCACCAGGCTGCTGGTGCGGGTGCAGTCCTTCTCGAACTTCACCCCGTCGAAGAGCAGACCATCGGTGATGCCGCTGCCGGCGAACACGACGTTCTCGCCGGACGCCAGTTCTTCGGCTTCATACACCTTGTCGACATCGGTGATCCCCATCTCATTGAGGCGGGCGATGTTGCCTTCCTTGGTGTAATCGGCCCACTCCGAGGTCTGGGCGACGGCGGGGTCATACACCAGCTGACCCTGGAAATGGCCGCCGAGGGCGCGCATGGCGGCGGCGGAGATCACACCTTCGGGGGCGGCGCCGATGCCCATCAGGCAGTGGGTGCCGGTGCCGGCGAAGCCGCAGGCGATGGCGGCCTGCACATCACCGTCGGAGATGGGCTGGACCCGGGCCCCGGTGGCGCGGATCTCGGCGATCAGGCCCTTGTGGCGGGCGCGGTCCATGACCACGATCACCAGCTCACTGGCGGAAAGACCGAGGCACTCGCTCAGGATCGCGATGTTCTCGGTGGCCGACTTGCGGATGTCCACCTTGCCCTTGGCGGAGGGCGGGGCGGCGAGCTTGTTCATGTAGAAGTCCGGGGCGTTGAAGAGACCGCCCCGGTCGGAGGCCGCCAGCACGGCCATCGAGCCACGCTGGTTGTTGGCGCAGAGGTTGGTGCCCTCGCAGGGATCAACGGCGAAATCGACGCCCGGGCCCGTGCCACTGCCCACTTCCTCACCGATGTAGAGCATGGGGGCTTCGTCGCGCTCCCCCTCGCCGATCACGATGCGGCCCTGCATCTGGATCTGGCCCATGCGCTTGCGCATGGCTTCCACGGCGGCGGCATCGGCCTCATCCTTCTTGCCGAGACCGGTGAGGGCGGCGGAGGCGATGGCGGCCTGCTCAACGACCTCGAGAATTTCCTGGATGAGAGTGCGATCCACAGGGGGGGCGGCAAGGGGAAAGGCCAGGGCACGGATGCCGACAGGCCAGCTGCGGCAGGGCCTCTCAGGCCGGAAGCGAGGCAATCGTATCAGCGGGCACGGCGGCATCCTGCAGCCCCGGTGCCGACAGGCAGGAGAGACCCGGCACGGGTGCTTCCTTAGGATGGAAACCACCTACTCCTCCCGGTGATTCGCCCATGAGCACCAAGCCCCTGGTGATCGCCCCTTCGATCCTCTCGGCCAACTTCGCCCGTCTCGGGGAGGATGTGCGGGCCGTGGACGAGGCCGGTGCCGACTGGATCCACGTGGACGTGATGGACGGCCGCTTCGTGCCCAACATCACCATCGGCCCCCTGATCGTGGAGGCCCTGCGGCCCGTCACCACCAAGCCGCTGGACGTGCACCTGATGATCGTCGAACCGGAGCGGTACGTGGCCGACT
Organism: uncultured cyanobacterium; assembly: GCA_963847745.1. Classification (GTDB taxonomy): domain Bacteria; phylum Cyanobacteriota; class Cyanobacteriia; order PCC-6307; family Cyanobiaceae; genus Cyanobium. The sequence continues at coordinate 328,630 of CAWKAW010000003.1, read as the reverse complement.
TCGCCAAGGCCGGGGCCGACATCATCAGCGTGCAGGTGGAGGCCTGCCCGCACCTGCACCGCAACCTCAGCCAGATCAGGGATCTGGGCAAGATGGCCGGCGCCGTGCTGAATCCCAGCACTCCCCTGAGCGCACTGGAGTATTGCCTGGAGCTCTGCGATCTGGTGCTGATCATGAGCGTGAATCCCGGCTTCGGCGGGCAAAGCTTCATCCCTTCCCAGGTGGAGAAGATCCGCCAGCTGCGCCGGATGTGCGACGAGCGGGGTCTCGATCCCTGGATCGAGGTGGATGGCGGCATCAAGGGGGGCAACGCCTGGCAGGTGATCGAGGCGGGCGCCAACGCCATCGTGAGCGGCTCCGGCGTGTTCGGTCTTCCCGATTACGCCGAGGCCATCCGCGGCATCCGCAACAGCCGCCGCCCGGAGCCGGCGCTGGTGTGAGAGCCGGGCTGACCGCCGGCTGAGGCAAGAACCAGTCTTCGGGGCTTTCTCCTCAGGCCCCGAAGAACCAGCCGTAGCTGTGCAGGCCAATGCCCAGCAGGTTGACGCCGATGTAACAGACGGCGATCACCACCAATCCGGCCGCCGCCACAAGGGCAGGCTTTCGACCCTGCCAGCCCCGGATCAGGCGGGTGTGCAGGTAGGCGGCGTAGACAAGCCAGCAGATCAGGGCCCAGGTTTCCTTGGGGTCCCAGCTCCACCAGGTGCCCCAGGCTTCATTCGCCCACACCGCCCCGCTCACCAGTCCCACCGAGAGCAGCAGGAAGCCCACGGTGATCGTGCGGTAGCTGAGGCTGTCGAGCTGCTCGCTGATGCGGAACTCGGTGCTGCTCAGGGCCATGGCTCCCGGCCCGTCACTGGCCAGCTGGGCCCGACGGAAGCCTCCGCTGCCGATCGAACTGCTGCGCAGCTCCAGGGCTTCGTTGCGCTCGGTGAACAGCACCGCCACGGAAAGCAGAGAGCCGACCAGCAGGGCCGCATAGCTGAGCATGATCACGCTCACGTGCATCACCAGCCAGCTGGAACGCAGGGCCGGTACCAGGGGTGATGCTTCCTGCAGCCGCTCGGGCAGGGCGAAGCTGGCGAAGGCCACACAGCCCAGGGCCATCGGCGTGGCCGCCGCCGGCACCAGAGGACTCGGCCAGGACCGCTCCACCAGCAGCTGGGTGAGGGTGCAGCCCCAGGCCAGGAAGCAGAGCGACTCGTAGAGGTTGCTGATCGGGAAATGGCCCGAATCCCACCAGCGCAGCACGAGCTGAGCCGTGAGGCAGAGATTGGCGGCGGCCACCAGCAGCCTCACAGCCGTGCTGCTGCGACCTCCGCTGAGAGACCAGAAGGAAAGGGGCAGCACCAGCAGGAGCAGGGCGAAGGCGAGCAGGCCCAGAGCGAAGACGGGATCGTTCACCGCAAACCATCGAACTGGCCCAGTCTGCCGCCTCGCCGGATCCGGAGGGCCCCCTCGGTGCCCTGCTGGGGAAAGCTCAGCAGGGCTCAGCGACTGGCATCCCACAGCATCCAGGATCCGGCGGCAAGACCGATGCCCACCGGCAGCCAGGCAGCGAGAACGGGAGTGAGGGTGCCGGTGATCCCGAGGGAACTGAAAATGAACGACATCAGGTAATAGCCGAAGATCAGCAGCACGCTGATGCCGAAGCCCTGGCTGCGGCTGGTGCGGGAATGGGGCCGTACGCCGAGGCTGCTGCCGATCAGGCCGAAGACCAGGCAGATGGCCGGAAAGGCGAACTTCTCCTGGATCCTCACCCGCAGGCGCCGGGCATCCTTGCGATTGTTGGCCTCGGTGAGCAGACGCTCCGCCCGGCGGGCCTGCCCCACGGTCATGGTGCTGGGATCGGTGGGCAGCTTGGCGATATCGAGGGGATCGCGGCTGAGGGGGTAAAGATAGCGATCGAAATTGGCAGATGTAGTGGTACCGGACTTCTCATCCACGTTGATGATGCGTCCATCGATGAACTCCCACATCGACTTATCCTCATTCCATTTAGCTGCCTCGGCAATCAGCATCTGGCGCTGACCGGTGCGGGAAAAATCGATCAGGGTGACATCCAGCATCTGGCCTCCTCGAAATTTGCGCGAATAGAAAAGGTGCGTCAGCACCCTCACCGATTCTCCTTCATCCTCCTTGACTCTTCCGTATCGTGAATAAAGAATATTGTCTCCCTTTTCGGTGGAGATTGCCTTGCCCAGAGCCCGCTCCAGACTGTTGGCTGCCTCCAGATTGGATCGGGGCACGATCACATCGTTGAACACGAATGTGAGCAGGCTCATCACCAGGGCCAGCATCAGCCCCGGGATCACCATGCGCCGGGTGCTCACCCCCACACTGCGCAGGGCCGTGAGCTCACTGCTGCCGGAGAGCCTGCTGTAGGCCAGGAGGGTGGCCATCAGGGTGGCCATGGGGAACGCCAGCACGAGAAACCCCGGCAGGCGCAGCATCAGAACCTGCAGGGCGGCGAGAACCGGCAGGCCTGACTCGGCCACCCTGCGCACCAGTTCGAACACCACTCCCACCGAGAGGGAAACGGCGGTGAAAGCGGCGATGCCGAAGATCAGCGGTCCGAGGAGCTCCTGGAGCAGCCACCGGTCCATCAGGGGAACCTGGTTCCAGCGGAGACGGCGCAGGCGCCTGCTCAGCCTCTGGACGCGCGCCCGGATCCCTGCCTGGAGAACGGAGGCACGGCGATGGCTGTCGACTCCGATCACAGCTGGAATCCCTCCCCCAGGTAATGGCGGCGCACGAGGGTGTCCTGGGCCATGGCGGCGGAGGAACCGGAAGCAAGGATGCGGCCATCCGTGAGGATGTAGGCACGGTCGGTGATCGCCAGGGTTTCGCGAACGTTGTGATCGGTGATCAACAGGCCCATGCCGCGGCTGCGCAGCCCCGCGATCAGGGACTGGAGATCGGCCACCGCCATCGGGTCCACCCCAGCGAAGGGTTCATCGAGCAGCAGGTAGCGGGGGCCCTCCTCCCCCACGGCCAGGGCCCTGGCCACTTCGCAGCGGCGGCGTTCTCCGCCGGAAAGCTGGAAGCCCTTGCGGTTCTGGAAAGCCACCAGATGGAAATCCTCGATCAGCTCCGCCAGGCGCTGCCGGCGCAGGGAGGGCGGTGTGCGGCTTTCCTGCAGGGCCAGCCGCAGGTTGTCCTTCACGGTGAGGTTGCGGAAGACACTGGCCTCCTGGGGCAGATAGCCGATGCCCAGGCGGGCGCGACTGGGCATCGGCAGGGACCGCACCGAAACCCCATCGAGCAGAACGTCGCCGTGGTCGGGCCGGAGCAGTCCGGTCACCAGGTGGAAGGTGGTCGTCTTGCCCGCACCGTTCGGACCCAGCAGCCCCACCACCTCACCCTGGTGAAGCTCCAGGCTCACATCACTCACCAGAGGCCGGCCCCCAAGGGTGATGGCCACCTGCTGAAGGGCCAGGCTCATGGGGTCTTCGCCCCCGCGGGAGGGGCTGGAGCAGGAGCTCCGGCGGGGGGAGTGGGCTGGATCAGCATCTTGCTGTACACCTGGCGCCCCTCGGGGGGATCGGCCTCCATGCGCTCGCTGTCGACCCGGTAGACGAGACGCTCGGCCCGGATCCTCTGCCCGTCGTGGTCGATCACATCCACGTCTCCCGTGAGCACCAGACGCCCCTCCCGCGAGTAGTACTGGGCCTGCCGGGAGGTGGCCACCATGCCCCGGTCGGGATAGATGATCCGCACGTTGCCCCGGGCCGTGACGATGCCGGTCCTGTTGTCGGCCTGCTGGGAATCCGATTCGATGCTGATCATTCCGGTCTCGCTGCCGGGAGGGGCGGCAGCAGGAGGGGTGGCGGTGGGGGGCGGGGGCTCCTCCGCCACCGCAGGACCCAGGCGGGCGGTGGCGGTCGCGGTCGCGAGAAGTGCCCCCAGGAGCAGGCAGTAGCCTGCCCGGCCCATCTGGGGAACACGCAGCAGCCTGGGCAAGGAAGAGATGCTGGGAACGGCGGGTCGGCTCAATTTACCGGCGCTGGTCCTCCACCCCGCTGAGCCTGGGTGGATCCATCTGCCCGAGCTCGCCTCCCCTCTGCAGCACCTCCAGCCGCTTCTGGGCAGCTTCGCGCAGCGGCCCCAGCCGCAGGCCCATGGCCTCCTCCCCGCAGGGGATCAGGCGGCCCAGTCCTTCCCCCATCAGCACCGTGGCACCGCGGGTGTTCCCCCGCTCGAGATGGAGCTGGGCCACGGCGATCTGGAGGATCCCCTGCAGCACCGGTCGCATCGGCCCCTGGGTTTCATGCCAGAGCGCCTCGAAGCCATCGTGGCAGCCGTACCAGTCACCTGCGTTGAAGAGGGCAACGGCTGCCGCGAGGCGGGGATCCGCCACCAGAAGCGATTCCTCGCTGGCTTCACTCACCTCTTGGCCGGTTTCCGGGCGGGCAGCTTGCGCAGCCGGATCGATTCGGGGGTGACCTCGAGCATCTCATCGGGACCGATGTACTCCAGGGCCCGCTCCAGGGTCATCTGCACGGGGGACTGCAGGGTGTCGAGCTCCTCAGCCCCAGCCGATCGCATGTTGGTGAGCTGCTTGGCCTTGCACACGTTGAGCTCGAGATCCTGGGGTCTGGTGTTCTCCCCCACGATCATGCCCTTGTACACACGCGTTCCTGGAGTGATGAAGAACTGGCCGCGGTCCTCCGCATTCTTGAGGGCATAGAAGGTGGCGGTTCCTTCCTCAAAGGCAATCAGCACCCCATTGCGGCGCGCATCGAAATCACCCTGCATCGGGCGGTAATCGAGGAAGGAGTGGCTCAGGATGCCCTCCCCCCTGGTGGCACGCACGAACTCGCCGCGGAAACCGATCAATCCACGGGAGGGGACGACGAACTCCAGCTGGGTGCGGCCATCGCTGGAGGTCTCCATGTTCTGCATCTCGCCCTTGCGGATGCCCAGTTTCTCGATGCAGGCCCCTACGGCCTCCTCAGGAACGTCCATCACCAGGGTTTCGAACGGTTCGTGAGGAGTGCCGTCGATCGTGCGGAAGATCACCTGGGGCTGGCTCACCTGGAATTCATAGCCCTCGCGTCGCATGGTCTCGATCAGGATGCCGAGGTGCAGTTCTCCCCGACCGCTCACGGAGAAGCGATCAGGAGAGTCGGTGTCCTCCACCCGCAGGGCGACGTTGGTGAGCAACTCCTTCTGCAACCGGTCGCGCAGCTGCCGGCTGGTGACGAACTTGCCTTCCCTGCCGGCGAAGGGGGAATCGTTGACGACGAAGGTCATCTGCAGGGTGGGCTCATCCACATGGATGAGCGGAAGGGCCTCGGGGTGATCCAGGCAGGCGATGGTCTCGCCGATGTTCACTTCGTCGAAACCGGCAACGGCCACCAGATCGCCGGCGCGGGCCTCAGCGATCTCCACCCGCTGGAGGCCTTCGAAGCCGAGCAGCTTGCTGATCCTTCCTTTCTTGATGCTGCCGTCGTCGCGGATCAGGGCCACGCTCTGGCCCGAGGCGATGGTGCCGTTGTGCACGCGGCCGATCATGATGCGGCCGATGAAATCGGAATAATCGAGGGTGGTGACCTGCAGCTGCAGGGGCTTGGCCGGATCCCCCACCGGCGGTGGCACGTGGCGCAGGATCGCGTCGAAGAGCGGCTTCATCGTGTCGCTCTCGGTGGCCATATCCGGCTTGGCGTACCCCCCCATGCCGCTGCCGAAGAGGTAGGGAAAGTCGCACTGATCGTCGTCGGCGCCGAGCTCGAGGAAGAGATCGAGCACTTTGTCCACCGCCTGTTCAGGGTCGACCCGGGCCCGGTCGATCTTGTTGACGAACACGATCGGACGCAGACCCTTCTCCAGAGCCTTGCGCAGCACGAAACGGGTCTGGGGCATGGGCCCCTCGTTGGCGTCGACGATCAGCAGGCAGCCATCCACCATGCCCAGCACGCGCTCCACCTCTCCGCCGAAATCGGCGTGGCCGGGAGTGTCGACGATGTTGATGCGGATGCCCTTGTAATCGACGGCAGTGTTCTTGGAAAGAATCGTGATGCCACGCTCCCGTTCGAGATCATTCGAATCCAGCACGCAGGTGGGCACCGCCTCGCCTTCCCGGAAGATGCCGGACTGGCTGAGCAGCGCATCCACGAGGGTGGTCTTGCCGTGGTCGACGTGGGCAATGATCGCGATATTGCGGATCGGGGCGCTTTTGGCTTCGCCGCTCATGGATTCAGATGTCCTCAGGGATGGGATCGACATTCGCCTCGTCGTGGGGATGAACCCCGGCGGGCTCCGACACCGGAAACGGCCTGCTGAAGCGAATCTTCACCTTAACTCCCGGACGGCACGGAGCCGGCGCTGAGCCGCTGGGCCGGCTCGAACAGCCGGAGCGCCTCGGTGGAGCCCTCGTAGCGCCAGTGCCAGGGCTCATAGCTGACCCCCTGGGGATTGCTGCGGGGGAAGGAGAGCTGGAAGTGGTAGCGGGGGGCGTTCGCCTTCAGCCAGCGGAAGGCGGCAGTGGTGTCGAAGGACTGGCTCAGGTGCGTGTGGGGGCGGGTGGCATCGCCGAGATCGACCGCGAAGCCGGTGCTGTGCTCGGAGAAACCCGGCGGTGCGCTGACCCGGGCGCGCTCGAGGGACGTCTGGTTGCGCTCCGCCTTCACATCGAAGAAGAGCTGCTTCTGCAGGGCCAGGCTGCGATGGGCACTGAGGATCGCCAGATCGATTCCCTCAGCGGCAGCGGCACGCTTCATCTTCAGCAGAGCCTCGCCGGCTTCCGGTCTCAGGCGGATGTCCGGTTGCAGCGTGACCAGCTCGCTCTCCGGCACCTCGGGGTAGGGGAAGTGACCGAGCAACCGGCCATCCGGGCTCAGCCGGGCATTGAGCCCCTCCACGGGGGGAGGCTCGATCAGATGCCGCAGTGGCCCGGCGAACAGGAGCGCCAGGCTGCCCGCCACGAGCCCGCTGCCGAGCAGCAGCCGCAGCAGCCTGGCCACCGCAGAGGGCCCCGCAGGCACCGGCCGATGGGTGCGGCGCGCCAGGGGGATGTCTTCAGTGATGGAACGTGGCGCCACGCTCCTGGCCGCAGCAAGGGCTGATGCTAAGTCGCATTTGTCTCCTCTCCCAGGGGAGCCACGCCACGAATCTCCATGAAGCGGTGTAGGTTTTCCTGAAATCCCTTTGGTGGAGAAGGTTTCAAGATGTTGAGAGTGGCGGTTGTGGGGGGCGGCCCCAGCGGTTCCTGTGCTGCGGAAGTGCTCGCCAGGGCCGGCATCGAAACCTGGCTGTTCGAGCGCAAGCTCGACAATGCCAAGCCCTGCGGTGGGGCGATCCCCCTCTGCATGGTGGATGAATTCGACCTTCCCGAGTCGATCATCGACCGCAAGGTTCGCAACATGAAGATGATCTCCCCCTCCAACCGGGAAGTGGATATCCATCTGGAGAACAAGGAGGAATACATCGGCATGTGCCGGCGTGAGATTCTCGATGCCTTCCTGCGCAACCGCGCCGCCGATCTGGGCTCCCACCTGATCAATGGCCTGGTGCAGCGCATCGATACGGGCACCGATCGGCAGGGTCCCTACACGATCCACTATGCCGATTACGGAGCCGGAGGGCCCACCGGCGAGCTGCGAAGCCTCGAGGTGGACCTGATCGTGGGTGCCGATGGCGCCAACAGCCGGGTGGCCAAGGCCATGGATGCAGGCGATTACAACGTGGCGATCGCCTTCCAGGAAAGAATCCGCCTGCCGAAGGAGGAGATGGGGTATTACGAGGATCTGGCTGAGATGTACGTCGGCACTGATGTGTCACCCGACTTCTATGCCTGGGTGTTCCCCAAGTACGACCATGTGGCCGTGGGCACCGGAACCATGCAGAAGAACCAGGCGCTGATCAAGGGCCTGCAGAAGGGGATCCGGGAGCGGGCCAGCCAGCGGCTGCTCGGCGGCGAGGTGATCAAGGTGGAAGCCCATCCGATTCCGGAGCACCCCAGGCCTCGGCGGGTGGTGGGCCGGATGGCCCTGGTGGGCGATGCGGCCGGGTATGTGACCAAGAGTTCGGGCGAAGGCATCTACTTCGCCGCCAAGAGCGGTCGGATGTGCGCGGAGGAGATCGTTGCGGCAAGCGCGGGAGGCACCAGGATCCCGACCGAAAAGGATCTGAAGGTGTACATCAAGAAATGGGACAGGAAGTACGGCCCCACCTACAAGGTGCTCGAAATCCTGCAGAACATCTTCTACAGCAATGATCCGGCCAGAGAGGCCTTCGTGGAGATGTGCGATGACAAGGACGTGCAGCGCCTCACCTTCGACAGCTATCTCTACAAGCGGGTGGTGGCGATGAACCCCTGGCAGCAGCTCAAGCTCACCCTCCTCACCCTCGGTTCGGTGCTGCGGGGCCAGGCCCTGGCCCCCTCCCGCTACGTGCCGGTGCCCAGCGCCGTTCGAAGCGAGGACGAGGCCCGCGCCTTCCTCGCTTCCCACCTCCCCCCAACCGGCAACGGAATCGCCGCGAACGGAAACGGCTCCACGTCCGAGGCGCCGGACGTCCAGCCGGAAGAAAAAACACCCGCGATGGCGGGTCGCTGAGGAGCTCCGGCGAACCGGGGCCTGTACCGGAAGACAGCCGCCTGCTCCGCCGGTACCCTCTGAACAGTTTCCTGGCCCCCTGCCGATGCGATCTGCCTTCCCACGTCCGCTCCTGTTCGGCCTGGGCGGCGCATCGCTCCTGATCGGTCTGGCTCTGCTGCTGCGGGCCGAGCCTCCCGTCGCCCGGGCGGCCAGCGGCAGCGGGGAGGGGTCGGCGTTGCTGGAGCCATCCGCAGCCCTGCTCCTGCCCACAGACCCCGCCCTGCCGCGGGCCTCCGACGGCCGCCACTATCCCCTGATCCCCCAGCAGCCCGCCCGCCTGGCGGCCCTGCTCGCGGCGGTTGAGGAATCCCTGCGGTCGCCGCAAACTCCCACTGCCGACCTGCCTTCCCTGGGGCATCAGCAGCAGGTGATCTACCGGGCGCTCTCCCACCGTGATGACCTGGCCGAGGCGGTGGTCGCCCTTCTGCCGGAGCGCTGGCAGCCGGTCGCGCAGCGCCATCTGCAGGCCCGTCGGGCCTTCCTGGCGATGCATCGCGGCCACAGCAAGGCCTCCCGCCTGCCGGCATGGCGGATCATTGCCCCTGAACCGGCAGAAAATCTGCTGGCCTACTACCAGAAAGCCGAGGCCGCGACAGGCATCGAATGGGAGGTTCTGGCAGCCATCAATCTGGTGGAGAGCGGCATGGGCCGCATCGACGGCATCTCGGTGGCCAATGCCCACGGACCGATGCAGTTCCTGCCCTCCACCTGGGCTGAGCCCGGGATCGGCAAGGGGGACATCCGCAATCCCCACGACGCCATCCAGGCTGCGGCCCGCTACCTCGTGCGTCGCGGTGGTCTCGCCAACATCCGCAAGGGACTCTGGGGGTACAACAACAGCGACCACTACGGCGATGCCGTGCTGGCCTACGCGGCTCTGCTCAAGCAGGATCCCCGCGCCTACACGGGGCTCTACCACTGGGAGATTCACTACGCCTCCGAGGCAGGCGATCTCTGGCTGCCGGTGGGGTATCACCAGGAGCAACCCGTGCCGGTGAGTGCCTACCTGAAGCGGTTTCCCGCCAGCGCGCCTCCCTCCCAGGTGGCCTCCAGGCGCTGAAGCCCATGCTCACCGTCGCGGTCTACGACGCCAAGGCCTACGACCGCATCCACCTGACCGCAGCGGTGGGAGATGGGGTGGAGCTGAGGTTTCTCGACTTCCGCCTCTCCCGGGAGACCGCCGCTGCGGCCCGCGGTGCCCGGGCCGTGTGCGTGTTCGTGAATGACCGGGTGGATCGGCCCTGCCTCGAAACCCTGGCCCGGGAGGGGGTGGAACTGGTGGCCCTGCGCTGCACCGGCTTCAACAACGTGGACCTGGAGGCGGCCGCCGAACAGGGCCTGGCCGTGACCCGGGTGCCCGTGTATTCCCCCCATGCCGTGGCCGAGCACGCCGTGGCCCTGCTCCTCGCCCTCAACCGCCGCATCCCCCGGGCCTACAACCGGGTGAGGGAGATGAACTTCTCGCTCCAGGGTCTCGAGGGCAACGACCTCCATGGCAAGACCGCCGGCATCGTGGGTACGGGCAAGATCGGCCGCATCGTGGCGCGCATTCTGCGAGGCTTCGGAATGACCGTGCTCGCCTACGACCCGTTTCCCGATCATGCCTGGGCGGAGAGCGAAGGCGTGGTCTACGGCGACCCGCGGGCACTGGCCTCCGCCTGCCACGTGATCTCCCTGCACGTGCCCCTCACCGCGCAGACCCGTCACATCATCCGCCAGGAGACGATCTCCCTGATGAGGCCAGGGGTGATCCTGGTGAATGTGAGCCGCGGTGCCCTCATCGACACGACGGCCCTGATCGAGGCTCTCAAGTCCGGCCACCTCGGCGGGGTTGCTCTCGACGTCTACGAAGAGGAGGAGGGAGTGTTCTTCGAGGATCACTCCGGCCATGTGCTGCAGGACGACGAACTGGCCCGGTTGCTCACCTTCCCCAACGTGCTCATCACCGCCCATCAGGCGTTTCTGACCCGGGAGGCCCTCGGCGACATCGCCCGCACCACCGCCTCCAACCTCCGGGCCCTGGCCAGCGGGGAGCCTTACCAGGAAGATTCGCTGCTCACCCCGCAATCCGGCTGAAATCGGCCAGCACGGCCGCCTGGTTGCGCAGCACCCCCAGGAGATTGAGCCGGTTGGTGCGCACCGGGATCTCATCGCTCATCACCAGCACACTGGTCTCGCCATCGAAGAAGGCGGCCAGGGTGCCGGCGCTCTCGCTCAGGCCGCGGGCCAGGTCGACGTAACTGCCCGCAGCACCGGCGCTGGCGAGCGGCTCGAGCCGTTCCAGCACGGTGAGCATGGCCTGCTCGCTCGGTGAGGAGAACAGGGCCGGATCCACCACGCCTGCGGCACTGAGCACCGAGCCATCGAGATCGCCCTTCTCCGCCAGGCGGGCGGCCCGCTGCACCACCGCCTGCAGGGCCTCCAGCCCACCCGTGCGGCGCAGGTCCACCAGCAGGGAGGCCCGCCGGCGCGCATCGGCGGGATCCCGCAGGACCCGCTCCACCGCAACGCTCTCTCCAGCGACCGCCTGAACGAGATCCGGATCCACCCCTTCCTCCTCGAGCAGACTGGCCAGGCGTTGCCGCAGGAACTCCCCCAGTTCGGCCGCCAGGTCCCCCGGCTCGACCTCGAAGGCGGGGAACAGCTCCGCCCAGTGGCCGGCGGCCCGCTGCACCAGGGCCAGAAGATCGAGGCTCCAGCCCTTCGACCAGAGGATCTGGAGAAGGCCATTGCCGGCCCTGCGCAGGGCATAGGGATCGGAAGACCCGCTCGGTCGCTCCCCTTTGGCGTAGATGCTCAGCAGCAGCTCCAGCCGCTCGGCCAGGGCCACCACCGCTCCGGCATCGGAGCCGGGCAGGGAGTCACCGGCGCTCCGGGGCAGGTAGTGCTCCAGCACGGCGAGGGCCACCTCCGGCGCCTCCCCCTCCGCCAGCAGATACTTGCCGCCCATCACTCCCTGCAGTTCGGGGAATTCCCCCACCATCTGGCTCACCAGATCGCTCTTGCAGAGATGGGCCCCACGGCGGGCATGTTCAGCGGCGTCGCCAGGCAGGTGCAGAGCCTCCAGCAGCACATCGGTGCACCACTCCAGGCGGTCGCAACGGTCCCGGAGACTGCCCAGGCCTTCGGCGAAGGTGACCCGATCGAGCCGATCACGCCGATCGATGCTGGCCACGGCCCTGTCAGCCCGCACGAAGAATTCGGCATCCGCCAGCCGGGCCCGCAGCACCCGCTCGTTGCCGCGGCGAATCGAAGCGGCCGCTGCGGCCCGGCCATTGCTCACACACAGGAAGCGGGGCAGGAGGGTGGCCTGGGCATCCAGGGCCAGGGGATCGGCGACCGTATCGCTGCGCAGCAGGGGCACATAGCGCTGATGGGCCCGCATCACCGTGCGCAGCACCTCCGGGGGCAGGGAGAGGAAGCGGGGCTCGATCGCCGCCTCGATCAGCACGGGGGCCTCCACCAGATCCACCAGCTCATCGAACAGATCGGGGGGCAGGTCGGCCGTGGCCTCGGCCGCCGCCGCCGCCTGATCGATCGCCCGGCGGATCCATGCGGCGCGGGTGGTGCGTTCCACCTCCACGTCAACACCGGCAAGGGTGGAGACATAGGCCTCCGCCGAGGGAATCTCCACCGGCTCGCCCTGCAGCCGGTGGCCCCGGCTGAGACGCCCGCTCACCAGCGGTGGATCGCACTCCTCGAGAGCAAGCGGCACCACGTCCCCGTCGAGCAGCGCCACCAACCAGCGCAGGGGCCGGCTGAAGCGGCCGTCCCCTTCCCCCCAGCGCATGAAGCGACGTCCCTGGAGCATCCAGATCCAGCCCGGGATCAGTCCGGGCAGAACCGCCTGGCTGGGAAGACCGGTTTCCCTGAGCTGGGCGAAGGCGAAGGGTCCCTTGCCGGTCTCGCGGATCACCAACTGCCCGGCATCCACACCGCAGCGACGGGCGAAACCGATGGCGGCGGCGGTGGGCTGGCCGTCGAGGAAGGCCTGGGCGGCGGGCGGTCCCTTGCGTTCCTCGGTGAGATCCTCCTGACACTGCGCCAGGCCTTCCACGCTCACCGCCAGTCGGCGCGGGGTGCTGGTGGCATGCACCCTGCCCCATCCGAGGCGCGCCTCCCGCAGGTCGGCGGCCACCCGCTCCTCCAGCTGGACAACGGCCAGGCGGGCGAAATCGGCCGGAAGTTCCTCGGTGCCGATCTCCAGCAGAAAGGTGGCCATGGATCGCGGCTGGGTCGGATCGACTGTATGGAATGGCTTGGCCCGTTCCGTTCGCTAGCTTCTGCAGGCTCCTGATCGCCCCCGTTCCGATGCCTCCGTCGACGGTCGCCACCAGCACGTCGTCCCCAAAGGCCGGCATCACCAGGTTCGAAACCCTGAAGGCCTCCAGCGACCACCTCAGGGAGCCTCTGGCGAGCGAGCTCCTCAACGACAGCTCCAGCTTCACCGACGGGGCCGTTCAGATCCTGAAATTCCACGGCAGTTACCAGCAGGACGATCGCGACAACCGCCGCAAGGGGCAGGACAAGGACTGGCAGATGATGCTGCGTCTGCGCAACCCCGGCGGGCGCATTCCCGTGCCGCTCTATCTCGCCCTCGATGAGCTGGCCGACCGCCTCGGCAACGGCACCCTGCGCACGACCACCCGCCAGGCCTTCCAGATGCACGGCATCGCCAAGGCCGATCTGAAGGAAGTGATCGGCACGATCGTGCGATCCCTGGGCTCCAGCCTTTCCGCCTGCGGTGACATCAACCGCAACGTGATGGCACCCGCCGCACCGTTCGAGCGGAACGGCTACCCCGCCGCCCGGGCGCTGGCCGACCAGATCGCCGATCTGCTCGCGCCCCAGGCCGCCGAAGGCTCCTACCTGGATCTGTGGGTCGATGGCGACCTTTCCTATCGCATCCGCCCGGCGGGGCCGGTGCGCAGGGCCCGGGACCGGCAGCGGCAAGGGAAGCTCTTCAGCGGGGATGCGTCCGAGCCCCTCTACGGATCCACCTACCTGCCGCGCAAGTTCAAGGTGGCCGTCACCGTCCCGGGGGACAACTCGGTGGATCTGCTCACCCAGGACATCGGCCTGGTTCTGTTCAGCGATCCCTCCGGTCGTGCCCGTGGCTGCAATGTCTACGTGGGTGGAGGGATGGGCCGCACCCACAACAAGGAGGAGACCTTCGCCCGCGTTGCCGATCCCCTCGGCTACGTGGCGGCCGACCATGTGCTCGATCTGGTGCAGGCCATCGCAGCCCTGCAGAGAGATCACGGTGATCGGCAGCAGCGCCGTCATGCCCGGATGAAGTATCTGGTGCACGATCGCGGGGTGGCCTGGTTCCGCGAGGAACTCAGGCGCTACTTCCCCCATCCGATCCAGGGCCTGCGCTCCGAACCGGCCCAGCGGCTGGTCGACTATCTCGGCTGGCACCGACAGGCCCCCGGCAAGTGGTTCGTGGGTCTCCCCCTCCTCTGCGGGCGGATCGAGGGTGCGACCAAGCAGGGATTGCGCGAGCTGGTGGCCACCTACCAGCTGGAGGTCCGGCTCACCCCCAACCAGGACCTGCTTCTGTGCAACATCGGCAGGGACCAGCGGAGCTCCGTGAAGCGGGCTCTGGCGGATCTCGGTTTCGACACCCCGGAAGCACCGGCCCCCCTGGCCCGGCATGCCATCGCCTGTCCGGCTCTTCCCACCTGCGGGTTGGCAATCACCGAATCAGAGCGCATCCTTCCCTCAGTTCTGGAACGCCTCGCCGCCCTCATGAGCCGACTGGAGATCCAGCGATCCGTCCTCGTGCGGATGACCGGCTGTCCCAACGGATGCGCCCGCCCCTACATGGCCGAGATCGGCCTGGTGGGAAGCGGAGTCGGGCAGTACCAGCTCTGGCTGGGTGGCAGCCCTCACCTCACCCGGCTGGCCAGGCCCTATCTGGAGCGGATGCCGCTGGACAACCTCGAGGCCACCCTCGAACCCCTGCTGGCGGCCTGGAAACAGGGAGGGGGTCGCCGCAGCTTCGGGGATTTTGTCCACCGGGCCGGGGAGGACACCGTTCACAGCCTGCTGGGAGGGGCATGAACCGTTACCTGCTCGGGCTCACGGCCTTCCTTCTGGTGGCGACCAGCGGGCTTCACCTGCCCGTTGTCGCCGCTCCGATGCGCCCCGGGCCGCCCGCCGCGCGGAAGGTTCTCTACGACCCCAACCAGGACAGCTGCACCCCCCAGGCCATCACCCTGGCTTACCAGAACCACCTCAAGCCCTGGGCGGATCAGCCCGAGCCCGTGCTTGCCCGGCTGCGGGTGCTGCAGGCGGAGATGACCCGCACCAGCCTCGCCCGATGCATCGAGCAGGGTCTGATGAGTGCGGATCAGGCCAGGGAAGTGGAGGGTGCCCTCGGCCTCGATCCCTCCAGCCGGACCGCTTCCACCTCTCAGACCACCGTTCGGCCGTAGATCGCCGTCGGGGAACCGGTGCGCCAGGCCCAGAGCTGGTCTCCATGGCTGAAGTGCCACCACTCGTTGGGATGACGGCTGAAGCCCACCTCCTCCATCACCGAAGCCAGCAGGGTGCGCCGCCTGTGCCACTCGGCCGGATCCGAGTCGGGCGCCTCCCGGGCGATCCTGGCGTAGTGATCGGGTTCCGAAACCGCTCCGATCGTGTCGATCGCGCCCCCCATCTCCAGGGGCCGGCCATCTTCGAGGGCAAGGGTGAGATCCACGGCGGCCCCGGTGCTGTGGGGAGGCGGAGTGGCCGGATCATCGCTCGGTGCGGCCCAGAAGCGGGCCACCGCCTCCTCCACCTCCTGCTGAACAGGTCCGGAAACCTGGGGATCGATTCCCCGGAGTTGGCATTCCTGACGGAAGGCGTGATCCACCATGAAGCGCTGCACCGCCAGAGGCCGCCAGGCATCGAAGATCGCCAGGCGGCAGCGGGGGAAGCGGCGATGCAGGCAGGCCTGGGCCTCCAGCAGCCGTTCGATCACCCCCGCCCGGAGCCGGAAGGGACTTCCCTCCGGCCCGTAGGGAGCGCCCAGGCTCTCGTAGGGATGAGGATGCAGCCTGAGCAGGGTGGAAGGCAGAGACCGCAGGGGCTCCCCGTTGTCATGGATGGGCACCGTGCTCCAGGGACGCATCGCCATGCTCGAGACTCGCGGGTGTCGGCTCAATTCAATCGGGCGGCCTCCAGCTGCCGCCGTCGCTGGTCCTCCAGGGTCTGCCGGAGCGCCGGATGCCGCTCGAGGTCGGGATCCTCCTCGAGAATCCGGCGGGCCACCTCGCGGCACTGCTCGAGCACGGCGCCGTCGTCACTGAGGCTGGCCAGGGCCAGATCCGGCAATCCCGACTGTCGCGTGCCCAGCACCTGACCCGGGCCCCGCAGGCGCAGATCCATTTCGGCGATCTCGAAGCCGTCGCTGCTGCGCACCAGCACCTCCAGGCGCTGGCGTGCCGCGTTCCGGCTGCCCTCGTGGAGCAGCAGGCAATGGGAGGCAGCGGCTCCCCTGCCGACCCGCCCCCGCAACTGATGCAGCTGGGCCAGACCGAAGCGCTCGGCGTGTTCGATCACCATCACACTGGCCTCCGGCACATCCACCCCCACCTCCACCACCGTGGTGCAGACGAGCACCTGGGTGTCGCCGCCGGCGAAGGCTCCGATCGCCCGCAGCTTCTCCTCCCCCGGCAGGCGGCCATGCAGCAGCCCCACGGCCAGCTCGGGGAACACCTCCTGCTGCAGGTGTCGATGGGTCTGCACCGCCGAACGCAGGTCCAGCTTCTCGGATTCCTCCACCAGCGGCAGCACCACGTAGGCCCGTTGACCCAGGGCGACCTGTTCGCGGATCAGTTGCCAGGCCTGTGCGCGCTCCCCGCCTCCCAGCAGGCGGGTGCGGATCGGGGTGCGACCCGGAGGCAGGCCATCGATCTGACTCACATCCAGATCGCCATGGACGGCCAGGGCAAGGGTGCGGGGGATGGGTGTCGCGGTCATCGTGAGCAGGTGGGGCTGAAGTCCCTTGGCCAGGAGCCGGTTGCGCTGGCGCACCCCGAAGCGGTGCTGCTCGTCCACCACCACCAGACCGAGCCGATGAAAGTGCACCGGGTCCTCCAGGAGGGCGTGGGTACCCACCAGGAGCCGCACCTGTCCGTTGGCCAGATCCTGCAGAAGCTCCCGGCGGCGGCTGAGCGAAGTGGAACCGGTGAGCAGGGCGGAGCTCACATGCAGCATCGGCAACCAGGCCGAGAGTTTGCGGTAGTGCTGTTCCGCCAGAACCTCGGTGGGAGCCATCAGGGCTCCCTGGCAGCCGGCTTCGATCGCGGTGAGCAGGGATGCCAGCGCCACCACGGTCTTGCCGCTGCCCACATCCCCCTGCAACAGCCGCGCCATCGGTCGGGGCTGGGCCAGATCACGACGGATCTCCGCCAGCACCCGCTCCTGGGCGGGCGTGAGCGGAAACGGCAGAAGGGCGAGAAAGCGGGTCACCAGAT
This sequence comes from uncultured cyanobacterium, assembly GCA_963847745.1. Taxonomy (GTDB): domain Bacteria; phylum Cyanobacteriota; class Cyanobacteriia; order PCC-6307; family Cyanobiaceae; genus Cyanobium. The sequence goes on along the minus strand of CAWKAW010000003.1, from coordinate 311,562 downwards.
CGTCCTTCCCCTGCGGCAGCGTGAGGGGCGGAGCCTCGGAGCGCCGCAACCTCAGCCTTCGTTGACCGAGGGCGATCTGGAGCAGCAGGAATTCATCGAACACCAGCCTTTTTCTGGCGGCCTGGAGCGATTCGCGGCTCTCGGGCCGGTGGATCTGCCGCAGGGCCTCGCCACGGGAGGGCAGTTCGAGGCTGGTGCGCAGCTGACGATCCAGGGGATCGGGCCAGTGGCAGACCAGGGGAAGCAGGGTGTCGATCGCCCGGCGCAGCCGCTCCGCCGTGAGCCCCTCGGTCAGGGAGTAGACGGGCACCAGCCGGCCGATCTGCTCCGAACGCACCGGGGCACCGGGCGCCTCCAGCACTTCGATCAGCGGGTCGGCGAGGGTGGGTCCGTAGGGGGTTTCCCTGACCAGGCCGCTCAGGACCACCGTGGAGCCCGGCGGGTACTGGCGCTGCTGGCCCTTGAGCCAGGCCGGAGCCGTGAAGCGGCGCCCCACGAAGAACCGGGAGACCCGCAGGCGCCCGGTGCCGTCCTGCAGATGCAGTTCGAGAATCGCGAGATTGGGATTGCGGGGACTGGCGAAGGCGTGGCTGCGTCGCACGCTGGCCACGATGGTGGCGGTGCGACCGGGCTCGAGGCCGGCGATGCGCACCAGGTGGGCGTAATCGAGATAGTCCCGCGGGTAGTGATGCAGCAGATCGCGCGCCACCAGCAGGCCCAGGGCGGCCAGGCGGGTGGCGGTCTTCATCCCGATGCCGGGCACCTCCCCGAGGGGGGTTTCGGGCCGCAGGGTACCGGCCGTCCGGTCCCCGGGAACCGCTGGCGCCAGTCGCAACCGGGGAGGAGCCGCCTCGACGGGAGCCCGGTGTCCACGGCGCAGTTGCTGCAGCAGCTGGCGAAGCTGCTGAACCATCCGTCGGCGCCGATCCGGCTCGGCGGTGGCATAGGAGCCGAAGCCATCCCTGAGGGGCTCCAGGCGCTTTCTCTCCGCAGCCGGCAGACCCTCGGGGGCTGCCTCCAGGCACCGCTGGATGAAGCGGCCGAAGCTGTGGTGCCGTCCCCGGAAATCGCGGAATCCGTGGTCGGCCTCGAGCTGGCAGGCCCGCTGCAGCAGACGGAACCACTCCTCGGGGTGCGTCGGCAGCGCCGGCGGGGAGGTGCCTGGGGAGGGGGTCAGTCGCCGCCCGGGCTCATCGTGCGGATGTCCTGCAGCCACAAGCGTTCGGCCTCCCTTGCCTGGAGCCGCCGTTGCAGGAGGCGGAACTGCCGGGCCATTCTGAGCACCTCCTGGCGGTGCTGCTGCAGTCTCCTGCGGCAGGTACGAAGCCGGGGCTCCTCCAGCTCCAGGTCGGTGCCGCGGAGCAACACCGCCATGGCCTGCAGCGGCACCTCCTGGCCAGGGGCATGGAACGGGAGCTGGAGCCGCAGCAGGTTGGGCGGAGCCGAGTCCGGGTCCAGCTGTCCATCGAGCACCGCCTGGAGCAGATGCACGGGCAACAGGCCCTGGCTGAGGCCGGTCCGCGCCAGTTCCACGTTGATCGCATGGGAGAGGTTGCGCAGACGTCGGACCAGCGCCGCTTCGATCCCATCGATCCAGCGCAGCAGGGTGGGGGGGTCCTTCGGCAGATCCCCCCTCGACCAGGGAGAGGGGGGCGGGGCCTCCGGGTCCTCGGAGAAGGAGCGTCCTTCGGAAAGGGACGATCCATCGGAGAAAGGCCACTCCTCGGAAAGGGAGGCCTCTTCCAGCGCTTCTTCGGGGGCGTCAGAGGGCTCCTCGCCGCTGCCCGGATGCTCTGGGCCGCCGGGACCCCCCAGCAGGGTCTCCAGCGGTTGCCGTTCCGAATCCCAGAAGGCGAGAGTCCCTGCGGTGGGCGGACTCAGATCGAGCCGTACCGAACCCGTGGGCAGATCGGCATCCGCAGAGGGGGGTCCTTCCCGGGGAGCCTGGCTGGGGGGGCGGCGGCGCTGTTCCCTTTCCAGCTGGGCGGCCAGCGATGCGAGCTGCTCCACCGTGAGGAGGGAGCGGCAGCGTTCCACCAGCAGCATCAGGCGCCGGTGGAGGTGCTCCCTTTCCCCCTCCGGCAGGTGGATGTAGCGCTGGCCATGGACCTGGGTGGCCAGGTGAAAGCAGGCCAGTTGCACCTTCTCGCCGAGGATCTCCCTGAGCACCTGCAGATAGAGAGCGAGGTCCCGGTAGAGAACGGGGTTGGTGGCGGCCATTCTCTGCTGGATGGCCTCCATCCCTGCGGGGGGATCGGGTGCAGCGGAGGGTTCGCTCACGAAGGCTCTGTTCCCGGAGGGGCGGACCGTCAGGCAGAAGGGCGAACCGTCAGGCCGCCTTGCCGATGGCCGCGACCTCGGCGGCGAAATCGCTCTCCTCCACTTCGATGCCTTCACCGAGGGTGTAACGGGTGAAGCGACGGACCTGGATGTTCTCTCCGATCTTGCCGGCCACCTGCTTCACCATCTCGGCCACGGTCATGCCGCTGTCCCGGATGAAGGGCTGTTCGATCAGGGCCAGCTCCTTGAGGCGCTTGCCGATCCTTCCTTCGACGATCTTGGCCTTCATCGCATCGGGCTTGCCCGCCAGGTCATCGCGACCCATCTCGATGGCCTTCTCCCGGTCGACCACCTCCTGGGGGATCTCGTCGGTGCTGACGTACTCGACGTTCGGACAGGCGGCGATCTGCATGGCCACGTTGCGCAGGAGCTCCTGGAAGAGGTCTCCGCGAGCCACGAAATCGGTCTCACAGTTCACTTCCACCAGAACGCCAACCCGGGCACCGGTATGGATGTAGCTGCCGATGGCACCCTCGGCGGCGGTACGGCCGGCCTTCTTCTCGGCGGTGGCGATGCCCTTCTGGCGCAACCATTCGGCGGCCTTGGTCATATCGCCGCTGGATTCGGCAAGGGCTTTCTTGCAGTCCATCATTCCTGCGCCTGTCTTGTCGCGCAGATCCTTGACGAGCTTCGCTGTGATCTCAGCCATGGGGAGAATTCGGATAGGAGGGAGAAGGAAACGGGTCGGGACAGAGGATGGCGATCAGGCTTCCTCGTCGTTGCCGCGTTGCTCCTGGGCACCGTGGCGGCCTTCGTTGATCGCATCGGCGAGGCGTCCGAGCACCAGCTGCACCGAGCGAACGGCATCGTCGTTGCAGGGGATCGGCACGTCGCAGAGATCAGGGTCGCAGTTGGTATCGAGCATCGACACCAGCGGAATATCGAGCTTGCGACACTCGAGCACGGCGTTGGTCTCACGGCGCTGATCCACCAGCACCACCACATCCGGAAGGCGGCGCATGTTCTTGAGTCCGCCGAGGTATTTCTGCAGGCGATCCAGTTCCCGGCGCAACACGGCGGCTTCCTTCTTGGGCCGCATGGCGATGGCACCGGAGGCTTCCATCCGTTCCAGATCCTTGAGACGCTCGATGCGGGCGCGCATGGTGGTCCAGTTGGTGAGCATCCCCCCCAGCCACCGCTGGTTCACGTAGGAGGCGCCGCAGCGGGTGGCCTCCTGGGCGATCACTTCGGAAGCCTGTTTCTTGGTGCCGACGAAGAGGAAACGCTTGCCGGAGCGGGCGGCATTGCGGGTCCACTTGTAAGCGTTGTTCATGCAGACGGCGGTCTGCACGAGATCGATGATGTGAACCCCGTTGCGCGCGCAATAGATGTAGCGCGACATCTTGGGATTCCAGCGACGGGTCTGGTGTCCGAAGTGGGCACCAGCCTCCATCATCTCGGAGAGAGTGACGACAGCCATGGTTGGGAAAGGTTTCGGGTTTGCCTCCACCTGCCAGGGAACTCTCCGCGGGTGAAAGCCACCCTGGGAAGAATCACCCGAAACGTGCAGGTGTGCGGTGTGATAGGTACGGCACCAACTTATCAAACGGTCCGCTGGGCCCGCCCTCTCAGGCCAGCCCCAGCTGTCTGGCCTCGGCATGGAGGGTGCGCACCCCGATCCGGTTGAGCGGCAGGCGCAGCAGCTCCATGGCGAGTCCCGGTCGGCCGCTGCGGATCAGCCAGGCCAGCAGGGGCCGCAGGCTGCGTTCGTTGAGCAGACCGCCGAGGGTGAGCACCTCCCAGAGCAGCCGGTGCAGCCAGGTGAACTGGATGATGAAGCGCACCCGGCGGGTGGGGTGCTTGCGGAAGAACACGAGCCCCATCCGGGCCCGTTCCCGCTCCACCCGGATCAGATCAGGAATCTGCTCCAGGCTGAGGGGAGGATGCCAGTGGTAGCCCACCGCTTCCGGGCAGCGCACCAGCCGCACCCCCATCTGACGCAGCCGCTCCCCGAGCTCCAGATCCTCCCAGCCGTAGAGCCGGAAACCGGTGTCGAACAGGCCGGCCTGTTCCAGGACCTTCCGGTCGATCGCCACGTTGCCGGTGGCGAAATAGGCCCAGGAGAGGTCGTTCAGCTTGTGGGGTTCGGCGGTGGGTTCCTCGAAGTTGGCCGTGTTGATCACCGCGCCGTAGGTGAAGCAGAGGCGATCCCCACTCCGGCTCCATTCCCCCTCAAGTGCCCGGGCGTGGCAGGTGAGGAAGTCGGGGGTGACCACCAGGTCACTGTCGATGAACACGATCACGTCCCCATGGGCGTTGTCCACCCCCCGGTTGCGTCCGGCGGCCGGTCCCCCGTGGTCCTGACGGATCAGGCGCACATGGGGGAAGGCGGTGGCATGGGCATCGAGCCAGCGCACGGTGTCGTCGGTCGAGCCATCGTCCACGAGCACCACTTCGTAGCGTTCGACCGGAGCAGCCAGACGCTGATCCTCGAGGGCTGCCAGGCATTTGCGCAGAATCGGCAGCCGGTTGTAGGTGGGGATGACGACGCTGAGGAACATGGGGTGCCGCACGTGAAAAGGGGGGGATCCCTGCGGATCCCCCCCGGGAAGAGGCTGCAGGGATCCTCAATCAGTCGGCGGCTCCGCCGTTGTTGGCGGTACCCGTGACGCCGTTTCCGGCCCCTTCACCACGGCCGTCGTTGCGGAGCTTGCGCTTCTTGAACTTGCGGGCGTAGGCGCGGTTGCGCTCCTGCTTCTCCTTCTTGAGATTCCTGCGTTTGGACATACGGTCGGTGGTTCCTGGATCGATGGAGAAGAATGCCACCTTACCCAACCATCCCCTCATCCTGGCAGGGGTGCAGACCAGAGGCGGCCATCCTCCATCTGCAGCAGCCGATCGGCCACATCGAGGATGCGGGGGTCATGGGTGACCATCAGCACAGCACAGCCTTCCTCGCGAGCCAGTTTCCAGAGCAGATCCACCACCTCTCGGCCAGTTCGCTTATCGAGAGCCGCCGTCGGTTCATCGGCCAGCAGGAGCCGGGGTGAGCGGCAAGAGCCCGAGCTATGGCCACCCGTTGCTTCTGGCCACCCGAGAGGTCATGGGGAAGCTTCCCGAGATGGTCCTCGAGTCCGACAGCCCGCAACCACTGCCTGAGCCAGATCCCGACGGGCCCGGTAGCTCGAGACCAGGAAGAAGGTCGGCACCCATCTGCACATTCTGTTCAGAGGTGAGAAAACTCAGCAGATTGTGGCCCTGGAAGATCATGCCGATGCCCCGACGCAGCAGCTGGCGCTCTCCCCGGCTGGATCGGAAGAGCTCCTGGCCCATCACACGAACGGATCCTTCCATCACCTGGCGCAGTGCACCGACCAGGGTGAGCAGGGTGGTCTTGCCGCAACCGGATGGACCGGTGAGGAGCACCACCTCACCGGGGTGAATGTCCAGATCGACGTCGATGCAGCACCTGCCGGCAGCATCTCGCCACTGCCGAACCAATGGCTCAGCCCACGCACCTGATCACCATGGGCTCGCCGATTCGGCGGGGCGAGCCGGCTGCTGAGGGACTCGGCGGGAGTGGTGGTCATGAGCTCAGAAGATCTCAGCCGGATCGGCCTGCCCAGGCTTGCGCATCGCAAGGACTGCCGAGCCCATGCACATCACAAGAATGCAAAGCAAAAACGAATACCGACTTTTCGAAATTCATCGCAACCGGAAGGCTGGTGCCCTCACGCACCAGCAGAAGAGGCCCTTTCCGGCAAGCTAGGCAGGCACGAATCCCATCATCGCCAGCAACAGACCTTCCCGGCCACCACTCCCAGCAGGGAGAACAAGGCTGATAACCCATCGCCATCAGAGTTGCGTACTCGGGCAGGTGATCACACACATCGGAGTAGAGGATCTGGTACACGACACACAACCCACCACGAAGCCCATCGCCGTACCGAGGGTAAAGATGAAGCCGATAGCGGTGCCTGCCGCGCCAGTAGTCCATCTCGAAGTCCATGAACCCCTGCCGGGTGAGCACCTTCACATCCTCCGGCAGAAGCTGACTCGACGGCGCCGGGCCACCGGCCGGGTCGGACGCCAGGCCGCAGACGAATCAGTCCCATCTCGATGCTGCCCTTGGGGCGTGTCGGGCATCAGGTGGAGAAAGGTCTCACGGCTGGTGACAGGATCGCCGTCGGCACCGAAGGAGGCTCCAATGGAGACCAGCCCGCCCACCCGCACCCGTTTACTGGCAATTTCGCATTCCACCGTGCGCCCTTCCGGAACCATTTCGCCACCGGACCGAACTCGGGCCGCGAGAGTTCATCGAAAAGAACCGGCCCCGCTGGGTGAGAACTCCGGCCCTGGAGGTGAGAGTGGGATCGCTGAAGAGCGGATCGGCAGGATCGAAGCCCAGGGCCAGAATCGACCGTGTCTCCCGGTCTGGGGATTGCGCCAGAGGAGCAGGTTCCAGTGCACCGGGGTGATGCCGGCCACAGCCGGATCGGCAAGGGTCTGCACCAGTCGCCGCCGGGGAAATCCGGCCATGCTCACCGAGCTGCTGGAGCGGGGGCTGAGCAGCACGAGGTCGGCGGCGAAACGCCTCGTGGATCATCACGCTGGCGTCGAAGAGCCCATCCCGGAACCCGAACTGCATGAACATCAGGATCGCGGCGAAGGCGATCCCCGCGAGTGCCACCGCCAGCCGGGCCGGCTGACGGGTGAGCAGCAGCCAGGCCAGAGGAATGCGGCGCTGCTGCCAGAAGCCGCTCATGGCTCGAGGCGAGCGATCACCTTGAGACCGGAGAGGGTCCGCACCCCTGGCGGCGTCGGCAGGGTCGAGGCGGACCCGCACCTCCACGATGCGGGCGTCGGCATCTCCGGTGGGATCGGTGGAGAGCACCTCCCGCTGCCGCACCTGGGGGCTGATCCGGCTCACCCGGCCGCTGAGAGTCGCCGCTGAAGCCGCCGTTCTCACTGGTGAGCCGCACCGGCTGTCCGAGGCGAACCCGCTGGATGTCGCTCTCGTAGACCTCCACGACAGCTTCCATGCGGTCGCTGTCCCCGAGTTCAAGAACCCCTTCGTCTCCGGGCCGCTCACCCACCCGGGCGACCACCCTCAGCACCGTTCCATCGATGGGGGCACGGAGTTCCGTGTTCACCAGGTCGGTATGGACCCGCTCCAGCTCCGCCCGAGCCTCCTGCAGCTGGCCCTGCAACTCGAGAAAATCCTGCTCACGGCGGTCGAGTTCATCGACGGCGATGGCACCCGCCGCCGTGAGGCTGCGGTAGCGGGCCAGTTCCCGGCCCTGGATCTGCAGGCGGCGAGGAGATTGGCGATCCGGGTCTGCAGCAGATCCCTTTCCGCTCTCTGTCCAGGAGTGGTGTCGAAACGGGCGAGCAGCTGCCCGGCAGACACCTTCTCGCCCTCTCGCACCAGCAGTTCGGTGATGCGGGGGCTGCCGCCGATGGCCGTGATCGGGGCCGCGAGGATCCTGATGTCGCCGGCCGGCTCCAGTCTGCCCAGTGCCGATACCGCCTCGGGCGGTGCCGGGGGGCGGGCGGTCTCCGAGCTTGGGTGGGGCGCTCCGCCAGGGAGGAAGGCCGTGCTGGAGGCTCAGAACGACCAGGGAAGCCCCCCCCGCAACGATCAGAGCGAGGAGCCAGGAACGGGAGGGTCGTCGAAGAGGAGTTCCTCGATGTAACGGTCGGCCCAGGACGGGTTGAATGCCTTCTCCAGGACCCGACGGGTCTTGTCGTTCTGTTTCTGTTGCCGGCAATAGTGGAGTTGTCCTTGCCATCTTTTCAACGTAGCCGGATCATCTGGTGCCTGGGGGCTTGGTCTGCCTGAGCGGCGGCATCCAGGATGGCGAGAAAATCCGCCACTTGTTCCACGAAACGTCGCTCCTCCTCCTCGGAAGCGGGCCGCACGAACAGCACGTGGGGCGAGAAGATCGATCCCCATGCCGGGAGCTCCCGCACCCCGGTGAAGCGGTGCATGGAACGGGACTCCAGCAGGGACGAGACGGAGTGGGGCAGGGTCTCCTCCACTGGTGACAGATCGACGATCGCCGCGGACACCACCCCCCGGGCGGCGACGATGTCGGTGCCGAACACCGGCAGGTCGTAGCGGGGGTCGGGGAAGAACACGCAGTGCAGGATCTGCAGTCCGGCCCCGAGCCGGGCTGTCTCCAGGTGCAGCTTGCGCAGGCCCCGGCAGCGGTGCACCTCGTTGTGGATGAAGAGATCCTCCCCGTCGAGACTGCCGCTGATCTCCTCCAGGCCGCGGGGGAGCTCCAAGGGGGCCAGATCCGGCAGCCCCTCCCGGCAGAGGCGGATCCGCTCGGCAAGGGCATCCACCAGAGGATGGATCCCTGCGGTGCTCGTTGCCTGGGTCATCGCAGCCGGGTAGCCAGCAGAATGGCGATCCTGCCATGGGCCCATGAGTGTTTCCGGGGGTCTCCGCGACCCGCTGCTGCCCGGTCTGAGCGAACCCGTCCGTCACGAACTTGCCAACGGCATCTCCCTGGTGGCCCTGCCCCTCGAGGCGGCCCCCCTGGTGTGCCTGGATTTCTGGTGCCGGGCTGGCAGTGCCTTCGAGGCCGAAGGGGAGAGCGGCATGGCCCATTTCCTGGAGCACATGGTGTTCAAGGGCAGCGACCATCTGGAGGCGGGGGAATTCGACCGTCGACTGGAGGCCCTCGGAGGCAGCAGCAATGCCGCCACCGGCTTCGATGACGTGCACTACCACGTTCTGATTCCACCGGAGGCGGCGAGCGATGCCCTCGAGCTCCTGCTGGATCTTGTGCTCCGACCGCGCCTGGAACCCGCCGCCTTCGCCATGGAGCGGCAGGTGGTGCTGGAGGAGCTGGCCCAGAGCGAGGACCAGCCCGAGGAAGTGGCCCTGCAGCAGCTGCTGGCGCTGGCCTGCCCCGACCATCCCTACGGCCGGCCGATCCTGGGACGGCGGGAAGCACTGCTGGCTCACGATCCAACGGCGATGGCTTCCTTCCAGCACCGTCTCTACGCCACCGGTCGCTGCGTGCTCTGCCTCACCGGCGCGGTGGGCGACGCTGAGCTCCTGGAGCGGGCCACGGCGCTGGCGGCTCTGCCCTCCGTTGCGGAACCGGCCCCACCGCCGCCGCTGACGGTGCTGGCGGGGGAGCACCGCCTCAGCCTGCCGAGACTGGAGGCGGCCCGCCTGCTGATGGCCTGGTGGCAACCTCCGGCCCGGAAACTGGCCGGGGTGAGCGGGGCCGATCTGGCCACCACCGTGCTGGCGGAAGGGCGGCGCAGTCGGCTGGTGGAGCGCCTGCGGGAGCAGCTGCGGATCGTGGAGAGCATCGATCTGGATCTCCACCCGATGGAATGCGGCAGCCTGGCCCTGCTGGAAGCGGTGTGCGAAACCGGGGATCTGCCCGAGGTGCGCCGGGCGATCGAAACGGTGTGGCAGGAGCTGATGGCGGACCCCCCGGGCGATGCCGAGTGGTCGAGGGCGCAGCGCCTGGTTGCCAACAGTTATCGCTTCGGCCTGGAATCGGCCCCGGGCGTGGCGGGCCTGGTGGGCAACAACTTCCTTTGGGGTCGCCGGCAGCCCCTTTCCGCCCCCCTCGAGGAGCTGGAGAACTGGACCCCCGCACGCCTCCGGGAGGAGGCCCTGCCCCTGCTCGACCCCCAGCGAGCCTGTGTGCTCGAGGCGGTGCCGGCATGAGCCGCGACATGGACCGCGCCGGGTCCCGGAGCTCTGCCGGAGCCTGGGAAAACGCCAGCCTCCGGGGGGGACTGCCGGTGGTGCTGCAACGCCGGGAGGGCCCAGGGATCCTGGCGGCCCGCCTGGCGATCCGGGGCGGCAGCAGCAGGGATCCCGCCGGCGGCCGGGGCGCCCACCAGTTGCTGGCGGGATTGATGACCCGCGGCTGCGGGGAGTTCGATGCCGAGGCCCTGGCCGACCTGGTGGAGGGGGCGGGGGCCGTCCTGCGCTGCGAAGCCCACGAGGACGCCCTGGTGATGGGACTGAAATGCGCCACCGAGGACGCCGCCACCCTGCTGCCGCTGCTGCTTCTGATGGCGCGTCGACCGACGCTCGCTTCCGATCAGCTGGAACTGGAACGGCAGCTGAACCTGCAGGCCCTCCTGCGCCAGAAGGAGGATCCTTTCCAGCTGGCCCATGACCAGCTGCGCCACCTGCTCTACGGAACGGGTCCCTACGGCCACGATCCCCTCGGGACCGAGGAGGACGTGAAGGGCCTGGCCCGGGAGGATCTCGTGCCGCTGGTGGAGGGGCTGGGGAAGCAGGGTGCCGTGCTGGTGCTGTGCGGCGAACCACCCCTCGGGATGATGGATCTGCTGGAGGCCTCCCAGGGGGAGCCGGCATGGCAGACGGGGATGCCGGCCGCCCCGCCGTTGCCCCTGTCCCCCACCCCCCCGGCCAGGCAGGAGGGCCGCGAGTCGGGCCGCCTTGCCCGGCTCGTGCAGGACACCGAACAGCTGGTGCTCCTCCTGGGGACCGCCACCGTGCCTCTGGGACACCCCGACGCCCTGCCTCTGCGGCTGCTCCAGTCGCACCTGGGCATGGGCATGTCGAGCCGCCTGTTCGTGACCATGCGGGAGGAGCGGGGCCTCTCCTACGACGTGGGGGTGCACCTTCCGGCCCGCTGCGGTCCTGCTCCCTTCGTGCTGCACCTTTCCACCTCGGCCGATCGGGCGGAAGAGGCCACCTGCGCCCTGCTCGCTGAGTGGCAGAGGATCCTGGAATGCCCCCTGCAGCCGCAGGAGTGGGATCTGGCCCTGGCGAAGTTCCTGGGCCAGGACGCCATGGGCAGACAGACCGGCTCCCAGATCGCCGAACGCCAGGCCCTGGTGCTCAGCCATGGTCTGGAGAGCGATCACGTGGAACGAACCCTGGAGCGGGCGAGGGGTCTCGGCCCCGACGATCTGATCCAGGCGGCCCGACGCTGGTTGGGAGATCCCTGCCTCAGCCTGGTGGGCCCCCCCGCTGCCCTCGACGCAGCGGCAGAGGGCTGGCGGAAGCCCGTCCTCACTCCCGCAGGCAGTCCGATCTGAGATCGGCGGCGGCAAACAGGAAGGTCCCCCTGCGGAACCGCACGGCCACCTGGTCGAGGGCGCGGATCTCGCTCACCTGCCCCACTTCGGCCGGGTCGACCAGATCCGGGGGACGCAGCATGGGCATCGGATCCGCGGTCTTGAGATACCGCTGGGGCGCCACCAGCTGCACGCTCTCCCCCACGGCGAAAGGGGGAGACGACCGCTGCGGCGGCGTCGGCTGCAGGTCGTCGATCAGGCCCTCACCCCTTCTCAGCCGAACCTAGCGACAGGCAGGATGGGCGCCAGTGATGGATGGAGCAGTTGCGGGCCCTTGCCACCTGGAGCGCTGCGATCGCCGGATTGCTGCTGATCGTGGCGGGTGGACTCATCCCCGCCGCCATGCCCTTTCACGACGCCTCGGGCTGGAGCATCAGACCCATGGGCATCACCCTCCAGGTACCGGCCCTGTTGCTCACCGCCCTGGTGGGAGGACCCCGCAGCGCCATCCTCGCGGCCGTGGCCTACCTGAGCATCGGCCTGTTCCAGCTGCCGGTGTTCCACGGGGGAGGTGGCATGGGCTACCTGCTGGACCCCGGCTTCGGGTATCTCGCCGGATTCCTCCCTGCGGCCTGGGTCACCGGAAGACTGGCCCGGCAGCAGGGGATGAATGATCCCCTCGCCCTGGCGGGGGCTGCTGCCGCGGGGCTGGTGGTGCTGCACGTCTGCGGTCTGCTGAACCTGATCCTGGGTGCCCTGGCCGGCCGCTGGGGAACGGATGTGCTCACCCTGCTGCTCGGCCATGCCCTCGCCCTGCTGCCGCAACTGGTGCTCTGTTGTGCGGTGGGGGTGGTGGCCTGGCTGCTGCGGCGGATCCTGCTGGTGGAATCGTGAGCTCCCCGCTTCCCCGGCGGCGCAAGGGGAATCCGAGGCTTGCCGCGCTCCTGATCGCGGCCGCGGTGACCCTGGCGGATCAGCTCAGCAAGGCCTGGGCCAGCTCCAGCCTTGCCGATGGAGTCGTGGAGAAGCTGCTGCCTGGCGTGCTGCAGCTGCGCTATGTGGCCAACACAGGAGCCGCCTTCAGCCTCTTCACCGGCTCGACCCTGCCCCTTGCCCTGGTCAGTGCCCTGGTGAGCGCGGCTCTGCTGGGCTGGATCCTGCTGCAGCCCCCCCAGGGGATGTGGCGGGGACTCGCCCTGGGATTCCTGCTCGGAGGAGCCGCCGGCAACGGGATCGACCGCTGGCGGCTGGGATGGGTGGTGGATTTCCTGGAATTCGTGCCCATTTCCTTCCCGGTGTTCAATCTCGCCGATGTGGCGATCAACGCCGCCGTGGTCTGCTTCGCCATCGACCTGCTGCGACCCCGGGGAACCCGCGATGCGTGAGTCGATCGTGGAGATCCACCAACCCGGGCAGGATCCCCGTCGTCTGCCGCTGGCAGCAGCCTGCTACCGCCTGGGCAGGGATCCCGACAGCGACATCGTGATCGACCACGGTGCAGTGAGCCGCCGCCATGCCCTGCTCGAGGACCATGACGGTCACTGGCTGCTGCGGGACCAGGGATCGACCAATGGTCTCTGGTGGCAGGGCCGACCGGTGCAGCAGCTGCTGCTGCGGGATGGGGACACCGTGCGCTTCGGACCGAGCCACCAGGGCGGTCTGCCCGAGATCACCTTCCTGCACCGTCCACGCCCGCGTCTGGAACGGATCGCCCGGGTCACCGGACTGGCTCTGGCGGGCCTGACCGGCAGCGGACTGCTGCTGCTGGTTCTCTCGGCGCTGCAGATGCCGATCCGGGGCAGCCTGGCCACCGTGCGGGGACCGCTGGTGCTCTACGACCGCGCCGATCGGCCCATCGCCACGGCCGACGATCGCCGCCACAGGGAACTGGGTCGGCTCAGCGAATATCCGCCGGTGCTGATCGACGCCCTGCTGGCCAGCGAGGACAGTCGTTTCTGGTGGCATCCGGGGGTGGACCCGATCGGTACCGCCCGGGCCCTGCTCACCAACCTGCTGGGAGGCAAGGTGCTCGAAGGCGGCAGCACCCTCACCCAGCAGCTGGCCCGCAGCCTCTATCCCGACCAGGTGGGACAGGGGGAGACCCTGGGCAGGAAGTGGAGGGAGTTGCTGGTGGCCCTGCAGCTCGAGGCCCGTTTCAGCAAGCGGGACCTGCTGCTGAGCTACCTCAACCGGGTCTACCTCGGGGCCGGCTGGGGCTTCGAGGACGCCGCCCGCCGCTTCTTCGCCAAGCCCGCAGCCAAGCTGGAACTGGAGGAGGCGGCTCTGCTGGTGGGCCTGCTCCCCTCCCCCAACGGCCATGACCCCTGTTTCGACCCCGAAGCGGCCCTCAATGCCCGCAACCGGGTGCTGGCCAAGATGGCCGACACCGGCCGCATCGGTGCCGACCTGGGGCGCTCCGCCCGACGCACCCCGGTGCGGCTGGCGGCCAACGCCTGCCGGTCGTCCAAACGAAGGGCGGCGCCCTTCTACACCGACCAGGTACGCCGTGACCTCGATGCCCTGGTCGGTCCGGATGTGGCTTCCGAGGGAAATTTCCTGATCGACACCTACCTGGATCCCGACCTCCAGGAGCTGGTGGAGCGGTTGCTGCGGCAGAGGCTGGAGAGCAGCCGATCGCTCAACGTCAGCCAGGGGGGGGTGGTGGTTCTCGACAGCCGCACGGGGGGGATTCTCGCCATCACGGGTGGCAGGGATTACCACCAGAGTCAGTTCAACCGGGCGACCATGGCCCTGCGCCAGCCGGGCAGCACGTTCAAGCTGGTGCCCTATGTCGTGGCTCTGGAGCGGGGTGCCAGCCCCGCCGATGCGATCGGCTGTGGTCCCCTGCGCTGGCTGGGACAGTCTTTCGACAGCGCCTGTGGCGGCAGCATCAGCCTGCGTCAGGCCCTCGCCATCAGCAGCAATACCGCTGCCCTGCGACTGGCGCGCCGGGTGGGCCTGGAGTCGGTGGTGCAGAAAGCCCGGGATCTCGGCATCACCAGCCCGCTGGCGCCGGTTCCAGGCCTGGCCCTGGGCCAGAGCGAGGTGACCCTGCTGGAGCTCACCGCCGCCTACGCCGCCGTGGCCGACGACGGCACCTGGCACGCCCCCAGCACGATCCGGGGGCTCACCGACGCCGAGAGCTGCGTCACGGCAAGGGAGGGGGAGGCTGCCGGGCCGAAGCCGGCAGAAGGGAAAGGAACCGGCAAGGTGGAGGAGCGCTGCCGGTCGGGCAAGGGGAGAACGACCACCCCACCCGGACGCCGCGTGATGAAGCAGTCCACGGCCCGGGCGATGCAACAACTGCTCCAGGGGGTCGTCAACAGTGGCACCGGAACCGCTGCCTACGTCGGGGGGGGTGCCTGGGGAAAGACGGGAACCACCAACGATGCCCGGGACCTCCTGTTCGTGGGCTACGAACCCAGGCGTCACTGGGTGATGGGCATCTGGCTGGGCAACGACGACAACCGACCCACCCACGCCACCAGCGCCATGGCCGCCTCCCTCTGGGGTGAGATCATCCGTACGGCCCCGCCGCCCCCCCCTTCCTGATGCGCCGGCTTCGCCTCTGGCTCTGGATCGGAGGCGGACTGCTGGGGCTGCTGCTCATCGGCATGGTGCTCCAGGGGTTCAACCAGTTGCTCTGGCAACTGAGCTACTGGCTGCCGGGCTGGCTGGTGGCACCTCTGCTGCTCCTGTTCGCGGCCGCAGCCCTGCTGGCCACAGCCCGGCTGGCCTGGCCCTGGCTGCTTTCCTCGAAGCGTGCCCCACGGACAGGGGGATCCTCCCGGCTGGAGGTGGAGCCCGCCACGAGCCGCAGGGAAGCCGCCGAACGCAACCTTGCCGCCATCGATCGCACCCTGGAGCGGGTCCGCGACGAAGTCGAACGGGAAGCGTTGCGGCAGGAACGGCAACGCATGCAGGGGGAACTGGAACGGGGCGATCTGGTGATCGCCGTTTTCGGCACGGGCTCCACCGGCAAGACCTCTCTGATCCGGGCGCTGCTCCAGGAGCTGGTGGGCCAGGTGGGGGCCCCGATGGGCTCCACCACCCGGTCGGCCCGGTACCGCCTGCGGCTGCGGGGACTGGAGCGGGCCGTGATCCTGGAGGACACCCCGGGAATCCTGGAGGCCGGCAGGGAGGGCAGGGAGAGGGAACGGCTGGCCCGGCAGCAGGCGGCCCGGGCCGATCTGCTGCTGCTTGTGGTGGACGGCGATCTGCGGGCCGCGGAGCTGGAGGTGTTCGAAACCCTGGCGAGCCTGGGGAAGCGTCTGCTGCTGGTGCTGAACAAATGCGATCTGCGCGGCGAACAGGAGGAAGCCCGGCTGCTGGCGCTGCTGCGTCAGCGCTGCGGCACCCGGCTGGCCGCGGCGGATGTGATCGCCACCAGTGCCGCGCCCCAGAGCGTTCCGATGCCGGGAGGCAAGCCCCTGCAGCCCGCCCCGGAGGTGGAGGATCTGCTGCGACGGCTGGCGGAGGTGCTCCATGCCGACGGGGAGGAGCTGATCGCCGACAACCTCCTGCTCCAGTGCCGTCGCCTCGGGGAGGCCAGCCGTGATCTCCTCGACCGCCAGCGCCGCCGGGACGCCGAGGCGATCGTGGAGCGATACATGTGGATCGGGGCCGGTGTGCTGATGGTGACCCCGCTGCCGGGCATCGACCTGCTGGGGGCGGCGGCCGTGAACGCCCAGATGGTGGCGGAGATCGGCCGGGTCTACGGGGTGACCCTGAGCCGTGCCTCGGCCCAGGATCTGGCCCTCTCGGTGGGACGCACCCTCGCCGGTCTGGGACTGATCAAGGGCGGCGTTTCCCTGCTCACCGGTGCCCTCAGCCTGGGCCTGCCGGCCCTGCTGGCCACCCGTGCCATCCAGGCTGTGAGTGCGGCCTGGCTGACCCGGGTGGCGGGGATGAGCTTCATCACCTACTTCCGACAGGATCAGGACTGGGGCGACGGGGGTCTGCAGGAGGTGCTCCAGCGGCAGTACGAACTGAACCGGCGCGAGGGAGTGCTCCAGAACTTCCTCCAGGCGGCTCTGCAGCGGGTGGTGGAACCGTTGAGGCGACAGAGAGCCCTGCGCCTGCCTCCCCGCCCCCAGCCCCGCTCCCGAGAGCCTCGGGGGGAGGGGGGAGCAGGGGGCCGCGGGCATCGAGAACCGTGATCAGGGCGAGGTAGAGCACCCCGATCAGGATGGAGAGGGCACCGGTGAGGATCGCCACCCAGCGCCCACGGCGACCCTGGGATGGAGGCGGGGGCCGCTGGGGGGAGGATCCGCTGGAGGATCCGCTGGAGGATTCAGTGAAGGATTCCGATTCAGCCATGGTGCCCGGGCCTCATGATGCCGCCCGCCCCTCGTCGGAGAGGCTCTCGCGCACGACCCTGGCAAGCCGATGCAGATGTTCCCCCTGGGTGTGGGGGTTGCCGAGGACCGCCTTGAGATGGTGATGCCCCCGGTAGTGGGGGCGGGAGAGCATCAGCTTCTCACCCAGAAGACGCTGACGGGTGCGGAGGCTCCAGCGTTCCGCCGTGTCGGGACCGATGCCGGCCGGCCGGAAGGCCAGCAGGTGCAGGGGGCCGCCCGAGAGCTGAAGGCGATCCTCCTCCCGGAGCAGCTCCTCCAGCGCGCGACGACGTCCGATCGCCCCCTCCAGCAGTGACTGCACCCCGGCCAGCCCCAGCTGCCGCAGGCCCAGCCAGAGCTTGAGGATCTCGGCTGGCCGGGTTCCCTGCAGTCCGGCCTCCCCGCCATGGCCGCCACCCCAGCTCGGCTCCATGTAGGGCAGGCCGGTGGCGAAGGCCTCCTGCAGGGCACCGGGATCGGCGAGCAGCAGCAGGGAGGAGGTCTTGGTGATTCCCAGCAGCTTCTGGGGATTCACCGTGATCGAATCGGCATGCTCGAGTCCCCGCAGAAGGTGCCGCTGGGCCGGGGCCAGGGCGAAGACCGCTCCGATGGCTCCGTCCACATGGAGCCAGTGGCCATGGCGTCGGCAGAGGCCGGCAATGGCCTCCAGAGGGTCGATGGCCCCCCGCACGGTGGTACCGGCGGTGGCCACGACCGCGATCACCGCAGGCCCGTGGTGGTCCAGCTCCCCGAGCCGTTGGGAGAGGGCAGCGGCATCCATGCGGCCCTCGGCGTCGACGGGAACGCTCTGGAGCGAATCCGGGGGAAGACCCATCACTCCCATGGCTTTGCGCAGGGAAACGTGCGCGTCCTCACTGCAGAGCACCACCCCATCCCCCCTCCCCCCCGGCAGCTGGCGGCTTCTGGCGGTCACCAGGGCCATCAGGTTGCTGAGGGTGCCGCCGCTGGCCGCGATCCCTCCGGCGCCGCTGGGCAGACCGAGCTGGCCGGCCAGCCAGGCGCAGAGCCTTCGCTCCAGGTGGGTGAGGCTGGGGGAGAGCTCCTCAGCCAGCAGGTTGTTGTTGAGACCCGCGCAGATCAGATCGCCCACGATCGAAGCCGCCAGGGGCGGGGGATCCAGGTGGGCCAGGGCGCCGGGATGGTTGGGGTTGTAGGCCCCCTCCATCACCAGCTGGAGATCCGCCATCAGCCGCTCGCTGTCCAGGCCAGCCATGGCGGGCTCCACCTCGGGCAGCACGCTCAGGCCGGGCAGGGGAGTGCCGGAGCCGGCGGAACCGAGCCACTGGCAGAGGAGGCTCGAGGCACGATGCAGGAAGGCCTCGAGAGCCGCATCCGGCAGAAAGGGGTCAGCAAAGGATCGAAGCCTCGGGGGCGGCGGCTGCCGCTGGGCTGAGGGCACGCTGGCCAACGGCAACGGGATGGATGGGGGCATTCTGGCCCGCACCGGTGCCGTCCCCGGATCGGCCCGGACCGTCTACAAGGGGGCCATGGCCAGCGAATCCGATCACGCCCTCTGGATGGAGCGGCTCCTGCGCCTGGGGGAGAGGGTGGGCGACGAAGGGGAGATCCCGGTGGCGGCGGTCCTGCTCGATGAGAGGGGCCGCTGCCTGGGCTGGGGCAGCAACCGCCGCCAGCGGCAGCAGGATCCCCTCGGCCATGCTGAACTGGTCGCCCTCTCCCAGGCCGCACGAGTCCGGGGCGACTGGCGCTTCAATTCCTGCACCCTGCTGGTCACGCTCGAACCCTGCCCGATGTGCGCCGGAGCCCTGATCCAGGCCAGGGTCGGCACGGTGGTGTTCGCCGCCTCCGATCCCAAGCGCGGAGCCCTGGGGGGATGCCTCGACCTTGCCGCTGATCCCAGTGCCCACCACTCGATGCGGGTGATCCGGGGGCTGAGGGAGGAGCCGGCCCGGGAACAGCTGGAGCGCTGGTTCCGCCGGCATCGGCACCGGGCGAAGGGATCGGCGTAAGGGAACGTCCCCGCTGGGTGGGATCAGACGACGGCGGCCACCGGACGGATGGACCCGCCGAAGGCCGGCAGTTCGCTCTCGAGAAGGGAGAGAAGGCGATCCACGTTTTCGGGGGTGCTGTTGTAGCCCATCAGACCGATGCGCCAGACCCTGCCGGCAAGAGCACCGAGACCGCCACCCACCTCGATGCCGAACCGATCGAGGAGATGGCGGCTGAAGGCCTTGCCGTCGACGCCTTCGGGGATGCGAACGGTGGTGAGGGTGGGCAGGCGCAGGGGTTCGGGAACGTGCAGCTCCAGTCCGAGGCGCTCGAGGCCATCCCAGAGCCGCTCGGCATTGGACCGATGGCGAGCCCAGGCCTGCTCGAGGCCCTCCTCGGCGAGCAGGCGGAGAGCTTCGCGGATGCCGAAGTTCATGTTCACCGGCGCCGTGTGGTGGTACACCCGGTCACTCCCCCAGTACTGGTTGAGGAGTGAAACGTCGAGATACCAGTTGGGAACCTTGTCGGTCCTTGCCGCCAGCTTCGCCTCAGCCCGGGGTCCCATGGTGAAGGGGCCCAGTCCGGGGGGGCAGCTGAGTCCCTTCTGGCTGCAGCTGTAGGCCAGGTCCACCTGCCAGTCGTCGAGATAGAGGGGAACCCCCCCCAGGGACGTGACCGTATCGAGCACCAGCAGACAATCGTGCCGGCGGCAGAGTTCGCCGATGCCGTCCATGGGCTGGCACACCCCTGTGGAGGTTTCGGCATGCACCATCGCCAGGATGGCGGGTCTGTGCTCGATCAGCGCCTGCTCGATCTCCCCGTAGCTGAAGGCCTCCCCCCAGGGACGCTCGATCGTTGCCACCTCGGCCCGGTAGCGACCGGCCATGTCGACCAGCCGCAGCCCGAAATACCCCATCACCGCCACAAGAACCCTGTCCCCCGGTTCGATGGTGTTCGCCAGGGTGGCCTCCATGGCGGCACTGCCGGTGCCGCTCATGGGGATGGTGAGACGGTTGTCGGTCTGCCATGCATAGCGCAGCAGCTCCTGCACCTCTCCCATCAGCTCGATGTAGAGAGGATCGAGATGGCCGATCGGAGGGCGGGAGAGGGCCTGAAGAACCGTGGGGTGGGCATTGGAGGGACCGGGCCCGAGCAGCAGCCGTTCCGGCGTGGCGATGGGGGCCAACCCGAGCCGATGGGCCGTGTTCACCGGGGGGAGGACGGGGAGAGGAGCCAAGACCGACAGGTGGGGAGTGGGGGGCAGGCCAGGGTAGGCAACCGTCTCTGTTTCAGCGGGCGCGGAGGTCGCTGGGGGCGAGACCCTGGCAGAGGTGGCCGAAGGGGGGAGCCACCACGGACCGGGCTGCGGAGAGATCGGTGACCCCGCTGTCCACCAGCATCTCCACGATCACGTCGGCCAGCAGGGCGATGCCGCGCACGGTGGGGCCGGTGGGAACTCCGAGGCTCTTGTAGGTGTCGTCGAGGCCATGGATCACCCTCTCGTCAAGGATGGTGAGATCGTCGG
Source organism: uncultured cyanobacterium (assembly GCA_963847745.1). Lineage (GTDB taxonomy): Bacteria > Cyanobacteriota > Cyanobacteriia > PCC-6307 > Cyanobiaceae > Cyanobium. Next base: position 291,414 of record CAWKAW010000003.1, on the reverse strand, counting down.
CGATGAGGGCGTAGCTGGCGTAGCGCAGGAAATAGTCCATGTCCCGCAGGCAGGCGGCCAGCCGCCGGGTCGTGTAGGCGTTCCCGCCGGGCAGGATGAGTTCGGGGTTCTCCAGCCAGAGCCGCTGGGCTGCCTCCCGAACGATCGTGGCCGCCTCCCGGTTGATCAGTTCGACCGCGGCCAGCCGGAGGCCGCTCTCGGCGTAGTAGGCATCGATGCGGTCGATCGCCGCACGGTCGAGATAACGGCCGAGCTGGTCGTACCGGCCGATCAGACCGCTGATGGCATCGCGCATGGAAGGATTGGATCGACGCACCTGCAGCGGAAACTAGCACCACGAATCGGTGAGAATCCTGTCCAGGGGCAGGGTCTGAAGAATCTGACAGAAACGGTTACGAGAATCTCCTCCTGCCCCGCCGCATCACCGGCCGGCGGCCTTCCCCCCAACCGGAATCCTTCACAACCTCTCCCGATGACCCAGGCAACCCAGGACGTGCTCCGCCGGATTCAGGACGAAAGCATCGAACTGGTCGATCTCAAGTTCGTGGACATCCATGGCAAATGGCATCACCTCACCGTCTCTGCCGACCAGATCAATCCTGCTGCCTTCAGGGAGGGCATCGCCTTCGACGGATCCTCGATCCGGGGCTGGAAAACGATCAACGAATCCGACATGGCCATGGTGCCGGATCCCGCCACGGCCTGGATCGATCCCTTCATCCGCCACAGAACCCTCAGCCTGATCTGCTCCATCCGGGATCCCCGCACTGGCGAGGATTACGAACGCTGTCCACGCTGCCTGGCCCGCAAGGCGGTGGCGTACCTGGGCTCCACCGGACTGGCCGACACGGCTGTGTTCGGCCCCGAGCCGGAATTCTTTCTCTTCGATGACGTGCGCTACGACTCCGGCCCGGGCGGCAGCTTCTACCAGGTCGATTCGATCGAGGCTCCCTGGAATTCGAGGAGACTGGAGGAAGGGGGAAACCTGGCCTACAAGATCCAGCCGAAGCAGGGGTACTTCCCGGTCTCACCGAACGACACCCTGCAGGACATCCGCAGCGAGATGCTTCTCACCCTCGGCGCCCTGGGGGTGCCGATCGAGAAACAGCATCATGAAGTCGCCACGGCCCAGCATGAACTCGGCATCCGCTTCGCTGATCTGATCCAGGCGGCCGACAACGTGATGATCTACAAGTACGTGGTGCGCAACATCGCTCGGCGCCACGGCAAGACGGCCACCTTCATGCCCAAACCGGTCTTCGCCGACAACGGCAGCGGCATGCACGTCCATCAAAGCCTCTGGAAGGGAGGCCAGCCCCTGTTCTTCGGGGAAGGCACCTACGCCAATCTTTCCCAGACCGCTCGCTGGTATGTGGGCGGTCTGCTGCGCCACGCGCCCTCCCTGCTGGCGTTCACCAATCCCAGCACCAACAGCTACAAGCGCCTGGTGCCCGGCTTCGAAGCCCCCATCCATCTGGTGTATTCCCAGGGGAACCGCTCGGCGGCTGTGAGGATCCCCCTCACCGGCGGCCATCCCCCGGCCAAACGCCTGGAGTTCCGCCCGGGGGATGGCCTGGCCAATCCCTATCTCTCCTTCGCAGCGATGTTGCTGGCGGGAGTGGACGGGATCCTCCACCAGATCGATCCGGGCGACGCGACCGACCGCGACCTGTTCACCCTCTCCGCGGTCGAACGGGAAGCCATCCCCAGCGTGCCCACCTCACTCGAGGGCGCCCTGGCGGCCCTTCAGGCCGATCAGGAGTACCTGCTGGCGGGTGGGGTGTTCAGCGAAGGGTTTCTGGCCAACTGGATCGAGATGAAAGAGCTGGAGATTCAGGAGCTGCGGCAGCGACCCCATCCCCACGAATTCGCCCTGTACTACGACGGCTGAGCTGCGACGGCTGAGCCCTCCGGACCCGCGGCTCTCGCCAGCGGCCCGTTCCTGCTGGAATGAAGGACGGACACCTCCCTATTCATGCGCGACCCGTTCACGAAGCTGGCTTATCACAGCCTCCAGCAGGGCAAGAGCCTGGCAGGACTGGCCCACAAGGAGGTGAGCACCCATCTGATGGGGGTCCTGGCCCCCTCCGCCCGCAGCAGCGTCGTGCCGGTTCCCCCGGAAGTGATGCAGAGGCTCCGCCGCAGCCGCGACACCCTGATCGAGCTCGACTGGAGGGAGTCGGAACTGGGGCTGTACCCCTCCTCCCTGCTCTTCGATGGTCCCTGGCTCGACTGGGCGACCCGCTACCCCCTGGTGTGGCTCGATCTGCCATCGATCTGGAGCCGCCGCAGCCGACGCGACGTGCGTGACCTTCCCCCCGAAGCCCAGAGTGGCGATTATCCCGACTACTACCTCCAGAACTTCCACCACCAGACCGACGGATATCTCAGCGACCGGTCCGCGGCCCTCTATGACCTGCAGGTGGAGATTCTGTTCAATGGCACGGCCGACGCCATGCGCCGCCGGCTGTTGCGTCCCCTGCTGGAGGGTCTCAAGCCCTTCGCCGCTCGTTCCCCCTCCTCCCTGCGACTGCTCGACATCGCCACGGGCACCGGGCGGATGCTCCGGCAGATCCGCGGCGCCCTGCCCCGGGCCCAGCTGCTGGGGCTCGATCTTTCCACCGCTTACCTGCGACAGGCCAGCGCCTGGCTGGGCCAGCTGCCCGGGGAGCTGCCCCAGCTGGTGCGGGGCAACGCCGAGACGATGCCCTTCGCCGCAGGCAGCTTTCAGGGGGTGAGCTGTGTGTTCCTGCTCCATGAACTGCCCCCCACGGCACGACAGAACGTGCTGGAGGAGGCCTTCCGCGTGCTGGAACCGGGAGGGGTGCTGGCGCTGGCCGATTCGGTTCAGCCGGCCGATTCTCCGGAATTCAGCGTGATGATGGAGAACTTCCCGAGAACCTTTCACGAGCCCTACTACCGCAGCTACATCGCTGACGACATCGAGGCACGGCTGGCAGGGGCGGGATTCACGGGGATCGGCGCCGAGACCCATTTCATGACCAGGGTCTGGAGCGCCCGCAAGCCCGGCTAACGGGCCAGCCAGCGGGCCAGCAGCAGGCCCAGCCCTCCCCAGCGCACCGCTCTCCAGAACGTCTCTCCGTTGCCATTGGGGGCACGGAGGGCAGGAGGGAGGGGATCGAGCAGGCGCTGGGCCAGGGCGAGCTGCTGACGGCGCCGGCGCCGGGCCACACTCGGCCGGTCGGCGGCTTCCCTGTCGGCGGAGGGAGCGCTGCCGGGGCCCGGCTGCTGGCCGGCCAGGCTGAGCAACGCCGCCAGGTGGTGCAACAGCCCGGGGCTGCTGGGCCGCGAACCCGGCCGGGGAATCACCATGACCGATCCATCCTCCGCAACAGCTCTCCAGCCCCCGGCAGGGCGGCCCCGGGGCCAGGATGGCCGCCGATCCGGGAGAACGTCCAGTGCCCCCCCTGCCCAGCCATGCCGATCAACCGGCGGCCCTCACGAGGAACCACTGGCCCGATGGCGCCCTCGACCTGGCGGAACGGCTGCAGGTTTCCCTTGCCATCTCCGATCGGGACTGGCACGCTCTCAAGCACCAGCGCCCGCGGCGGGCCGCCGAACAGATCGCTGCCGCCCTCGTTCAGCTGCTGGCGGCGGATGATCCCTGTCGGCCGAAGCCGACGGAAGCGCGGGAGAGAGCCATCTCCCTGCTCGATCACGGATTGTCCTGGCTGCGGGCGGAGATCAGCGATCCCGGCTGTGCGAGCCATTCCCCTGGCCATTCCCCCTGAGCCGGGCCCGCCGGACGGCCAGCTGCAGGCGGTTTCCCCTGCCACTCCAGCGCACATCATCGAAGCAGTGGTGGATCAGGAACAGACCCCTTCCCGAGATCGACTCGGAACAGGAGGGCAGGCAAGGAGCCCGGTCCTGCCGGGGGATGCCGTTGCCCTCATCCTGCACCTGCCAGACCACCCAGCGGGGCGTGAGGATGCGCCGCACCCGCAGGCACTTGGCGGGATCGCAGCCATTGCCATGGCGCACCGCATTGACCAGGGCCTCCTGGAGACCCAGATGGAGTTCGGAGAGGCGGGACGCCGATCCGATCGGTGCCAGAAGGAGCTCCACGAACGGGGAGAGCTGGAGGGTGGAGGGGGTGATGAAGTCGGCCCAGCGCAATGCCATTCCGGAAGGAGCCTCCACCTGTCGCCTTCTTGTTCGTTTTGACCCTAGCCCGGTCCCTGGGTCCCCCTGGCGTCGATGCGAGCCTCCAGGGAGGGATGTTGCAACAGGGCATCCATCAACCTCACCCCGCGCAGCTGGTTGATCAGGGGCATATGGCCCTCGGGAGCCGCCAACGACCAGGTGAAGGCATGGGGGTACCGGGTCCAGACCCCATCCTGTTTCCAGCCGAGCCGGGGCCAGAGTTCCTCCCAGCGACCCTGGCAGGCCCGCAGCAGTCGGCCCTGCACGGAAAAACCGAAGCGACCCCGGGAATAACAGCACCAGAGCCGGTCGATGCTCTCGAGATCGACCCCGGGCATGGCCGCCACCTCGCTGTAATACACATATCCCCTCCGGACGGCATCGTCACCGGCGAGGCGGCGGAGATGGTCACTGGTGAGCCGGTCCGCAGCCTCGAACTCCCGCCGCATCAGATGGAGCTGGAGCAGGGAATAGTCCTGATCGGCCCCACTGGTCACCTGGAGCCAGCCCTCCGGGTGGCGATCCAGGAAGTCACTCCCTCCGGGGGAGTCCCCTTGCCCGGCCAGGCACAGCTGGACCAGGAAGCCGGCAGCCCAGTCGTCGCTCGATCGATCGAGGCCATCGAGGCGTGCCGCGATCAGGGGCAGGATCTCCGCTCCACGCTGCTCGATCTGGGGGAGGAGGCTGCGCCGCTGGCGATCGGAGGCCGCCAGGAAGCGATCGAGCAGCTCATCGGCACCGACGGTGCCGGAAACCGGAGGGCCGGAAAGCATGGAGGGAGACCAGGCGGGCAGGCCATCAGCAGGACGACACTATGTCAGGCGTGGCGGGTCCCATGGGGCGGATCGGCAGGTGCTGCTTAGGATCCGGCTTTGCTCCGATGCCATGGCCGCCGCCATTCAGTTTTTCCGAGGGGTGGACGAGCCGGTCGTTCCCGACATCCGTCTCACCCGCTCCCGGGATGGTCGCACCGGCCAGGCCATGTTCGTGTTCGAGGAGCCGGAAGCCCTGGCGCCGGAGGCCCTCGGAGACATCACCGGGATGTTCATGATCGACGAGGAAGGGGAGATGGTGACCCGTGAGGTGAAGGCACGCTTCGTGAATGGCAGGGCGAGCGCCCTGGAAGCCACCTACACCTGGAAGAGCGCCCCCGACTTCGAGCGTTTCATGCGCTTCGCCCAGCGCTATGCCGACAGCCATGGACTCGGATTCTCCGGCCAGGGCGAGGAGGAAGGGGAGCCCGAGGCCGGGAACGAAGCTTGAGCTTCGGACAATGGCTGGGTCTGATCGCCCTGGTCGCGGCGCTGGTTCTGATCTGGAGCCTGCGATCAGCGATCGTGCTGATCTTTGCCGCGGTGGTGCTGGCGATGGCCCTGTGCACCCTGGTGGGGGTGGTGCGCCAGAGGCTCGGCTGTTCCAGGCCCCTGGCCCTGGTGCTGAGCCTGCTCGGGGTGGGGCTGGTGAGCGTGTTGGTGGCGACGGTCATCATCCCGCCCTTCGTCGCGCAGTTCGGCGAACTGATCCAGCAGATGCCCCAGGCGGCCGCCGAGCTGCTGCGGCTGCTGCAGCAGAACCTGGAGTCCGTCTCCCGCATGGTCTATGGAACCAGCGACGGGGGCGTGAACTGGTTCCAGCAGCTCGTGGCCAGCTGGCCCGAGAGCGCCGCCGCCCTCGCCAACGGCCTCAGCGGCGGTGCCCTGCAGCTGCTGGGCCTCGCCGGGAATGTGGGCACCGGCCTCGTGCACACCCTGTTCGTGCTGGCGGTCGCCCTGATGGTGGCCCTCCAGCCCCATGCCTACCGGGAGGTTCTGCTGCTGCTGATTCCCTCCTTCTACCGCCGTCGCTTCCGACAGGTGCTGCTGCAGTGTGGAGAAGCCCTCAGTGCCTGGATGGTGGGCGTGGTGATCAGTTCCCTCTGCGTGGGCCTGCTGGCCGCCGTGGGGCTTTCCCTGCTGGGGGTGAAACTCGTTGCCGCCAATGCGGTTCTGGCGGGCCTCCTCAACGTCATTCCCAACGTGGGGCCCACCCTCAGCACCATCTTCCCGATGTCGGTGGCCCTGCTGGAGGCGCCGTGGAAAGCCGTCGCCGTTCTCGTTCTCTACATCGTGGTTCAGAACCTGGAGAGCTACCTGATCACTCCATCGGTGATGCAGCATCAGCTGAAGTTGCTCCCAGGCCTCACCCTCACCGCCCAGCTGCTGTTCACAGTGGTGTTCGGCCCCCTGGGCCTGCTCCTGGCGCTTCCCCTGGCGGTGTGCCTGCAGGTGCTGCTGCGGGAGGTGGTCATCCATGACATCCTCGACACCTGGAGACGTCCGCGTCTGACGCCATGAACGCCCGCTCCCTGGTGGGGGCCCTGGCCCTTGTTGTGCTCGGGCTGCTGCTCTGGGAGCTGCGCTGGGTGCTGCTGGTGCTCTTCGGCGCGGTGGTTCTGGCCGTGGCGCTCGACGTGCTGATCAGCCTGCTGCGAAGGGTTCTGCCGATCAACCGGCCGACCGCCCTCGGCCTGGTGGTGGCGACCCTGGTGGTGGCGGGCAGCCTGCTCAGCTCCCTGCTGCTGCCGGAGGTGGTTCAGCAGGCGCAGGAACTGGGGCGGCTGATCCCGGAGCTGCCCCGGCGCATCGCCGATCTGCTCGCCCAGGTTCCGGGATTCACCACCCTGGAGCGTCGACTGGCCAACGAGGCCTGGTGGGAACAGCTGCAACCGCTTGGAGCCCAGGCCTTCGAAGTGGCGGGGGGAGCGGCCAACAGCACGGTGCAGCTGCTGCTGATGGTGCTGCTGGCCGTTCTGCTGGCCCTGGATCCCCGCAGTCACCAGCGCCTGGTGATTGCGGCGACCCCGAGCTTCTACCGGCCCCGCGTCCAGCTGCTGCTCAGTGAATGCCGCCAGGCCCTGGGGGGCTGGCTGGCGGGCATGACCCTTTCGGCGGTGGTGGTGTTCCTCGCCAGCTGGGCGGGCCTTGCCCTGCTGCAGGTGCCCCTGGCCCTCCTCTGCGCCCTCGTCTGCGGCCTGCTCACCTTCGTTCCCACGATCGGCCCGACCGCCGCAACCCTGCTGCCGATGGCGGTCGCCCTCCTCCTGGGCTCGCCCGCGAAGATGGTGCAGGTGCTGGTGCTGCGCCTGGTGCTGCAGAACGGCGAAGCCTTCCTGCTCACACCGGTGCTGCTGAAACGCACGGTGAATCTGCTTCCCACCGTGGCTCTCATGGCTCAGCTCAGTCTGGGTGCCCTGCTCGGTCTGCCGGGGCTGCTTCTGGCCCTGCCCCTGGTGGTGGTGCTCCAGGTGCTGAGCAGCGAAGTGCTCGTGCACGACATCATGGATCGCTGGGACCGTGGCTGAACCTTGCCACTCCTGGCTCTCTGCGGGAGAGGCACGATCAGGAGCGCAGCCTCCGGTAGTGCTTCCACAGGGACGGCTGGAGCAGCAGCACGAACACGGCCAGCAGGTGGGAACGGAAAGCGGCTGCCACGGAAGTGAAGGTGAAGTGATCGGCGATCAGCTGGAGCTCCACCCTCAGGTCCACCAGGGCCAGCAACAGGAGCAGCAGGGGCACGAAGGGAAGAGGCCTCGAGGCGCTCACCGCGGGAGCACCGGGGGGGGAGGTCATCGGCGGGAGAGCACGGGGAGGAGCGTGGGGGCCACGGCGATGCTGGACCACGCCCCCACGATGATGCCGATGGAGAGAGCCACAGCGAACCAGTAGAGGCTGCTGCCACCGAAGAAGATCAGGGCCACCAGGGGCAGAACGGTGGTGAGGGAGGTATAGATCGAACGGGTGAGGGTGGCCGCCACGGCGTCGTCGGCCTGCTCCGCCAGGGGCAGACCTTTGTTTTGCTCGCGCTTCTCGCGGATCCGATCGAAGACCACCACGGTGTCATTCACCGAGTAGCCGGCGATCGTGAGCAGGGCGACGGCGAACAGGCTGTTCACCTCGATCCCGGCCAGCACGCCGAGCCAGGCGAACACCCCGCAGCTGATCAGCACATCGTGGACGAGACAGAGCAGGGCGAGAAAGGCATAGACCCGGTCGTAGCGGAAGGTGATGTAGAGAGCGATGCCGATGAAACTCAGCAACAGGGAAAGGAGGCTGCTGCGCAGCAGCTGGGATCCGAGGGTGGGGCCGATGGTGTCGATCGAGAGGCCCCCCTCCGCGGTGGCCCCCAGCGTCGGCTCCAGGCCCTTGAGCAGGGCCTGGCTCTGGGCGGGACTGAGATCCGGCAGACGCAGCAGCACCGACTGGCCCTGATCGAGCAGCTGGATCGAGGCCCCATCGAGATTGGGGGCGGCCCGGGTTCCGTCGGAGGGAAGGCTCAGGGCGCTCAGGGTTTTCTGCACCTGGCTGGTGGTGAGGGTGCCGCAGTCGGCGGGGGTGCAGCTGCGCTCCACCCGGATCTGGGTGCCACCGGTGAAATCGAGGCCGGGCCGCAGGGGAGCCCGGATGGACGGGTTGGTCCAGCTGACGGCCATGCCGATCAGGCTGAGGATCACCGCCAGCAGGGAGACGGCCCAGAGAGCCCCCCGGTGCCGGTTGACGCGGAAGCTGGAGAAGGAGGGGGCGGTTCCGAGGGTGGAAGTCATGGGGTCAGGCAGCTCCCGCAGGAGGCTGCCGCAGGGGCAGGAAGTACTGGGGACGGCGCAGGGCCGGGTAGCTCATCAACAGGCGGAGCAGGGTGCGCGTGCAGGTGAGGGCGGTGAACAGGCTGAGCAGCACGCCGATGGCGAGGGTCACGGCGAAACCCCTGACCAGTCCCGTACCCAGGGCGAACAGGGCGGAGCAGCTGATCAGGGTGGTGAGATGGCCGTCGAGAATCGAGGAGAACGCCTGGGAGAAGCCCGAATCGATCGAGCGGATGAGGGTGTTGGCTCCCCGCAGTTCCTCCTTCACCCGCTCGAAGATGAGCACGTTGGCATCCACTGCCATGCCCACGGAGAGGATGAAACCGGCAATTCCCGGCAAGGTGAGGGTGACGGGAATCAGGCTGTAGATGGCCAGGTTGAACAGGGCATAGAGGCTGAGCGCCACCACGGCCACGAGGCCGGGCAGCCGGTAGACGATGACCATGAACACCGCCACCAGGAACAGTCCGCACAGGGCAGCGGCGAGGCTCGTGCGGATGTTCTCGGCGCCCAGGGAGGGTCCGATCGTGCGCACCTCGATGATCTTCACCGGCAGGGGCAGGGAGCCGCCACGGAGCTGAACCTCCAGGTCCCTGGCTTCCTCGGCGCTGAAATTACCGGTGATGCTGGCGGCGCCACCGGCGATGCCGGCGGCCTTGAATTCGGGACCCACGGTGGCCTCGCTGATGGAGCGACCGTCGAGAACGATGCCGAGCAGCCTTCCGGTGCCGGCGATCGACTGGGTGAGGGTGGCGAACTTCTCGCCGCCAGCCTGGTTGAAGCCCAGGGTCACATCCCAGCTGGTGCCGTTCTGCTGCTGCTGGCGTCCGGCGCTGGTGAGGTCCTTGCCGGTGATCTGGGCAGGGCCGTAGAGCGCCAGCAGGCGACGGTTCACCTCCTTGCGCAGGATCTCGAGCTGATCGAGTTCCTCGCTCCCTTCCGGGATGGAGAGCCCGAGATCCCGGAAGGCCCGGGTTCGATCCTCATCGGAAAGCCGCCGCGGTTCCGGGGGGGCGACAGGGGATCCGGTGGCTGTCGCCGCCTGCCTCTGCCTCTGGGAGAGAACGGCCTCCACCTGCCGCTTGAGGGGAAGCAGGGACTGCATCTCCTTCTCGGTGCCGGGCTTCTGGGCGCGGAACTCGAGCAGGGCCGTGCTGCCCAGAACCTTGGCGGCACGGGTGGGATCCTGCTCCCCGGGGAGCTGGAGCACCAGCTGATCCTCACCCACGGTCTGGAGGGTGGATTCCGCCACCCCGAGGCCGTTGACGCGACGTTCGAGCACCTCCTTCACAGCTTCGAGCTGCTCGGCCTGCACCTTCTGGATGCTGCCGGCCGGGAGCACCTGAAGGGTGAGCTGGCTGCCGCCGCGCAGATCCAGCCCCAGTTGCAGGCCGTAGCTGGCGAGCAGGGCCCCGGCGGCGATCGCCAGGGCGAGGATCAGGGCGAACCACCCCTGTTGTCGTGCCATCTCAGATCAGGAGGCCCTTGAGTTTCTGAGCCGCCTCGACGATCTGGTGGGGTTGGATGATCGTGAGGTTCTCCAGATTGCCGTTGTAGGGAGTGGGGATGTCCTGGGAAGAGAGCCGCACCGGAGGCGCGTCCAGATCATCGAAGCAGTGTTCGCAGATCAGGGCGAGAAGTTCCGCACCGATCCCTCCGGTCTTCATGCATTCCTCCACCACCAGCACCCTGTGGGTCTTGCGGATCGAACGGGTGATGGTATCGAGATCGAAGGGCTTGAGGCTGATCAGGTCGATCAGCTCCACATCCACCCCGGCGGCCTCGAGCTGCTCGACGGCCTTGAGGCAGTGATGGCGCATGCGCGAATAGGTGAGGATCGTGACGTCCTTGCCCTCCCTCACCACCTCGGCCTGGTCGAGGGCACAGATGTACTCGCCTTCGGGAAGGTCTTCCGAGAGGTTGTAGAGAAGCACATGCTCGAAGAAGAGCACGGGATTGTCATCGCGGATCGCGGCCTTCATCAGCCCCTTGGCGTTGGTGGGGGTACTGACCGCCACGATCTTGATGCCGGGCACGGCGTGGAAGTAGGCCTCGAGGCGCTGGCTGTGCTCAGCGCCGAGCTGGCGGCCGACGCCACCGGGGCCGCGCACCACCGCCGGAATCGTGTAGTTGCCACCACTGGTGTAGCGCAGCATCCCCATGTTGTTGGAGATCTGGTTGAAGGCGAGCAGCAGGAAGCCCATGTTCATGCCTTCCACGATCGGCCGCAGGCCGGTCATCGCAGCGCCCACCGCCATGCCGGTGAAGCTGTTCTCGGCGATCGGGGTATCGAGCACCCTCAGTTCGCCGTACTTCTCGTAGAGATCCTTGGTGACCTTGTAGGAACCTCCGTAGTGGCCCACGTCCTCCCCCATCACGCAGACGAGGGGGTCGCGGGCCATCTCCTCGTCGATGGCTTCGCGCAGGGCATTGAAGAGCAGGGTTTCGGCCACGGATCCGGCACCAGCCAGGAGCGGGGCCAACCTATCTCAGCCGCCTGCGGCGAAGGTGCTGAGCAGCAGCACAGAGAGCAGCATGCCCGGCAGGAGCAGGACCACCAGCAGTCCCAGGTCGTGGGGCGTCATGGAGGCAGATGCACGGGACGCCGGCAGCCTAGGGGCGGGAAGCTTCGGCGGCAGGCAACAGGCTGCGCAGAAACACCAGGAACAGACCGAGGCCGATGAAGGCGAAGCTGAAGGTGGCCAGAAAGCACATGCCCACCAGCAGCGTCTTGAGGGCGGTGGCGATGCTCTGGGCCAGGGCCGTTTCGTAGTGGGGGGGATGGGCGCCGTAGTAGGCCACGACCCTGCGGCTCAGCCCCAGGGCCAGCCAGGCCAGCAGGGCACTGGTGAGCGCCCCGGAAAGGAAGCTGAGAGGTCCTTTGCGGCGGGGAGTCTCCCCCGGAGCCGGAGCCTCGGCAGGCTGGTCCGGGGGGGAAGCGCTGGGCGCATCGGGATCCGCCGGGCCCGGTGGGATGACTGATGGGGATTCCGGATCGCTCATCGGTTCGTGCCGGCCGGCTCCAGGGTGGCACCGGTGTCGCTGCATCGGCAGCACCAGGCTTCGAAACCCGCCGCCGAAAGGTCATCGCCGAGGCTCCCCAGGGCGAGCCGGGCCTGCTCGGGTGCGGCGAAGAGGGCATACAGACTCGGGCCCGACCCGCTCATCGCCACCGCAAGGGTCCCGTCGACCCGGCGCAGCAGCTCCAGTCCTTCCCGCACACTCTCCCCCTCGGCGGCCACCACGGGCTGGAGGTCGTTGCGCAGGGGTGGCAGCGGATCCCCTCCCCGCAGGGCCGCCAGCAGGGGCCCCTGGCGCAGGGCCTGGCGACGGTCCTCGAAGTCGGCTTCGCTCTCCAGGTAGAAATCCCCCCGCAACTCCCGGAAACGCCCGTAGGCCCATGGGGTGGAGACACTGGCACCGGCATGCTTGATCAGCAGGACCCCGAGCGAGGGCGGTCCAGGCAGGTTCGCGGGCTCCAGCAGCTCTCCCCTGCCGAAGCAGAGCTGGGTGCCTCCATCAACACAGAAGGGCACGTCCGATCCGAGCTGGGCAGCCAGTTCCCGCAGCCTCGCCCGGCCGAGCTGCAGGTCCCAGAGGGCATCGAGCCCCACCAGGGCAGCGGCGGCATCGCTCGAACCACCCGCCAGTCCGGCGCCGATCGGAATGCGCTTCTCCAGGTGGAGATCCGCCCCCCGATCCGCCCCGGCAACCTGGCGCCGCAGCAGATCTGCGGCGCGCACGATCAGGTTGGAGCCGTCGAGCGGCAGCCCGCTGCGGTCGCAGCTGAGATGGATCTGCCCGTCGCTGCGGTCTGTGAGCCACAGCCGATCCGTGAGATCGAGGCTCTGCATGAGCATGGCCAGCTCGTGGTAGCCGTCTTCCCGCAGGCCCAGCACCTCCAGGTGGAGATTGATCTTGGCGGGGGCCCGCACGCTGAACCGGGTCGGCGGGTCGCCCCGGCCCATATCCGGGGAATCAGCAGGAAAGTCAGCCATCGGAGCCCGTCGCTGGGAGGATCCGATTCAAGGCGGCCGCCAGCGCCAGCCAGCGCTCCGGCCCCAGCTCCTGGGGACGCTGGCTGAGGTCGACCCCCGCCTCCCTGGCGACGCCGTCGAGCCCTGGGGAAGGCAGCAGCCCCGCCAGGCTGTTCCGCAGCATCTTGCGGCGGGCCGAGAAACTGCGCCGCAGCAGCATCTCCACCCGCCGGGCCAGCTCCGGGCAGGGGAGCCGGTCAACAGGGAAGGGCTCGAGCAGGATCACCTCGGACATCACCTTCGGCGGCGGAGCGAAACAGCGGGGAGGCACGGGGCACACCGCCCGGCAGCGGGCCAGCAGCTGCAACCGCACGCTGAGGGCGGAGTAGCTGCTGCTTCCAGGCAGGGCACGGATGCGCTCGCCCACCTCCTGTTGCACCAGCAGCACCAGCCGCTCGTAGGCAGGCGCCACGGGCCGGTCCAGCCGACCCACCAACCGCTCCAGCAGCGGGCCTGTGATGTTGTAGGGAATGTTCGCCACCACCTTGTCTGCCCGGGGCAGGGTCTCGCCCTCCAGGGGCACGGTGAGCACATCCCCCTCGATCAGGGTGAAGCGGGGATCATGGCCATACCGCTGGCGGAGGCCAGCCACCAGATCCCGGTCGAGTTCCACCGCCAGCAGGCTCCCCAGGGGCGAGGCCAGCAGCCGCTGGGTGAGGGCGCCCCGGCCGGGCCCCACCTCCAGCACCCGGTCCTGCCCCCGCAGGTCCGCCGCCGCAACGATCCGATCGAGCACGTTCGCATCGACGAGCCAGTGCTGGCCGAAGCGTTTGCGGGCCCTGTGGCCAGGGAAAGCCATGGAGATTCTTGGCTTGCTTCCTCCAGATTGCCGAGGGGGAGGATCCGGACCGCCCTGCCGAAAGGGGCGACACTGGAGGAAGCGCCCCGATTTCCCCTCCATGCGCCCCGGACCTCTGCTCGCCACCAGCCTGCTTGTCTCCCTGATGGCCGGCGCCGCCCGCGCCGGCAGCGTCACCGGGGAATCGGTATGGGATCGGAACAATGCCAGGCAGAGGGCCCTGGAGCAGGTGCCCCGCGAAGCCACGGTGAAGCGCACCCAGTGCGAGGAGATCACCGTGGGCACCGGCAACACCCGCTATCGCTGCACCGTCTTCTATTCGGATCCCCCAGCCCGGGCGCCAGCCGATCCCCCGGCCCAGCCGGCGTCCTGACCCGCTCGGGGATCAGGCCCCCAGTCGAATCCAGCGGACGCGCGCCCGTGAAGGAGCCAGGGGCACCAGTGCCGCCACCCACTCCACCGTGCAATCGGCGTACTCCGGGTAGGCCACCTGCCAGCAGGCCCAGGCCCTTCCCAGCCGCAGCCTCTTGCCCCGGGTGAGCGCCCCGCTTCCCTGACCATCCCTCCCGCCGGGACAACGGCCCTTCACCTCCACCAGCAGCAACCGGCCCGGCTTGACCATGACCAGGTCCAGCTCCCCCCAGCGGCAGCGCCAGTTGCGACTCAGCAGCAGCCAGCCCTGGCCGCGCAGCAGTCGCAGGGCACGCTGCTCCGCCCAGTTGCCCCAGCGTTGCCGTGTGGTGGGAGCCATCCCGGAGTCCCCGGTGGATTCCTCAGACTTCCCCCGACCGGTCGACCCCCGCTATGGCTCAGGCCATCAACGCCCGCTGGAGAACGGGGTGATCCTGCGTCAGCAGGGCCAGCCGTTGCCGCAACTCCTCGGCCAGCTGCAGGAGCAGGCCATGACCGTTGAGGTCACCATGGGCCACCAGCGCCACCCTGCAGGGGCAGCCCGGATTCCAGTCCAGGGGTACCGGGCCTGTGCTGAGCGCCTGGGAGAATCCATTGCCGTAGCAGAGGGTCACCTGATCCCTGGTGCGCCCCTCCCAGCCCTCCTGGCTGTAGCGATCGGCAGGCATGATCCCCCCGCCCAATCCCTGGCTCCGGAGGATGGATTCCGAGAACGGATAGAGGCCCGCCGGCAGGGCAAGAATCGGAAATCGGTGCAGGTCGCAGGGTTCCAGGCCCGTTTCGCCCACCAGAGGATGGCTGCGATCCGCCATCAGCACCAACGGCAGGCTGCCGAAGTCGATGATCGTCCACTCCTCTTCGGCAGCAGTCTCCACTTCCTGGGCGCTGTCACAGAACCAGGCATCGATCACCCGGTCCCGCAGCAGCCGGAGCGGCCGTTCCACGCCCAGGTGGTCGAACATGCCGGTGAGCCATCCCTTCGGAGCCGGCCGCCCCAGAAGATTCCCCAGCCAGGGAGACACTTCGAGGCGAAGCTGCTCCCTTCTCTGAAAGCGACGGATCTGGTGAATGGTGCGCTCCATCTCCAGGAGAATGGTGTTGCCGCTCACGCACCATTCCCCCGCCACCCGGTGGAGCTCGATCCCGAAGCAGTGCTTGCAGACCTCCACCCGCCGCGAGATCGTGCTCTGGTTGCAGTGGAGCCTCCTGCCAGCCTCCATCCCTGTGCGCAGCCACACCAGCAGATCCAGGGCCGCCAGCTCCTCCGGATGGACCAATCGTGCCTCTTCAAGAGGACTTGCCTATTCCTACCATCAACATCGGTCCGGCGCCACGGGTGCCGATCGGCCGGTGCCCCTGACCCTCTCCCCATGCCTGCCCCCGCAGCCGTCCCCCTGGTTCCCGCATCGAGGATCGTGGTTCCCGGATCGAGGATCGGCCTGCCGCTGCTGGCCCTGGCTCTCGGCCTGCTGATGGTGCTGGGCGGGGGGTGGCTGGGCTGGGCTGCCCCGGTGCGGGCAGCCATGGATTATGCCAAGCAGCAGCTGATCGGCGCCGACTTCCACGACGCTGATCTGCGCGGGGTGACCTTCAACCTCACCAACCTGCGGGAGGCGAATCTCGCCGGGAGCGACCTCCGCTCCGCCAGTCTGTTCGGCGCGAAGCTGCAGGATGCCGACCTGAGCGGCGCCGACCTGCGCGAGGCCACCCTGGATTCGGCCGTCCTCGACGGCACCGACCTGCGCAACGCCCGGCTCGAGGATGCCTTCGCCTTCAACACCAAGTTCATCGACGTGGTGATCGAAGGGGCGGACTTCACCAACGTTCCCCTGCGGGGAGATGCCCGCAAGTCCCTCTGCGCCGTCGCCGGGGGAACGAATCCCATCACGGGCCGCGACACCCGCGCCACACTGGGATGTGCCTGAGCACTCCGCCCCCCTGAGATGAGCTTCGATCCCCGCAGCCGGGAACGGCTCGAGGCGCTGGGCCGTACCCTGCCCCGCAAGCTGCCGGCGCCGGCGGCCGGGGGACCTTCCGACCGCGAAGTGGAAGACCGCGGGCCGCGGAAGCAACGCCTTCACCCGGTCGAAACCGAGCGGGATCCGGAGCGGCTCTTCCGCGAACTCATGGACGTGAGTCCCGACGGAACCGTGCCGCCTCACCTGTTGGAGCGTCTCCGGGAGGCGGAGGCCCGGCGGGATCCCCCCTCACCTCCGACCGCTTCCCCGGTGCCGAGCGGACCACGGCAGCCGACCCGGCCGAAGCGAGCACGTCCTCCCGGCCGAAGCGAGGGGAGCGACCCCCAGGACCTCTACGTGGCCTTTCAGCAGCTCCTGCTGGAGGATGAGGAGTCCATCTGAGGGCTGGAAGCCCCGGGGGGCTCCAGCTGCAGGGTGCTGCGGCCGAATCCATGGGTGAAACGGGCAGTGGCCGGCCGGGGACTGAGCCGGTCGGCTCCCCAGCCCAGCACCAGCCCGGCCACGTCCCCCAGGTTGTGAACGGCATCACCGATCAGGGCCAGCGAACCGAAGCCCAGGCCGATCGCCAGCTGGATTCCTGACAGACCGCTGTTCATCAGGATGCTCCAGCGGAACGCAGCCGACGCGGCGGGGCGGTGTTCGTGCTGCCGCCGGTGGGGCCGGCCGCTGGATCCCCACCGCCCCATGGCCCCCTTCCCCCTCCGGGGGTGGAGACGGGTGGTGGTGGTGATGCGCCGCCATCGCCTTCAGCCCAGTGCCTGCCGGAGAGCGAACCCTCCGAACAGGAGAAACAGCCCCCCGCTGAGCCGATAGAGCAGCCGTTCGCTGATCCTGCCGCCGATCCAGCGGCCTGCTCCCACGGCCATGCCGGTCACGAGTCCATGCCCCAGAAGGATCCCCACCACCAGGCCGGCGAGGGTGAAGGCGGGCGCCGTGGCCAGAAAGATCGTGGCGAACTGGGTGCGGTCGCCCAGCTCGGCGATGAACACCAGGGTGAAGGATTCCCGGATCACCGCCCAGGGCGCATCCGAGCGCTGCCGCCGTTCGGCCTCGTTCACCCGTTCCTCGGCTTCCCCGGCCTCCTCGGCCGCAGCGTCCCGCCCCATCCCCTGGGCGTCGATCAGCAGCTTGCCGCCGAACCCGAGGAACAGCACCGCCGCCAGCCAGCGCACCACGCCGGCCGGCAGCAGCTCCCGCAGCCCATAGCCCAGGGCCAGGGAGATCAGGGTGACGACCGCCAGGGCGGCGAAGGATCCGAGGAACACCCAGCGGGCCCGGTGACGCGCCGCCAGGATCAACGCCATGAAGAAGGTCCTGTCCCCCAGCTCGGCCAGGGTGATGGCGGTGAACCCCGAGCCGAGGGCCGCCATGGTGGACTCACCGGAAAGGGGAAGCGCCATCCCCCCAGCCTGGCCCGGATCGGCAACCCCTGCACGAATGATACGTCTGTACTATGCTGGAATCGCGCGATCGCGGCTCCGCCCATGTCCCAGCCTCCGGCCACCGACCTCCCGGATCAGGGCGGGATCGATCTGCATCGCCTGCTGATCCCCCATCCCACCGGCATCTTCCTGTTGCGCGTCAGCGGCGACTCGATGACCGGTGCCGGCATCCGCCATGACGATCTGCTGATCGTGGATCGCGGTGGGGAACCACGATCCGGCCGGATCGTGGTGGCCCGGCTGGAGGGAGGCAGCTTCACCCTCAAGCGCCTGATGCGGCGGCGGAGCGGCTGGTGGCTGGAACCCGCCCATCCGGCCTATCCAGCCATCCTTCTGGGAGCGGCGGCGGAGGGGACATCTGCGCCAGCCGTAACGGAAGAAAGCGGAGGTCACCTCTGGGGTGTGGCCCTCCACGCGATCCGCCGCCTGTGAGCGGATCCACCGCAGGGGTCCGCCATGGCCAGCGTCAGCAGCGCCTCCACCACCGTCGTGCTGATCGACGGCAACAACTTCTACGCCGCCTGTGAAGCGGTGCTGGATCCGAGCGTGGCCGGCCGGCCGCTGGTGGTGCTCTCCAACAACGACGGCTGCATCGTGTCGCGCAGTGCCGAGGCACGGGCCCTCGGGATCCCCATGGGCGCACCGTTCTTCCAGGTGCGGCAGCAGCTCGAACGCCACGACGTCCTCGTGCGCAGCTCCAACTACGGCCTCTACGCCGACATGAGCCAGCGGCTGATGGCCACCCTCGAGGGATGGGTGGAGGAACTGGAGGTGTATTCGATCGACGAGGCCTTCGGCCGTCTGCCCCGCCCCGCCGTCAGGGACGCGGACAGCGGGGACACGGACAGGGGCGCCCTCACCAGCTGGGGCCATGCCCTGCGGAAACAGGTGGACCGTCACCTGGGGCTGCCGGTGGCGGTGGGGATCGCCTCCAGCAAGGTTCTGGCCAAGATCGCCAACCGCATCGCCAAGCGCGACCCCCTCCACCGCGGCGTGTTCGACCTGGGGGCAGTGGCCGACCCCGATCCCTGGCTGGAGGCGGTCGCCATCGAGGACGTGTGGGGCATCGGCCGCAGGCTCTCACGCTGGTGCCGTCTGCGTGGCGTCACCGATGCCCGCGCCCTGCGCGACCTGCCGTCGGGAGAACTGCGGCGCCGCTGCGGCGTGGTGGGGCTCCGCCTGCAGCAGGAACTCGCCGGCCACAGCTGCCTGCCGCTGGTGAGCCTGCCGCCGTCGAAGCAGGAAACCTGCGTCAGCCGCAGCTTCAGCACGCCGGTCACCAGCCGGGAGGCCCTGCGGCAGGCGATCGCCACCTACCTCAGCCGCGCCGCCGAGAAGCTGCGGCGCCAGCGGCAGCGGGCCGGCGCCATCACCGTGTTCGTGCGCAGCAGTCCCTTCAACGGCACCCGCTTCTACAGCAATGCCGCCACCGTGCTGCTGCCGCTGCCCAGCAACGACACCGCCGTGCTGCTGACCGCCGCCCTGCCCCTGGCCGAACGGCTGTTCCGACCCCACAAGCCCCTGCAGAAGGCCGGAGTGCTGCTGCAGGACCTGCAGCCGATCGAGGTGCTGCAGCACCATCTGCTGGTGCCCCTGGCGCCGGAGGAACAACGGCGACGGGAGGCGCTGATGACCACCATCGATGGGCTCAACCACCGTTTCGGCAGGGGCACGGTGCAGTGGGCCGCCTGCGGTCTGCAGCCCACCTGGCGCATGCGTCGGGAGCGCCTCTCCCGCGCGGCCACCACGCGCATCGGCGACATTCCCACCGCCTGGGCCTGAGGTCAGAGGCCATCGAGCAGGCAGGCGATCTGGTTGCGGCCGTTGCTCTTGGCCAGCTCCAGGGCACGGTCGGCACGGTGGAGCATGTCGGTGAAGCCGTGGTCCGCGGATCCGAGGCTGGTGAGGCCTCCGCTGATGTGCAGCTCGTAGTCGGAATGGCTGTGCACACCCGGCATGGCGCTGATGGCCCGGCGCACTCCCTCCGCCAGGGCGAGGGCCTCGTCGGTGTCGGTGTCGACCAGCAGCAGGGCGAATTCCTCATCCCCCAGCCGACCGGCGGAATCCTCCTCCCGCAGAAACGGCTGCAGAGCCGGCAGAGGTCGAGCAGCACCGTGTCTCCGGCATGGTGCCCCCAGCGCTGGTTGATCTGGCGGAAGTTGTCGATGTCGAAGCAGAACAGTGCCAGGGAATGGCCTTCCCGGCGGGCGCGCTGGAACTCCCGCTCGCCGAAGCGGAGGAAGGAGCGGCGGGTGGGCAGTCCGGTGATCGGACAGAGGTGGGCCTGGCGGCGCAGTTCCAGTTCCCGCATCGCCAGGTCCGCCAGCCACTGCAGCTGCTGCACCTGGGCTTCGCCCAGCTGGCGAGGCTGGCGGTCGATCACGCAGAGGGTGCCGAGGTTGTGGCCATCGGGGCTGCGCAGCGGGGCACCGGCGTAAAACCGGATGTGGGGTTCCGACTGCACCAGGGGGTTGTTCCGGAACCGCTCGTCGGCGAGGGCATCGGGCACCACCAGCACCGAATCGCCGGCGATGGTGTGGGCGCAGAAGGCGTCCTCCCGGCGGCGTCTCCTTCACCCCGATCCCCTTGCCGGCCAGGAACCACTGCCGGTCGGCCTCGACCAGGGAGATGGCGGCGATCGGTGTCTCGAGAATCGAGCTGGCCAGCTCGACGAGGCGATCGAAATGCTCATCGTTCTCGATCCCGAGCATTCGGTGCCGGGCGAGATCCCTGAGCCTCTGCTCCTCGTCGGCAGGGATCGGGTAGGCCGGGGAGGGGGCCATGGCGCAGCCGGAGTCTGGGAGAAACCCTAGGGGGGATGGGGACCGGAGCCGGCGGCCATGGGGCCATCAGGCCGCCGGCTGGGCCAGGATCTCCTCGTAACCGGCGCGGCGACGGAGATCGAGGGCCTCCAGGTGGCGGCGCTCGGCGTAGTAGTCCTTCTGGAAGCGCAGAGCATCGCCGTTGAGTTCGGCGAACAGCGCAGCGATCCGCAGTTCCATGTCGATGGGCTCGGGTCCTTCCGGTGCCTCGGTCGGGGGATCGGCTGGGGGCGGGCTGGCCGCTTCCTCCTGCAGCAGCTGGGCGATGCAGTGCTCGAGCGTCTGCAGACTCTGGGCCCGCCAGGCGTCGAGGAGATGGCGACAGCGCTTGAGGCTGCGCTGCCGTGAGCGCACGGCCACCGCCCCCCGCACCTGCAGCAGCGGTTGCCCCAGGTCCAGGCGCGACACCTCGCTGGGCTCCAGCAGGGGCGTGAGGCGGGTGAGCAGATCGCTGGCGTCGACCAGCAGGCGCTGTCCCAGCAGGCGGGGCAGATCGAGGTCGGCCAGATCATGGCCGGGATCACCGCCCCGGCTGATGGCTTCCAGTCGGCCCACTCCGAGGTTGTCCTCCTCGATCTCACCGATCGCCGCCCACAGCAGGCGATGGGGCTGGAGGGCGAAGTCATCCTGCTCCCACTGCCGCAGGGTGCGCCTCACCTCGGCCCGCAGGGAGGGGTGGTGGAGATACACCATCAGCTGCAGGGCCTCGGCCCGCTCCACGATCCCCGCCTGCCCGGGCTGTTCCCAGCGGGAGGAGCGGCCGTGCCAGCGCTGCCCCTTGACCTGCTGGCGGAGGTCATCCTCCAGCTGAAGAGCCAGCCGGGCCTGGCCACCACTGAGACGCTCGGCAACCCGTTGCAGGTAGTGGCTGCGCAGGGCGCTCTGGGGCAGCTTGCCCAGCAGCTCCACCAGGGCCGAGACCGCCCCCTGGAACTGGTCGGCCCGGGAGAGATCCCTGCCCTCGAGCAGCTGATCGATCTGCCAGTCGAGCCAGAGGGGAGCCTGATCGAGAAGGGCCCGGTAGTCGCCGCTGCCCCGGGCCCGCAGGAACTCATCGGGATCCTTGCCTTCCGGCAACTGCAGCACCCTCAGCTCCAGCTGGCCCTGCAGGGCCAGCTGCTCCACCTCGCCGATCGCCCGCTGGGCTGCCCGCACCCCGGCGGCATCCGTATCGAAGTTGAGGATCAGGCGCCTGCTGTCGCAGCAGCGGCAGATCTGGGTGATCTGGTGGCGGCTCAGGGCCGTTCCCAGGGCCGCCACCGCATGGCCGATTCCGGCGGCATGGAGGGCGATGGCGTCGAAGTAGCCCTCCACGACGACCGCCCGATCCTCCCTGCGGATGGCTTCGGCGGCCCGATCGAGACCGAAGAGATGCTGGCCCTTGGCGAAGACCTCGGTCTCCGGCGAATTGAGGTACTTGGGCTCCGCCCCATCCAGGGCCCGGCCGCCGAAACCGATCACCCGGCCCTGGCGGTCATGGATCGGCACCATGACCCGGTGGCGGAACCGGTCGTAGAAGCCATCCCCGCCCTTGCGGGGAACCACCAGACCGGCGGCCTCGAGCAGCTCGGGAGCCAGTCCCTCCACCTGCTGGAGATGGCGCAGCAAC
This sequence comes from uncultured cyanobacterium, assembly GCA_963847745.1. Classification (GTDB taxonomy): domain Bacteria; phylum Cyanobacteriota; class Cyanobacteriia; order PCC-6307; family Cyanobiaceae; genus Cyanobium. Next base: position 269,533 of record CAWKAW010000003.1, on the reverse strand, counting down.
CGATCCCAGCCTTCGGGCGCAAAGCCGAGTCCGAAGGTCTCGATCGTGGTCTCGCTCAGACCCCTGCTTTCGCGGAGATAGGCCAGGGCTCCGGCGGCCTCGGGGGTGCGCAGCTGGGCACGGAACCACCCGGCGGCGAGGGAGAGGGCCCGATGCAGGCTTTCCCGGCGGGAGAGCTGCTGACGCAGGCGCTCCTGCTGGGGGCCTTCCACCGTCTCGATGGGAAGCTGGTATTTGCGGGCCAGCTCCAGCACCACGTCGCTGAAGCTCTCCCGCTTGAACTCCATCAGGAACTTGATGGCGTTGCCGCCGGCTCCACAGGAGAAGCAGTAATAGAACTGCTTCGCCGGCGACACCGTCATCGACGGGGAGGTGTCGTCGTGGAAGGGGCAGATGCCGACGAACTCCCGGCCCTTCTTCCTGAGCACCACGTGCTCGCCCACCACGTCCACGATGTCGGCCCGTTCCTTGACGGCCTCGATGGTGCGGGGGTGCAGGCGGGGAAAGGACACCGGCAAGGCGGAAGCAGGGGGAGGACGCTACCGGTGGGGTCCGGAAGGGTCCCATTCTGCCCGACTGCACCAGATCCGTGGCTGGGGCGGGGGTGAGCGGGAGAGCAGCCTGGCAAGGTGACCACCCGATCGCTGCCTGCGGTGCCGCAGCCCTCTCCTCATCTGATCTGCAACCAGGAAGAGCGGGCAGCCCTGGCGATGGTCGCCAGCGCGCTGGGCTTCAGCCTGATGGCGGTCTGCGTGAAACGGGTGAGCGCCAGGATTCCGGTGGCCGAGGTGATGCTGGCGCGAGCCGGGGTGAGCGTGCTGCTGAGTTGGTGGATGGTGCGGCAGGCGGGGGTCAACCCGTGGGGAAACCGGCGCGGCCTGCTCGTGCTGCGGGGTGTGATCGGCAGTGTCGCCCTGTTCTGCGTCTATGCCGCCCTGGCCCGGCTGCCCCTCGCCGTGGCCACGCTCATCCAGTACCTCTACCCCACCTTCACGGCTCTGCTGGCCTGGCTGCTTCTGGGGGAACGCATCGGTGCCCGGCTGGTGCCGGCGATCGCCCTCGGCTGGCTGGGCGTGCTGGTGATGATCCGACCGCCAGCGCTGCCGGAGGCGGTCTCCGCTGGGGCGGACCTGGCCGGCGCGGCAGGGATTCCCGGCGTCGGCGTGCTGCTTGGCCTGGCCGGCGCCCTGCTCACGGCACTGGCCTACGTGAGTGTGCGCAGCCTCGGCAGCAGCGAACATCCCCTGGTGATCGTTCTCTACTTTCCGCTGGTGGCGATCCCCCTCAGCCTGCCCCTGGTGCTGCTCGATCCGGTGCTGCCCTCGCCGGAGGAGCTGGGCTGGCTGCTGGGGGTGGGACTGTTCACCCAGCTGGGCCAGATCGGCCTCACCCACGCTCTCACGCGGCTGCCGGCGGCACGGGCCACGGCCATCAGCTACTCCCAGGTGCTGTTTGCCGGGATCTGGGGCTGGTGGCTGTTCGGCGAAACGATCGGGCCGTGGACCCTGCTGGGGGGCCTGCTGATCCTGGGGTCAACGGTGTTGTGCCTGAGGCCGGCAGGTGACCCCTGAAGGAGATCCCGACCGGCAAGGCGCCGGCGCAGCCGCCGGCTCCATCCGAAGGCGGCAACAGCGCCGACCATCGGAACGGGCCCTGGCACGCGAGTGCTTACGGCGTCATAGAAGGAATTGCCGATGATTCGGTGGGCGGCCGCTGAGGGATGGTTCCCATCCCAGAAAAGATACGAATCGGGATCCTCACAAACGCCGGCAGGTTCCTCTGCCACAAAGCAGCGTTGGCTCACGTTGCGGAGACCGTACTCACCAGGATTCTGCTGCATGGCCAGGAAGAGATCATCACTCTGGAACAGGGTGATCGCCACCGACGACGGCAGGGTCGACTCAAGTCGCCCAAGCTGAAACTCCAGCTGCTGATTGAAGCTCTGGGTGATCAGGCTGGCCAATGTCGAAAACCGGGAATCGTTCATTTCCATGACGAAGGGGGTACTGGCCAGGTTGGGCATGTTGGGCACCAGCAGGTTCGTCGCCCCCAGGGCGACCAGGGATGAGATGGAGCCCAGGATGTTCTCGATGCCGTTGCCGATCAGCTGCTCTGGCGAACCAGACGATCCACTCTTCCCGTCGTAAGTGCCCGGAGTTTCGAATGTGGCAGTCCAGTAGAACACGTCGTTGGGAAACAGCCAGACGACGAACAGAGACGTATCCGGATCAAAGCTGAGGGAGCCGTTTGAGAGGTCGGCCTTGATGCTCGCGAGTTGCCAGGCGTTGCTCTTCTGCTTATACACAGGCTTGAGCAAGTCAGGCACGGAGTCATTGACGTCGATGGCAGATTCCAGACCAGTGGTGGAGCCGAAGATGGCGTAGTTGCTGCCACCGGCCAGTGAAGGCCGGAAGCTGGTATCGCCCGGGTTGAAACGCTGCCACAGCTGCTCCACGGCCACGGGTCCGTTCGAGACCCGGCCATCGTCGTAGGGGAACGGCGGCAATGTGACGGTTCCACCGGTGGCCTGCCGGCTGAGAAGTCCGCCGTTGCCTCCATCGGAAAGACTGTCGCCCACCACCACCAGGGTGTTGAGATCGGTGAGGGCACGTGCCGGGCTGGGCTGGGTGGCCCCGACCATCAGGGCGAACGCAATGATGATCCTGTTCATGACCAGCGGCTGAATCCGGCGGAGTCTGTCGCACTTTTCTATAAAAAACAGTCAGCAGTGCCGGGGATGAACGCAGGTCAGCAGAGCCTCATCCCGACGCCCGTCCTCCGGGCAGGGGCAAGGGGTCGAGGATCCACTCCTGCAGGGTGCCCTGCTCCCCGTCACTGGTGCCGGTGGGCCGTGCCAGCCGCCAGCTCTGGTCCCGTTCACCCCGCTGCAGGAAGAGCTCGAAGGGGCTGTCCACCCGGATGGGATCGTTGGCGAGCCGCCAGTCGAACCGGCCCACCAGCCGCAGTCCATCGGCCTCGCCGATCCGGATCGCCTGCTGCTCCTCCACGCGCACCCGGCTCACCTGGGGCAGGCCCCCGGGTTCGAGCTGGAGGGCCTCGGCGATGGAGCCCTGGGTGAGCTGGATCTGAAGGCTGAGAGCATCGAGCAGCACCGAACGGGGGGGGTGCCCCGGGCCACCGCAACCGCTCAGTCCCAGGGGCAGGAGCAGGGCAAGCACCAGAAGGATCGCCGCAGCAGCCCGACGCAGCGACGCAGGGGGGGTTGGCAGGGCGGGCAGCATGGGGGCCAACGGACGTCTTCCCATGATCGGGTGGCTGCAGGGGCATCTCGCCGAACCATGGCAGCAGGGCAGCCGATTCGGCATCCTGCTCGTGTGTCATGGCGTGGGCTACGAGGTGCAGCTGAGCCAGCGGCAATGGCGGGCCCTTCCTCCTGCCGGGGCCGATCTCGAGCTGTACGTGCACCACATCCTCCGGGAGGATGGCTCCACCCTCTTCGGGTTCGGGGCGCTCCAGGAGCGCGACCTGTTCCGCGAACTGGTGGCCGTGAGCGGGGTCGGTCCCCAGATGGCCCTCGGGCTGCTGGGAGCGATGGCTCCGGCCGAGCTTGTGGTGGCGATCACTCAGGCCGACCTGCGCAGGCTGGTGCTGGCACCCGGCGTGGGGAAGCGCACGGCCGAGCGGCTTTCGGTGGAACTGCGCGGCCGGCTGCAGGAGCGCTTCCCCGGCCTGATCGTCGACCCCGCAGGAAACGACCTCGACCTGGCCGACGGTGATGGGAGGGAAGACCCTGGTCTGGGAGATCACCGTGAGGAGGTGCACGCCACCCTGGCGGCCCTGGGGTACGAAACCCTGGAAATCCATCGGGCGCTGCGGGCCTCGGCCCGGGAAGGACTCGGAGAGGCCTGCCCGGCAGCCGGCGCGGATGACTGGATCCGGGCCTGTCTGCGCTGGCTGGCGCGCTCGGTGGCCTGAAGACTGCAGAGAAGGCGATCTCGCCAGGTTAAGATGGTTGTTTGTGCCACCAGGGCCGATCCCCGCCCATGCCGCTCACCACCACCAGAAAGCAGGAATTGATCAATACGCACCAGACCCATGGAACCGATACGGGTTCGGTCGAGGTGCAGGTGGCCATGCTGAGCGATCGGATCAATCAGCTCAGCGGCCATCTCCAGAAGAACATCCACGACTTCTCCTCCCGCCAGGGCCTGCTCAAGATGATCGGCCGCCGCAAGCGGCTGCTCGGCTATCTCAGGGCCCAGAGCGAAGATCGCTACGCCGCCCTGATCGCGAAGCTCGGCATCCGGGGCTGAGGGCGCCCATGGCTCCCAAGCGGAATCCCAGAGCCTTTACCCCCTCAACCCGTTCCGGGAACGCCGGCTCGTCTTCCCCCAGGTCACCGCAACCGCCTCAGGCCCGGGGAATTCCCGATGCCGTGGCCAACCGGATGGCCCGCCGCATCGCGATCACAACCGGGCTCCCGACCCTGCTGGGCATGGGAGTGTTCGTGGCGAGCTACCTGCTGGTGAGCCGCAACCTGCTGGTGATCCCACCGCTGTGGACCCTGACCGCTTCCGGCGCCTGCTTCCTTCTGGGCCTGGTGGGTCTGAGTTACGGAGTGTTTTCCTCCAGCTGGGAGGAAGCCCCCGGAAGCCTGCTGGGCAGCGAGCAGATCCCCCTCAACCTGGCCCGGGTGCGGGAGTCGATCCGCTCCAACCGGACCGCGAAGGAGCCGAACCGAGCCACCTCAGGCGGCCCGAAGGGCTGATCGCGACCAGGCCCGGAAGGAGGCCGATTCCAGCGTCTGCACCGCCGCCGCCGCATCCGCCACACAGAACTGGGAACCGAGGCACACGTAGCGGGCATCCGCCTCACCCCGAACCCGGGCCACCACCGGCACCCGGACCCCCGCCAGCTCCTGGGGGGGGCGATGGCGCTGCAGGCATTCCCGCAGCCGGTGCTGGATGGCGACATCACCGGCCTGGTCGGAATCGAGCTCGACCATGAGGAAGCACAGGTCATCGATGCTGCGGCAGTCGTCGACGATCAACTGCACCCGCTCATCGCGCCGGTCCACCGATGCCCAGACCACCATGCGGGCATCCACCATCAGGTGGTCGGCCAGGCGGGCATAGGTCCTGGGAAACACGACGGCCTCACAGGCACCCGTGAGATCCTCCAGCTGAAGCACGGCCATCCGATCCCCCTTGCGAGTGGTGACCTGCCGGAGCTCCGCCACCATCACCACGGCACTCACCCTCGCCTTGTCGGCCTGCTCCTCCAGATGGGCCAGGCTGAGGGGCGCCAGCAACCTGAGCTGACCATTCAGCTGGCGCAGGGGATGGTCGGAAATGTAGAAGCCCAGGAGTTCCTTCTCCAGGCGCAGTTTCTCGGTGGGGGGGTAGTCGGCGACGGGCGCGGCCTTCGGGGCGGTGCTGCCATCGCCATCCCCCTGGCCGGACCCACCGGAGGGACCCCCCGACTCACCGGCTGCGCCGCCGCTGCCGAGCAGATCGAAGAGATTGCCCTGGCCGCTCGCCCGGTCCCTGGCTCTGGAAGAGGCCCACTCCAGCACCAGATCGAGGTCGGCCATCAGCTGGGCGCGGTTGGCCCTGGGCTCCAGGGCGTCGAGGGCACCACAGTGAATCAGGGATTCCAGCGCCCTTCGGTTCATCTGGTGGGCGCTCAGGCGATCGCAGAGGTCGGCAAGGGATCGGAAGGGCCCCTGCTCACTGCGGGAGAGGATCAGCTGGCGGATCGCCCCTTCGCCCAGGTTGCGAACGGCCGAGAGACCGAAGAGGATGCGATCACCCACGGGGGTGAAGTCGATGCCGGAGGCATTGACATCGGGAGGCATCACTTCGATGCCCATGGCAGAGCAGTTGGCGATGTAGCGCTGCACCTTGTCGCTGGCTCCGGAATTCACCGTGAGCAGGGCTGCCATGTAGGCAACGGGATAATGGGCCTTGAGATAGGCCGTCTGATAGGTCACCGCGCCGTAGGCGGTGGAGTGGCTCTTGTTGAAGCAGTATTCAGCGAACAGCACCATCTGGTCGAAGAGGGCGTCGGCGATCGTGGGATCGACGCCGCGACCGCTGGCGCCGCGCACGAAGAGATCCCGGTGCTTCTGCATCTCCGATACCTTCTTCTTGCCCATGGCCCGTCGCAGCAGATCCGCCTCGCCCAGGGAATAGCCAGCCAGGTCCTGGGCGATCCTCATGATCTGCTCCTGGTACACCATGATCCCGTAGGTCTCCTTCAGGATCGGCTCCAGCATGGGGTGGGCGAAATCGATCGCCTCGCGGCCGTGCTTGCGGTTGATGAACCGTGGGATCAGTCCGGCATCGAGGGGCCCCGGACGGTACAGGGCCAGGATCGAGGAGATGTCCTCGAGGCTGGAGGGTCTGAGGTCGCGCACGATCTGACGCATGCCGCTGGATTCGAGCTGGAAGATGCCCTCCAGGTCACCTCTTCCCAGCAGGGCGAAGGTGGCTTCATCCTCGGCCGGCAGGCCATCGGGATCGATGCGCTCGCCCTGGCTCTGCTCGACCAGATCGATCGTCTTCTCGATCATCGTGAGATTCTTGAGGCCGAGAAAATCCATCTTCAGCAAACCCATCGACTCCACGTCTTCCATGAAGTACTGGGTGATCACCTGACCATCGTTGTTGCGCTGCAGGGGCACCAGTTCATCGAGGGGCTCAGAGGCGATCACCACCCCTGCCGCATGCACGCCGAAGGTCTTGTTCGTGCCCTCGATGCGAAGCGCCAGATCCACCCAGTGCTTCACCTTGGCATCGTTCTCGTACTTCTCGCGGAAGTCCGCCGAGGGGGAGTCGGCAGAGATCATCTCGGCCAGTCTGGCGGGCTTGCCTCTCACCACCGGGATCAGCTTGGCGAGGCGATCGGCCTCCCCGTAGGGAATGTCGAGCACCCGGGCCACATCCTTGAGCACCGCCTTCGAGGTCATCCTGTTGAAGGTGATGATCTGGGCCACCTTGTCTTCCCCATACCGCTGGGTCACGTAGTCGATCACCTCTCCGCGCCTCTCGATGCAGAAGTCGGTGTCGATATCAGGCATCGACTTGCGTTCAGGGTTGAGGAAGCGCTCGAACAGCAGCCCGTGGCGCACCGGATCGATGGTGGTGATGCCGAGGGCATAGGCCACCAGCGAACCAGCGGCGGAACCCCGTCCCGGGCCCACCGCAATGCCGTTGTCACGGGCGAAGCGGATGTAGTCCCACACCACGAGGAAGTAGGTGGGAAAGCCCATCTGGTCCATCACGTCCAGCTCGAACGCCAGCCGTTCGCCATAGACGGGATCGAAGGGTTCGCTCTCCGCCAGGCCCAGCCGCTGGCGCAGTCCCTGCCGGGACACCTCGGTGAGAAGGCTCACGGGTGTATGCCCTTCGGGGATCGGAAAGCGGGGCATCTGATAGCGCCCCAGGATGTCGTACTCCTCCACCTTCTGCGCCACCTTCTCGGTGTTGGCGATCGCCTCGGCGATCACTCCGGGTTCGAGATGGTCGGCGAAGAGGGAGGCCATCTCCGCTTCGCTCTTGATGTATTCCGTGCCCGTGTAGCGCAACCGCTTCTCATCGCTGATCAGCTTGCCGGTGAGCACGCACAGCAGGGCATCGTGGGCCTCCACGTCTCCGCTGCTGAGGTAGTGGGCGTCGTTGGTGGCGATCAGGGGAATCCCCAGCTCCGCGCCGATCCGCGCCATCTCCACGTTCACGATGCGGTCCTCGATGCCGCCGTGGTCCTGGATCTCCAGATAGAAGTCGTCGCCGAACACCTGCCTGTACCAGCGGGCCACGTCGCGGGCCACGTCGGGTCGACCCCGCAGGATCGCCTGGGGGATCTCCCCTCCCAGGCAGGCCGTGGCCACGATCAGGCCCTTGCTGTGCTCCTGCAGCAGCTGTTTGTCGATACAGGCCCGGGCGAAGATCCCCCTCCCCCGCATGCCGCGCAGGTGGCTGATGCTGGTGAGCTTCACCAGGTTCCGATAGCCCTCGGCATTCCGGGCCAGCACGACAAGGTGATAGCGGCGCTCCTTCTTCTGCTGGGGATCCTCGATGGATCCGTTGATCACGTACATCTCGTTGCCGATGATCGGCTTGATGCCGGCCTTGCGGCAGAGCTTCAGCAGCTCGATGGCCCCATACATCACCCCGTGATCGGTGAGGGCCAGGGCAGGCATGCCGAGTTCCACCGCCCGCTCCACCATCCGCGGCAGCTGGCTGGCGCCGTCCAGCAGGCTGTAGTCGCTGTGGTTATGGAGCGGAACGAAGGCCAAGACGACGACGACCGGGTTCTCCCCACGCTAGGGGAGGGGCACAACCCACAGGGGGCTCCGGGGTCAGCAGAGCGCCGGGCACACCAGATATGGCGTGCAACCCTGGCCCTGCCTCCCGCCAGCCGCCTCAGGGCACCAGGGAGCCGGCGGGCCGGCGCTCCATCACCCGGGCGCTGATTTCGTACTGGTGGGCCACCTGCAGCAGCTGGGGCTCCTGCAGCACGCCGCCGATGAGCTGCAGACCGATGGGCAGGCCGGCAGCGTCGAAACCACAGGGAAGGCTGAGGGCGGGCAGGCCGGCCAGGTTGGCGGGAATCGTCAGCAGGTCGGCCAGATACATGGCCAGGGGATCGTCGGTGTGGGCCCCGAAGCGGAAGGCGGTGGTGGGTGAGGTGGGGGTGAGCAGCACGTCCACCGTCTCGAAGGCGCGGTCGAAGTCGCGGCGGATGAGGGTGCGCACCTGCTGGGCCTTCCTGTAGTACGCATCGACATAACCGGCCGAGAGGGCGTAGGTGCCGATCAGGATGCGGCGCTGCACCTCGTCGCCGAACCCCTCCGCCCGGCTGCGGGCGGTCATGGCCGCCAGGCTGTCGCCGCCAGGATCGCCGCTGGAGGCCCGATGGCCGAACTTCACGCCGTCGTAGCGGGCCAGGTTGGCCGAGGCCTCCGAGGGAGCGATCACGTAGTAGGTGGCGATTCCATCATCGAAGCGGGGGCATCCCACCTCAACGAGCTCGCAGCCCAGGCTCTGCAGGTGGTCCGCCGCCGCCAGCACGGCTGCCTTGACCTGGGGGTCGAGCCCCTCCTCCTCGAAACATTCCCGGATCAGGCCCAGCCTCAGCCCCTTCAGCGGTGCTTCCAGGGCCGCCCGGTAGTCGGGCACGGGAACCCGGAGACAGGTGGCATCACGGGGGTCCTCCCCGGCCATGACCTGCAGCAGCTCAGCCGCATCGGCCACGCTGGTGGTGAAGGGCCCGACCTGGTCGAGGGAACTGGCGAAGGCCACCAACCCCCAGCGACTCACCCTGCCATAGGTGGGCTTGAGACCCACCACCCCGCAGAAGGAGGCCGGCTGACGGATCGATCCGCCCGTGTCGGATCCCAGGGCCGCGACGCACTCGCCCGCCGCAACCGCGGCTGCACTGCCGCCGGAACTGCCTCCCGGAACCCGTTCGGGATTCCAGGGGTTGCGACTGGGCCCGAAGAAGGAGGTCTCGGTGGAGCTCCCCATGGCGAACTCGTCGAGGTTCGTCTTCCCCAGCAACACCGCTCCGGCCTGCCAGAGGCGCTCGGTGACGGTGGATTCGTAGGGAGGCACGAAGGACTCCAGCATGCGGCTGGAGCAGGTGGTCCGGATCCCGCGGGTGCAGAGGTTGTCCTTGATGGCCAGCGGCACTCCCGCCAGGGGCGGCAGGGTCTCTCCCGCCGCCCGGGCGGCGTCGATGCGATCGGCATCCCGGCGGGCCCGCTCGACGGTGACCTCGAGGTAGGCGTGCACGGTGGCATCCACCGATTCGATCCGCTCGAGGTAGTGGTCGGTGAGCTCGCGGGCCGAAACCTCACCGCGTAGAAACCGCCCGCGCCATTCGGCGATCCCCATGCACCCCTCACCAGCACCGTTGGACGCTATCAGTCAGGGTCGGCGGCAGGGAACGCAGGCCGATCGGGCACTTCGGTGAGGGGTTCACCGCGGTGGGTGCGCAGAAAGCGGTGCTCCATCGAGGCGGGGGCCTCGGAGCGGAGATCATCGAGAAAGGAAGGCAGGGCCGCTTCCAGGGTGCTCCGACGCACGAAGGGCCCGAACCAGTAGACGGCATCGGGTGAGCGGGTCTCCACCCGTGCCCACCAGGCCATACCCAACCCATTGGCGATGCTGCGCATGGGCCAGAGCAGGGGATTCATCGCGGGGGAGCGGGACCCGCCCATTCTGGACCTAGGCCACTGCCCCCCGCTTCCGGTCAGAGGCGGATGTCGCTCTCGAAGAGCGGGGCCTGGGGCCCGATGGAGGAGGGCGCCTCCGGGGCGGGTTCGGCACCGGAGGCAACCCAGGCCTCTTCGGCAGGGAACTCATCCCCTTGCTCGGGGCCCGATGGCTCCTGCTCAGGGCCGGCTGACTCCTGCTCGGGGCCGGCTGACTCCTGTTCCAGGCTCGCCATCTCCTCCGCAGCGTCCTCAACCCCAGCAGCCTGATCCGGAGTGGCCTCATCCACAGTGGGCTCATCCACAGTGGGGTCATCCAGAGTGGCCCCGTCTGCTTCAGCCAACCCTGCAGGGACGTTCACCGGCTCCTCCTCCCTCTCCAGGGGGGGGGAGGGGAGGGGGAACGGCTCTCCAGGCGAGGTGGCCAACAGCGGCCTCACCAGGCGGGGGGCGGGGGAAGAGCCCCGCAGGCCCCGCATCCAGCCCCGTCGGGCCACCTCATAGAGCAGCAGGGCGGTGGCCACGGAGGCATTCAGGCTCGGGGTGGCCCCCCGCAGGGGAATGCGCACCAGCTGATCGCAGGTCCTTCGGGTGAGCATCGAAAGGCCTTCCCCCTCCGAACCGGTGACCACCACCAGAGGACCATCCAGATCCGCCTCCTCGAGGCTGAGGCTGCCCTCTTCCGCCAGGCCGATGACCCGGTATCCCTCCTGCTTGAGGGTGTCGAGGGAACGGTTGAGGTTCACGACCCGAGCGACCGGCAGGTGTTCCAGGGCACCAGCGGCGACCTTGGCCACCGATCCCGTGAGACCGGCGTTGCGCCGCTGGGGAAGCACCATCCCATGGGCTCCCAGCGCCTCGGCGCTCCTCACGATGGCTCCCAGGTTCTGGGGGTCGGTGAGGCCGTCAACGGCCATCAGCAGGGGAGGCTCCCCGATCCCCCGACATCCCTCGATGAGAGTGGCCAGGTCGAGGGTCTCCGCCGCAGCGGGTTGGAGAACGATTCCCTGATGCACCGCGCCACCAGTGATCTGGCCGAGGCGGGCCCAGGTGACCTCCTCGACCAGCACCCCGGATGCCTTGGCATCCCGGAGCAGCTGCAGGAACCTGGGACTGAAGCGCATCTCGGCGGTGCACCAGACCCGATGGATCGGGCGGCCGCTCTCCAGGCTGGCGAGCACGGAATGGCGGCCCCAGATCAGATCGCTGGGTGCCGCACTCGAAAAGGATTCTGTGGGTGGCGACTCCTCCTCCGGCCGCCGACCGGCGGCGAGGGAAGGCGGCGCAGCAGGCCGGCGGCCCGGGGGGCGGGCCGCAACGGAGCGGGGAAACCTCTGGCTCTCCCTCCCCCGGATGCCCCTGCGATCGGCTCGGGAGCGATCCCAGCCGATCCCTGAGGAGGGAACTGGCCTCTCCCCGGAGCGGCGCTCCCGTCCTTCTCCCCCCGGAGGGCGATCCCGCCGCTCCACCGGTCGGCGACCGTAGGAACCTCCTTCTGCGGATCGGCGATCGGGAGAGCGACCTGCGAAAGCGGTCCCTTCCGCCGGGCCGCGGTTCCTTCCCCCCACGTCGTAGCGCCCCCTGGCCCCCGGCTCCCGGCGACGGGAACCGCCGTAGGCAGTGGCCCGAGGTCCCGGACGACGGGAACCACCCGCCTCCTGACGCCGTCCATCGGGATTCCACTCGCCGGGGCGATCCCTGCGCCGCTCCACGCGGCGGTCGGAGGAGCGCTCAGGGGGGCGACGGTCGGGTCGGGAGTCAGGGGTACGGCTCATGGCGATGCGGATCGGTGGGGGCGTTGGATTCCTCAAGGTGATCCAGCAGCTCGGCAAGCCGCCTGGGATTCCGCAGAAAGAGCCATCCAACCATCGTCTCAAATCCCGTGGCCCGTGCATAGTCGCCGGCTTCCGACGCCCTGGGCCCCCTGCCGGCCCGGTTCCTGCCACGGCGGATCTGCTCCTGCTCCGCAGGCTGGAGCTGGGACTCGAGTCGCTCCAGGGCCTGGGCCTGGGCGCGGGCCGTCACGTTGGCCACCACCGCCCGGTGAAGATCCCGGGAACGGGCCCGCCCGCGGCAATGGCGCAGCCTCTGGTGCAGTTCCCACACCGCATCGCCCAGCCAGGCCAGCTGCAGGGGCCCCAGCTCGACAGCGGCGTCGCCAGGTTCCATCCCCGCCAGCCAGCGAGCGGCAGGGGAACCAGCAGGCTCAGACGGCGGTGAGACGTCCAAGCGCGGTATCGAGGTCGGGCTGCAGGTGCAGGAATTCCTCGAGGCGGACCAGCTTCACGGTCTGAACGACGCGGGCATTGCCGACCACCAGGAACTGGGCGCCGGTCTCGTTGCACTGCTTGGCCAGCTGCACCAGCGCTCCGAGGCCGGAGGAATCGATGAAATCGATGCGGCTGAGGTCGATCACCACCGGCACGCCGGCATCGGTGCGATGGGTGCTGATGAACTCGGCGAACTGCTTGTCGGAGTAGGCGTCGAGTTGGCCGGTGAAACTGAACAGCAGGCACGACGGCTGACGCTCGCAGCCCCCGCGCAGGGATACCGTCAGTCGCTGCAGATCGGTGATTGCTCCAGCCCTCGTTCTTGACTCGGGGGGAAGTGTAGGGAGTTGCCCAGCGAATGGCACAACCGGACCGGGTTCCCGGTCACCGGCGTTCCTCCATCAGCGCCACGAACCTGGCGAAGTGATGGTCGGCGTCGTGGGGACCGGGGCTGGCCTCGGGGTGGTACTGCACCCCGAACACCGGTTGCTCCCGCAGGGCCAGGGCCGCCACGGTGCGGTCGTTGAGGTTGAGATGGGTGATGGCGACCCTGCCGGAGGGGAGGGAGTCGCCATCGATGGCGAAGCCGTGGTTCTGACTGGTGATCTCCACCTCGCCAGGGGAACCGCAGGGATGGTTCAGACCGCGATGGCCGTAGCCCAGCTTGTAGGTGCTGCCCCCCAGGGCCAGACCGAGCAGCTGGTGGCCCAGACAGATCCCGAACACCGGCAGGTCGGGTTGGGAGAGCAGGCCCCGGGCCAGGGCGATGCCGCTGGTCACCGCCGCCGGATCGCCCGGTCCATTGGAGAGGAAGACCCCTTCGGGTCGATGCTCCAGGACCTGCTCCAGCCCCGCATCGGCAGGCAGCACGGTGACCTCGCAGCCATGGGCCACGAGGCGCTCGAGGATGGCGCGCTTGATTCCGAAATCGATCGCCACCACCCGATAGGGAATCTCCGGCTGCGCCTGCAGGCGAGCATCGAACCCAGCCGGGCAGAGGGTCGTCCAGCGATAGGGCTCCTCGGTGCTGACCCTGGCCGCGAGGTTGAGGCCCGCCATCGAGGGGGCCGCCCGCACCTGGTCCAGCAGCTCGGACGGGGGGGTGCCGTCACTGCTGATGGCTCCATTGATGGCGCCGCCTTCCCGCAGATGGCGAACCAGCGCCCGGGTGTCGATCCCCCGGATCCCCACGATCCCGTGGCGCTGGAGCCAGCGTTCCAGGTCCTCCTCGGAGCGCCAGTTGCTCGACCGGGGAGCCAGCTCCCGGGCGATGACCCCCCGCACATGGGGGCGGCTGGCCTCCTGGTCCTGGGCATTGACGCCGGTGTTGCCGAGCTCGGGATAGGTGAAGGTGACCAGCTGCCCGGAGTAGCTGGGATCGGTCATGACCTCCTGATAGCCCGTCATGCCGGTGTTGAACACCACCTCGCCGATGCTGGTCCCCCGGGCTCCGCAGGGACGGCCCCGAAGCAGGGTGCCATCGGCTAGCACGAGAAGGGCGCTGTCAGAGGGCGACTGGCTCAAGGCAGCGCGGCGACTCGATCGATCATCACCCACCGGAGCGGGTGGACGGAACCCCGAGGGCCTGGCGCAGATCCTCCACCTTCCGCCAGGCGGCTCCGGAAGCCAGGGCCTCCTGCGCCTGGGGAAGGGCTGCGGCGATCGAGCCGGAACAACCCGCTGCCCAGAGCACGAGGGCGGCATTGAGGGCCACCACGTCCCGCTGGGGTCCACTGCCCTGACCCCGCAGCACCCGCTCCAGAATCGTCCGGTTCGTGGGAACGTCTCCGCCCACCAGGGTGTCCCCGGCGGCGAGGGCGAGGCCGAGGGCGGAGGGATCGAGGACTTCCTTCCCTACCTGGCCCCGCTCGATCAGCCGCAGCTCGCTCGGCCCGGAGAGGGAGGCCTCATCCAGTCCGCCGTGACCGTGGACCACCACCGCCCGGGTGAGGCCGAGACGGTTCAGGGCATCGGCCATGGGGTCGAGCAGATCGGCCCGTGCCACCCCCAGCACCTGGGCATCGGGCCGGAGCGGGTTCACCAGCGGACCGAGCAGGTTGAACACGGTGCGCACCCCCAGGGAGCGGCGCAGGGGGGCGAGACCGCCCAGGGCAGGATGCCAGCCCGGGGCGAAGAGAAAGGTGACGCCCACCTGAGGGAGGGCGGCGATCACCCGCTCCTGCGGTGCCTGCAGGGGAATCCCGAGGGCCTCGAGCACGTCGGCGGAGCCCACCCTGCCGCTGGCGCTGCGGTTGCCGTGCTTGGCCACGGTGGCTCCGCAGGCGGCGGCGGTGAAGGCCACCGCGGTGGAGATGTTGAAGGTGTCGGCCCCGTCGCCACCGGTGCCGCAGGTATCCACCAGATCCAGGTCCGGACGGCCGGCCGGAAGGGCGCTGGCGCCCCGCAGTTCGGAGGCCATGGCGGCCAGCTCGACCCCGCTCACCCCCTTGCCGCGCAGGGCGGCGAGCAGGGCACCGGTGAGCACCGGCTCGATCTCCTGGTGCAGCCAGCCCCGCATCAGGGAGGCGGCCTGCTCCCCGTCGAGGTCCTCCCCCCGCAGCAGCTGCTCGAGCAGAAGGGGCCAGGCCTGGGACTCCGTCATGGGGGCGCCGTGGGGTGGAGGCTCGGGAAAGTTAGGCAAGCCAAGAAAAAAGCCCGGGTGCAGAGCACGCCGGGCCGGGTGATGGGGACAGTTCCACTATCACCCGAAGGGGCCCGATCTGGCGAGCGGTACGGCAACCCCTCACACGCGCGTCCCCACACGTACCCAGGGGAAAGGCCTGTCGCCCGGGTCAGGAGGAGGAATCGGCGGTGTCGAAACCCGAGCCCACCGCCTCGGCGGAGGGGGCGAGACCGGGCCGGTATCCCGCCTGCCAGATCGCCCGGGTGCGCTCATGCAGGGCATCCCGATCGATCTTCCAGAGACGCAGCACCCGATCCAGGTCCTGCCTGAGGTCGGCGGCGCCGGGAAATCCCTCGTAGCGAAGCAGGAGCCTGGCGGCATCCACGAGGTGTTCCTCGGCCGGTGTCTGGGCCCCCAGGAGGCGATCCACCACCTCGCGGTCGAGAGCATGGAGGGGATGGCTCTGGTCGTCCATGGGCGCCGGTTCGGGCTGCGTAGGTTAAGCGGGCCCCACACGGGAAGACATCCGCATGAGTTCCCGATGAGTTCCCTGCGGCTCGACCTGCTGCTTCGCCATCTGCGGCCCCATCGGCGCACGGTGCTCCTCGGTGGCCTGGCCCTGGTGGTGGTCAACCTGCTGAGCGTCTCCATCCCCCTGCTGGTGCGGGGGCTGGTGGACGATCTGCAGGATGGTTTCTCCCTCTCGGATGTACTGGGACAGGCCGGTCTGATCGTGGTGCTCGCCTCGGCCATGGGGCTGGTGCGCCTGATCTCCCGGATGCTGGTCTTCGGGGTGGGCAGGCAGGTGGAGGCAACTCTCAAGCAACGGATCTTCGACCACCTGCTGACCCAGGAACCGGGGTGGGTGCAGAGCACCGGCAGCGGCGAACTGATCAACCGGGCCACCAGTGATGTGGAGAACGTGCGGCGACTGCTCGGGTTCGCCCTGCTCAGCCTCACCAACACCTTCCTGGCCTACGCCTTCACCCTGCCGGCCATGGTGCGGATCGACCCGCTGCTGAGCCTGGCCGCGGTGGGCCTCTACCCGCTGATGCTGCTGACGGTGCGGATGTTCGGGCGACGGATGATGCGCCAGCAGCGACGTCAGCAGGAAGCTCTGGGAGAACTGAGCGAACTGATCCAGGAGGACCTTTCCGGCATCGGCGCCATCAAGATCTACGGCCAGGAAGCCACCGAGCAGGCCGCCTTCGCCGGGCGCAACCGTCTCTACCGCGACGCCGCCCTCTCCCTGGCGAAGAACCGCAGCACGCTCTTTCCCCTCCTCGAGGGCATCTCCTCGATCAGCCTGCTGCTCCTCCTCGCCTTCGGCAGCGGGCAACTGGAGAGCGGCAGGCTGAGCATCGGTGATCTGGTGGCCCTGATCCTCTTCGTGGAGCGCCTGGTGTTCCCCACCGCCCTGCTGGGGTTCACCCTCAACACCTTCCAGACCGGCCAGGTGAGCATGGAACGGGTGGAGGAGCTGCTCCAGCGCCAGCCGGAGATCCTTTCCCCCCTCCAGCCCATCGCGCCGGCAGTGCCCGCCCGGGGAGAGGTGGAGGCCCGGGGACTCACCATCCGGTACCAGGACGCGCCCCGACCCGCCCTGGTGGATCTGAGCTTCCGGCTGCTTCCCGGGGAACTGGTGGCGGTGGTCGGCCCGGTGGGCTGCGGCAAGACCACCCTGGCCAGGGCCCTGGGCCGCATGGTGGAGGTGCCTCCGGGTCAGCTGTTCCTTGATGGTCTCGACATCACCGCCATGAACCTGGGGGATCTGCGCCGCCAGGTGGCCCTGGTGCCCCAGGAGGGCTATCTGTTCACCGCCACCCTGGCCGACAATCTGCGCTACGGCGAGCCCGGGGCGGGGATGGCGCAGGTGGAGGAGGCCGCCCGCCAGGCCCGCCTGGAAGCGGATATCGGGGCCTTTCCCGATGGCTACGAAACCCTGGTGGGGGAACGGGGCATCACCCTGAGCGGCGGCCAGCGGCAGCGAGCCGCCCTGGGCCGCGCCCTGCTCGTCGACGCCCCGGTCCTGGTGCTCGATGATGCCCTGGCCAGCGTGGACAACACCACGGCGGCCGGCATCCTTCAGACGGTCCGGCAGCAGCGGAGCCGAACGGTGCTGATGATCAGCCATCAGCTCTCCGCCGCCGCCGCCTGTGATCGCATCCTGGTGCTGGAGGAGGGGCGACTCGTGCAGCAGGGGCACCATCGGGAGCTGCTGGAGCAGGCCGGCACCTATCGGAGACTGTGGGAACGGGAGGAGGCGCAGCAGCTGCAGACGGCCTGAACCCGGCCAGCTGGGTTCAGGCCCCGCTTCTCAACAGATGTTGAGGGTGGCAGACAGATTCCCCGGCCAGGGCTTAGCTGGAGAGAACACGGCCCTCTCCAGCGGCCTCCCGCCATGACCTCCACTCCGGTCTCCATGCACCAGGCCTACAACCTTCGCTGCACTCTCACCTACGGGGACATCTACGGACAGATCCTGCTCTGGATGGGAGTGATCTTCGGCAGCCTGGCGGCCGGTCTGGCCCTGATGGGAGCCAGCAAACCGATGTTCGCCCTGGTGGGGGTGGGACTGATCCTGGTTCTCTCCCTGCCGTTCCTGCTGTTCGCCTTCACCACCACCCTGCTGAACCACATCGCCCTCGATCCCGTCCCGGAGAAGGGAGGCCCTTCCTAGGCTCGGTGCAACCGTTGCCTTGCCTGTGTTCAGCCTGTTCAGCAAAGCCGACCCTGCGTCCAGCGAAACCCTCCGACATGCCGTTCTGGGCACGTCGCTCACGGCGGCGCCCACAGAGGGCCAGGGGGAAGCCTGGTTCGGATGCGGCTGTTTCTGGGGAGCCGAGAAGGGTTTCTGGCGCCTGCCGGGTGTGGTGACCACCGCGGTGGGCTATGCGGGGGGAACGGCACCGTCTCCCAGCTATGACCAGGTGTGCAGCGGACGCACGGGCCATGCGGAGGTGGTGCGCGTGGTGTGGAACGAGGAGCAGGTGCACTTCAGCGACCTGCTCAAACTCTTCTGGGAGTGCCACGACCCGACCCAGGGGAACCGGCAGGGGAACGACCGGGGCAGCCAGTATCGATCGGCCATCTTCGTGAGCGATCCGGCCCTGCTTCCCCTGGCGGAGGCCAGCCGGGAGCACTACGGCCAACGCCTCGCCGAGGCCGGTTTCGGGCCCATCACCACGGAGATCGGGGCCGGGGTGCCCTTCCACTACGCCGAGCCCTACCACCAGCAGTACCTGGCGAAACCCGGAAGCCGGCCCTACTGTTCCGCCCAGCCGACCGGAGTGCGGCTGGGATCCTTCCCCGGCAGCGACTACCGCCTTCCCGATTCCGTGTGGAAGGCCTACGACTGGTCGATTCCCCACTGCGTCCTGCGCGGTGACAACGCCCCCATCGCGCTTTCCTGAGGGTGGTCCTGCCTCTGATGCTGCTGTCCCTGGGGCTGAACCCGGCGATGGCTCCCCTCCATGCGATGACCTCTCCCTGGTGGGAGGATTACGACCGCAAGGAGAGATACCTCTGCTCCGACCGAGGGGCCATCGTGGTCGAACGCAATGATTCCCAGGCCTCGGTGATCACCGGCCGGTCTCGCTCCACCCTGTTTCGCGACGCCTCGGAGGCACCGGGGCTGAGGTACAGCAACGGCTCCATGCGGCTCATCCTGCGGGGAGACGAGCTGGTCCTGGAGCAGCTCCCCTTCAGGATCTCCTGCATCCGCACCGAAGAGGTATGAACCCCCTTCCCGATCGGGTGGTGATCGTGGCCATCCTGCTCACGATCGCCCTCTGTTTCGGCCTGGCGTTCTGGACGGTGCGGCTGGCCCCGAAAGCCCCCCCCCTGCAGTGGCGACAGGCGCCCGAGGTGCGTCCGGGCGGACCCGTGATCTGATGGCCCCCCTCGAGCCGCAGGAGCCCCATGGCGAAGAGGAGGAGGGGAGCGGGCCGCCTCGACGCCAGCTCCATCCCCTCCCCCGGGGTCTCGTGGAGCTGTACGGCCTGCTGGCGGTGCTGTTCGTGCTCGTGCCCGAATGGATGGCCGGTGGAGCCCTCGGCGGCTTCCGGGAGGGGAGGAGAGGCTCCGAGCTGCCGATGACGACCGGCGCCTGGCAGCGGCTGCCGGAACTGCGCCTGGCGACGATGACTCTGGCCCAGCTGCGGCGGCTCGCCTGCAGGGAAAGGATGCCTGGCTACGCAGGACTCAACCGGGATCGGCTCACGGCCCGTCTGCTGCGGCGCCTGCGGCGTCGTGCTCCGGGGCCGTCGAGGGTCCTGTGATAATTTCTAGCCGCCGGGGCGTAGCGCAGCTTGGTAGCGCACCACTTTGGGGTAGTGGGGGTCGTGGGTTCAAATCCCGCCGCTCCGATTCACCGGTGACCAGCAGCATCAGCGGCCCTTCCGCTGATGCCCCCTTTCCCTCCTTCCTCCCCCCCTACCGGCAGCCGGGTTGCTGACCGGAACGTCGTCAGCCAGCGGTTGACCCGCCCTCGGAGCCGGGGGGGAACCTCCTGAATCAGAGTCATCAGTTCCAGGGCGGCCACCCGATGGATCGTGGGCCCGCCGACCCTCCAGAGACCCTCGGCCTCCCGGATCAGCCGGGCCCAGGTCCGGGCGGTCTGCCAGCGACGCACCTGTCCGCTGAGGCGATGGGCAGCCACCTGCCGGGAGCCATCAGGCAGGAAGCTCGCTTGGCTCGTCATGGCGATGGAGGAAGGCTGGGCTGATCCCAGCGTGATGGGGAACGCCCCGGGCGGCTCCGATCACCCTGAGGATTTCGGAGATCGGAGGGAAATCCGTACTCGCTTCAGGCCGTCCGCGGCAGCGTTTCCCCCTCGCCGGCTGGCTCGCACTCCACCGGTTGCACCGCAAAGACAAGGGCCTCAGCCTGAGCCTGGGTGAGGCGGCGGGTCCAGGCACCCCGCACGGGGTCGTTCCAGCGGAAACCGGCCTCCTTGGCCAGATGGCGCTCCCCGTAGGAGAGGCAGGCGCGGTAGAGGGTCCGGGGCTCGAGGGCCGCGACCAGAAGCTGCTCGAGGTCGTCGCAACGGGCGAACACCTCGGCCAGGTAGATGCTGTCGGTGAGGGCACGATGGCAGGCCCATACCGGGATGCCGTAGGCAAGGGCGAGATCCCGCACGGAGGGAGTGGCACGCAGATGACGATCCGCCGGCCAGGGCACATCCTCCATCGTGCAGATCCATGGCCTGGTGAGGGCGGGAAGCTCCCCATGGCCGAACCATTGCCGGTCGAACGCGGCATTGTGAGCCACCAGCACATCGCTCGCAGCCACCATCGCTTCAAAGCAGGCGAGAGCCTGGCGCCAGGGTTGCTCCAGACGGGTGAGGGCCGCGGGAATGCCGTTCACCGACTCGGCGGGATTGCTGGTGCAGGGGAGCAGGAAGGACACCTGCTGGAGCACCGATCGGGAAGGCACATGGAAGAGAATCGCCCCCACCTCGATGCACTGCCCCGTCTGCGGGGAGAGGGCGGTGGTTTCGGTATCGAGAAGGAGCACCCGTTCCGGCACCAGCCGGGGCGGGCGTTGCGGCGCCGGAGTGAAGCTGGGCAACGCCACGGCGGCGGCGGCAGCAGGAGCCGCGCCAGGGATGGCGGCTGCGGGGCGCTCCGGGCCGCCCCTGGCCGAACCGGAAAGCTCCCCATCGACGGGCTTCGCGTCGGCAGCCTTCGCGTCGACGAGAGCCAGCAGGTCGCTCTGCTCCCAGAAGCCGGGTTGCTCCTTCATCACCGCAGGCAAGCGCTCCCCAATGGTCCCAGCTCGCGCAAGGGCCCCAGCCGGCAGGTCCGCTGGCAAGGGAACGGAGCAGGGGATGAACTCTCTAGGCTGAGGGAGAGGCCGTCTTCGCCCCTTGCTCCGTGACCCAGGCCCTCGCCACCGGCGACCGTGCTCCTCTGATCGCCCTCAGGGATGCCGAAGGCATCGAACATCGCAGTGACCAGCTGGGGGGGAAATCCCTGGTGCTGTTCTTCTATCCCAAGGACGACACCCCGGGGTGCACCCTGGAGGCCTGTGCGTTCCGCGACGGCTACACCGATCTGCAGGCCCTCGGGGCCGAGGTGTGGGGGGTGAGCGGCGATGACGCGGCCAGCCACGGGCGGTTCGCGTCCCGTCATCAGCTGCCCTACCCCCTGCTGGTGGACGACGGCAACCGGCTGCGCAAGGCCTTCGGTGTTCCCAACGCCCTGATGCTGCTCCCCGGCAGGGTGACCTACGTGATCGACGGCGACGGCGTGATCCGGCACGTGTTCAACAACCTGCTGGATGGCCCGGCCCACCTGCGGGAGGCGAAGGCGGCCCTGGAGCGGCTGGCCGGGCAGGGATGAGGACGCCCGCTTCCGGTCCTGCGAGCGGGGGCTGGCGCCAGCTCGACAGCCTCTGGATCCTCGATCCGCAGCGCCTGGATGTGCCCCCCGCCCGGGACGTGGGCCTGGTCGAGTTCATCGGCGGCACCTACCTGGCGGCCACCCCCCACCTGAGCTACCGGCGGCTGCTGGAGGTTCTGGCTCGCCGGGGCTGGACCGTCCACGCCTGGAGCTACGTGCCCGGATTCGATCACCAGGCCCAGGCCAATGAGGCCTGGCGATGCTTCCGCGCGGCACGGGAGCTGGCCGGTGGGGGGGGGCGCGGGCCCGTTCTGCGACTCGGCCACAGCCTCGGCTGCAAGCTGCATCTGCTGGCCCCCGACGCCGGCCGGGGCTGCAGCGGCCTGGTGGCCCTGAGCTTCAACAACTTCTCCGCGGGGCGCTCCATCCCGTTTCTGGCGGAGATGGGCCTGCAGTTCGGCTTCCGCAGCGAGTTCAGCCCTTCCCCTCAGCAGACCCTGCTCCAGATCGCCAGCAGCTACCGCCAGCCCCACAACCTGCTGGTGCGGTTCAGCCGCGACGATCTCGACCAGAGCCGCCGACTGTTCGGGGTGCTGGCCCAGAGGCCCGGCGATGCCACCACCCTGGTCGAGCTGCCGGGCGACCACCTCACCCCCGCCAGCGCAGGACTGCGCCGCAGCCTGCTGGGGGACTGGGCGGACGACCCCTCACGACAGCGGCAGATCGAGCGGCTGGCGGAAACGATCCTCCACTGGCCGGCTGTCGCCGCTTCCCCGGCTTAGCCGCCCTGACGAGAACATGCGACCCGGCAGCGCCTGCGGTCGGGTGTGCGAACGGACCTGGTTCGATTGACAAGCAGGGATTTGGAGCACAAGTTGTGGCCGATCGGCGCGAGCCTTCCCTTCCGGATTCATGGAACCCCTCATCAACGCCTACACCACCGCCTGGCAACGGGCCTTCGACTTCACAGGACGTTCCAGCCGCCCGGACTTCTGGTGGTTCTATCTGGCGAACTTCATCGTGATCTTCCTGCTGAACCTGCTTGGCCTGCAGAATCGGTTCTTCTGGGGGGTCGCCAACGTCTATGCCGTGGCCCAGATCCTTCCCAACCTGGCGGTCACGGTGCGGCGCCTGCGGGACGCCGGCAAGGCGTGGCCCTGGATCTTCATCGGTCTGATCCCGATCCTCGGCACGATCTGGCTGATCGTGCTGCTGTGCCAGCCCTCCGTGCTGGTCTGATCACACCCGCAGGGCATCCAGCACGCTGCGATCCTCCAGGGTGCTGGTGTCGCCGCTCACCTCCTCCCCGGCGGCGAGGGAGCGCAGGATGCGGCGCATGATCTTGCCGCTGCGGGTCTTGGGCAGGGAATCGCTGAAGCGGATCACGGCGGGCCGGGCGATCGGGCCGATCTCGCTGCCCACATGGCGGCGCAGTTCGGCCACCAGGGCGTCGTCACCGCTGCGGCCGGCCTCCAGGCTCACGAAGGCGACGATCGCCTCGCCGCTGAGCTCGTCGGGCCGGCCCACCACCGCCGCCTCGGCCACGGCCGGATGGCTCACCAGGGCCGATTCGATCTCCATCGTGCCGAGCCGATGGCCCGACACGTTGATCACGTCATCGACCCGGCCCATCACCCAGTAGTAGCCGTCGGAGTCGCGGCGGGCGCCGTCGCCGGCGAAGTAGAGCCAGCTGCCGTCGGCCGGCCGGATGTGCTCCCAGTAGCTGCGGCGGAAGCGCTCCGGATCACCGTGCACCGTGCGCATCATGCCGGGCCAGGGGCGCCGGATCGCCAGATAGCCGCCCTCGCCGGCCGGCACGCTGTTGCCCTCCAGATCCACCACATCGGCGCTGATGCCCGGCAAGGGCAGTGTGCAGGAACCCGGCTTGGTGGGAGTGGCGCCGGGCAGGGGGCTGATCATCACGCCGCCGGTCTCGGTCTGCCACCAGGTGTCGACCACCGGGCAGCGATCGCCGCCGATCACCTCGCGGTACCACATCCAGGCCTCCGGATTGATCGGCTCGCCCACCGTGCCGAGGATCCGCAGGGAGCTCATGTCGTGGGCGTCCGGCACCTCCCGGCCGCTCTTCATGAAGGCGCGGATCGCCGTGGGGGCGGTGTAGAAGATCGTCACCCCGTGCTTCTCGATCACCTCCCAGAAGGCCCCCGGCTTCGACGGCCGCGGTGCCCCCTCGTACATCACCGTGGTGGCTCCGTTCGAAAGGGGGCCGTACACGATGTAGCTGTGACCCGTGATCCAGCCCACATCGGCGGTGCACCAGTGGATGTCGTCCTCGCGGATGTCGAAGATCCACTGGAAGGTGAGGTGGGCCCAGAGGTTGTAGCCCGCCGTGGTGTGCACCACCCCCTTGGGCTTGCCGGTGGATCCGGAGGTGTAGAGCACGAACAGGCGATCCTCACTGGCCATCGGCTCGGCGGGGCAGTCGGCGCTCTGGCCCGCCACCAGCTCGTGCCACCAGTGATCGCGGCCCTTCTCCATCGCGGTGGGTTCCTTGGTGCGCTGCACCACCAGCACGTGCTCCACCGTTGGGCAGCCCTCGGCCAGGGCCTGATCCACCGCCGGCTTGAGGGACACCGCCTTGTCCTTGCGGAAGCCGCCGTCGGCGGTGATCACCGCCTTCGCCTTTCCGTCGATCATCCGATCGCGCAGCGCCTCGGCCGAGAAGCCGCCGAACACCACCGAATGGGGGGCGCCGATGCGGGCGCAGGCCAGCATGGCGATCGCCGCCTCCGGCACCATCGGCATGTAGAGGGCCACCAGATCGCCCCTGCCGATGCCGAGGGACTTCAGTGCGTTGGCGGCCTTGCAGACCTCGGCGTGCAGGTCGCGGTAGGTGAAGCGGCGCACATCACCGGGCTCCCCCTCCCAGATCAGGGCGGTCTTGTCGGCCCGGGGGCCGTCGAGGTGCCGGTCGAGGCAGTTGAAGGAGAGGTTGGTGGTGCCGCCCTCGAACCAGCGGGCGAAGGGCGGATCGCTCCAGTCGAGCACCGTGTGGAACGGCTCGAACCAGTGCAGGTGCTGCCGGGCCTGCTCGCCCCAGAAGGCGTCGGGGTCGGCCTCGCAGCGGGCCACCAGCTCCCCATAGGCCTGCATCGAACCGATCCGGGCCGAGGCCGCCAGGGCGGCCGGCGGCTCGAACACCCGCTGCTCGTGCAGCACCGATTCGATGGTGGGGGCTTGGTTGGCCTCGGTCATGGCGGGCATGGACTGGACGCTGTTGCAGTCAAGCGCAGGAAGGGGGACGGGGCCGCCGCGAGGGCCCTACAGCAGACGCTCCAGCGGCACCGGGAAGGTCGGCAGCGGCCGCGAGGCACGCACGGCCTCCACACAGCGCTCCCCCATCTCCAGCGCCTCTGCGATCACCTGGTGCATGTCCATGTAGCGATAGGTACCGAGCCTGCCCAGAAACGAAACCGCTCGCTCCTGCTGGGCGTCCTGGAGATAGGCCTCGAGCAGACGTCGATCCGCAAGCAGGCGCTTGGGGTAGTAGGGATCATCCTGGGGGCCTGTTTCCTTGCTGTATTCAACGGAGACGTAGGTCTTCTGGTGGGTTTCCCAGGGTGCGAAATGCTTATGCTCAATGATGCGGGTGAAGGGCTGATCGGCGAGGGTGTAGTTCATCACGGAGGTTCCCTGGAAGTCGCCCTCATGGACGGAATCCTGCCATTCAACCGTGCGATAGCCGAGCCTGCCCCGCGCGTAGCCGAAATAGCCATCCAGCGGTCCGCTGTAGAAGGTATGGTCGAAACCGGAGCACATCTGCTGATCGAAAACCGTGTTCAGCTTCACCTCCAGTGATGGATGGTCAAGGATGTTCTCCACGATCGAAGTATAGCCATCGTGGGGAAGTGCCGTGTAAGTGCTGTGATAGTAGTTATCATCGTAGCTGAAGCGCACAGGCAGCCTTTTCAGGATGGAAGCCGGCAGTTCGCTTGGCTCGCAGCCCCATTGCTTGCGCGTATAGCCCTCGAAGAACATCCGATAGAGGCGTTCGCCCACGAACTTGAGGGCCTGCTCCTCGAAGTTTCTGGGTTCCTCTATGTCTTGGCGGGCCTCGCTGCGGAGCAGTTCACGCGCCTGATCAGGAGAAAGAGTGACGCCGTACACCTGATTGATCGTGTGCAGGTTGATGGGTAATCCATACACGCCCTGGCCTGGGAGGATGGCCTTGACCCGATGCACGTAGGGCACCATGGTGGTCCGGGCATGGATGTAATCCACAACGACCTGGTTACTTGTATTGAAAATATGGGCTCCATAGCGATGCACCAGCACCCCCGACGCCTGATCCCTGCTCGTATGGCAATTGCCTGCGACATGGTCACGCTTGTCGATCAGCAGACAATGGGCATCCAGCTGGGTCGCCAGATGGCGGGCCAGTACAGCTGAACTGAAGCCCGCGCCAACGAGGAGGAACCTGTTCATGGGGCGGTCGCTGCTACGGCGGGACCCTAGGGGATGGCCGGGCACCCGGAACCCTCCGCCAGGCATCAGGCTGGGGGAGAGCTGCAGCGTTTCGATGCCCGCCTGGTTGGTGATTCTGGTGGTGATGGGGCTGGTGACCCTGCTCCTCAACCCGGGGCGGGAGGACTTCGCCTGGTTCCTGCGTCTGCGGCGGCCCACCTGGCTCACGTTCGAGCGATGGATCCCCTTCATCTGGGTGGCGATCTACCTCTGCTTCTACGTCTCCGCCCTGCTCAGCTGGCAGGCCGGCGGTCGCTGGATCCTGATGGGGGGATACCTGGTTCTGCTGCTGCTGGTGCAGAGCTACACCTGGGTGATCTGCCGCACCCGCAGGCTCTCCAACGGCACGGTGGTGGGGTTCCTCGGGTGGGTATGGGGCATGGCCCTCACCGTGGCCGTCCTGCCCCGATCCTGGCCAGCAGCCCTGCTGCTGCTGCCCTATCTGCTCTGGAGTCCCGTGGGGACCTTCGTGACCTGGCGCATGCAGCGCCTCAACGGCTGATCAGAGCTGCTGATCGCTGCTTGGCAAGCACCTCCGGCGGCAGTAGCCAGGAAGAAGACAAGGGGAGGGTGGAACCGGTGATGGAGGAACAACCGATCACACCCCATGCCGCACCCACCTTCGATGGGGAGGGCCATCTCACCTACGTCGGCGATGACGGCAGGCGCTATGTGGTGGGCCTGCCGCCCGAGGTCGATGAAGCCTGCCTCGAGAGGGTGATGACGATGCTGCGGGGCGGCAACCCCCTGTTCCGCCAGATCGAGGGTCTCTGCCATCGCTGGATCGCCCAGGTGAGCAGCGAGGATCTCGACGACCACGCGGCCCTCGTGCTGCTGCTCACGACCCTGGAGACCGCCCTGGAGGAAAGCTATCCGGAGGGAGAGCCGGAATCCGGCTGACGGTCCGGGGGGCGCTGATCCGGCAGGCTGGAGCCATGCTCCCCCCCGCCGCCTGCCTGTTCGACCTCGATGGTCTGCTGCTCGACACCGAGCCGCTCCATGCCCGGGCCTGGCGGGAGGCGGCCGGCCGTTTCGGCGCCCGCCTCAGTGATGCCCAGGTGATGCAGTTGCGAGGGCGGCGCCGCATCGACTGTGCCCGGCAGGTTCTCACCTGGATCGGCGAGGAGGGCGGCACCCCCGTCTCCACCGAGGAGCTTCTTGCCCTCCGGCAGCCCATCGCGGAGTCGCTGCTGCCGGGAGCGCAGCCGATGCCGGGGGCGCCGGAACTGGTGGGGCGTTGCCTGGAGCTCGGCATTCCGATGGCCATCGTCACCAGCAGCGGCGGCCCATCCATGCAGCTCAAGACTGCCCCCCACCCCTGGCTGGCGGCGATCACCATGCGGGTTCATGGAGATGAGCCGGAGCTGCAGGCAGGCAAACCGGCACCGGATGTGTATCTGCTGGCGGCACGCAGACTGGGGGTGGACAGCAGGGACTGCTGGGCCTTCGAAGACTCCCCCGCCGGGGCCAGGTCAGCCCTGGCCGCGGGCTGCAGGGTTCACGTGCTGACGCCGCCGGGCATGCCCCTGGAGGGCTACCCGGAACCGGTGATCTTCCTCTCCAGGCTGGCGGAGGTGGGGCTCTGAGTGGGGCCCTCCTTCTGACGCCCCCGCAACCAGGCCCCGAGGAACATCGCGGCGATGCCGATCAGCGCAGGCCAGTTACCGATGCCGAGGCTGGCCAGGGCCGAGCCCGGACACAGCCCCGACACGCCCCAGCCCAGCCCGAACACCACGGCGCCCGGGATCAGGCCGGGGTGAAAGGTCTTCGCTTCCAGGGAGAGGGGGTCACCCGTGAGGGATCGCCCCATCCGGCGGGGGGCGATCCAGAACACCGGAGCCAGCACCAGCACGGCTGCCGCCATGACCAGGGCGAGACCCAGATCCCGGAGCTGCAGAAAACTGAGGACCACCTCGGGCTGGGTCATGCCGCTCCAGGCAAGGCCGAAACCGAAGAGGGCGCCCCCCAGGGCTGCCCAGAGCCAGCGGTTCATGGACGCACCCCCAGGGCCTGCACCAGCAGGGCCGTGACGATCGCCACGGCCATGAACACGATCACCGCCTGGAGCGAGGCCCTGGAGAAGGAGGCCAGCCCGCAGAGCCCGTGGCCCGAGGTGCACCCCGAGGAGAGTCGGCTGCCATAGCCGACCAGAAGCCCGCCCACGGCCAGCCGCCAGGGCGCCACGGAGGTCTGGAAGAAGCCATCGCGGCAGACGGCGAACAGCCAGGCACCCGCCACCATGCCGATCACCATCGCCAGCCGCCAGCCCCGGGAGCCCCGTTCGGCCCGCAGGGGGGTGAACCAGGTGAGGGTGGAGCTGAGGAACGAGCTCACGCCCGCCTTCACCCCGAGGGTGAGGTAGATCGTCGCCACCCCCAGACCCGCCAGCAGCCCTCCCTGGAGGTAGCCAGCGATGCCATTCGGAAACCAGGTCTCCATCACTCCGTCTTTCGCGCACCCGCAACCTACCGACCTCCTGCAGGATCCACCAGCGGCCGAAGCTGCCTGGACTCAGGAGAGCGACTCAGTAAGGGTGTGTGTGGAGGTGAATCCGTGGCAGTGAATCTGAAGCGGTGACTTCAGTAGAGGCGACTCAGCACGAAGTCGGGAAGGGCCCGCAGGGCGCTGCGGGGTTCGGAGCCCGGCAGCCACTCGATCGCTTCCAGCGCCTCCCGGGCGAATCCCTCCGCCAGGGAGCGGGAGCGGGGGATGGCCTCGCAGCCCCGCACCAGGGCGAGGGCCTGTTCGAGATCGTCGGGCTCGCAGAACTCCCGCTCGATCAGACCCGCCAGGGCCGGCCGCTCCTCAAGGGCGTAGAGAACGGGAGCGGTGAGATAGCCGGAAGCCAGATCGCTGGCGGCTGGTTTGCCGAGCTGCTGGTCGCTGCCCGTGAAATCGAGGATGTCATCCACCACCTGGAACGCCAGACCGAGCTGACGGCCGAAGCGGAACAGGGCATCCAGCCTGGAGACGGGAAGGGCCGAGAGCACACCGGCGGCCCGCGCGCTGTTGGCGATCAGCGAGGCCGTCTTGCAGTAGCTCTTCTCCAGGTAGGTCTCGAAGCTCTGGCCGGTGTCGTAGCGGAACAGCCCCTGGCGCACCTCGCCGTCGGCCAGATCCATGATCACCCGGGAGAGGAGCTTGACCACCTCGAGATCGTCGAGATTGGCCAGGTGCCAGCTGGCCTGGGCGAAGAGGAAATCACCGGCCAGCACCGCCACCCGGTGGTTGAACTGGCTGTGAACGGTGGCCACCCCCCTGCGGGTCGCGGCCTCGTCCACGACGTCGTCGTGAACGAGGGAAGCGGTATGGATCATCTCGGTGATCTCGGCCAGGCGCCGATGGCGGGGACTCAGCCCCCCGTCGGAGGCGATCGCCCGGGAGATCAGCAGCACGATGCCGGGGCGCAGCCGTTTGCCCCCCGCGGCGAAGAGGTGCTCCGCCGCAGCCTGAAGGATCGGATGACCGGCACCGATCAGGCTGCGCAGGTCGGCCAGAAGGGCGTCGAGATCGTCCTC
Organism: uncultured cyanobacterium; assembly: GCA_963847745.1. Taxonomy (GTDB): domain Bacteria; phylum Cyanobacteriota; class Cyanobacteriia; order PCC-6307; family Cyanobiaceae; genus Cyanobium. The sequence goes on along the minus strand of CAWKAW010000003.1, from coordinate 240,113 downwards.
CACCGGCTGAAGCAACTCTGCAACCGTGGTCACGACACCTCCCCAGTGGGGCGATCCTAGAAGGCGCGGGCTGGTGACTGGAGGCTCACGGTGCGCACCTTGGGCCTGTCGCCGAGCCAGGCGGCGGCCGCCTCGGCGAAATCCTCGGCCGAACCCGTGACGCAGTAGCGCGAGCGGGCCATCGGGGGGCTGACCGGCTCTCCCTGGCACTCCACCTCCGGCGGATCGCCGAGGTTGGCCAGCAGGGGTCCGAGCCGCTGGGCGGCGGCCACCGCCGGATCCACCAGCTGCACGTCCGGGGGCAGGAGTCGGGCCAGGAGCGGTCGCAGCAGGGGGTAGTGGGTGCAACCCAGGACGATCGTGTCCGATCCGGCCTCGAGGAGGGGCGCCAGGTAGCGGAGCGCGGCCGCCTGCAGTTCGGGGGAATCCAGATCTCCCGCCTCGATCAGCGGCACGAAGGCCGGACAGCCCACCTCCAGCACCTGGGAGGAGGGACGACTGGCATGGATCGCCCGGCGGTAGGCGCCGCTGGCCGCGGTGGCTGGCGTGGCGAGCACCCCGACCCGGTCGCTGGCCAGCTCGGCGGCAACGCTGTCGATCAGACCCACCACGGGAACTCCGGCTTCCGCCACGGCCACATCCAGGGCGAGGGCATTGGAGGTGTTGCAGGCCATCACCAGCACCCCCACCCCCTGCAGCCGCAGCCACTGCACCACTTCGGAGGCGATGGCGCGGATCTCTTCGGTGGAACGCTGGCCATAGGGAACCCGGGCCGTATCCCCCAGATAGAGACAGGGGGTATGGGGATAAAGGGCCAGCACCTGGCGCAGCACGGTCAGACCACCCAGCCCACTGTCGAACAGGCCCACGAGGAGACTCATCAGGACCTCTGCAGGAAGGAGAGGATGGCGGATGCGACCGCCTGGGCCAGCCGGCGCCGGTGGCGGGGATCCCTCAGTCGCGGCGCGTCGATCTCACCGGTCACGAATCCCATCTCGGCCAGGGCCGAGGGCATCACCGTGCGCCGGATCACGTAGAAGCGTCCGGGTCGTGCACCCCGGTTGGGCGTGCCCGGGGAGACCGCCATCAGCTGGGACTGGATGGTGGCTGCCAGGGCATAGGAATTGCCCCCGCGGAAATAGAAGGTTTCGATCCCGTTCACATCCGGCCGGCTCATGCTGAGGGCATTGGCATGCAGGCTCACGAAGACGTTGGCGCGGCTGCGGTTGGCCAGGGACACCCGGGGGGGAAGGTCGACATCCACCTCGGAGGTGCGGGTCATCAGAACCTGCACCCCCTTGGCCTGGAGCAGCTGGGCGACCTGCAGACCCACGTCGAGCACGATGTCGGTCTCCCGCAGCCCGCCGATCCCGACGGCACCGGGATCGGGCCCGCCGTGGCCCGGATCGATCACCACCCGGTAGCGGCCGCGGGGCACAGAGGGGAGGCCTTCCAACGAGAGGGGACGGCCGTAGGTGCTGGGCACCCTGGACCGGGCGACACTGGAACCGCCGGACCAGCTCGGGGTGGGGGCATTGATGTTGCCTTCGCCCATCACCACCAGGCTGCGGGGTGACAGGCTGCGCAGATCCATCCGCCAGCGATCCCGGGCGGTGCCCACCAGCCGCAACTGGCGGGGATCGAGGCGGGTGCCCCGCTGGAATTCGAGCACCAGCCGGGTGGTGTAGGGGTCGGGCTTGCCGATCCGCACTTCCCGCAGCGCGCCACGGCCGCGGATCGAGCGGGGGTTCTGGGGAGCACCGGGCAGATCGAACCAGATGCGTGGTCCCGTGGGGCCAGAGCCGGCCTCGTAGAAGGCCTTCACCTGCACCCCGGGAGAGGTGCGCAGCTCGAGCTGCCCCTGGCGGTTGATCTGCCAGGCGGCCAGGGCACTGGCGGCCCGGGCCGGCAGGCCGCCGAGCAGCAGGAGCAGCCCCAGCAGACCGAAGGTCGAGGGGCCTGGCCGCAGCGATCGGCCCTGTTGGTTCCGTGTCCCCATCGAGCGGTTCAGAAGAGGGCCGGACGGCGATGCTGCAGGCTCGGCATCACGGCCCGCACCCGCCGGGCGTGGGCCGGATCCACGGGCGCCATGGCGAAACCCGGTTCCAGGCCCGCATCGGCGAGCACGGTTCCCCAGGGATCGATCACCAGGGCGTGGCCATGGGTGTGGCGTCGGTCGTAGTGGATGCCGGTCTGGGCCGGTGCCACCACGTAGGTGGTGTTCTCGATCGCGCGTGCCTGCAGCAGCACCTGCCAGTGATCCTTGCCGGTGTAGGCGGTGAAGGCGGCGGGCACGAGCACGAGTTCGGCACCGGCTCCGGCCAGATGGCGGTAGAGCTCCGGGAAGCGCACGTCGTAACAGATGGAGAGGCCGATGCGGCAGAGACCGGGCACGTCGACGACGGGGGGTGGGTCCTGGCCGGGCTGCACGGAGGTCGATTCCCGGTAGGTGATGCCGTCGGGAATGTCCACGTCGAAGAGATGGATCTTGTCGTAGCGGGCGAGCAGCTGGCCCTCCGTTCCCACCAGCTCGGCGCGGTTGTAGGTGAGACCCTCCCCGGCCGGCACGGGGAAGCCCCCCCCCAGCAGGGTGACCTGGTAGCGCCTCGCCATCGTCACCAGGAAGCGGCTGCAGCGCTCGGCCAGGGTCGGGGCCAGTTCCAGGCGGCGCTGGTCATCGCCCATGAAGGCGAAGTTCTCGGGCAGGCCCACCAGCTCGGCCCCCCGGCGGGCCGCCAGCTCGATCTGCTCCTCCGCGGCCGCGAAGTTGGCATCGGGATCGGGGGTACTGGTGAGTTGCAGGGCTGCTGCCAGGAAACTGCTCACCGATCCCACCATCACGACCGGCGAACTGTAAGGGAGGTGCCCGCCGGCACAAGGGCCTGGGGGCCGCCCATGGCCAGGGCCCTCAGCTGGCGCGCAGCACGCCCGGTTCCCCCTGGATCGGCACGATCTTGAGGCTGTCGACGGCGGCACAGCAGCGGAAGTCGGCGTCGTGGTCGCCGAGGGCCAGCAGCCTGCGGCCATGGCTCGCCGATCGGAGGCAGGTTTCGGTGTCGTGCCGCCACTGCTGCCAGAGCGCCAGGGCCGCCAGCATCTCGTCGTTGCCGCAGGTCACCCCCCGGTGGGGCGCCACGGCCAGTTCCAGGGCGGCGGAGGCCACGGCACCGGCCGCCAGGCTGTCTTCGAGGGAGTAGGCCCCCTCCCAGCCGCTGCCCACGATCCACACCGTGCGGCAATCCCGCTCGATCAGGCGACGGGCCACGGCGGTGCGGTTGGGCAGGCAGGCTGTGAGCAGCAGGGGCACCGGCCGCACCCGATCGAGGGACCGGGTGCCGTTGGTGGTGCTCAGGAAGATGCGCCGGCCCTGCACCCGCTCGGGAGTGACGGCGAGGGGAGAGTTGCCCAGGTCGTAGCCCTCCAGTCGCCTGCCGCCCCGTTCCCCGGCGCGCAGACGGAGTTCGGCGGGCCAGGCGGCGGCCGCCGCTTCCAGCGCCTCCAGATCGGCGAAGGCCTCGATCGCCTCCGCTCCGTTCTCCAGGGCCCAGGCGATGGTGGTCGTGGCCCGCAGCACATCGATCACAACGGCCGCATCGGGGGCGTTGCCTGAGCCGGCCGGGGCGGAGGCAACCGGATCCGGCACGTCCTCGGAGGTGTGGAAGTAGAAGATCTGCAAAGCGCACCGGCCGGAGGGGTGCGTCACAGTAGGCAGCGACAGACGCCGGCGATTCCGGCGTGCGCAGCGGGACCGGTCTTGACAACGACGGCAGGGAGGGCAACGGGGGAAGCGGCAGCCCGCGGGAGGAGGGGACCCGGGAGGGATCTGCGGGAGTTCCTCGCTCTGCTGGAGGAACGGGGCCAGTTGCGGCGCATCACCGCTCCGGTGGATCCGGACCTCGAGCTGGCGGCGATCGCCGACCGGGTGCTGGCCCTGGGCGGACCGGCGCTGCTGTTCGAGAACGTGCTCGGCTCGACGATGCCCGTGGCGGTGAATCTGATGGGCACCGTGGAGCGGGTGCTCTGGAGCATGGGCATGGAACAGCCGCAGGAGCTGGAGGAACTGGGGGAGCGACTGGCACTCCTGCAGCAACCGCGTCCCCCCAAGGGTCTGGCGGAACTGCAGCGGTTCGGGGGCGTGTTCTGGGATCTGGTCCGGGCCCGCCCCGGCCGGGACCTCGCCCCCCCCTGCCACCAGCAGGTGCGGCAGGGGGAGGGGGTGGATCTGAACGAACTGCCGCTGCTGCGGCCCTGGCCCGGGGATGCCGGTGGCGTGATCACCCTGGGACTGGTGATCACCAAGGATCCGGAAACCGGCATTCCCAACGTGGGCGTGTATCGGCTGCAGAAGCAGTCCGCCACCACGATGACCGTGCACTGGCTCTCGGTGCGGGGCGGAGCACGGCACCTGCGCAAGGCGGAGGCACTCGGCCGCCCCCTGGAGATCGCCGTGGCGATCGGGGTCCATCCCCTGCTGGTGATGGCGGCCGCCACCCCGATCCCCGTGCAGCTGAGCGAGTGGCTGTTCGCCGGCCTCTATGCAGGTGAGGGGGTGCGGCTGGCGAAATGCCGCACCCTCGATCTGGAGGTGCCGGCCCACAGCGAAGTGGTGCTGGAGGGAACGATCCAACCCGGAGAACGGCTGCCGGATGGGCCCTTCGGTGACCACATGGGCTTCTACGGCGGCGTCGAGGAGTCACCGCTGGTGCGCTTCCACTGCCTCACCCAGCGACGCGACCCGGTCTTCCTCACCACCTTCAGCGGCCGGCCCCCGAAGGAGGAGGCGATGCTGGCGATCGCTCTCAACCGGATCTACACGCCGATCCTGCGCCAGCAGATCCCGGAGATCGTGGATTTCTTCCTGCCGATGGAGGCCCTCAGCTACAAGCTGGCGGTGATCGCCATCGACAAGGCCTACCCCGGCCAGGCCCGGCGGGCGGCGATGGCGTTCTGGAGCGCCCTGCCCCAGTTCACCTACACCAAGTTCGTGGTGGTGGTCGACAAGGAGATCGACATCCGCGATCCGCGCCAGGTGGTGTGGGCGATCAGCGCCCGGGTGGATCCCCAGCGGGATCTGTTCGTGCTGGAGGACACCCCCTTCGATTCCCTCGACTTCGCCAGTGAACGGCTGGGGCTCGGCGGCCGGCTCGCCATCGATGCCACCACCAAGATCGGTCCGGAGAAGCGCCACGAGTGGGGGGAACCCCTGCGGCGGGACGCCGATCTCGAGGCCCGGGTCGACCGGCGCTGGCGCGAGCTGGGCCTGGCCGATCTGGGCACCCGGCCGGCGGATCCGGCCCTGTTCGGCTACACCCTGGAGCACGTGCTGGAGCGGCTCGCCGCCATCGATCCCGCTGCGGCCGGGTGAGCGGGGCCTCGATGCTTCCCCGCAGCGCCGTGCATGCGATCAAGGCCCTGCTGGAGCTCGCCCACGATCCGCCCCGCTGGCGGTCGGTGAACGACCTGGCGGCGGCCCAGGATCTGCCCGCCCCGATGCTGGAGCAGCTGCTGCTGGACCTGCGGCGGGCCGGGCTGGTGGAGGCCCGCCGGGGCCGGCGCGGTGGCTACCGGCTGGCCCGGCCGGCGGCGCAGATTCCGGTGGAGGCGCTGCTGAAGGCGGTGACCGCGCCTGCGCGCGACTCCCCGCCGGGCGGGGAGGACGCCGGCGGCCCGGAGGATGGGGTGACCCGGGCCCTGCAACGGCGCCTGCAGCTGGCGATCGAGCGGGAACTCAGCCGCATCACCCTGGAGGAGCTGCTCTTCGACCTGCACAGCAGCCGCGCGGCCCTCAGCGAGGAGGGGGGACTGCTGCTGGGGTGAAGCCGATCCTGCGATCCCTTCGCCGCCCTCCCTAGGGTGCGGCCATGGCCACTGCCCCCCTCCCACCCGAATCGGCCGGCGCCCTGCTTGACCAGGTGCTCGAGCCCCTGCTGGAGGACTTCGCCGCCAGTTTCGACCGGGGCTTCCTGCTGCTCGATGCCTGCCCCGAATCGGTGCTGCCCCTCACCCGCCAGCACCGGCTGATGGCCAGGCTCGAGGATGCCCGGCGCGAGCTCGCCGCAGCCCGGGCCCTGCGCGCTGCCGCTCCGGTGCCGATGGCCCTCGACATGGCCACCATCACCCCCTGGCACGAGCTGGTGGTGGAGGTGTGGTCGCTCTCGGCGGCCCTGCGGGCCGCCGGGATCCGGCTCTGATCCGGCTCTGAGCGCTCCCCGTAGGAGGATCGGGATTCCCCCAGCTCCCACCCAGGGTTTGGCCCTCTCCCCAGCGTCCGTCCAGCCGTCCCCGTCCCCGACACCTGCTCCGATGCGCCTCCCGGCCGGAGGGAGCCTGAAGGGCACCGTGCGGGTGCCCGGCGACAAATCCATCTCCCACCGCGCCCTGCTGTTCGGTGCCATCGCCGAGGGAACCACCCGCATCGAAGGCCTTCTGCCGGCGGAGGATCCCCTCAGCACCGCCGCCAGCCTGCGGGCCATGGGGGTGACCATCTCGGCCATCGAGGACGGCCGGCCGGTGGAGGTGCAGGGGGTTGGCCTGGATGGTCTGCAGGAGCCGGAGAACGTGCTCGACTGCGGCAATTCCGGCACCACCATGCGGCTGTTGCTGGGCCTGCTGGCGGGCCGCAGCGGACGCCACTTCGTGCTCAGCGGCGATGCCTCCCTGCGCCGCCGGCCCATGCGCCGGGTGGGGGATCCCCTCGCCCACATGGGGGCCACGATCGCCGGGCGGAACGCTGGCAACCTGGCTCCGCTGGCGATCCAGGGTCGGCCGCTCCACGGGGCGGTGATCGGCACGCCGGTGGCATCGGCCCAGGTGAAGAGCGCCATCCTGCTGGCGGCCCTCACGGCCCGCGGTCCCACCACCGTGATCGAACCCGCCCCCTCCCGGGATCACAGCGAGCGGATGCTGCGGGCCTTCGGTGCCGATCTGGTGGTGGGCGGCGAGCTGGGTCGCTGCATCACCCTCACCCCCGGCGCCAGCCTGCGGGGTCAGCAGGTGGTGGTGCCCGGAGACATCAGCTCGGCGGCCTTCTGGCTGGTGGCCGGCGCCATCACCCCCGGCGCCGACCTCACGATCGAGAACGTGGGCCTCAATCCCAGCCGCACCGGCGTGCTGGAGGTGCTCCAGGGGATGGGGGCCCGCATCGCAGTGGTGGACCGGCGGGAGGTGGCCGGGGAGCCGGTGGGCGACCTGCGCGTGGAGCACGGCCCCCTGCGACCCTTCGCCATCGGCGGTGACCTCATCCCCCGCCTGGTGGACGAGATCCCCGTGCTGGCGGTGGCCGCCTGCTGCGCCGATGGGGTGAGCCGCATCACCGGCGCGGAGGAGCTGCGGGTGAAGGAGACCGACCGGCTGGCCGTGATGGCCCGCCAGCTGGGGGCGATGGGGGCCAGGATCGAGGAGCATCCCGATGGCCTCACGATCACCGGCGGCATGCCCCTCCATGGCGCCGAGGTCGACAGCGAGACCGACCATCGGGTGGCCATGAGCCTGGCGGTGGCCTCCCTGGTGGCCCGGGGCGACGGCAGGCTCCATCGCCCGGAGGCGGCGGCCGTCTCCTACCCGGGCTTCTGGCACGACCTCACACGGCTTCGTGCTTGAGCACCGGCCCACGGGCGACGGCAGCTACAGCCTCTACAGCACAACCTTCCGGGAGGGGTTCCACAGCCGCCGGGGGGCGCTGGCCGAAGCCCGGCAGAAGTTCGTGGGGCCGGCGGAACTGGAGCGTTTCCCTCCCGGGCGGGAGCTGTGGGTGGTGGAAGTGGCCGTCGGAACCGGCACCAACACGGCAGCCCTGATCGAGGCCACCGGGAAGGCTGGGCTCAGGCTGCGCTGGTGGGGACTGGAACTCGACCCCGCCCCCCTCAGCCTGGCCCTGGCTGATCCCGGCTTCCGCAGCCAGTGGCCGGCAGCCGTGCTCGAACGGCTGCAGGAGCTGGGCCGGGGCCCGGAGATGCTCTGGGGAGATGGGCGCCGGCGGATCGCCGATCTGCCGGCCACGGCGGCGGGCCGCTGCGACCTGGTGCTGCTCGATGCCTTCTCTCCCCGCCGCTGCCCCCAGCTCTGGAGCGTGGAATTCCTGGGAGCCCTGGCCCGGCTGCTGGCGCCGGAGGGTCGGCTGCTCACCTACTGCTCCGCCGCGGCGGTGCGGCGGGGCCTGCAGCTGGCGGGGCTCCAGCTGGCCTCGATCCGCAGCAGCGGCAGCGACGGCCGGCAGTGGTGCCTGGGCACCGTGGCCAGCCCCGCCCCGCTGCCCCCTTCCCCGCACCTTCGGGCCCTCGGCAGGATGGAGCGGGAGCATCTGCAGACCCGGGCGGCCGAGCCTTACCGCGATCCCACAGGATGCGCCTCAGCGGAGGAGATCCTGCGGCAGCGGGCGTCCTCCCAGGCCACCTCCACGGCCGCCAGCAGCGGCGACTGGCGCAGACGCTGGGGAATCGCGGTTGCCGCGGCTGCCGGAGCGCTCACCCTGGGGGAGGAAGGGGATCGCCGGTAGATTCCCGCCCAGCCGCCCTGCCCCCCATGCTTGCCGTTGCCGTGTTGGCTGCCGGGAAGGGCACCCGCATGAAGAGCGACCTGCCCAAGGTGCTCCAGCCCCTGGCCGGAGCCACCCTCGTGGAGCGGGTCCTGGCCAGCTGCCGCCACCTCCATCCCGAGCGCCAGCTGCTGATCGTGGGCCATCAGGCCGAACGGGTGGAGCAGTCCCTGGCGGCGATCGGAGGGCTGGAGTTCGTGCGGCAGGAACCCCAGAACGGCACCGGCCACGCCGTGCAGCAGCTGCTGCAACCGCTCGCCGGCTTCGAGGGCGATCTGCTCGTGCTCAACGGCGACGTGCCGCTGCTGCGCCCCGAAACCCTCGAGCAGCTGCTCAAGCGTCATCACCACAGCGACGCCGCCGTGACCCTGCTCACCGCTCGCCTGGCCGATCCCAGCGGCTACGGCCGGGTGTTCGCCGATGCCTCCGGCGAGGTGAGCTCGATCGTGGAGCATCGCGACTGCAGCGACGAGCAGCGCCGCAACGACCTCACCAACGCCGGCATCTACTGCTTCGACTGGCGCCGGCTGGCGGAGGTGCTGCCGAGGCTCACCAGCGACAACGACCAGGGCGAGCTCTACCTCACCGACACCGTGGCACTGCTGCCCCCCGCCATGCACATGGAGGTGGCGGATGCGGAGGAGATCAACGGCATCAACGACCGCCTGCAGCTGGCCCGGTGCGAAGCGGTGCTGCAGGAGCGGCTGCGGCGCCACTGGATGGCCGAAGGGGTGACCTTCACCGATCCGGCCAGCTGCACCCTCAGCGAAGGCACCCGCTTCGGCCGCGACGTGGTGGTGGAACCCCAGTGCCACTTCCGGGGCAGCAGCAGCATCGGTGATGGCTGCCGGATCGGTCCCGGCTGCCTGATCGAGAACAGCCACCTGGCTCCTGACGTGGAGGTGCTCCACTCGGTGCTGCGGGAGGCCACGGTGGCGAAGGGCTGCACCGTCGGCCCCTTCGCCCAGCTGCGCTCCCAGGCAACACTGGGGGAAAACTGCCGCATCGGCAATTTCGTGGAGGTGAAGAACAGCACCCTCGGGGAAGGGGTGAAGGCCAGTCATCTCAGCTATCTCGGCGATGCCGACCTCGGCGCCGAGGTGAACGTGGGGGCCGGCACGATCACCGCCAACTTCGATGGGGTGCGCAAGCACCGCACCGTGATCGGCGCCGGCAGCAAGACCGGGGCCAACTCGGTGCTGGTGGCACCGATCACCCTGGGCGAAGGGGTCACCGTGGCGGCCGGCTCCACCCTCACGGAAGATGTACCGGCCGGGGCCCTGGCCCTGGGGCGGGCGCGCCAGGTGGTGAAGGCGAACTGGATCGGCCTCGGTTGCCATTCAGCCCTGCAGCGGTGAGGCTGCCATCGCAGCGCAGCAGCCAGGAGCGGCTCTCCTTTTCACCTCCTAAACTCTGAGATCAGGAAATCAGCGGATCCGATGGCCAGCAATCCCGTGAACTGGTTCGAGATCACCGTGAGCGATCTGGAGCGGGCGAAACACTTCTATCAGACGGTATTCCAGGTCACTCTGGAGAAAATGCCCAACCTCTCCATGGAGTACTGGACCTTCCCGATGCGGGAGGACCAGGTGGGAGCCGGTGGAGCCCTGGTGCAGATGGAGGGAGCGGCCCCGGGGGGCGGAGGCACCCTGATCTATTTCAGCTGCGAGGACTGCAGCGTGGAGGAAAGCCGGGTGGAGGCCGCCGGCGGCACGGTTCAGCAGACAAAGATGGCGATTGCGGAGTATGGCTTCATCTCCCTGATCCTCGACAGCGAAGGCAACCGCATCGGTCTGCACTCCCTGCGGTGATCACGCTTCACTGATCTCGATCCAGCGATCCTGATCCGGTGATCAGGATCGGCGGCTCACCTCGGCTCAGCGGTCCTCCCCTTCGGAGCGGTCGAGCCCGCGTCGCAGCCGCTCCGCCAGGTTGATCCGCGGAGGCACCTCCCCCACCGGCTGGCGTGGGGCACGCCGGCGACGATCCAGCAGGAAGACGCCGGCTCCGCCCCCGAGAACGAGCAGGGGCAGCAACAGGAACCAGGGATTGGTCCCGGCGGCCGCTGTGGAAGTCGGGGATCCCGGCTCGCCCGGCTGAGGCTGACCCGGCGGGGGGATGGCGCCTCCCCCCGGCGGCGGGCTGATCGGCACCGGAGCCGGAACTCCTCTCTGGGCGCCAGGCGGGGCCTGGGGGATCGGCGGCAGGTTCTGCCCGGGCAGGAAGGGCGGACGCCGCTGGCCCGGCATCATCTGGCCCGGAGGACCACCGGGGCCCGCACGAAGCAGACGGGGATCGATTCCCCGGGGAACTCCCGGCCGGCCCTGAACGCCGAGGGGGACGCCCGTGACCGGATCGATGGCTACACCCGCAGCCGGTGGGACGGACGGGATGGGGGAGCCAGGCTGGGAAGGCCGCTCCGCTCTCCTGACGAGGGGTGGCGTGAGCTGCTCGGGTGGCGGGGAAGCCGCCTCCGGCCGCGGTTTGGTCTTGGGGGCCAGCACCTTTTCGGGCTGCCAGATCTCCACGGGCATCTCCGGCACCGCTGGCGAAGCGGCGGCGGCGCGGGGAGGGGTGGAACGGGGCGCCTCGGCCGCCTGGGCCCGGGCCGCCGGCGGGGTGCCCGAGGGCAGCGCCAGAGCCAGCAGCAAGAACCAAGAAGAAGTTCCTGACCTCACCATGCCTTCCCGGCGACCGAACCCGACCCTACTCATCGGCTCCCGCCTTCCTCCAGGAGGGCGGAGCCGCCGCTTCGCCGCATGCCCTCCTCCAGCAGGGGAATCATCCGTTCGAGCGCCACCCCCCGGCTGGCCTTGAGCAGCAGCCGGTCTCCGGGCTCCAGCCAGGCGAGCAGGGGAGGCACCGCTTCCGCAGGGGTGAGAACCCGCACCAACCGGTCCAGTCCCCCGGCGGCCTCCTCCATCACCCTGCCTTCGCTGCCGCCATCCACGATCACGAGGCCATCGAGACCAAGGGAGGCCGCCCTCCGGGCGACCTGGCGATGCAGATCAAGGCTGCGCTCCCCCAGCTCCAGCATCGTTCCCAGAACGGCAAAGCGACGTCCGGGCCCGCTGGCCAGGAGCTCCAGGGCCGCCAGAACGGCCTCCGGGGAGGCGTTGTACGTCTCATCGAGCACCTCCACCCGCCCCACCCGAAGGCGATGGCTCCGCCCCCCGGGGAGATCCACCTCCAGATTCCCCAGGGCGGCAAGGGGAACACCCAGCTCCTCGGCCACGGCAAGGGCCAGCATCAGGTTGCGCCCGTTGTGCCGTCCGGGCAGGGGCACCGGGATCCTCTGCCCCTCCGGCAGCAGGAGAGCACCGGCCCCATCCCCAGCGGCAGCTTCGCCGCCGGAGGACTCCACCAGCCGGCCGACCCGGTCCGGCGCTGGGCAGGAGGCATCGAAATCCGCCAGCTCGTCCGCCAGGGCCACCCGCCGGACCCTCCCGTCCCAGCTCCGGGCCAGGGTGGCCTCCAGGAGAGGATCGCCGGCGGGAATCACCAGAAGGCCACCGGGCCGCAGGGCACTGGTGATCTCGCACTTGGCCATGGCGATCGCCTCCCGGCTGCCCAGGCGGCCGATGTGCGCCGTTCCGATGTTGGTGATCACCGCCACATCGGGTTCGGCGCAGCGGGTCAGCCGGTCGATCTCCCCGGGTCCCCGCATGCCCATCTCCACCACCAGCGCTGCCGTGTCGTCACCTGCCCTGAGCAGGGTGAGGGGTGCCCCCACGTCGTTGTTGTCGTTGCCGCTGCTGGCCACCACCGAGCCGAGCGGGCTCAGGACGGCACGGATCAGCTCGCGGGTGGTGGTCTTGCCCGCCGATCCGGTGACGGCCACCACCGGTGCGGAGAGGCTGCGTCGCCACAGCCGGCCCAGTTCCTGGTAGGCCTCGAGGGTGTCCTCGACCAGCCAGATGGGACGGTCGCAGCCGCGCATCAGCTGGTCCGCCCGATCCTCTGACAGGCGATCGCGCTGGGCCACGGCTGCCACGGCCCCCCCTGCGCCGAGGGCCTGCTCCAGAAACGTGTGTCCGTCAAACCGTTCCCCCACCAGGGGCACGAACAGGGCCCCCCGCAGGTCGCCCCGGGTGTCGGTGCGCACCCGCTGGATCGACAGCGAGGCCAGGGCGGCGGGCCAGGGGGAACGTCCCGGAGGAGCCAGGGGATCCCCCCACAGCTCCAGCAACTGTTCCACAGGCAGGGCCATCACTCGGTGGGGTCGAGGTCGAGCAGGATCATGCCGGATCCCACAAGGGCCGTCCGGCCCTGCAGCCGCCCCTGGCCATCGTGGAGCTCGAGCTGGTCGTAGCCCTGCTCCTCGGCGAGCCTGCGCCACCGATCGGCCTGCCGCGCCCGCTGGCTGGAGGAAAGGACTGCGAAGGCAGGGGCCGTGGTGAGGGAAAGCCCGGATCGGGCCGGATCGGCAGCGACAGCCAGCAGCAGAGGATCGGCCTGCCCACCGCCCAAGGTCACCAGCAGGGGATCGGGCGCCGGGGGCGGAAGGGGTTCCCCGCCGGGCGGCTCCAGGACCGGCTCCTCCTGGACAGGAGCCTCCCCGGCTGAGGGCTGGAGAGATTCCTCGGCTGACTCCAGGGGAGATTCCAGGGGTGATTCCCGCGATTCTTCAGGCTTCCTGGCGGGGGCTTGCAGCGGTGGTGGTTCGGCGACGGCAGGGGCCAGGATCGCCGGCGCCGGCCGGGCCAGCCCCGCCAGCCCCCGGCTGAGAAGCACCGCAAGCAGGAGCACCAGCAGCAGAAGCAACGGCCAGAACAGTGCGGCCAACGCACCGGGCCAGACAGCAGGGACCCAGAGATCCCCGTGGTTGTTGCGACGCCAGTACTCCCGGACCTTCAGCCGCAGGGACGCGGCCACAGCGGCCAGATCCCGCACCAGCAGCCGCCATGGATTCCGGTAAGGGGCGGGGAGGAGGTCGGAGCCTGGGTCCGGCTCACCCCTCACTGCGGCGGCGGAGCAGGGCCAGGGGATTGCGGGGCCTGGGCAGCACCGCAGGCGGCTTCACCGGTTCTGGGGGAGAAGCGCCCGGGGCCTTGCCCTCCTCCCCCTCCGGTTCGGCCCGGAGACGCCGGCTCGGATCGGCCTCCTGACCCCGGGAGAACCGCTCCACCTCCTCGGCATCGGGAGTGGGCTCCTTCACGCCGCACACCTCGCGATACATGGCGTCGTATTCCCGGGCCGAGCGTTCCCAGCCGAAGTCCTGGCCCATGCCCCGGCGCTGCAATTCCCGCCAGGAGGCCTGATGGCGATAGGCCTCCCAGGACCGCACGATCGAGGTGTAGAAATCCACAGGCTCGTAGCGATCGAAGCAGAAGCCGGTTCCGGTGCCTGCTTCGATTCCGTCTCCCGGGTCGTAGGGGGGCACGGTGTCCACCAGGCCGCCGACCCGTCTCACCAGGGGAACCGATCCGTAGCGCATGGCCAGCATCTGACTGATGCCGCAGGGTTCGAAGCGGCTGGGCATCAGGAAGGCGTCACTGCCCCCGTAGATGAGGCGGGAGAGGGCGTCGTCGTAGGTGAGGAAGACGGCGAAACGGCCCGGATGGCGGGCGGCCATCTGCCACAGGCCCGATTCGTAGCCCCGGTCACCGGTTCCGAGCACCACGAACTGGCTGTCGGTGTAGGCGAGCACCCGATCGGCCACCTGGAGCAGCAGATCCACCCCCTTCTGATCCACCAGCCGGCTCACCATGCCCATCAGGTAGGTGCGGGGGCTCACGGTGAGCCCCATGCGCTCCTGCAGAAGTTTCTTGCTGGCGGCCCTCGCCGCGAGGTCATCGGCTCCGAAGGGAATGGCCAGTGCCTGGTCCGTGGCGGGGTTCCAGGAGTCGGTGTCGATGCCGTTGAGGATGCCGCGCAGCTTGCCGCTGATGAAATTCAGCAGACCATCCAGACTCTCGCCGTACTGGGGCGTGCGGATCTCGATCGCATAGGTGGGCGACACGGCGTTCACCCGGTCGGCATAGAGCAGAGCCGCCGCCATGGTGTGATCCCCCTGCATGTACCAGGGACACCAGGTCATGCGGTCCAGCTTCCAGCGCCACGGTCCCTGGTACTTGAGGTTGTGGATGGTGAACACGGTGCTGATCTCCGGGTCCTGGTGCATCCACACCGGGATCATGCCGGTGTGCCAGTCATGGCAGTGCAGCACCTGGGGCTTCCATACGTTCCAGGCGAATTCGGCGGTGGCGCTGGCGAAGAAGGTGAAGCGCCAGTCCTCGTCCTCGCCGCCGTAGATGCGCTCCGGATCGAACACCGGATGGCCCACCAGATAGATGGGCAGGTCGCTGATGGGATGACGGGTTTCATAGATGGCGAAATCCGTGCCCATCGTGTGGCCCCGCCAGATGGGCTGCTCCGGAATGGAAAGGCGGCTCCACAACTTCCCGTAACCCGGCAGGATGATCCGCACGTCGTGTCCGAGGCCCGCCAGCGCCGGTGGCAGGGATCCGACCACGTCTCCCATGCCTCCCACCTTCACCATGGGGGCGCATTCGGCAGCGGCAAACAGGACCCGCATCCATCCTCCGGAGTGGTGACGGGCGCAACTCTACGGGTGGCGTCTCTCCTCTTCCCTGGCGTGAGCTTGGATCTCAGGGCAGCACGGTGACGGGGGTGCCCAGACCCACCAGATCGAACAGCTGGCGGGCATCCTCATCGAAGAGGCGGACGCAGCCGTGGGAGACCGCCTGGCCCACGCTGGAACGGTTCGGCGTGCCGTGGAAGCCCGCCGTCACGCAACCCTTCACCTCGAGATGCTCCTGCCCGTTGAAGCCGCTGCGCCCCTTGCAGTCCTGGTAGAAGCCGATCCAGCGGGTGCCGAGCGGGTTCTCCGGACCGGGAGGGAAGCGGCGGCCATTGGCCGGATGTTCCCAGATGGGGTTGGCGATCTTCTCGATCACCTCGAAGCGCCCCACGGGAGTCTCCCAGCCGGGCATGCCCACGGCCACCGGGAAGCGGCGCAGCTCCCTTCCCTCCTCGAGCACCTGGAGCACCCTGTTGCGGCGATCGAGCACCAGCTCCCGTCCGGGGGGTGGTGCGGGTGTCTCCGCCTCCAGACGGGCCTGGGGCACGGCCTGGGGCACGGGCTGGAGAGGCGCAGGCGGCGGGGGCGGGGCGGTCGGGGTGCCTGCGGTCCGGGGCCAGCCATCCCGTTGGATCCGCAACACCAGGGGGTCCGGCCCGAGAAGCTCGGCAGCCCCGGCGGGTGGCGGAGGCGGGGGTGGCTGCTGGACGGCCTGGGAGACACCCGGAGAGGCCCCGACCTGGGCCCTGACGGGCAGACAGGGTGCCGCAGCCGCCAGGGCAGCCAGTGAGGAAGCCAGGATCCGGGGAGGCAGACAGAGCAAGGTTGCCGACGGATCAGACGAACACATCTCGAAACATAAGCCAATCCCGCTCAGGGCAGCCAGGGGCTGGAGGAGAAGTCCGGATCCCGCTTTTCCAGGAAGGCATTGCGACCCTCCTGTCCCTCCTCCGTTCGATAGAAAAGGTGAGTGGCCTGACCCGCCAGTTCCTGCAGCCCCGCCATCCCGTCGGTCTCCGCGTTGAAGGCCGCCTTGAGGCAGCGGATCGCCGTGGGGCTGTGGCGCAGCACCTCCCGGGCCCAGGCCTCCCCTTCGGCCTGCAGACGATCGAGGGGGACCACGGCGTTGACCAGGCCCATCTCCAGGGCCTCACGGGCGCCGTAGCGACGGCAGAGAAACCAGATCTCCCTGGCTTTGCGCTGGCCCACCACCCGGGCGAGGTAGCCGGCGCCGAATCCCCCGTCGAAGCTGCCCACCCGCGGACCGGTCTGGCCGAAGACGGCGTTCTCGGCAGCGAGGCTGAGATCGCAGAGCAGGTGCAGCACCTGACCTCCGCCGATGGCGTACCCCGCCACCAGGGCGATCACCACCTTCGGCAGGCTGCGGATCAGCCGCTGCAGGTCGAGCACGTTGAGCCGCGGCAGGCCCTCCTCATCCAGATAGCCCCCCTCCCCCCGCACGCTCTGGTCCCCCCCGGCACAGAAGGCCCAGACGCCATCCGCGGCGGGGCCGGCCCCGGTGAACAGCACCACCCCGACGGCCGGGTCCTCCCGTACGCGGGTGAAGGCATCACAGAGCTCCTGCACCGTGCGGGGGCGGAAGGCGTTGCGCTTCTCGGGACGGTCGATGCTGATGCGGGCCATCCCCTCGTCGCTGCGCTCGAAGCGGATGTCGCGATAGGAACCGCAGGAATGCCAGTGCACGGGGGAAGAGGAGCTCATGGCTGGTCCCAGGCCTGAACGGCCATTGTGCGAAGTCGCCGGCGGAGTTCGGCATCCCGGCGCCGATCCGTTCGCACCACCAGAAGGGCGATCGGCTGCTCCAGGGCCCAGGCCAGTGCCGGGGAGAGAGAGTCGGGGTGGGCGATCTGCCGGGCCGGGACGCCATGGGCAGCGGCCAGCTCCAGGGGATCGGCTGCCTGGGGCATGGCGAAGAACCGCTCGAAATCCAGCATCTCCTCCGGAAGGGTACGGATCGGCAGCTGCTCGAAGATGCCGCCGCCGCCGTTGTCGATCAGCACCACGGTGAGTGTCCCTTTGAGCTGTCCCCGCCAGAGCCAGCCGTTGGTGTCATGGAGCAGGGCGAGGTCGCCCGTCACCAGCACGAGCCGCCCCAGCCCTTCGGCAAGGCCGCAGGCGAGGGAGAGGGTGCCATCGATGCCGGAGGCACCACGGAAGGCGAACACGGGGCGGGGCAGGGCGGCAGTGCCACCGAAGCAGGCCCAGTCGCGCACCGGACTGCTGTTGGCCAGCATCACCGCCAGGCCCTCCGGCAGCTGCCGGGCCAGGCCGCGGGCCAGCCAGGGTTCAGCCATGGCGCACGGGGAGGCATCGGCCTGGAGCGGAGCGAGCGCTTGGTTCTCCAGGTGCTCCTGCAGCATCTGTTGCACGAGTGTTTCGGCCCGCAGCCACCTCTCGGCCTGCTGCCTGGACAGAGGCGAGGGTTGCGTTGCCCGGAGCCCATGGGGGAGCTGATCCATCCAGCGGGCAAGACCGCCGCTGCGTTGCTGCCGCACCACGGCAAGGGGGTCGAGGGGGCGCGGATCGGTCTCGCTCACCAGGATCTGCACCCCTTGCACCGCCTGCAGCCAGCGCTCGAGATTGCGGCCCACGGGCAGGGGACCGAGCCGCAGCACCTGGGAAGCGGCCAGCCCGGCGGGGGGATCCTGGAGGAGAAGCTCATATCCGGCCACCACCTCCAGATCCCCCACCCCCCTCAGTCCGGAGAGCGCATCGGCCAGCACCGGCCAGCCTGTGAGACGTTGCCAGCCCCTCACCGCCTCGAGATGGGCCTCCCAGCTGCCGGGATCTCCCCGCCAGGGGCCGGCCAGCACCACTCCGGGAAGCGTTGGATCCAGAGGAGTGGACGCGGCCGGCTCCACAGCCAGGGCCCGCCCCTCGGAGGAGGCAGCCGGCCCTGGCTGCGGGGCAGGGGCCTGGAGCCGGAGCCACTCGCCCAGGGCCTTGAGGGAGGAGCCATCGGCATGCAGCGGGTCGTCGAAGGGAAGGTTGAGATGCACGGGCCCGGGCGGGTTCCCCACGCCATCCCCGCGGGCTGCCGTGATCGCTTGCTGAGCCAGATGGCGGAGCTCGGAGGGATCCATCCGGTCGAGACCATCGGGATGGCCCTGGCCCAGCCAGCGACAGCTGCAGGTGAGGAACTGCTCCTGATTGACGCTCTGATTGGCCCCGCATCCCTTGAGCCGGGAGGGGCGGTCGGCCGAGAGCAACAGCAGGGGGATGGTGCCGTGATCCGCCTCCACGGCAGCCGGGAGCAGGTTGGCCACCGCTGTGCCGGAAGTGGTGATCACCCCGGCAGGCAGACCACTGGCCCGGGAGAGCCCCAGGGCGAAGAACGCCGCGGAGCGCTCATCGATCGCAGTGGTGCAGCCGAGCCCCTGGCGCTCCAGCAGGGAAGCGGCCACGGCCAGGGGAGCGGAACGGCTGCCGGGGCAGACCACAAGATGGCGCAGCCCGAGAGAAACGAGGGCCCGCAGCAGGATCAGGGCCGCCAGGGGATTGCTGGCCCGCACAGGCACCGACTCCACCTGGAGGGCTCCGTTGGTCAGGATGGGCTGGCCATCCTCCCTTCCCGCGAGAACACCCATGGGCAGCAGCGCGCCCGGCTCCCCCATCGAGCCGGCACCCGAGCCGCAGGGATGGGGTCGGATCCTGCCCCAGCTCGGTTCCGTGCTGGCCTGGGTTCTGGTGGCCCTGCTGCTGCGCTGGGCAGTTCTGGAACCCCGCTGGATTCCCTCCGGATCGATGCTGCCCACCCTCCAGCTGGAGGACCGCATCCTGGTGGAGAAAGTACGCCCCAGGCTCGAAAGGGACCTCCCGCGCGGGACCATCGTGGTCTTCCACCCACCGGAGGTGCTCAGGCAGGCGGGGTACGACCCGAAGGCGGCCCTGATCAAGAGGGTGGTGGCCATCGCCGGCGACCGGGTGGAGGTGAGGCAGGGGAAGCTGGTCCGCAACGGGGAGACCGTGAGCCGGGACTGGGCCCTCGAGCCGATGGACTACTCCCTCCCTGCCCTGACCGTGCCCCAGAGGCACCTGCTGGTGCTGGGGGACAACCGCAATGCCAGCCTGGATTCCCACCTCTGGGGGCCACTGCCGGAGGAGGAGGTGATCGGCACCGCCATCTGGCGCTACTGGCCCCCGGGCCGCTTCGGACCGATTCGGTTGTCCGGCCGAGGGGACTCTGGGAGAGCCTGAAGACTTGCGGTAAGGTGCCATGGTGTTGCGGAGCACACGTTGGGCTCGCACCCTCAGAACATGTTCAACCCGGAGTTCCTGACCACCGACAACGAGGCGATCCGTGGCAATTCCCTGATCCAGTACCTCCAGGAACAATCACCGGATGTGCTCCAGCGGGTCGCCAGGTCAGCGAGCGGAGATATCCAGGACATCATCCGGCACAACGTGCAGGGCCTGCTCGGCATGCTTCCCGGTGAGCAGTTCGAGGTGAAGATCCAGACCAGCCGCGACAACCTGGCCGGCCTGCTCGCCTCCGCCATGATGACGGGGTACTTCCTGCGCCAGATGGAGCAGCGCATGGAGCTGGAAACCAGCCTGATCGGAACAGACTCCCTTGAAGAGAACCCCGACAGCGATCCGGGCGAACTTCGTCTTTGAGTCCAAGCCTCAACTGCCGGCACCACAGTTCTCTCGGATTTCCAAATAAGAGAACAAGCCAACCATTGGTTGAAACTGTATTGGCTATCTAGGCTCTCAAAAGACCAGTTATCACTTTTTTCAATTTATTTTTTCCCGAAGACAAACCAGCGCGTGATCGCTGGATCAGGTTCTGTTGATTTCTTTCCTTGAAACCGCGATCGCGCCTGATGTGAATAGGGTAGTTTCGCACGGCTGGCCAATCAGGAGTGGTCATATCATCGCGACGTGGATACCAACTCTCGAACACGGATACCGTATCAATTGGCTTCAGCTTGCCGAGCAATGAAAATATTGATTGATCATGTCGATGCTCCCTGAAGCCTTCCAAATTTTCGGATCGGGAGGGGGAATCATCAATCAAGGAGAAGTCCTCGTATGGAATCGAAAGCCACTCCTTCACAAGTGAAACTGAACTCGTACATTTTCGGACCATGATAATCGTGGCCCCGATGGAAGACTGATTCAGAAGGTCAAGATCGGCTCGCACACCAAGCCTGTCCAGAAGATCACCCTTTGTCCAGTGGATATCAGGGTAAGAAGGAAGCTCCCTGCCGTCGTGGGGAAAAGGAGGAAGAGGCGGGGAATTCCTGAAGCCAAGCACGCCATAACGACTACTCTCAGCCATCTTGAGGTATTCCTTCAGCCGCCACTTTCCCCTCGGATTCAGATGGCATCCAGCATCCACCCAATGAAGAACATCTCCTTCGTTCATCGAATGAAGCGCCTGCAGAATAATTTGAGGCTTCCAGCACCAGTAGCCAAAACCTCGAGTTTCAGAATTCAGATATCGTGCGAAGTGCTGCTGAAAATGAGGATCAAGATCAGTTTCCTTGGCACCAATGATTCTGGAGTAACTGCCCATCCTTCGCGCCTGGTGGCAGATTCTTGCTCGGGAAGAATCCATCCTGCTGTCGGCAAATGTAAGAAAAACAAATTCGGTCATGGCATGAAGGCGGATCTCGATTCAGCGTGAGCTGTCGACGGAAAATCTCAAGCGGTCGGAATGAGCTTCAAGTTAGCATAAGGCACACAGAAAAGTATTCTGGCAAGTGATCAAAACAAGCCACATCACGGGCAACCTTCTTCTCAGATAAATCTCCCATCCGCCAAGTGGCTACATTGAGACTCAAACCGGTTCCCTCTGTCAGGCACGCAGCACAATGGGGAGCAGCTTGCTCGGCACCCTGCTCTCCGGCTCACAGCTGCGTCGATCCCATCGGTTCCAACTTTTGGCCGTGAGAAGGGGAGCTACTCGCTCAGAGATCATTCCTCATTCCTCAGGGATTCCTCAGGAAGTATTCAGGGAGATTCGGGCACCAAGCCTAAACGTAGCAAGGTTCGATCGATTCCAGCAAGAGTGGTCCAGGAGCCTCTGTCCGGAGCCCAGTCCCGGGCGGAAAGATGGGAGATGACCTGGTGAAGAACCTGGGCGGAAGCGGCTACCGGTGCATCGTAGTGGGCTGGAATGACCCATCGCAGATGCTCAAGACAAGTCAGACGTTGGATCCAGTTCAACAGGATCATGCGGGACCTTGGGAAGACCAGCCGTTCCAGCACTGGGGCCACCTGAAGACGGCCGGCATCGTCCAACGTCAGTTCCTCCGAACCATCGGTCTCCCAACCCTCCCGCCAGCGGAACGGATAGAACCCGAAATGGCTTCGGAAGTCACGGCAACCAGGTGCCAGGCATCCTGCGAGTGCTTCCCCCAGGGGGGCGATATCGAGGGGCTCGGGGCGCAGGTAGTTGGCGAACAGCACGATCCGCTTCCAGCCCTTGCGCCGGTTCTCCGGGCTGTCGGTGAGGGGTTCATTGCCCCGGTCGCGGGCGTGGAAGAGCAGGGGAGTGGGATCGAGATCGAATACCGCGGGAGGGTCAGGGGGAATCGAGATCAGGGCATCGGTGATCAGCAGGCTGCCGCTGGCCCGGTGCAGACAGGCCACCTCCATGAAGGTGCCCAGGCCCAGGTCCAGGGGTCCGAGGGGGATCCAGTCCAGTTCCCCCGGATGGGGCAGCCCGTCTTCGAACAGCACATGGGTGCGACCGAGGGGAAATCCAAGCCAGCCGGGGGGAAGGCGCAGAGGAAAGCTCCACTGGCGGGGCGTGACCCAGACCTCGGCCCTGGGGAAGGCGCGGGCCATCGCCGGAACCGGCAGCTTGTGCTCCAGACCCGAAGCGGTGGGCAGCACGATCGTCCGCACCGGCCCATACTCCGCCTCCAGCTTCTGCAGGGCCTCCTTCACCTCCTTCGTGGGAGCCACCGGGCCATAGAGGAGCAGCCCGGTGGCGAGTCGCACCACCGTCATCCGGATCGGAACCGCTACATACCACACTCCCTGGAGCTGCTCGAAGCTCCACACGTTTCCGGGGATCAGCTCACGAACAAGCGTGCGACGACGGCCGTAGGGGTAAAGGGGAAGCAGGGGCCACCATGGCCAGCTCTGGCCCTCGGCGCTGCGGACCGCAGGAATCAGTGCGGAAGGGGGAGAGGCGGTCACCGTGACTCGATCACCACGGAAGAATCGGAGAAGCGCGACGAAGCACGGGAGCGGGCCAGCACCCCATGGCGCGGAGCGAAGAGGAAGGTGAGCAGGAACAGAAGCGTCTGCACCACCACAATGCAACCGGCGGTGGAGGCATCCATCCAGTAGCTCCAGTACACACCCAGAACACTCGACAGAACCGCTGAGGCGATCGCGATCCACGTCATCCGGTCGAAGCGGTCGGTGAGCATGTAGGCCGTGGCTCCCGGGGTGACGAGCATGGCCACCACCAGGATGATCCCCACCGTCTGCAGACCCGCCACCGCCGAGAGGGAGAGAACGGAGAGCAGCAGATAGTGCAGAACTCCGGTGGGGATACCGATCGATCGGGCGTGGGTAGGATCGAAACAGAAGAGAATGAGATCGCGTCGGAAGACCGTGAGAACAATGATCACGATGGCGCTGATCACGAGGGTCTGAAGAATGTCGCTCTGGCTGATACCAAGCACGTTGCCGAAGAGGATGTGGGTGAGGTCGATCGTGCTGCGGATCTTCGAGACCAGAATCAGGCCAAGGGCGAAGAATCCGGTGAAGACCAGTCCGATCACCGCATCCTCCTTGATCCTGGTCATCTGCTTGATGTACCCGATCGCGGCCACCGATCCAACCCCGAAAACAAAGGCTCCGATCGAGAAAGGCAATCCCAGGGCATAGGCGATCACCACGCCCGGCATCACCGCGTGGGAAACCGCATCTCCCATCAGGGCCCACCCCTTGAGAGTCATGAAGCAGGAAAGCAGACCACACACGGTTCCCACCAGGGAACTCACCAGCAGGGCCCTCACCATGAAGTCATGGCGGAGGGGGTCAAGCAGCCAGGAGAGGGCCTCCATCAGGGTTCCGGCCACCGGCCCGAAGCTGGATCCTGTGGGATCTCGGTGCCGAGACGGCTGCCGCCGAAGGTGCGGGCCAGATTTTCCTCCGTGAACACCTCGGAGGTCTCGCCATAGGCAAGCACCGTTTTGTTGATGAGAACCACCTGATCACAGAAGCCGGTCACATGGGAAAGATCGTGGGTGGAGATCAGCAGCGTGCGCCCTTCCCGGCGGAACTGCTGGAACAGATCGATCATCATCTTCTCGGTGCGGATGTCAACGCCATTGAACGGCTCATCCAGCAGCAGCACCGAAGCTCCCTGGGCCAGGGCCCGGGCCAGGAAGGCACGCTTACGCTGGCCCCCGGAAAGCTGGCCGATCTGTCGATTCCTCAGGGGCCAGAGATCCACCCTCTCCAGGTTCTCCCGCACGGCCCGGTGGTCCCGTTGGGAGGGGATCCGCAACAGATTCATCGACCCGTAGCGTCCCATCATCACAACGTTGGCGACGCTCACCGGAAAGTTCCAGTCGACACTCTCGCTCTGGGGCACATAGGCGACGGCCTGCTCCTTCCGGGCCTCCTTCAGGGAACGGCCGTTGATGGCGATGCTGCCCCGGGAGGGACGAACGAAACCCATCAGGGCCTTGAAGAGCGTGGACTTCCCCGCGCCGTTCATCCCCACCAGAGCACAGATCGAACCCGCCTTCACCCTCAGGGAAGCCTCATGGAGGGCCACGACCCCGTGGTAGTCGACGCAGAGGTTGTCCACGGCGATGCGCTCGTGGGGCAGGTCGCTCGGAAGGGGGAACAGACGTACGGTCGGCATCGGTTTCAGTCCCCCTTCAGCCCGTTCAGGAGGGTTCTCACATTGTGGCGCTGCAGCTCCAGCAGCGATGGCGCCGGCCCATCCGGAAGGGAGAGGGAGTCGACATAGAACACCCCTGCGAAGCGGGCCCCCGATTCGCTGGCCACCTGTCGCTGGGCCTTGTCACTCACGGTGCTCTCGCAGAAGACAGCGGGAACGCGGCGCCGGCGCACCTCATCGATCAGACGAGCCATACGCTGGGGCGTGACCTGGGATTCGCCATTCACAGGCCAGAGATAGAGCTCTCTGAGCCCATAATCATGGGCCAGGTAGGTGAAGGCACCCTCACAGCTGGCGAGCACACGCCGCTCCTCGGGGATGTTGGCAAGCTTGGATCTGAGTTCCTGATCGAGCTGGCGCAGACGGCTGCGATAGGCATCGGCGTTACGGCGGAACTCTTCGGCCCCATCGGGATCCAGAACGGTGAAGGCCCTGCGGATGTTCTCCACATAGATCTCGGCGAGTCGGGGAGACATCCAGGCATGGGGGTTGGGCTTGCCCTGGTAGGTGTCTTCGGCGATCGGCAAGGGCTTGATTCCCTCCGAGAGGGTCACATGGGGCACGGCCGGCAGGCCGGCGTAGAAGCGCTGGGCCCAGCGCTCGAGATGGAAGCCGTTTTCCAGGATCAGATCCGCTCCGCTGGCTCGTTTCAGATCGCTGGGGGTCGGTTCATAGCCGTGGATCTCCGAGCCCAGCTTGGTGATCGACTCCACACGGAGACGCTCTCCCGCCACCTGTCGAGCCATGTCGGCCAGGATCGTGAACGTGGTGAGCACCAGGGGCCTGGAATCGGCCGATCCGCTCTCCTGACGGACCGGTGGAGATGTCTTCTCTGTCGCTTCCCTGCGGCAGCCGCCAAGGGAAAAGGCCAGGGGGATGACCCCGAACCCGAGCAGCAGGGCAAGGATTCGGTGCAACGGGGAAAAAGGTGATCTCCGCGAGTGGGGATGGGGCACCGTGGTTGGCTTCCTTCCCTCCAGTCAAGAGCAGAAAGCCCCCTCCGAGAGGATCGGAGGGGGCTGGAGTCGCAAAACGGTTGGTGCGAGCGGGGGCAGGGGATCAACCGATCACCGGGGCGGTGAGGGCCACGGGGGTGGCTTCCACGGCCGCCAGATCCAGCGGGAAGTTGTGGGCGTTGCGTTCGTGCATCACTTCGATGCCGAGGTTGGCACGATTGATCACGTCGGCCCAGGTAGGCAGCACCCGACCCTGGGCATCCAGGATCGACTGGTTGAAGTTGAAGCCGTTCAGGTTGAAGGCCATGGTGCTGATGCCCAGGCTCGTGAACCAGATGCCCACCACCGGCCAGGCAGCCAGGAAGAAGTGCAGGCTGCGGCTGTTGTTGAACGAGGCGTACTGGAAGATCAGGCGACCGAAGTAGCCGTGGGCGGCCACGATGTTGTAGGTCTCCTCTTCCTGGCCGAACTTGTAGCCGTAGTTCTGGCTCTCGGTTTCGGTGGTCTCCCGCACCAGGCTGGACGTCACCAGCGAGCCGTGCATGGCCGAGAACAGGCTGCCCCCGAACACGCCGGCCACTCCCAGCATGTGGAACGGGTGCATCAGGATGTTGTGCTCCGCCTGGAACACCAGCATGAAGTTGAAGGTGCCGCTGATGCCCAGGGGCATACCGTCGGAGAAGGAGCCCTGGCCGAAGGGATAGATCAGGAAGACGGCAAAGGCAGCCGAAAGCGGAGCGGAGTAGGCCACGCAGATCCAGGGGCGCATGCCCAGCCGGTAGGAAAGCTCCCACTGGCGGCCCATGTAGGCGGAGATACCGATCAGGAAGTGAAAGACGATCAACTGGTAAGGACCGCCGTTGTAGAGCCACTCATCGAGGCTGGCGGCTTCCCAGATGGGATAGAAGTGCAGGCCGATGGCGTTGCTCGAAGGCACCACCGCTCCGGAGATGATGTTGTTGCCGTAGAGGAAGGAACCGGCGACAGGCTCCCGGATGCCGTCGATGTCGACGGGAGGAGCAGCGATGAAGGCGACGATGAAGCAGATGGTGGCCGTAAGCAGGCAGGGGATCATCAGCACACCGAACCAACCGACGTAGATGCGGTTGTTGGTGGAGGTGACCCACTGACAGAAGCTTTCCCAGCTTCCTGACCGGCCGCTGCGAATGGCAGTGGTCATGGAGGAGGACGGTGAATGGAGAGGGTTCGTGAACCTATGGATACCCTTCCCTGAGGAAAGGTGGATCCAGGCTAGGGGGATGGCCGGAAAGGCCTGGGAACTCTGCAAGTCGCCGAAAAAGAACGTGGCAAATCGATAGCCAGGTTCATGAAGTTTCCTTGCCTCAGGGGGAGGAGGGAAGGGGCTGGCCAGGGCGCTGCTGCTGCAGCCAGAGGCGACCCTGCTGCAGGAAGCCGGCCCAGTCGAGCCGTTCAGCCTCCGCGGCACGAGCCACCAGCACCGGCGCCTGACGTTTGATCGCCTCCAGATCGGGCTCGCTCACTCCGGCGGCGAGGGCCAGCACATCGGCCATGGCGTGACCGACCACACGGGTGAGGTAGGCCGCGCTCAGGGCCTGCACGGCCCCTCCCACCAGCCAGGTGGCGCCATGCAGCTTCAGCGCCGCCGTGAGGGTCTGGGTGCTCCACTCCACCACCCCCAGGGCCAGCGAGGCCCGCCCCAGTTCCAGGGCTGCGGCTCGCAGTTGGTCGAGGCTCCAGGAACAGTTCCAGAGGCGGGCCATCTGCTGGAGCATCAGCCCGTTGGCGGCGGCGAGCACGAGCAGGTCGAGACTGGGAACGGGAGCCACCATCACGCCAGCGGCCACCAGCCACTGGGTTCGTTGCTGCAGCCGAAGCCATTCGCTCCGCCGCAGGCGTTCCAGTTCAGCCTGCCAGCGGCCATGGATCTGCTCCAGGCAGCGCACGGGGGTGGAGGAGCGCAGGGCCGCTCCCTCCCGGGCCAGCCAGGCGGCCAGAGGCCCCAGGCTGGATGGGAGGGTCTCATGGGAGCCATTCCAGATCAGAATCCGCTGGGGATCGGCCGCCGGCCAGAGGTTCACCAGCTCGTCGCCCAGCCCCCGGGGATCGGCGTTCTCGCCCCCCTCCACGAGCAGCCAGACCGGCTGGGTGGGGGGGAGCGCCTCGAGCCAGCGCAGATCGGTGGCCCGCAGCGGCAACCCGATGTGGTGGAGAAGGGCATCGGCCCTGGCGAAGTCCTCCGGCCACTGCCAGGTCTCGCTGGTCGGAGGCAGGGGATGGCCCCAGTCCAGGCGGAGTCCGAGGGGGTTGCGCAGGGCGGCGGCGAAGTCCGGGCGCAGGCTGGCCGCCGGAGGCCGGGAGCTCACGAAGGCGAGGCGCAGCCCCCGGACCTGCGCTTCACTCGCCACCTGCTCCAGCTGCAGACGTCGTTCGACCAGGGTCGGAGAACTCCCCCCCTCCAGGTTTTCGAAGGACTCCAGCAGACCTTCGCAGCGGGTGATCCAGCCGGCCAGGGTGGAGGGCAGCCTCGGGACGGTCCGGCCCCGCCCTCGGCTGAGCAGCCACCATCCTCCGGCCATGGCCCCCAGGCCGAGGAGGGATCCGGGATCGGCCGGAAGCAGATGGCCCAGTGCTTCCATCACCACCAGAGAACCGCCCACCATCAGCGCCGGCCGGAGCCATGGTCCGAGGCTGGCTGGGGGGGGGGCGCCAGGCATGGGGGGAACCGCCGGGGCGGGTGCCTCGGCAGCAGGTGGCTGCAGATGGAGCGGATCCGGAGAACCCACGGCGTCGACCTCGTGAAGATCGTTTTAGCTCAACCGGCGCGTTCGTCAGCCCCGCTGGCCATGCCGAACACCCTGATCCGGCCGTCCGGCCCATAGGTTGTGGTCGTGGTGCACGTGGGCGGATCGATGGGGGAGCACGGCATGGCCTCGGCACCCTCGCTCGAGGGGGCGACCCTGCTCACCCCCCGGCAACGGCGGGAGGCGGCGGCTCACCTTCATGCGGTGCAGGAATGCAGCTCCTGGCACGGGGGTCTTCCCGTGCTGGTGCTGGATCGCTGCTGGCTGCGGCTCAGCTGCCTGGCGGTGGAGGATCTGGCCCGGAAGGTGCCTCCGGATGCCAGTCGGGAGGCGCCTGAGCTGGGCCGGTATCGGGAGCTGCTCGCCATGGGGCACCCCGCATGGCAGGCCCAGTTGCTCTGCTGGGACGAATTCGGCTCGCAGGAGTGCCAGGAGGCGCTCAGGCGGTACTGGGATTCCCGGGAACGGGGAAACCAGGGCTGGACCCTGCAGCACTACCTGGATCTTCTGCGCGACTACCGCCGCTCGTTCGAAGGACCGCGTCCCCGCCCCCTGCCCCTGCTCGTGCTGGCCCGGGCATCCAGGCAGGGAGCGATCGATTCCCACCGGCTGCTCTGGCTCTGGCCGGATGGCTCGGACCCTTCCCGGCCGATGCGGCACACTTGCGCCTGATTCCAGGCTGCTGCCATGGCCGACGACACCGCCACCCCCTTCCCCTCCCCCCGTGAAGGGGGTGCCGGCCGTGGCAGCCGGCCCCAGGGGAACCGCGACACCGGAGGCTTCCGGATCCGGCTCAGCGACAACGAGATGCAGGCCGCCAGGGCCCTGCAGGAGGCCTTCGGCCTGCGCTCCACCGTTGCCGTGCTCGGCTTCTCCCTGCGCACCCTGGCCCAGCAGCTCGAGCAGGGACAGCTCGATGAGCTCGTCGCCCAGCACCGTTCCCAGGCTGGAGGCCAGGGGGCGGGACCCCGCCGGGAAGACCGACGCCGGGACCGCCCGCCCGGTGAACAGACCACCCGGGGGCAACGGGTCGACCCTTTCGCCCGCCCCTCCCGGCCGGCGCCGGTAGCCGCCGTTGCCACCGAACCCGAACCGGAACCGGAAACTGACGCGGAAGCGGAAGCGGAATCGGAACCGGTCGGATCGATCCCCGTGGCAGAGGCTGGAGTGGAGGAGGCTGGAGTGGAGGATGGCTGGAGTGGCGGAGGCTGGAGCGGAGGAGCCTGAATCCGATCCGACCGGCACCATCCCGTGAATCCGGAGCCGACCGTGGCCCACCGCCGTCCCCGGGTGCTTTCGGGGGTTCAGCCCACCGGGGCCCTGCACCTGGGCAACTGGCTGGGGGCGATCCGGAACTGGGTGGATCTGCAGGACAGCCACGACACCTTCTTCTGCGTGGTGGATCTGCATGCCATCACCGTGCCCCATGAGCCGGCCCACCTGGCCGAGGACACCCTCTCCACCGCCGCTCTCTACCTGGCCTGCGGAATCGATCCCGACCGCTCCACCGTCTTCGTGCAGAGCCATGTGGCCGCCCACAGCGAACTCTGCTGGCTGCTCAACTGCGTCACGCCCCTGAACTGGCTGGAACGGATGATCCAGTTCAAGGAAAAGGCCCTCAAGCAGGGCGACAACGTTTCGGCCGGCCTGCTCGATTACCCCGTGCTCATGGCGGCCGACATCCTTCTCTACGACGCCGACCGGGTGCCGGTGGGGGAAGACCAGAAGCAGCATCTGGAACTGGCCCGCGACATCGCTCAGCAACGCATCAATGCCCGCTTCGGCCCGGAGGAGAGACCCCTGCTCAAGGTGCCCGAGCCCCTGATCCTCAGGGAGGGGGCCCGGGTGATGAGCCTCACCGACGGCCGCAGCAAGATGAGCAAGAGCGATCCCAACGAAAGCTCCCGCATCACCCTGCTCGATCCACCCGAAACCATCCTGAGGAAGATCAAACGGGCACGGACCGACGCCGTGATGGGCCTGGAATTCGGCAACCCCGAACGCCCGGAGGCCGACAATCTGCTGGGCCTCTACGCCCTGCTCAGCGGCCGCAGCCGGGAGGCGGTGCTGGCCGAATGCGGATCGATGGGGTGGGGAGCCTTCAAACCCCTTCTGGCCGAGGCGGTGGTGGAAGCCCTGGCTCCTGTGCAGCAGCGGTATGCGGCCCTGCGCCGGGATCCGGCGACCGTGCGGGAAGTGCTCCGCCACGGAAGGGAGAGGGCGAGCGCGGTGGCGGAGGCAACCCTGAGCCGCGTCCGCCATGCTCTCGGGTTCCTCGAACCCTGCTGAGCACCCCAGCAGACCTCAACCATCTTCCCTGGATTGATCAGCGTGGCTGATCCATCGAAGGCGTCGCGCCTGGGAACCATGGGAAGAACGGATCCACCGGCAGGGCGAAGCATCCCAGCCCTGGCAAGGGAACTGACCCCGGGGCCAAGGAACCTGATGTGACGACGACACAGACCGTCACAAATGTCCAGAGCGGAGGACCTGGGGTAGCCGTGACTACGGGAATTCAGGCAGGTTCCGCCGGACCTTCCGTTTCCTTTCAGCTTTGCGCCTTCTGCCGAGCCTTCCCCGATCGTCCCAGGCAACTCCCGGCTCCCTGGCCCTGCTGCTGGTGCTGCCGCTGATGGGTCAGGCCCTGCCCGGCGTCTCCTCCCGGGGGGTCGAAGCCCAGCGCCAGCAGAGCGCACCCCAGCGGCAGGCAGCCAGCCAGCCCCTGGTCAGGGGTGGGTACCGCATGACGCCGGAACGGAGGGCGCTGCTCGAGACGATCCGCTATGCCGAAGGCACCTGGATCAGCGGCAGCCCCGAGGGCTACCGGGTGCTCTATGGCGGAGGTCGCTTCCAGGGACTGGAGCGTCATCCGGAAATCACCGTGACCAGGGGATACACGAGTGCCGCCGCCGGCGCCTACCAGTTCCTCCCGGCGACATGGAAGGAAGCCGCCGGCAAGCTGCAGCTGCCGGATTTCGCCCCTGCCAGCCAGGACCAGGCGGCCCTCTACCTGGTGGAGAAGCGGGGTGCTCTCGCCAGCTTCGATCGGCAGGGCCTGAACCGGGAGGTGCTGCATCGTCTCGCTCCCGAGTGGGCCTCCCTTCCCACCCGCTACGGGGCCAGCCACTACGGCCAGCCGGTGAAAAACGCCGAGGATCTGCGCCGCTTCTACGTGGCCCGGCTGTCCCGCCAGCGCTCCCTCAGCGCCGTCTGATCCATGGCGGGGCCCTGGAACCGCCCCCTCAGGGAAACAGGGAGGGATGGGTGAGCCGCACGACCCAGTAGAGGCAGAGCAGCCCGGAGATGGCCCCCACCCAGAGACCCCGCTGGCGGAGGGCCGGGGAACGCCCCAGAACCAGCAGGTGCGCCATCCAGGCCACCGCCGCCAGCACCAGAGGTGGACCGAAGGCATGGAGCCGCAGCCCCCCCACCAGATCACCCCGCAGGGTGGCCAGAACGGAACGGGTGAGGAAGCAGGTGGGGCAGGGCACGCCGGTCAACTGGCGCAGGGGACAGCTCCACAGGGGCAGGGGCAGCACCTGCCAGCTGCGGGCCGTCAGGGCCGCCAGGAGGGCGGCCAGGGTGAGTCCGTGACGCCGGGCCGCCCTCACGGCTCCCGGTACACCACCCGTCCCCGCTCGTCGTTGCCGACATCGAGAAGATCGGCGTGCAGCAACCGTTCGATCTCGGCATTCACCGCGTTGCTGTCCGCCTCGTGGGGCAGTTCGAGATCGAGCAGCGCGTCATTGAGGGTGAAGCCCTTCGGGCCCGACTTCCGTGCCAGCGCCAGGAGCTGCCGTTCGATCGGCGGCAGCGAGCGGGCCTCGGCCGTGGCCATGGCTTCCTGGAGCAGAAGGGGTTGATTGGCCTGCTGCACCATGTCCTGCATCAGGAAGAGATCCACCAGCTGGCCGATCCCGCAGAGGCCGAACGTGACCAGCCAGAGGGCACCGCTGAGCGGTTTGCGGTTGTAGAAGCGATGGACTCCGCACACCCCCACCAGGGAGAGAGCCCAGAGCAGATAGGCCAACCCGACACTGCGCCGTTCAGGCAGAAACGAACGCCGCTTCGGATCGGTGAGGGGACTGGAAGGGGGCACGGCGTTCGTGGAGGTTGAGCAACCTAGACAGCGTCTGGATTCTCATGCGTAGGATCTCGGTTTAGCACCTGCGGATTCCCGTGCCGGCAGCCTCCCCCAGCAGCACGACGTCCAGCCCCGCTGCCGTGGTGTCCGCCGCTCCCATCTCCCTGCCCAGGACGAGCGAAAGCGAGCGGCTGCTGAAGATCCGCCATTCGATGAGCCACGTGATGGCGATGGCGGTGCAGAAGCTGTTCCCCGGCGCCCGGGTCACGATCGGTCCCTGGACCGAGACCGGTTTCTACTACGACTTCGACAACCCGGAACCCTTCACCGAGGCGGATCTGAAGGCCATCCGCAGGGAGATGGTGAAGATCATCGGCCGGCGCCTGCCCCTGGAACGGGTGGTGGTGAGCCGGTCCGAGGCCGAGGCCCGGATCCGGGCCCAGAACGAGCCCTACAAGCTCGAGATCCTGGCCGGGCTCGAGGAACCGATCACCCTCTACACCCTGGGGGAGGACTGGTGGGACCTCTGCGCCGGGCCCCACGTGAGCAACACAGGCGAACTGGATCCGAAGGCTTTCGAGCTCGAGAGCGTGGCCGGCGCCTACTGGCGGGGCGACGAGAACAACGCCCAGCTGCAGCGCATCTACGGCACCGCCTGGGAGACCCCCGAACAGCTGGCCGAATACCAGCACCGCAAGGCGGAAGCCCTCCGCCGCGACCACCGGCGCCTGGGAACCGATCTCGACCTCTTCTCGATCGAGGAGGAGGCCGGGGCCGGCCTGGTCTTCTGGCATCCCCGGGGCGCCCGCATGCGTCTTCTGATCGAGGATTTCTGGCGCCAGGCCCATTTCGAGGCGGGCTACGAACTGCTCTACACCCCCCATGTGGCCGACCTGAGCCTGTGGAAGACCTCAGGGCATCTCGACTTCTACTCCGAAAGCATGTTCGGCCCGATGCAGGTCGATGAACGGCAGTACCAGCTCAAGCCGATGAACTGCCCGTTCCACGTGCTCACCTATGCCTCCCGGCTGCGCTCCTACAGGGAACTGCCGATCCGCTGGGCCGAACTGGGCACCGTGTACCGCTACGAGCGGCCCGGAGTGATGCACGGGCTGATGCGGGTGCGGGGCTTCACCCAGGACGATGCCCATGTGTTCTGCCTGCCGGAGCAGATCAGCGATGAGATCCTGGCGGTGCTGAACCTCACCGAGAAGATTCTCTCCACCTTCGATTTCCGCAGCTATGACATCCACCTCTCCACCCGGCCGGAGAAATCGATCGGCAGCGATGAGGTGTGGGACCTGGCGACCCGGGGCCTGGTCGAAGCCCTGGATCGCAAGGGCTGGGCCTACAGCATCGATGAGGGAGGCGGTGCTTTCTACGGACCCAAGATCGACCTGAAGATCGAGGATGCCATCGGCCGGCTGTGGCAGTGCTCCACGATCCAGCTCGACTTCAACCTGCCGGAGCGATTCAACCTGGACTATGTGGCCGCGGACGGCAGCCGGGCCCGACCGATCATGATCCACCGCGCCATCTTCGGCTCCCTGGAGCGGTTCTTCGGGATCATGACCGAGAACTACGCCGGCGATTTTCCCTTCTGGCTGGCCCCCGAACCGATCCGCCTGCTTCCCGTCACCGATGAGGTGAGGCCGATGGCCGAGCAGGTGGAGCTGCGGCTGCGGGCCGCCGGGGTCCATGCCGTCGTCGATCGCAGCGGCGATCGCCTCGGCAAGATGATCCGCAACGGGGAGAAGCAGAAGATCCCCGTGCTGGGGGTGATCGGCGCTCGGGAAGCCGAGACCGGCACGGTGAGTCTGCGCAGCCGGCGGGATGGGGATCTGGGCAGCGTCAGCATCGCCGATCTGGTGACGGCGGCGGCCACCGCCACCGCCGCACGACGGGATGCCCTCCTGCTGCCGTGACCCTGCTGCTGGCCGGCGACATCGGCGGCACCAAGACCCTGCTCTGCCTCTACCGGGCCGGCAGCTCCCGGGAGGCGGGCCTCCAGCTGGTGGCCGAGCAGCGCTACACCTCCGCCGAATGGGAAGGTCTGGCGGCGATGGTGCTGCAGTTCCTCGAAGGGACGGATGGAGTCAGCGCCGCAGGCAGGGACCGGCCCCAGGTGGCCTGCTTCGCAGTGGCGGGTCCGGTGCAGGGGGGCAGGGCCCGGCTCACCAACCTGAGCTGGAATGATCTCAGCGAGGCGGAGCTGGCCCAGGCCTGCTCCCTGCAACGGGTGGAGCTGGTGAACGATTTCGCCGTGCTGCTCTACGGCCTGCCCCACCTCAGGCCCCACCAGCAGGCCCCGGTACGGGATGGGGTCGTGGAGGCGGGAGCTCCCCTGCTGATCCTCGGCGCCGGCACGGGCCTGGGGGTGGCCCTCGGCATTCCCACCCCCGCCGGCCTGCAGGCGGTGGCGAGCGAGGCCGCCCACGCCAGCTTCGCTCCCCGCACGCCACAGGAATGGCGACTGGGCCAATGGCTGCAGCAGGACCTGGGGCTGGAGCGGCTCTCGATCGAGCGGGTGGTGAGCGGCACCGGCCTGGGCCATGTGGCCCGCTGGCTCCTGGCCACCCGCCACCCCGAAGGGGGCCATCCCCTCTGTGGGCCCGCCGCGCTCTGGGCGGACGAAACCGCTGAGGGGAGACCCGATCTGCCGGCCGCGGTTTCGCAGACAGCGGCCTCGGGAGATCCCCTGGCCCGGGAAGCCCTGGACCTGTGGCTGGGGGCCTATGGCGCCGTCACGGGCGACCTTGCTCTCACCAGCCTCAGCCGGGGGGGGATCTGGCTGGCGGGTGGCACGGCGGGCAAGCAGCTGGATGCCCTGCGATCCGATGCCTTCGAAGCCGCCTTTCTGGACAAGGGCAGGCTGCGGCCGGTGCTGGAGCCGATTCCGGTCACGGCGGTGATCGACTCCGCGATCGGCGGCTTCAGTGCCGCCTGCCGGGCACGCATGCTCCTGGACTGAGCCCGGCTGGCTGCAACACTGTGGCGAGCAATACGTAGCCAATGGTTCGCCCCCCGGTCGGCCAGGGCGTTGTGGTGGAGGTTCCTGCCACCACAGCCAATATCGGACCCGGATTCGATTGCCTCGGGGCTGCCCTCGCCCTTGGCAATCGCTTCGAGCTGCGGGTCATCCAGGGAGGTGCGGAACGGTTCGAGCTGGTGATCGAAGGAAGCGAAGGCAGCCATCTGCGGGGAGGGCCCGACAATCTCGTCTACCGCGCCGCCCAGCGGGTATGGCGGGAGGCCGGGCTGGAACCCGTGGGCCTGGAGGCGCGGGTGCGGCTGGCCGTGCCCCCCGCCCGGGGGCTGGGCAGCAGCGCAACCGCGATCGTGGCCGGTCTGATCGGGGCCAATGCCCTGATGGGAGAACCCCTGGGGCGGGAGAAGCTGCTGGAACTGGCGATCGACATCGAAGGCCATCCCGACAACGTGGTGCCCTCCCTGGTGGGTGGGCTGTGCCTGACGGCGAAGGCGGCCTCCCATCGCTGGCGGGTGGTGCGCTGTGAGTGGGATCCCCGTGTACTGGCCGTCGTGGCGATTCCCTCCATCCGCCTGAGCACCAGCGAAGCCCGGCGGGCCATGCCCCGCAGCATCCCGATCAGCGATGCGGTGATGAACCTGGGGGCGCTCACCCTCCTGCTGCAGGGACTGCGCAGCGGCAACGGTGATCTGATCGCCGATGGCATGCACGACCGCATCCACGAGCCCTACCGCTGGGGTCTGATTCAGGGGGGCCGTCAGGTGCGCGAGGCGGCCATGTCGGCCGGCGCCTGGGGCTGCGTGATCAGCGGAGCGGGACCGAGCCTGCTGGCCCTCTGCCCCGAGTCGGCGGCCGAGGCGGTGCGTCGCGCCATGGTGAGCCGCTGGGAGGAGGAGGGAGTGGGATGCCGGGGTGTGGTGCTGGGGCTGGAGCCGCGGGGCAGCTCCTGGTCTCCCCTTCCGGGCAGCGCCGGCCAACCCGATGGGTAGATATGCTCAGCGCCGTCGACAGGTCCAGGCCACGCGCAGGTCCTGCCGGATGCCGCAGATCCTGCTGCCCCCTTACGCTCCAGCCCTCAGCCCCCTTTCGTGATGGACGCCACCCTGCCCCTATCGGCTGCGTCCATCGCCACCGGCCCTCCCGCTTCAGTCCTTTCCGCAGCGTTTCCCTGGCTGAGCCTGATCGTGCTCCTGCCGGCTGCGGCAGCCCTGCTGATGCCCCTGCTGCCGGGGGACAGCGATGACCCGACCCTGCCCCGCAGCCTGGCCCTGGGAGCCCTCTCCATCGATCTCGCCCTGATGGTGTGGGCATTCGCCCGGCACTTCGACGGCACCGGCAGTGGCCTGCAGCTGGTGGAGCGGGTGAGCTGGGTGCCGGCGCTCGGACTGGAGTGGTCCCTGGCTGCCGATGGCCTTTCGGCGCCTCTGGTGGTGCTCAGCGGCCTGGTGACCCTGCTGGCGGTGGCCGCCAGCTGGAACGTGAACCGCAAGACGAGGCTCTACTTCGCCCTGCTGCTGCTGCAGGCCTCGGCCCAGGGACTCGTCTTCCTCTCGCAGGACTTCCTGCTCTTCTTCCTGGCCTGGGAACTGGAGCTGGTGCCCGTGTATCTGCTGATCGCCATCTGGGGGGGCACCCAGAGGCAGTACGCCGCCACCAAGTTCATCCTCTACACCGCCACCGCCTCCCTGCTGATCCTGATCAGCGGTCTGGCCCTGGCCCTCTCCGGCGATGGCTTCACCCTCAACCTCAGCGAGCTGGCGGCCCGCTCTCCGGGAGGCACGTTCGGCCTGCTCTGTTACCTGGGCTTCCTGATCGGCTTCGGTGTGAAGCTGCCGATGTTCCCCCTCCACACCTGGCTGCCCGATGCCCATGGCGAGGCGAACGCCCCGGTTTCGATGCTGCTGGCGGGTGTGCTGCTCAAGATGGGCGGCTACGCCCTGCTCCGCTTCAACGTGCAGATGCTGCCCGAGGTGCACCTGCGGCTGGCGCCGGCCCTGATCGTGCTGGGGATCGTCAACATCGTGTATGGAGCCCTGAATGCCTTCGCCCAGGACAACGTGAAGCGGCGCATCGCCTGCAGCTCCGTGAGCCACATGGGCTTCGTGCTGCTGGGGATCGGGGCGGTGGATGCCCTCGGACTCAGCGGCGCGATGCTGCAGATGATCAGCCACGGCCTGATCGCCGCCGCCATGTTCTTCGTGACCGGGGTGTTCTACGAACGCACCCGCACCCTCTCGATTCCGAACATGGGCGGTCTGGCGAAGGTGCTGCCGATCACCTTCGCCTTCTTCCTGGCCAGTTCCCTGGCCTCCCTGGCTCTCCCCGGCATGAGCGGCTTCGTGAGCGAGATCACGGTGTTTCTGGGGATCACGGCCAACGACGGCTTCACCACCGGCTTCCGGGTGATCACGATCGTGCTGGCGGCCATCGGCCTGGTGCTCACGCCGGTCTATCTGCTCTCCCTGTGCCGGCGGGTGTTCTTCGGGCCCCGGATTCCCGCCCTGGCGGTGGTGGGCGACATGAAGCCGAGGGAAGTGCTGATCGGCCTCACCCTGCTGGTGCCGACCCTGGTGATCGGCTTCTGGCCGCGGGTGGCGATCGATCTCTATGAAGCCACCACCAATTCCCTGGCAGTGGAGCTGGCCAGCCTCGGCCCGGCGGGTCCGCTCACGGCCCTGGCCCGGTTCACCGCCCTCGGATGAGCCACGCCCGAGCGCCCGCCGGGCTGGAATGGGGGCAGTGCCCACCCGTCCGCATGCCATGACCATCACCCTGGAAAGCTCCCCCGCCCTGCTGGCCGGAGAAGGTCTGCCCCGGTTCGAGGCGATCACCCCCGACCAGGTGGACCGTCACATGCCGGAGCTCCTGGAGCAGCTGGAGGCGGAGCTGGCCAGGCTGGAACGTGACCTGACGGCAGCTGCGAGCGCCGGGAGCCGCCTGAGCTGGAAGCAGGTGATGGAGCCGCTCCAGCGGCTGGGCGAGCGGCTGCGCTGGAGCTGGGGCGCGGTGAGCCACCTGCACGGGGTCTGCGACGGGCCCGAACTGCGCGAGGCCCACGCCAGGCAACAGGGGGCGGTGGTGGCCTTCGGCAACCGGGCCGGCCAGAGCGCACCCATTTACCGGGCCCTGAAGACGCTGCAGCGGCAGGGGGGGCTCGATGCCACCCAGCAACGGATCCTGACGGCCGAACTGCGCGACATGGAGCTGCGCGGGGTGGGGCTGGAAGGGGAGGCACGGCAGGCCTTCAATGCCACCAGCCAGGAACTCGCCGAACTGGCCACCCGCTTCGGCAACCAGGTGCTCGACGCCACCAATGGCTGGACCCTGATGCTCACCGATCCCCGGGAGGTGGAAGGGTTGCCGCTGAGCCTGAAGGAACTCCTGGCGGCGGCGGCCCGGGAGGCAGGCGAGCCGAAAGCCACACCGGAGCAGGGGCCATGGCTGCTGGGGCTCGACATGCCCCGCTTCGCTCCCTTCCTGCAGTACAGCCTCCGGCGGGATCTGCGGGAAC
Source organism: uncultured cyanobacterium (assembly GCA_963847745.1). Classification (GTDB taxonomy): domain Bacteria; phylum Cyanobacteriota; class Cyanobacteriia; order PCC-6307; family Cyanobiaceae; genus Cyanobium. Next base: position 201,811 of record CAWKAW010000003.1, on the reverse strand, counting down.
GGGTGTACAAGGCCCACGTGAGCCGGGCCTCCGGCAATGGGGCGATCGATGCAGCGGCCGACAACGGACCGGTGATCGAGAAGATCCTCACCCTGCGGCAGGAACAGGCGCAGCGGTTGGGATATGGCAACTGGGCAGAGGTGAGCCTGGCCGCCAAGATGGCGGGCTCGATCGCCGAAGTGGAGCAGCTGCTGGAGGACCTGCGGGCAGCGGCCTATCCCGTGGCGGTGCAGGAACTGCAGGCGTTGCGGGACTGTGCCTCCCGGCATGGGGCACCGGAGGCGGCGGATCTGCAGCCCTGGGACGTGAGCTACTGGGCGGAGATGCGGCGGCAGGAGCAGTTCCAGCTCGACAGCGAGGCCCTGCGGCCCTGGTTCCCCCTGCCGCGGGTGCTCGACGGATTGTTCGCCCTGTGCGACCGGCTGTTCGGCATCCGCATCGTGGCCGCCGATGGCGAAGCTCCCGTGTGGCACCCCGACGTGCGCTTCTTCCGGGTCAACGATGCCGGCAGCGGTTCACCCCTGGCGGCCTTCTACCTCGACCCCTACAGCCGGCCCGGGAGCAAGCGGGGCGGCGCCTGGATGGATGAATGTCTGGTGCGTTCGCTCCAGGCGGATGGTACCCCCGTGCTGCCGGTGGCCTATCTGGTGTGCAACCAGAGCCCACCGGTGGGCGACACTCCCAGCCTGATGACCTTCCGGGAGGTGGAAACCCTCTTCCACGAATTCGGCCATGGTCTCCAGCACATGCTCACCACGGTGGATCGCCCCCAGGCCGCAGGGATCAACAACGTGGAATGGGATGCGGTGGAACTGCCGAGCCAGTTCATGGAGAACTGGTGTTACGACCGGGCGACACTGCTGGGCATGGCCCGTCACTGGCAAACGGGAGAACCCCTGCCGGAGGAGGAATACGGGAAACTGCTGGCGGCCCGCACCTTCATGGGTGGTTCGGCGACACTGCGACAGGTGCATTTCGCCCTCACGGACCTGCGCCTGCACAGCCGCTGGTCTCCTGGCTGCGGCCTGACACCGGAGCAGATGCGTCGCGAGATCGCCGCGACCACGACGGTGCTCGAGCCGATCGCCGAAGACGCCCTGCTGTGCTCCTTCAGCCACATATTCGCCGGCGGCTATTCAGCGGGCTACTACTCCTACAAGTGGGCGGAAGTGCTGAGTGCCGATGCCTTCAGCGCCTTCGAGGAGGTGGGTCTGGAGAACGAGGAGGCGATCCGGGAAACCGGACGTCGCTTCCGGGCCACGGTGCTGAGTCTGGGTGGCAGCCGCCACCCCAGCGAAGTGTTCGAAACCTTTCGCGGCAGGCAACCCTCTCCCGAAGCCCTGATCCGCCACTCAGGGCTCTCCCTGGCGCCCTGACAGCCGGATTGACAGGGGGGGGAGCGACGAAGGGGGAGGAAACTGCCCATATCCAGCGCGTCGCCCCCCCATGGCCCTGCGATCTCCGCTGCCCCATCTGATCCTCCTTCTGATGGCGCTTGCCCCCGCCGGGGCCGTGCCTCCCCCTCCGGAGTCGTTCGATGGGGAGACGATCCGATGCGACCCAGCCGGAAGCGCGGCCACGGTGCTGATCTGCCGGGACCGGGAACTGACCCTTCTCGACGGCGAGGTGCGGCGACTGTTCCGCCTGGCAGCCCAGGCCGGTGGCCGAAGCCCGGGTCAGGAGACGCCCCTGACGGCGGAACAGCGCCGATGGGTGGAGCAGCGCGACATCTGCTGGCGATCCGCAACCCGAGCCACCTGGGACGCGGATCTGAGGCAGTGCGTGCTCGACAGCACCGTGACGCGCATTCACCAGCTGCGACAAGGAAATCCAGCCGCCCGAAGCCAGGACGGCAAGGGGAGCAGCACAGGACCCCTGGCGGTGGTCTGTCCCGGCATCGATCCCCCCATCGCCCTGACCCTGGTGAGAGGGGATCCGGGCCATGTCCTTCTGGCTTGGCCCGATCGCAGTCTCGTTCTCACCAGGGTCCGCTCGGGTTCCGGGGCCAGATACACCCGCCGGGACCGGCAGGGATTCACCCTTGTCTGGATCAAGGGCTCGGACCTGCGGTTGGAACTGCCCGGTCGCGGGCAGGCCCGGATCTGCCGGGTGGCCCAGAGGGAACCGGTTCCCAGCCGGGATCTCGATCAGCCGGTGCCCACCCCATCACCCGCCGATGGTTGAGCCCTCTGGCGCCGGAACCGGGCGATCTCCAGCTCCAGAACCCCCTCACTGATCGCGAGGGCTTCGGCAATGGCCCGCAGCCGGAGATCCTCCTCCGCCTCGATCGTGCCGTCGGAGCAGGCCACCCGGAACGCCGCCTCCAGAATCAGCTCCCGGCCGTTGTCATCGAGGCGGGGGCATTCTTCGGTGAGTTCGGCGATGAGGGCCTGGAAGGGACCGGTCTGACCGTGGCGCTGCAGAACAGCTGCGTGAATCTCCTCGCGGGCGGGGCGCCGGCCCATGATCTCGCCATAGGTCTCGATCATGGTCTCGATTTCCGGCTCCTCGATCTCCCCATCGGCGAGGCAGGTATCGATCATGCAGGCCAGGATCAGATCCCTGATCTTCGTTGCGTAGCGATCTCCATGGGAGACAGCCCAGCGCAGATCGGAGAGATCACGCTGCTTGCGGTTGTGCTGCGACGCCCGCGGATCCTGCTTGCAACCGGTGCGGCCGCCCGAAAGACTGTCGTAGACATGGAACGTGAAGCGGTCGACAAGCTGGCGGCAGAGGGCGACACCGCGCACAGAGTTTCCATAGTCGTCGAGCCGGGGAGAGAAGGTGGCCAGCCCCATCAGATTGGGAACGACCACCATCACAGCACCGGCGACCCCGGACTTCGCCGGCAGACCCACCTCCAGGGTGAACATGCCGGCGTTGTCATACATCCCGGCACACTGCATCACCGAAAGGGTCTTCTTGACCACTTCGGTGGTGAGGATCTGGGTGCCGGTGATGGGGCACACTCCTCCATTGGCCAGGGTCGCCGCCGCCACCGAGAGCATGGTGGTCGTCATCTCGATGCTGCAGCAGGAAAGGTAGAGGTCGAGCATCTTGTGCAGATCGACATCACGGGGCAGGCCCTTGCGTCCCTGCAGCAGATAGGCGATCGCGAAATTGTTGTGGGCCGTGGCCCGCTCCGAGAGCATCGTTTCCTCACTGAAACGAATCTCCCCCGTCCGCCCGCACAGGCCCGCCCAGAGATCCATGATCTCCTGGGTGATCTCCCGGGCGCTGCGTTCAGGCCAGCCGGAGGCGACGATGCCCGCCGTCATGATCGCCCCTGCGTTCACGCAGGGATTGAAGGGACGCATGTCCGGCAGCAGTTCCAGGGCATTGAAGGGGCGCCCGGAAGGTTCCACCCCGACATAACGGTGCGTGAATTCCGCTCCTTCCCGTTCCAGGGCGTAGGCATAGGTGAGCGGTTTCGACACCGACTGGATGGAGTGGTAAACCTCCACATCACCGATGGCCATGCGCTGACCATCGACGCTGCAGAGAGCCACTCCCCACTTCTCGGGATCCGCATCCCGGAGCAGGGGGATGTAGTCGGCGTTGTGGCCGCTCCTGTCGGGGGCCACATGGTCGTAGAGCACCTGGATGTCGCTGCTGAACTCCAACCAGTCGGGGATCACCAGCTGCCGGGTGAGACAGCGGTGAACCATGAGCAGTTCCTCGCCGATCAGGTCGGCGAACTCCTCCACGCCGATCCTGCGGTCGCCGAGGCCGGCCAGTCGGGCCATGGTCGTGCGAAGGCGGAAATCATCGCTCTGGATTCCGCTTTCGCTGATGCGGGCACGGATGGTGTCTGCGTCAGCGGATCCATTCTCCGCGACACAGGCGAAAAGCGCCTGCATCCGATCCATTCACGAGTGCCGGAATGCCTGCGGATCCAATCAAATCCCCAGGGGGGACCCGGTAGCGCTTGATACTGGAACGGCCATGGGGGTTGGCCCCCTGCATCCGATGCTCGATCTCACCACCTATCGGCCCCAGGGCGACAAGCGCAACACCGCCTTCTTCGAGGAGAACCTGCCCCGGGTGTATGAGCGCCGCGCCCGCTCCGGCATCGACCAGCTGGTGGGAACAATGGCAGCGGTGGTGATCCAGGTCGACCACGGCCATGCCCTTCCCTACCTGGCGGAACTGGCCCTGATGGGGCCCTACCGCTGGCGGGAGTGCTGGCTGATGGAGACCCACCGGGTGTACCTGCTGGCGGCGGACGAAGCCTGGCCCCGGCTGATTCTGCTGGAACCCCTCAGCCTCCAGTTCGAGGACCAGGTGACCCGCTGGAACGCCATGTACCCCCTGTCAGCGGCGAAACCCAATGCCCGCTACATCGGCGAGATCTTCCACACCGCCTCCCTGGGGGAGACCCGGCGCATCCTCGAGGAGCAGAACATCCGTTTCGTCTACCCCGGCGACACGGTCAGCCCCTTCTACGCCCGCAGGAACCTCGCGTTCACCTTCCTCTCCGACTACACCTACAACAGGGTGGGCTATGTGGACCTACGCCTCGACAGTCTGGCCCCCCTGGATCTCGGCGATCGGATCCTCCTCGACGAGGACACCGAACGCCCCCTGATCGAAGCGGCCCAGGGCCACCGTGAGCTGGGTCTGGAAGGGAAGGTGGGAGGGATCGATCACCTCGCCACGCGAGTGCTGGCGGGAGAGCGGGAGGATTCCATCCTTGAGTATCTGACCATGGTTCCTTACTACTTCTGGGGGGCTTACAACATTGCCGAGATGAATTCCTCCACCAATGTCACACGTCACCCAGGAGTGGAGGACGACAAGCTTTCACCGGCACGCGTCTTCACGGCCAACAACACCCCCTCCTACCTGAATTCCCTGCAGAACCTGCCGATGCCCACCGAGGAATTTGTGCGCAACTACGGCCGCCGCATGCATCACATGGCCTTTGAGGTGGCTGACGGCGAGGTGGAGGGTGAGAAGAACGTGGATTTCGTGGTGCGGCAGCTGCAGAGCCGGGGAGTGCCTTTCCTGGCGGAGGTGGTGGGGGAATGCACAGATCGGCCCGACCTCAAGCAGATCTTCTCGAAGAGCTCCTGCCATTCCCTGCTGATCACCGAATACATCCAGCGCTGCATGGGCTACCAGGGCTTCTTCACCCGCGCCAACGTGGCCGCCCTCACCGAGGCCGCAGGGAGAGTGGAGCGGTATGAGCATGGAGGAGTGTTCGACTGAGCCGGCAGGGGAAGTGGCCCGCCCGGGTCCCGCCGAAACTTTGTTACGATCCTGAGACGTTCGTTACGAATCGCAATGGGAGAGCTGATGCAGGTGGGTTCGGGTCCGGTTCTGGCCCCGGGAGTGGTTGGAGCCCTGCTCAGCCTCGGGGCGCTCGCCCTCTACGCACTCGTCGGTGCCAACCGGGAAAACGATGATGACGACTCCACTCCGGGGGGTGGCCTGATGCAGCCCGTCGCCTGAGCCCCGGAGCCTCGATCCTGTTTCCGGCTGATCAGGGTTCCGGTGGCCTCCCGGCCAGGCCTGCTTCGTCCCCCTGGGGGATTCCACCGGCCCGGTAGGCAGCCGGTACCAGCAGCAGGAACAGCACCCACCAGAGCAGCACGACCGCTGCCACGGCAAGGGTCAGCCATCGGATGTGCAGGAGCAGCCAGCTCGCCACCACCACCACCATGCCCGTGAGCAGGATGCTCCAGGGCTGGCACCAGGGAGGCTTCAGCGACCAGAAGGGTGGAAGAGTCATCACATCACAGGCCCCCTGGTGAGCATGCCAGGGCCGGCCACGTCCTGGGAGCAGAATTCGAGAAGGCAGAATCCCTCATGATTGGGCTGGGAGCCTGACAGCCGACTCCCCAGGCCCGTTCCCTTTCCCTGAGCCGATGACCCGGACCACCAGACTCCGGAGGGCCAGGATCAGGAGCCGGCCCTGGCTGGCCGCCGTTCTGGTGGTCTGGCTGGGCCTGGCGGGCCTGTTCGCCGGGGCGGCAGCCTGGGGGCAGGAACCCAGTTCAGCCTTCATCAAGCTCGATGGCGTCGACCTGTTCAAGGTGTGGTCGTCGAACGATTTCAGCGCCGAGCAGCGGGTGGAGGGGATCAATCGCCGCCTGCAGGAAGTGGTGGATGCAGCTGAGCCGGTGAGGATCACCGTGGAGGAGCGCAACAACCTCCCCGTGATCGCGATCGAGGGCCAGTCCCTGCTCACGGTGACCCGGCGCGACACGCCCGAAGGTCGCTCCCGGGAGGATCGGGCGGAGGAATGGCGACGGATCATCGAGAACGGGCTGCAGCGGGGAAGGCGGGAGAGACAACCGGACCACGTGAGAAGGATGCTGGCGGCATCCATTGCCTCGGTTCTGGCGGCTTTCGCACTTCAGTGGTTGCTCCAGCTGGGCTGGAACCGACTCTCCCGCCGCTTCATCCCCTCCCATGCCTCACCTGGGCAACTCGAGCCCCGCACCCGGGGCCTGCGCTTCCTCCTGCGGGGAATCCTGGCGCTGCTGCAGGTGGGAATCTGGCTCACGACGGCCTATCTGATCGCGGATCGATTTCCCCTCACCAGGCTCTGGACCCAGCGGCTGGTCGAAGCCCTCGGCAACACCCTGGCCGCTCCGGTGCTGCGCCTGGGGGCTCGCAGTTATTCGATTCTCGATTCGATTCTGCTGCTGGCACTGTTCGTCGTTCTCATCCGCCTGGTGAGCTGGCTTCAGGCGGCCCTGCGCAACCGGGTTCTTCTGCATACGGGGATGTCCCTGGGGGCCCAGGAAGCCGTCGCCTTCCTGGTGCACTACGGACTGCTGTTCGTGGGCTCGCTGGTGCTGTTGCAGCTGTGGGGACTGGACCTCAGCTCACTCACGATCTTCGCCGGCGTGCTCGGGGTGGGAGTGGGACTGGGACTTCAGGGAATCGCCAAGAATTTCGTGAGTGGTCTGGTGATCACCTTCGAGCGCCCGATCCAGGTGGGCGACTTCGTGGAGATCGGGGATCTGCAGGGCACGGTGCGACGCATCAATCTGCGCAGCACCGAAGTGGTGACCCTTGATGCCATCTCGATCATCGTTCCCAATTCAGAATTCCTGGAATCACGGGTAGTGAACTGGAGCCACGGCAGTTCGATCTCAAGACTGAAGCTCCCCATCGGTGTGGCCTACGGCTCCGATCCCGAGGCGGTGAGAGCCGCACTGGTGGAGGCAGCCCAGGATCACCCCGACATTCTCAAACAACCCTCGCCGCATGTGTTCTTCGTTGGCTTCGGGGATAGTTCCCTCGACTTTCAATTGCTGGTATGGATCCGCCAGCCCAAGCGTCAGTACGAGATCGTGAGTGATCTCAACTTCCGCATCGAAGCCATCCTGCGCCAGCGGGGACTCACGATCCCCTTTCCCCAGAGGGATCTGCACCTGCGCAACGATGATCTCCGCATCGACCTTCCCGCCGAGATCAACCAGACACTGCTGGCCCTGCTCCAGCGGCTCGGCCCACCCCCTTAAGGTGGCCGCTCGGGAACGGGGAACGACATGACGGAATCCATGCTCGTCCTGCTCATGGCCCTCGCCAGGGTCGTGGTGGGGATCGGCCTGGTGTGGCTGCTGGCACGGGTGCTGAAGCCTTCCCTGAACCGCCTGACCCGACGGACCCGCACGTCTGCGGATGATGTGGTGGTGGGGATGGTGATGGAAACGGCCCCGCCCCTGGGCTATCTCGCGGCCTTCCTGTGGGGCTGGAATCACCTGCTGCAGGCCCGGGAAACGCTTGCCCTCGCACCCTGGGCGGATCGCCTGGTGGAGGGGCTCGTGCAACTGGTGGCGATCGTGCTGGTGGTGCGCCTGGTCAATCGGGTGTTGCTCTGGCTTCTGGAGAGATCCCTGAAAAAGGTGGGTCGCGAAAGTCAGATCACGACGCTGCAGGCACTCAATCCGATGATCCGCACCCTGATCTGGATCCTGGGAGCGCTGGTGTTCCTGCAGAACCAGGGGGTGGGACTGGGGGCCGTGTATGCCTCCCTGGCTGGTGCCGGCATCGGTGTGGGCCTGGCCCTGAAAGGGCCGATCTCCAATTTCATCAACTACCTCACCATCCTCTTCGATCAGCCCTTCGAAATCGGCCAGGTGATCCGGTTCAATGATGTCGTTGCCAAAGTGGAGCAGGTGGGCATGCGCTCCTCCGATCTGCGCAGCATCGATGGGGAGCTGATCGTGATCAGCAATGAGGAACTGCTCAACCAGACAATTCGGAACTATGGAAACTTTCCCCGAAGAAGGCTGATCCAGACCATCGGAGTTGTTTATCAGACTTCCGCAGAGAAGGTGGCGGCGATCCCCGCCATGATCGAAGAATTGATCAATGATGCGGAACCAGCCGAATTCGATCGCTGCCACTTCATTCGATTTGGCGACAGTGCCCTTGAGTTCGAGTTCGCCTACTACATACCCACAGGTGACCTGGTGGAGGCTTACGATGTCCGCCAGCGGATCAATCTTTCCATCCTGCGCAAGTTCGAGCAGGAAGGAATCCAATTCGCCTATCCCAGCCAGACCCTGTATCTGGAGAAAGCCGCTTAGCGCGGTGTCAGTGCGGAAGGAACGTTTGCGGAGCCAGGTCTGTAGGCACGGCCGGTGGCGCTCGCACTCTGGAGCTGCTTCATGAGAGTGGATTCAGCCACCTTGTACTGGCTGTCCTTGCGGGTACCCAGATCCTCGAGGGTGAGCTTCTGGGCCTCGGCTTCCGGAAGCTTGGCCGGCACGTCGGGGTCGATGCCGTGCTTGTGGATGTCGCGGTTGCGGGGGGTGAGGTATTTGGCGATGGTCACCGTCATGCCGGAGCCGTCGGAGAGGCCGCGGACCGACTGGACGAGGCCCTTGCCGAAGGTCTTCTGGCCCACCAGCACCGCCCGGTTGTTGTCCTGGAGGGCACCGGAGAGGATCTCGCTGGCACTGGCCGAACCCTCGTTCACCAGCACCACCATGGGTTTGGTGGTGAGGGCACGGCCCGTCGCCCGCTTCACGTCCTGGATACCGTCGCGGGTCTTGGTGGAGACGATGATGCCTTCGTTCAGCCATTGGCGGGCGATCTCCACACTCGCCATCAGCAGACCCCCGGGGTTGCTGCGCAGGTCGAGCACGTACCCCTGCACACCCTGGGCCTCCATGGCCTTCACCGCATCGCGCATGTCCTTGGTGGCGTTGGCGTTGAACTGCTTGAGGCGGATGTAGCCCACTTTGGTGCCATCCGGTGCGGTGTTGATCTGCTGATCGACAGCGTGCAGCTCGATCAGGGCCCGGGTGAGGGGCACCTCCAGCTTCTGGGTCTTGCGGCGCAGGGTGAGGGTCACGGTCGTACCCGACTTGCCGCGGATCAGCTTGACCGCATCCTCGGTACTCATCCCCTTGGTGGACTTTCCATCGATCGCGATGATCACGTCCTTGGGCTGCACGCCGGCCCTTGAAGCGGGAGAGCCCTCGATCGGTGAGACCACCACCAGTTCCTTGGTGTCCTTGTCGAGGCTCAGCTGGATGCCCACCCCGGAAAGCTCACCGGAGGTGTCGATCTGCATCTCCTTGAATTCCCGGGGATCCAGGAAACGGGTGTAGGGGTCATCCAGGGTGCCGAGCATGCCCCGGATCGCGTCGTAGGCCTCCTTGGGACTGCCGTAACTCTTGGCCAGCATGGTGCGGCGAAGTTTGCGCCACTCCTCGGGGGCGTACTTGCCGGTGGTGTCGAGGTAATCGCGGAAGACGATCTGCCAGGCCTGATCCATCACCTCCTTGGGACTGTCAACGATGGACACCCCTCCGGAAGGGGAGAGAACCATCTCGCGGGCGACGACGGCGGTGGCGGCACAGGCCCCCAGACCGACGAGCACCGCGAGTGTCGTGGTACCACTGCGCATGAGGGCGGGCCTCGACTTCTTCTGCATTGACATCAAGCTAGCGCCCCTGCTCCCCCGCGCAGGGAACTACGGGTCGACCCAGCGGCCGTCCTCCCGGATCAGAGCGATCAGGGCCTCCACCCCTTCGGCCTCCGGCACCCTGCGGATCTCCTCCCGGCCCCGGTAGAGGGAGATGGTGCCGGGGGTCTTGCCCACGTAGCCGTAGTCGGCGTCGGCCATCTCACCGGGACCGTTGACGATGCAGCCCATCACGGCAATGTCGAGGCCGGTGAGGTGGGCGGTGGCGGACCGCACCTCGTGGAGCACCTCCTCGAGATTGAACAGGGTGCGGCCGCAGCTGGGACAGGCCACGTACTCCACCATGGTCTTGCGCAGCCCCAGGGCCTGCAGGATCGAGTAGCACACGGGGATCTCCTTCTCCGGAGCCTCGGTGAGGGAAACCCGGATCGTGTCCCCCAGCCCCTCGGCCAGGAGGGTGGCGATGCCGGCGGTGCTCTTGATCCGGCCGTAGTCCCCATCCCCCGCCTCGGTGACGCCCAGGTGGAGGGGATAGGGAAAACCCTCCGCATCCATCCGGTCGGCCACCATCCGGTAGGCGGCAAGCATCACCGGGGCCCGGGAGGCCTTCATCGACACCACGATGTTGTGGAAGTCGAGGCGATGGCAGAGGCGGATGAACTCCATCGCCGACTCCACCATGCCCAGGGGGGTGTCGCCGTGGGTGAAGAGCATGCGCTCGGCCAGGGAGCCGTGGTTCACCCCGATCCTCAGGGCCTTGTCCTGCTCCCTGAGCCTGCACACCAGGGGTTCCAGATCCGCCTGGATGCGCTCCCCGATCGCGGCGAACTCCTCGGCGGTGTACTCGGTGCGCTGCGGATCGGGCTTCTCGAAGACGAACAGACCGGGATTGATGCGGATCTTGTCGACATGGTCGAGCACCTCCAGGGCGATGCGGATGCCGTTGTGGTGCACGTCGGCCACCAGGGGCACCGGCCGGTAGGTGGCCTCGAGGCGGCGGCGGATCTCCGCCACGGCCCGGGCGTGGGCAAGACTCGGCACGGTGAGCCGCACGATCTCGCATCCCGCCTCGTGGAGGCGGCGGATTCCGGCGGTGGCGCCCTCCACGTCGAGGGTGTCCTCGTTGATCATCGACTGCACCACCACCGGGTGATCGCTGCCCATCCACACGTCCCCCACCCGCACGCTGCGGGTGGGGCGGCGGTGGATCACGGTGTCGTAGCGGCGATCGATGGCCGCCGCTTCCGCCTTCTGCTGGGCGACGGAGCTGCTGGCGGGGGGTTCGGGTCGGGCCAGGGTGCCGGTCATCGCTGCTGGGGCCGGTGGATGGGCAAAGCCTGTCACAGGAGAGGGGCCTGCCGCCGATCCAGCCGCCGCCGCACCTCCTGGAGATCCTGCCAGGTGAGCCATTTGGGGGAGCCCTGCTGCCGGGAAGGATTGCGCAGCAGGTAGGAGGGATGGAACACCGGCATCAGCCAGCGCCCCTGCCATTGCCGCCACTGGCCGCGCAGGCGGGTGATGCCGCCCTTCACCCCCAGCACCCCCTCCATCGCGGTGGCCCCGGCCAGCAGGACCACCTCCGGGTCCACCAGCCCGATCTGGCGCTCCAGCCAGGGCCGGCAGGCCGCCATCTCCTCGGAGCTGGGTTTGCGGTTGTCCGGCGGACGGCACTTCACCACGTTGCAGATGTAGGCATCGCGGTTGCTGTCGATCCCCACACTGGCGAGCATCTGATCGAGCAGCTGCCCGGCCCTGCCCACAAAGGGGAGACCGGTGGCGTCCTCCTGAGCGCCAGGCCCTTCCCCGATCACCATCAGCCGGGCCGAGGCGGAGCCCCGACTCACCACCACCTGCTGACGGGTGAGGGCCAGCCCGCAGCGGCGACAGGCCCGGCAGTCCTCCAGCAGTCCCTTCAGATCGCCGGGTGGGCCCCCGTCAGCGAAACACTCCGGCTGGTGGGGGCCTTCGGGCGGCATGCCTTGCCTGGGTGAACGGTGGGTGAAGCCATCCTGAGGGTCCGGGGCCGGGCATGGGGCAGGATGGCCGGGCCGCCCAACGCCGCGCCCGCACCGATGCCGGCTCCGTTGACGCTGTCCGCCCGGGCCGAGGCGCTGCAGCCGTCACTCACCCTCTCGATCGCCGCCAAGGCCCGCCAGCTTCGCTCCGAAGGACTGGATGTGTGCAGCCTCAGTGCCGGCGAGCCCGATTTCGAGACCCCTGCCTTCATCCGCCAGGCCGCCGCTGATGCCCTTGAGGCCGGCCACACCCGCTACGGCCCCGTGGCCGGGGAACCGGCGCTGCGGGAGGCGATCGCCGCCAAGCTCAGCGGCGAGAACGGAGTGCCGACCCTCAGCGAGCAGGTGCTGGTCACCAACGGGGGCAAACAGGCCCTCTACAACCTCTTCCAGGTGCTGCTGGGCGCAGGAGACGAGGTGCTGCTGCCCTCTCCCTACTGGCTCAGCTATCCGGAGATGGCCCAGCTGGCCGGGGCCAGCGTGCGCCTGCTGCCCTGTGAAGCCAGCGAAGGGTTCCACCTGCGGCCGGAGCGGCTGGAGGAAGCCATCACGCCGGCGAGCCGCCTGCTGGTGCTGAACAGTCCCTCCAACCCCACCGGCATGGTGCTGAGCCGCAGGGAGCTCGAGGCGATCGCCGAGGTGCTGCGGCGCCATCCCCGGGTGGCGGTGGTCTGCGATGAGATCTACGAATTCCTGCTGGCCCCGGGCCACGAACACCACAGCCTGGCGGCGGTGGCTCCTGATCTGGCCGATCGGATCTTCCTGGTGAACGGGTTCGCCAAGGGCTGGTCGATGACCGGCTGGCGGGTGGGCTGGCTGGCCGGTCCCCGGCACGTGGTCGCCGCCGCCAGCGCCCTCCAGAGCCAGAGCACCAGCAACGTGTGCACCTTCGCCCAGTACGGAGCCCTGGCGGCGATCACCGCCCCCCGGGATTGCGTATGGGAGATGGCGGCCCGGTTCAGCGAGCGCCGCACCCTGCTGAGCGACGGACTGCGCGCCATCGATGGCGTGCGACTGCTGCCCCCGGAGGGTGCCTTCTACGCCTTTCCCGACCTCAGTCACTGGGGACTGGACTCGATGACCCTCTGCCATCGGCTGTTGGAGGAAGCGGGTCTGGCGGTGGTGCCCGGGGCGGCCTTCGGCGATGACCGCTGCATCCGCCTCTCCTGTGCCGCCTCCCCCGCGATGATCCAGGAAGGCCTGCAGCGACTGCAGACGTTTCTCGGGGAGCTCTGAAGGCAAGCTCCCAAGGGAGGCCGGCAGGGATCTGCGCCGGCGCGCTCAGGCGGCGGACAGGGAGGCGGCTTTGGATTCGGCGAGATCGTGGATCTTGCTGAGGTATTCCGCGTAGGTGGGATCGGTGGGGCGTGTGTAATTCAGATTTTTATAGATTCCCGTGAGGCGAGTGAAATAGTCTCTTGCATCAGTCTTATCAGAGAAGTTATATTCGCGGCTGACAAGGTCATGAACCAACTGAAACGATTCCTTCTGACGCTCGAGGGAGCAGGAGGAATCGACTTCATCGAAGGCATCCTGTTGCAGATACACCATGTCCACGAAGAGCGATTTCTGGAAGATCACGAAATCAGCCAGGCTCACACCCTCTTCGCCTGTCACCTGGATCATCTGGTTCACGGCATCACCCTTGCGAAACAGGTCGTTCATCGCCTGCACGCGAGAAACCCAGTCGGGTGAGACATGGGATGAATACCACTCAGAGAGCTGCTTGAAATAACGGGACCAGGAGATGAGAATATCAACGGCAGGATAGAAGCGCTTATAAGCGCGGTCCGCACTCAGCCCCAGGAAAGCCTTCACCGTGCTGAGGGTGGACTGGGTGACGGGCTCCTCGAAGTTCCCACCCGCCGGTGAAACGGTGCCGATCATCGTGAGGCTGCCGATGCTGCCGTCATTGGTGCGGATGATGCCGGCCCGTTCATAGGCTCCCTTGATGGAGGAATCGAGGTAGGCGGGAAAGGCTTCCTCGCCGGGAATCTCCTCGAGCCTGCCGGAGGTCTCCCGCATCGCCTGGGCCCAGCGGGAGGTGGAATCGGCAATCATCAACACGTTGTAGCCCATCTGCCGGTAGTACTCACCCAGGGTCAGACCCGTGTAGATCGAGGCCTCCCGGGCCGCCACGGGCATGGACGAGGTATTGCAGATGATGATTGTGCGGTCCATCAGGGATCCGCCGGTCTTGGGATCGCTGAGCTTGGGAAACTCCGTGATGGTCTCCACCACCTCCCCCGCCCGCTCGCCACAGGCCACCACCAGCACGATGTCGACGTCGGAGTGGCGGGAGATCAGGTTCTGCAGAACGGTCTTTCCGGCACCGAAAGGGCCGGGAATGCAGCCGGTGCCACCACGGGCGATGGGGATGAAGGTGTCGACGATCCGCTGGGTGGTGATCATCGGCTCCTGGGGATAGAGGCGCTCGGAATAGCGCTCATCCAACAGGTGCTGCGGCAGTGTGCGGCGAACGGGCCATTCCTGGGTGAGGGTGAGCGAACGGGTGGCGCCGCTGGCATCGATGATCCGGGCCACAGCTGTGTCGATGGTGAAGCTGCCCTGCTGAATCCACTGCAGGGTCACCTCCCCCCGTTCCGCGAAGGGAATCATGATCTTGTGCTGGAACCTTCCTTCCTGAACCGTGCCGATGGGATCTCCGGCCTTGAGCCTGTCGCCGATCTTGGCCGTGGGTTGGAAGGACCATTTCTTGCCGCGGTCCAGGGGGGAGACGTAGACGCCCCGGGGCAGGAAGGTGCCGTAGCCGGCGGCAAGTTCCGCGAGGGGATTCTGCAGGCCGTCGTACACCTGGGTGAGAAGGCCTGGCCCGAGGGTGACCGAGAGGAGTTCACCGGTCTGCTCCACGAGATCACCGATGCCGACGCCCTTGGTGCTTTCGAAGACCTGGGCATCCGCCACCTGACCGCGCACCCGGAGCACCTCCGCCTTGAGCTTTTCGGAACGACCCTCGTCGCGGGGTTGGAGGCAGATGTACACCACCTCGTTCTTGAGCATGGGCCGGGGATTGGTGTCGGCCATCTGGATGGTGACCAGGTCGTCCTGGACGGCGACGACGCGAGCGGGATTGAAGGTGTCTGTCATGCCGGAGACTCCGTGGCAAAGATGTCGGTGAATTGGTTCAGTCCTGCGCTCACCATGCTGTGGAAGCGGCTGGTGGCTTTGGCTCCGTTGTAGCGGGACCAACGGGCGACCAGGCTCCAGCGGTTGAGATAAACAATCAGGGCCTCGAAATCAAAGTGATGGCCCGCCCCCACCCGATCCAGCATCTTCCAGTTGAGGGTGAACTGCAATCTCTCCAGACCTACGAGATCATCGGCGGCGATGAGGTCATTGGCCTCGGGGATCCAGGGGAAGACCGCCTCTAGGTTGAAGGAGGGATGCTTCCAGTTTCTGGCGATGGAGGGCACCCAGGGGCCATACCCCCATGTCCCTGCGATCGGAGGTTCGCTTTCGCCGCGATGACGGCGGCGCAGGGCGGCAATGATGGTACGGACAGTGAGCCGGGATTCGACGATCTCCCTGAGCACGGGATTGCGGACCTGCTGGAAGAAGCGATCGGCCTGGGCGACGAACTCCTCATCGGTGCGTTCCTCGGACTGTTGAGCGGACCAGGAGATGAGACTTGCCATCAGGCTGAGCGTTTCGGCATCCCTGGGTTCCAGCAACTTGAGGCGGCTCTCCAGCTTCAGCCAGGAGATGGGTTCCTGGGTGGCCTCGAACAACTTGCCGAGGGGCGGAAGGCTGGACATCAACAGCACGTAGTCGGGCATGCTCCGAACTCAGGTGGGATGGAGAACTGGAGAGCGAGAGAGAGATCTCATTTCACGACTCCCTCCAGCAGGGAACGGAAGCGGGGCTGAAGATGCTGGAGAAGGGCATTGGCAACAGCCTCGTCCGTGATGTCCAGCACGATGTCGCGATCCACGAGTCTGAGCTTCAGGCCGGTCTGGTTCTCCTTGAAGAATCCGAAACTCACGCCTTGCCGGAGCATGTCCTGGGAAACGAGCCGCACGAATGTGGTGAGGATGCCATTCTCGAGCTCTTCCGGGTTCTGACTGAGTTCGGCAAGTCCCTGGATCCGATGGGGCAACAGCACCTCCACCTGCTGGGCCTCGTCCACCTCCTTGCGGACACGACCGGCGACTTCGAGGATCATCTTCTCGAGGAGATCCTGCTTCTCCTGCTGTTCCCCCACCAGACGCCTGACCTCACCGGCAAATCCCTCGCTGAGCTGGGACTTCAGCGCCAGCACCGTGTCGCGGAAAGCAAGATCCAGGGCCTGCCGGCTGGACGTGGCGAGGGTGTCGGCCTGATGGCGGGCATCACCGATGATCCGGGCAGCCTGTTCCTCCGCCTGCTGAAGGGTGGCATCCGCCTTTTTCTGGGCATCGGCAACCAGCTGATCCGCATCGGCACGCCCCTGTTTCACCCCCTCATCTCGGAGCCGGGCAATCAACTGATCCACCCCCGAGGCGACCTCCAGGGGGGTGTCTCTTCGGGAGTTTCTGGATGGGGGCATGGGATGCTGGTCTCCTGCGCGGTTACGGTGAGATACGGAGTCGCCGTAGGCGATGATTCACAGATGGATCATTGCTTGGGAATACCTCCTGCAGCGACAAGGGCAAAGACGAAGGCGAACACGGCAAAACCTTCCACGATCGCCGCCGGTGCCAGGGAGAGACCGAAGATCTCGGGCTTGGCCTTGGATCCCGCGATTGCCGAGGCGCAGCAGAGACCTTGGTAGATGGCCGCCACGAGGAAGGCAATGCCGGAAAGCAGGCCGATGCCGAACAGACCGCCGGAGTTGGAGGGCGTGACGGCTCGATTGAGGATGAACATCACGACGATGCCGTAGATCGACATCGAGGAAGGGAGTGCGGAAAGGCCCACGAAACGGCCGTAACCACTGTTGACTTCCATCATGGCACCGATGGCAGCCTGACCCGCGATCGTGCAACCAATGGCAGCACCGATGGCACCGAGGGCAACCGGAGCGTAGATACCGATCCAGCCAAGGACAAGCGGAGAAAGATGGTCATTCATGAGGCGGGTTCTTTTTTGATGAAGGGTTCAAATGGATAGCCTTCTTCCGAAAGACTCCAGTTAAAGAATTCAATAAAGTTCAGGCGCAATCCATGCACAAAGCCACTGATGATGGCCAGGAGAAGATTGATGGCATGGCCAAACAGCAGGATGAGCAGGGCTATGGGCACCCCAAGAATACTATCGAAATCATAGACCTGCCGAGCCAGCTGGTTGAATGTAAGCGCCAGGGATGCGCTGGCCAGACCCAGAGCAAAGAGTCTGAGGTAACTCATCACATCGCCAAAGAGCTTGGAGATGTTGGCAAGGGACCCCAGTCCATCCAGGAGTCGCAAGGCAAATGCCCTGGGGGAATCCAGCCGTCGATCACTGCTCAGCAGCAGCACCGTGAGCAGGCCACCGGAGATGAGCCCGACGCCCAGATGGAAGCTCCAGGGCTGCCCAGCCAAGAGGTACATGGAGATACCGCCGATCAGAACCGCAATCCAACCCAGGGGCCTGGCTGTCTCCGAAAGCGACGTCGCCCTGGCAGCAACCACCGCATTGGCCAGGATGAGGTGAAGACCACCGACGGCGATGGACAGCTTCATCATGAACTCAAAATCGTTGAGATTGAGCAGCTTGAGGTGACCCAGCAGGGAGGAAGCTGAAGGCTCCACCCCGAAATAACTTCCCGCCACCATGCCATAGAGGACCGCCAAGGCCAGGCCAACCGCGGCAAGCACCCTGAAGTGTCTGGTGCCAGCCCTCTTCCCCATTTTCCTCCAGAAGATGGCCAGGAAAACAGCCAGCACCAGTGCATAACCGGCGTCGGCAAGGATCATGGAAAAGAAGAGGGCGAAGGAAAAGAAGACCACCGGGGAGGGATCCCAGTCGCGATAGGAGGGTATCTGATAGAAACTCACCAGGTCCTGACCTCCGCTGAGGGGGGAGGGATTGTGCATCAGCGTGGGCGGCGTGTCGCCTGGCTGGGGGGTCTCAGCGATGAACGCCAGACCCTGGGCCTGGGTGAAGATCTCGAGCCTCGGGAGGTCCCTGCGGGGGATCCACCCCTGAACCTGCAGCACCGTGTCTTCTTGCTTCGTCTTGGTGGCAGCCACCTCCAGGGCAGCGGCATCATCGGCCTGGGCGAGATGCTTGGAGAGCAGAAAGACCCAGCGACTGAGGGAACGATGGTCAGCCTCGATGTCATCGAGAGTGATCCGGAGCTGCTGCAAGCGGTCTCTGAGGGTCTGGGGGGACTCGGCTCCGATCTGTGAGCGTTGCACCGGCAGCTGGGCGGCATCCGGTTCCTCGGGACTGAGGATCACGAAATAGGCATTGCGGGCGCTTTCGTAGAGCTCCTGCCAGGGGAGATCCAGATCGGCCAGGCCAGATCGGAAGGCCTTCAGCTTGGGATGGGGGACCCGGTAGAACCACAGGCGGATCTGTCCGAGATCCTCAAGAGCGGGGAAGTCGAACTCCCCCCACGCCTGCCGTTCCTCCAGCCGCTTCTGCAGGGCCAGGATCCGGTCTTCGGTTTCCCGTCGCTGCTGCTTGTTGGCCAGGGCCTGGGAAATCACGGCCTGCAGGGTGAACTCGGCATCCACCTTCACCTGATGGCGCCTCTGCGGGACATCCATGAGGTAGCGCAGGGCCTCACGGGCCTGGGTGGCCACGGTGGTGGTGCCGAATTCGCTGCTGCTGGGAGGAGCCTGCAGGGGGATCAGGTGCAGGCAACCCAGCCGCTGCAACGTCTCAAGCACGGAGGATTGCTCATGGGCGAAGCCGAAGATGGTGACTTTGGCCAGAGGAACGATGCTCATGCCTGCTGGGCCTCCTTCTTGCGCTTGGCGATCTTGGAATTGACCACTCCGGCACGTTCGGCGTCAGCCAGATAGATCGAGATCCTCTTGATGTTGCCCTTTGCCTGGGGGATGAGAACCTTGTCGAAGAGATTGAACCGCTGGGTCACCGTGCGTTCGGCCAGCTGAAGCAGGTCAAGCCTGCGCTGCGCGACCTGGACCTGAATACTGGCCTCAAGGGCGCTTTTGAGCAAATCCACGAACTGATCCACCCAGAAGGGTCGGGTGAGAAGACCATAGGCCTTCACCTGCATGTCAACCTTCTTCAGGGCGGGCAGGCGGGTCCCCATCAGGTTCTCCTCGACCAGCTCCACATGGGTGATGCGCACCATATCGGTGAGGTTGATCGCCTCATCCGAAAGCATCGGCACCTTTTCAGCAATCTGGGGTTCGATCGCAGCGACACGCTGCTGCGCCTGCAACAGAATCTTTCGTGCGGCCTCCCGCTCGCCGCTGATCTGCCTTCGCTTCAGATCCAGCGATGGCAGCACACCGCTGTAAGCCTTGAGCAGAGACTTCTGCCTGGTGAGCGATGCTTTGGTGAGGGAGAGTCGGGCCATCGCAGGGGTCAGACCATGGGCAGTACAGGGTTCATGGCGCTGCTGGTCTGCCGGGAGTGGCGAGACCGGCAGGAGTCGCGGCAGCGGGAACCGGTTCCTGCCCGGCAGGGTCGGGCCTGTGGGCTACAGCAGCTGCTGAGGATGGGGAGAGCGGGGCCGCTGACTTCGGGAAGTATTTGTCGATCAGGGCCTGCTTCATCAGCAACTCCTGGGGCTCGAAGCATTCCGCCAGGGTCTGCCAGGCAAGGTCAAGGGCCGCTTCCAGAGGAAGATCCACATTGATGTCCATGAACCGGGTCTTGAAGAGCTCACCGAACTTGATCAGCTTCCTGTCGTAGTCGGAAAGCTCGAAGGCCATGGCCTGCTTCTGCTCCGCATCCCTGGCTCCGGAATAGAGCCGGATCGTGGTATTCATGATCTGGCCGTGGTCCTCTCGGGTGACCTTTCCAATGACATTCTGTTTCAGCCTCGACAAGGATCCGAAGGGATCGATGACCCCATCATGCAAATAGAACTGACCCTCCGTGATGTAACCCGTATTGTCCGGCACCGGATGGGTGATGTCATCTCCCGGCATGGTGGTCACCGTGAGGATCGTGACGGATCCACCCTTGGCATAATCCGCAGCCTTCTCATAGCGACTGGCAAGCTGGGAATAGAGACCGCCTGGATAACCGCGATTGGCGGGAACCTGATCCATGGCGATGCTGATCTCGCGCAGGGCATCAGCAAAGGCGGTCATGTCCGTGAGGAGCACCAACACCCGCTTCCCCTCCTCCACGGCAAACCTCTCGGCGACTGCGAGCGCCATGTCGGGAATCAGCATGCGCTCCACAATCGGATCGGAGGCCAGATTCACGAACATCACCGTGCGGGAGAAGACTCCGGCATCTTCAAATGTCTTGCGAAAGGAATAGTAGTCATCAAAAATTAGACCCAATCCTCCGAATACAACAACATCCGCATCGGCCTGAATGCCAATGCGGGAGAGGAAGGCGTTGAAGGGTTCCCCGGAAACCGAGAAGATCGGAATCTTCTGGCTCTCCACCAGACAGTTGTAGACATCAATCATCGGCACATTGGTGCGAATCATCTTGGAAGCGACGATGCGGCACGTGGGATTGACCGATGGACCACCAATGGGCACCTGGGGATCCTGGGACAGGTCGGGGCCACCATCGATCGGTTCGCCGGTGCCACGAAAGATCCGCCCCAGGATATTGCCGGAATAGGTGGCCTTCATCGGGTGACCGAGAAAGCGCACAGCTGCACTGGTGGAAACACCCTTGGTCCCCTGAAAGACCTGGAGTGCCACCGAATCAGACTTCAGTTCGATCACCTGTGCCAGAGACAGGCTTCCCGTGGAGTTCTGCACGACAGCAAGGTCGTTGAAGCGGGGACCTGGTTCGGTACCGACAGAATCAGCCTGGACTTCGACGCGAATGATATCGCCCACGATCTCCAGGATCTTCGAATAGCTGATCAGCGTCATCTCGTACAGTCAGGGGACCAGGAAGGCGAATAAGTAGTGGAGTCGGAAGGCCTGAACCAAGGCTGACTTCATTCTACTGGGAAAAGTCCGAATTGCAAGGACAGCAATCCTTACTCCTCATCGAGCAGGTCCTGCTTGGCCACTTGCAGCTGCTTGCGAGCTTCATCACTCACTCTGGGGTAGCGCAGATTCAACGAGTCCATCGTTTCAATGATGGCAGCAGCCACCACGATACGGGTGAACCACTTGTTATCGGCTGGAACAACATACCAGGGGGAGTTCTTCGTTGCCGTACGTTGAATGGTTTCTTCGTATGCTTTCATGTAAGCGTCCCAGTAGCCCCGCTCCTTGATATCACCAGCGGAAAACTTCCAATTCTTCTCGGGCTTCTCCAGCCGCTCGAGGAATCGCTTCTTCTGCTCCTTCTTCGAAACATGGAGAAAGAACTTACGGACCACGATGCCATTGTGAGTCAGATAGTCCTCGTAATGGCGAATATCCGTGAAACGAGTCTTCCAGATGTCATCCTTCTCGCGAAGCTCACGAGGTAGAGCCTGCCTGGCGAGAATATCGGGATGAACCCTCACGACAAGGGTCTCCTCATAGTAACTGCGATTGAAGATTCCAATTCTGCCCCGCTCCGGCAGAGCCTTGTTGCATCGCCAGAGATAATCATGGTCGAGGTCAACAGAAGAGGGCGCCTTGAAGGAAGTGACCTGACACCCCTGAGGATTCACGCCGCTCATCACATGTTTGATTGTGCCATCCTTCCCTGCAGCGTCCATGGCCTGGAACACCAGCAGAAGAGCCCAGCGATCCTGAGCATAGAGCAGATCCTGAAACTCGGCAAGAAGATCCACTCCCATGGCCAGAGCTTCCTTGGCTCTGGGTTTGTCTTCATCGTCGAAGTGAAGAGTATCTCCTGGATCGACATCCTTAAGGCGAAAGGCACCACCATCTTCGATGCGGAAGGGCTTGGCGAAGCTGCGGGCTTTTTCGATTAGTTCCTTATTTTTCATGCCGCCTTGATCGAAACTCTCATAAAATTCTAGCAGAAGCCCCAGGATCAGAGAACCGAATCCGCTGGCATCGCCACCCCTACGGCGGCAATTCCCCCCATCACTGAATTCATGGGGCCGCCCTCGGCACTGGCGGCTGACGCTCAGCTGCTGCGCGATGGCGTGGATGGCCTTCTTCATGGGTTGATCTATCCCTCCATCCAGGACGATGCCGAAGCCTGCAAGGATCCGGAGTACATGGCCGGAATCCACTTCGCTGCTCATCTCAATTCCCCGACGGGAGCGTTCGTTGCGAAGCTCCACAAGGCTCCTGGGAGCTGAAGAATCAACATCGTCGATTCCGGTTGCATCGATCACAAGTGCCCTGTTCCGCAACTGACTGATCCTGACCAGGCCCGGCACGTCCTGCACGCAGCCTCCCGCATTGGCATGGAGGAGGTTCGCCCCAAAGCGATCCGCCACGATGCCCGGTGCCGCGCAGGCACCCGCCTTCACGGGCACGGTCTGAGCTCCGCAGCCGTTTTCCTGCGGGGTCCAGAGCCATCGGCAGCAGAAGGAGCTCGCTCAGGAAGCCGAGTCGGAACAGGGCAGCGACCACGAGGTGGCGGGATGCCCCCTCGAAGGCGACGGCCACCGCCGGCACCTGCAGGGTGGACAGGCGATGACGACGGGGTGGGCCATACCCTGCTTCTGTCGTCTTCGGCACCAGCTTCGCCCGCACACCCGCCATGCCCCTCCCCATTCCCCGGAAGCTCGTGGTGCTGGGAGACAGCGGGGCCTACGGATGGGGAGACTCCGAGGGAGGTGGCTGGTGCGAGCGGCTGCGGCGCCACTGGATGGAACTTCCCGATGGGCCCGTTCTGTACAACCTCGGGATCCGGGGCGATGGACTGGAGCGGCTGGCGGCCCGGCTGCCGGCGGAGGTGGGCTGCCGCGGGGAGCTGCGCCGCCAGCTGCCCCAGGGGATCCTGCTTTCGGTGGGCCTGAACGACACCGCCCGGGTCGGCCGACCCGAAGGACGGCACCAGCTGGGCCCCGACGCCTTCCTCTTCGGCCTGCAGCAGACCCTGCGCGAGGCGAAGGCGATCGCGCCCGTGCTGGTGCTGGGACTGACGCCGGTGGATGAGGCGGTGATGCCCTTCGCCGATGTGCTCTGGTACGACCTCGGCACGGTTCGCCGCTACGAGGGTCTGCTGGAGGAGGCCTGCATGGAGGCGGATGTGCCCTTCCTGCCGCTGCTGGATGGCCTCACCGCCGACCCCCACTGGCTGCAGTGGCTGGTCAGCGACGGCGTGCATCTCAACAGCGAGGGACACGCCCAGGTGTACGAACGGGTGCGAGCCTGGCCGGCCCTGCTGCGCTGGGCGGGTCTGGAGCCCCAGAGGCTCTCCACCCCTGCCCTGATGGCCTGAGCCTGCGCATCACCCATTCGGGTGAACAGAGCTACGGCCCGGGGGCGATCCACCTCCGGCAGCTGTTGGAACACGGTGAGGAGGACGTTTCCCACCGCTGATCCATGGGCTCCAGCAGGCAAGCCTTCACACCCCGACGCAGGAGCGGTCGGATTGTCCCCACCGACCTGCCTGGTCGGCAGAGGAGCAACAGCCGCTGGCTGGCTGCCTTCGCGGGCAGCCGGGACCCACGCCAGCGGCTCACCTGGCGCAATGCGCTGGTGGCCGCGAATCTGCCTCTGGTGCGAAGTGTCGCCAGCCGCCACAGCCGGTCCAGCCAGCTTCCCTTCGATGACCTCCTCCAGGTGGGAAGCATGGGGCTGATCAAGGCGGTGGAGGCCTTCGATCCTTCCAGGCGGGTGAGCCTCAGCAGTTTTGCGGTGCCCTACATCCTCGGGGCCATGCGCCATGAACAGCGGGACCGGGAACCCATGGTGCGTATTCCGCGCCAGCTCTGGGAACTGAGGCAGCAGGCGGCAAGCCTGCAGGAGCAGCGCCGGGGGCGGGGACTCCAGCCCCTGGGGGAAGCCGCTCTGGCCAGCGCCCTGGGATGCGGGCAGGAGCCGCTGCGGGAAGCCTTCGCCGCGGCGGCGACCAGCACCGTGCGCAGCCTGGATGGGCGCGTGGCCTGCAGGACCGGTGGGGAGGAGGAAGGGCTCACCCTGCTGGATCGGCTGGCCGCTCCGACCGTGTCCGGGGACGGAGCCACTGCCATGGAACCGGAAGATCCGGAGGAGCCTCCCCAAGCCAGCGCTGAGCTGATCTGGCTGCGCGAGGCCCTGCAGGGACTCGCCCCCCTGGAACGCCAGCTTCTCGATGGACGCCTGCGGGTGGGCTGCACATGGGTGGAGCTGGGAGCTCAGCTGGGGCTGGCTCCCCGCCAGGCCCAGCGACGCTGCACGGCAGTGCTGGAACGTCTGCGCAAGGGCGCTGCCGCCTGGCGGGCCGAACAGATCACGGCCGCCGAAACACCGGGCCCAGCCCCTGTTTCGTGAAGATGCCGGCTCCGGATTTCCCCTTCCCGCCTTGACGGGTCGGGGATGCAGGCGATCTGCCCTGGGGACAAGTCAGGACTCCAGCTGAACGGCTCAGGGGTCCCCATCACGGGGGGCACTCAGAAAAGGCTTCACTGCTTTCGCACCACAAATTGGTACAAGGCAGACATCCTGAACGGGATGTCTGGAGCATCCTTGGGAAGGGAAAATGGTTATGTTGATCCCCCTGGGCCAGGAGCTTGGGCTCATGTCTGACGTGCAGATTCGAGAATGGGTAGACCATGACAAGGTGGTTCAGCTTGAGGGGCTTCTGAATTATTACGGCTCCGATAAAGCCGGTTTTCACGACTACCACCACGTCTACCAGCCGATTCTGAAAATGCTCAGTTTTCTCTGCCAGAACGGCAAGGTACGACTGTTGGAAATTGGCCTTGGCTCGAATAATCTAGACGTAAAGAGCAACATGGGACTGCATGGACGGCCAGGGGCATCGGCACGGGCATTCAGAGATTTTCTTCCGAGCTCCAGCATTCACGGGGCTGACATCGATGAGCGTATTCTTTTCCAAGAAGAACGCATCGATACATCATGGGTAGATCAATTATCAAAACAGTCTCTTCATGAGCTGATGCATGCAGCCAGTTACGACATCATCATTGACGACGGACTTCACACGATTGAAGCGAATCTCAATACGTTCGCCGTAGCCAGAAGCTCGGTTGCACAGAATGGCTGGATTGTCATCGAAGATATTGCCAATATTCCTGAGTGCTCGGATTTATGGCTTGGAGTAGCCGAAATAATGAGCCTCGAGTTTGACACTTTCCTTCTCGAAACGAGGGGAGGCGGCTTGATGTTCTTAGCCCATAAAAGCAAATGAGTGGTCCGACTTTCTCAACGGAGGCACTTGCAAACGGCAGAGCAAGATCACAATTCCAGGTCCTCAGGATTCGGTGCCGCTGCACACTCACCCGCTCAGAGGGAAAACCAAAGCCCAGCCAAGAGCCATCAAGGCCGCCAGCAGGGTCTGCAGACCATTCACCAGCTCGTTGCTGAGCCACGACCAGCGGCGCTGCAGGGTGGCGCCGATCAGGCTCTCCAGCAGGGTGGCCACCAGGCCGACGGCGCTGACCACGAGCCAGGCGCCGCCACTGGAGATCACCCCCAGCAGCCACATCACCAGTGCCATCAGGCCGCTGCCCAGAAGACTGGCGGCCGTGCCCTCCAGACTGATCGCCCCGTCGGTGCCAGGGGCGGCGGGCCTGAGGCTGGTGATCAGCACGGCGTGGCGGCCCCAGCGCTTGCCGATCTCGCTGCCGAAGGTGTCTGCCAGCTTGGCGGCGAAGCTGGCGGCGAAGGCCAGCAGCAGAACCGGCTGCCAGAAGGGGGGAGCAACGGGGGTGAGCAGCGCCAGCACCGTGCCCACCAGGGCCGACCCCCACACGTTTTCGGGTCCCCGGCGACCGCCCCGCCCCTCGGCCAGTCCTCGGTCTCGCTTGCGGGCATAGCCCAGGCGGGTCACCAACGATCCGAGGGCCAGATAGAGCACCACCGCAAGCCATCCTGCCGGGCCCAGGGCGCCCCAGAGCAGGGTGCCCAGGATGCCCGCATGCACCCATCCCGCCGGGGTGAGCAGGGGAGCCCGCTGAGCCAGGGCGATCAGCCCGGTGTTGATGGCCAGCGCCGCCAGCCATGAGCCGGGATCCTGGGGCGGCAGGGGGAGCATGGGAAGGATCGCTTCTGTTGCACTGATCTAAGCCGCCCGGCGCGGATCAGCGTCCGCGGCGGATAATCGATCCAGCCCGATGCCGATCGCCGCCATGATCTTCAAGCGCCCCAAGTTCTTCCTCGACCTGGGGGGTGGCGAGGACCGGAAGCCCGTCCAGGTGGCCCCCGTGACGCCGGCCCAGGAGCAGCCGGCCAAGGGCAAGAAGGCATCGGCAGCCCCTGCGGCCGCCACTCCCGCCACCAGGGAGGCCCCCGCCGGCGCGGCGGCGGGGGCCGTGCTCACCACGGCCGAGGCGATCGCCGCCGAACTGGCTGCGGCCCAGGCCAATCGACCCGCCCCCAGCCAGACCACCTTCGCCCCTGAGTGCCTCAGCCCCGGCGGCGCCCTGCCCCGTCGCCGTCGTCTGGCCGGTGCCAACCTCGCCGTGTTCAGCGAGATGGCGAAGGGGATGCGCGGCTGATCGTCCGCCAGCTGACCAGTTCCGCCGCCCCCGCCACCGCGGCGGTCGCCGTGCGCAGAATGGAGGGCCCCAGGCTCACCGCCTGCCAGCCGGCCTCCCTGGCCAGGGCCAGCTCCTGGGGCGTCCAGCCCCCCTCCGGACCGATCGCGAGGCTCAGTTGCAGCGGCCATTCCCCGGCCGGGGAACGGCCGATCTCGGCCAGCCGCTGGGCCAGCAGCGGCAGATCGGCTTGACGGGTGGTGGCGATGTATCCCACCCCGGGGGGAGACTGGGCCAGCCAGCGCTGGGCGTTCTGCGGCTCCACCAGCTCCGGCAGCCAGAGCCGCTCGCACTGCTCCGTGGCTTCGGCCACGACCCGTTGCCACCGTTCCACCGGCAAGCGGCCCTGCAGCACCGTGCGCTCCCCGAGCAGGGGCTGGAGCCGGTCCACCCCCAGCTCGGTGGCCATGCGCCACACCAGTTCCGGCTCCCGCCTGGGCACCGCCAGCGCCAGGCAGAGCTGAGGCCTGAGGCGAAGGACCCGCTCGAGGGGATGCTCCAGCGGCTGGTCCAGCCGCAGCCGATCGGGCCTCTCCAGGGTGGCGGTCCACAGGGAGCCGCAGCCATCGATCACCGCCAGCCGGTCCCCCGGACGACAGCGGAGCACGCGGCTCAGATAGTGACTCTCGCTGGCGCCCAGGACCACGGCGGGTGGGTCCCCGGTCCCGGCGAGCCGATCGGGCCCGATCATCAGCCGGCGCAGTTCCCTGGCCACCCTGCCGGTCTCAGGAGCCCCGGCCCGCAAAGAGGGACTCGGGTTCCTCCTCGATGGGCCAGTCCTCATTGACGCCCCCGATCCGCAGTTCCTCGATCTCCACCACATCGTTGTCGAGCTGGCCGAGGGCATTGACCAGCACATCGAGGGCAAGGGCGTCGCTCGTGCCCAGATCCAGCCAGCAGCGGGCCCACTCCTCCCGGTATTCCATGGCGCTCATGCTGTGCATCAGAGCCGGGAGAGCGGAGGTGACCTCCTCCTCCTCGTAGGCGAGCCAGCTGAGGTCGGCTCCGGCCTCGTGGGCCTGCAGGTTTTCGGCATTGAAGGCTCCCAGCTTGCCCAGAAAGAACCAGCTGTCGAAGGCCGTCTCCACGTAGCCGCGCTCCCCCTGGCCCGGCGGATGGGCGAAGCGAAGCCAGATCCAGCAGTTGAAGGGATCGACCTCGCGAAAGCGAACCTCCATGGGGGAATCCTGCAGCGCGGCACCGGATACCGCACCAGCCTGGCAGCCTGCATGCTGGAGGGATGCTCGAACTCCGGTCCATCCGTTATCACCCCGCCACCGCCTCCGAGCCGGTGCTGCGGGATGTGAACCTGCGTCTGCCCGTGGGCGAGCCGGCCCTGGTGGCCGGACGCAGCGGCAGCGGCAAGACCACCCTGCTGGAGGTGATCGGCGGTCTGGCCGAGGCCGATGGCGGCCGGATCCTCTGGAACGACCAGCTTCTGGGCAGCCGGCAGCGCCGCTGGCTGTGCGGCTTCGTGTTCCAGTTTCCCGAACGCCATTTCCTGGGACTCACCGTGGGGCAGGAGCTGAAGCTGGGTCAGCGGCGGGTCGACTCCCAGCGGATCGAGGAGGTGCTCACCAGGGTGGGGCTGGGGACGATCTCCCTGCAGCAGGCCCCGGAGCGGCTCAGCGGCGGACAGCAGCGTCGCCTGGCCCTGGCGGTGCAGCTGCTGCGGGATCCGAAGGTGCTGCTGCTGGATGAACCCACCGCCGGCCTCGACTGGACGGTGCGGGACGAGGTGCTGCAGCTGCTGGGGGGCCTGGGGAAGGAACGGGCCCTGCTGGTGGTGACCCACGAGCCGGAGCTCTTCCGCGGGGTGATCGATCGGGGCTGGCGGTTGCAGGAAGGGCATCTCGATCCTCTGGACACCACCCGGACGGGCGCCCTCCGTACGATGCCTCCAGCTCAAGCGGGGTGATGGGAGATCAGCTGCTGTGTGCCACTGCCGCCGGGGGTGGCATCCGTCTGGTGGCGGTCACCACCACGGTCACCACCCGCTATGCCCGCCGCAGGCATGGCCTTTCCTTCCTCACCACCACCCTGCTGGGACGGGCGATGAGTGCGGGTCTGCTGCTGGCCAGTTCCATGAAGGTGGCCCACGGCCGGGTGAATCTGCGCATCCAGTCGGATGGACCGCTGCGGGGCCTGATGGTGGATGCGGGAAGGGACGGGACCGTGCGCGGGTATGTGGGCAACCCTTCACTGGAACTGGATCTGGTGTGCGAGAGCGATGGAATGCCCCATTTCGATTTCCGGCAGGCCACCGGCACCGGCTATCTGCACGTGGTTCGGGACACCGGCGAGGGGGTCCCGTTCAGCAGCACGGTGGAGCTGGTGAGCGGGGGCATCGGAGAGGACGTGGCTTCCTATCTGCTCCATTCGGAACAGACCCCTTCGGCAGTGTTCGTGGGGGAGCGAATCGACAGCAGCGGGGTGCGCTGCGCCGGCGGCGTGCTGGTGCAGGTGCTGCCCAAGGCGGCAAGGGAACCTGCCCTGGTGCTGCTGCTCGAGGAGCGCTGCCGCGAGGTGAGCGACTTCAGCGGTCGGCTGATGGCCCACGCCGACCACCTTCAGGGTCTGCTGGAGGACATCTTTCCCGACCTTGATCCCCAGCCCCTGGAGCAGAGCGACACCACCCGTGCCGTGCAGTTCCACTGCCCCTGCAGCCGGCGCAGGAGCGTCAGCGCCCTCAAACTGCTGGGGCGCGATGAACTCGATGCCATCCTCAGGGAGGATGGCCAGGCCGAACTCACCTGCCACTTCTGCAACGAGGTGTACCGGGTGGAGGCGCCTGAGCTTCAGGAACTGATCGACGAACTCGCCCTTCCCCAGCTACCGAGATGAGAGCACACGGCAGGAACCATGCATGCGTCCGCAGGGGATGGGACCGGTTCCGATTCCTCGCCGCGATGGCGGTGCTCTGCCTCCCCCTGGGAGCCTGCTCTCCCGGAGGCCCAGACAGCCAGGGACCGGGGGAAGGGGGGCTGGCTCCAGCCGGCAGCCTCCATGGTGATCCTTCCGCTGCCGACCCCCTGGCGGACCCGGTCGCCGAGGAGGCAATGCCCGAACTCGATCTGTTCGCCCCGAATCCTCAGACGCTTTCCCCGGGGGTACCACCACCATTGGCGACTCCCCCTGCCGAACGGCCCGGCAGCTGAACACCCGGGAGCTGAACAACGGACCTGGAAGCTCAGGGACGATTCCCCGAACGGGCCGATCCGTTGTGGTGCCTCAGGCGATCAGCAGGGCACCGAGCAGGAGCAGCAGCATGGCCGGCAGGCTCTGCAGCTGCAGGGGCGCCAGGGGAAGACCCAGGGGCAGGGAAGCGGGCAGGGCACCGACGAGCAGCGATCCCGCCAGAAGGCCAGCCAGCAGAAGCAGGAAGGTCCACCCCACGGCCGCCAGGAAGCGACCATTGCGGCGCTGCAGGTTGAGCATGGTGGCCAGAGCTGCGAGGGCGAGCAGCAGTTCGGGTGCCGTGGTGGGCAGAAGCAGCAGCACCGTGAGGGAGCCGAGGCTGATCAGGGGGAACCAGAACTCCCGACCCGAGGCAAGGGTGAGGGCCGGCAGGACCGATGAGGTTCCCCCCAGCCGGGGGACCGGCAGGGCAGGCACCCTGGGAAGGGCGGCGTGGATGGGTCTGCTGGGGGGCGGCGCGGCCTGTTCCCGCTGGGAGGCGCTGCGGGCGGCGGTACTCACCTTCCCCTGTTGACGTTCCTTGAGCCGGTCCATGAGCACCGCGTCATAGGCAGCCTCGACGCGGGAGCGGGCCAGGGGATCGTCGCCGACTTCCTGGAGGCGGGCCTGCCGGGCGGACTGGACGGTCTCGAATCCGGCGTCATGCTCGATTCCGAGACGCACGTAGGGATCCGGGGATTCGGCCGCGGGCCCCGTGGAATCAGCGGGCAGGTCGGAACCTTGGTTCATACCGGTGAGCGTATCGAGAAGCGGCTAGAAAAGGGGTTCACTGCGTCGATATCCAGCTTCCTGTTGCAGATGGCGGCGGCAGGCCTCGGCTTCCTCGGCTCCCAGGCGCTGGCGACGCTTGAGCAGGGGCATCTGGGGGGGGAGGTGGCTGCCCTCCCGGATCTCGACCAGGCCATGCCCCGGCAGGCCCTGGGCCGGAAGGAAACTGACGTAATCCGTGCCACCGTCGCTGCGGGGACGTACCAGCCAGAGGCAGGCAGGAGTCACGGATGAGGACATCGCGTTGACCATCCCTGGGGACATGACGAATTATTGCGACCATTCTGGCGGACCCTATCGGCTTCCGTGGGTCCGATCCAGTGGGGAGCGGAACGCTCAGAGGGCGATCGGCTCGACGCCGCTCACCACCGGGGCCACGGCGCTCAGCTCCAGCTCGGGATGGTCCTCCTCCAGCTGGCGCAGGTTCCAGTCGTTGCGGAAGAGCAGCACCGGCCGGTCCCAGGCATCGCGCACGGTCTTGCAGTTGAAGAGGCGTCCGAGGGGCTCCAGGGCCTGCCAGCCTCCCGGCACCCAGCGAGCCACCGTGAACTCGAGGGGCTCCAGCCGGGTCTGCACGCCGTATTCGTTCTCCAGCCGGTACTGCACCACCTCCAGCTGAAGCTGGCCCACCGCCGCCAGGATGGGATCCCGTTTGCTGGGGTCCGTGTCGTAGAGGACCTGTACCGCCCCCTCCTCCCGCAGCTCGTTCACCCCCTTGCGGAAGCTCTTGAACGCCGAGGGATTGGGGTTGCGGAGCCAGGCGAAGATCTCCGGACTGAAACAGGGAATCCCCTCGTATTCCACCCGGCTGCCGGCGTAGAGAGTGTCGCCGATGGCGAACATGCCGGGATTGTTGAGCCCGATCACGTCACCCGGGTAGGCGTCCTCCACCACTTCCCGGTCCTGACCGAACAGTTTCTGGGGTCGGGACAGGCGGATGGTGCGGCCGCTGCGGGCATGGCGCACGGTCATGTCCTTCTCGAACTTTCCCGAGCACACGCGCACGAAAGCGACCCGATCGCGGTGGCGCGGATCCATGTTGGCCTGGAGCTTGAAGACGAACCCGCTGAAGTCCGGCCGCAGGGGATCCACAGGGCCCTCGCTGGAGGTGCGGGCGCCGGGGGGCTGGGCCAGCTCCAGGAACGCGTCGAGGAAGGGCCGCACGCCGAAGTTGGTCATGGCCGAGCCGAAGAACACCGGGCTGAGATCGCCGGCACGGACCTGTTCCAGATCCAGATCGGCACCGGCACCCTCGAGCAGCTCGAGTTCCTCCAGCGCCTGGGCGAGCAGTTCGGGCTCCACCAGGTCGGCCAGGGCGCTGCTGCCGGCGGGCAGCCGCTGTTCGGTGGCCTGGCGGCCCCGTTCGGCACGGGCGAAGAGGATCACCTCGTGGGTGCGCCGGTCGATCACGCCCCGGAAGCGGTCGCCGCTGCCGATCGGCCAGTTCACCGGCCAGCAGGCCAGGTCCAGCTCCTGCTCGATTTCATCGAGCAGCTCCAGCGGCTCCCGGCCGGGCCGGTCCATCTTGTTGATGAAGGTGAAGATCGGGATCTTCCGCATCCGGCAGACCTCGAAGAGCTTGCGGGTCTGGGGTTCGAGACCCTTGGCGGCGTCCTCGAGCATCACCGCGTTGTCGGCGGCCGCCAGGGTGCGGTAGGTGTCCTCCGAGAAATCCTGGTGGCCGGGGGTGTCGAGCAGGTTGATGGTGCTGCCGCCATAGTCGAACTGCAGCACGGTGGAGGTGATCGAGATGCCGCGCTGCTTTTCCAGCTCCATCCAGTCGGAGGTGACCTTGCGCTGCTCTCCCTTGGCCTTCACCGCCCCGGCCTGCTGAATCGCACCGCCGTAGAGCAGGAGTTTCTCGGTGAGGGTGGTCTTGCCGGCATCGGGATGGGAGATGATCGCGAAGTTGCGTCGCCTCGCGACCGCCTGGGCGAGGGCGACCCGATCGGGATCACCCCCCTCAGGGCCTTTCGTGGCCGAAACGGCCGAAGCGGAACTGCGGGTCATGGGGCCAGCCTGGCAGGCGGCCCGGTCGCCGCACCACAGTGACGGCTCAGCAGGGATCGGCCCAGTTCCAGATCGTTCTGGTGGGCAAAGGCTTCCGCTTCGATCCGCTGCACCGCTTGAGGCGCCCTGCGATAGACAGGATGGCGGAGCAGCTCCGCCTCCTCCGGGCCCACCTGCCCTCCCAGGCCGAGCAGCACCGGCAGGCGGCGCAGGCCCCCAGCCCGGCAGCTCTGGGCGACGTGGATCGCTTCGTGATTGAGCACCCGGGCGAAGACCCTGCTGCCGGCGGAGGGCACATCGGGGCGGATGCGCACCGTGGCCGTGCGGGGGCGCCACTCGCCGGAGGCGATCGCCTGCTGCGGAGGCTCGAGCTGCACCTCCACGCCCAGGTGGCGCAGCTGGGCAAGCAGGCCGCGGATCGCTCTGCGCTCCTTCTCGTAGCGCGGCGGGTTGCGGAGCAACGCCTCCAGCTGTTCGGCGCTGAGGGGAGGTTCTCCCCGCCGGCGGCGGTAGACGTAGCGCACGCTCCCGTTCGGCAGCAGCTGGCGGATGGGCAGCCAGCGGCGATCCCCCTCCTCCAGCTGGGCGAACAGCAACCCATCCTGGGTGGGACGAAGGGCGCCCGGCGACGAGGAGGGGGACCGCACCCAGCCCGGCGGCCGCAGCACCTCGCTGGCACCGACAGGCGGCAGGACCATGGGAACGAGAGCCACCCCCAGGGCCACCGGCAGCAGGAGGGAGAGCCGGTTCATGCCCTGCTTCTAGGCCATCCGACCCCAGACCTCGAGGTAGCGATCCTCCACGGCAGCGACCTTCAGATCCGCGAGGCCGGCCTGCGCCAGCTGTTCCTCCACCTCCTCGGGTGTGAATGCGGCGTGGAGGGACCGGGTGTAGTCGCGCCGCAGCAGCGGGTGAGCCGCGCCGGCGTGCAACTCCACCAGGGCCTGCAGCTCGGTGGGGGTCGGGGGACGGCGCAGATCCCGCAGATAGAGGGCCGCTCCGGGGGCGGCGAGGGTGCGAACGCTGCGCCAGAGCACGCCGGGATCGTGGAGGTGGTGCAGGAGGCTGTTGCTGACCACGGCGCTGAAGGAGCGGGCCAGGGGCGAAGCGGCATCCTGCCCACTCGCCATCGGCAGCACCAGCCTCTGGAAGCGCACCCGCTCCCGCCAGCGGGGTACGGCGGTGCGCCGCTCCTCGGCGATGGCCAGCATGGCGGCGGCCCCGTCGATCCCCCGCACGGCGGCCCGGGGGAAGTGGTCCGCCACAAGGAAGGTGATGGTGCCGGGTCCACAGCCGAGATCCACGATGCGGGGGCCCAGGCCCTCCGCTCCGAAGAGTTCATCCAGGCGGCGCACCATCGCCAGATCGGAAGCCGAGAAGTCGGCCTCGGCATAGACCCGCGCCTGCTCGCTGTCGTCCATCAGCTCCGGTTCCGGGATCCGCTGCATCGGCCTCCACAGCCATGACCGGATCCACCCTTGCCGATGCAGGGAGCGGCCGCGGTGTTTTCACACCCGGCACCGTGCCTGGTGTCCGATCCAGCTTGACCACCCCACCGCTGGCGTTAGGGTTCCGACCACGTCCACGACGCTGCCTGCCGTGACCCTGTCCCCTGCCCGCCCCACACCGGCCGATCCTGAGACCCTGGAGCACGCCCGGCCGAGCGGTGAGGGGAGATCCGGCAGGGATCTCCATCGCGACTTCCCCGCCACGGCCCCGGCGGCCAATCCCGTCTTCTATCGCACCTACAGCCGCAGAAGCGAGGACGGCCGCGAAAGCTGGCACCAGGTGGCCGAGCGCAATCTGGAGGGGTTGCGCAAGCTGGGCCATCTGGATGCGGAGGAAGTGGCGTTGCTGCGGCGCATGCAGCTCGAGCAGAAGGCCCTGCCTTCCGGCCGCTGGCTGTGGATCGGAGGCACCGAATGGATCGAACGGCCCGAGAACTTCTCCGGCGCCTACAACTGCACCTCCACCAACCTGGTGGACTGGGAAGCCTTCGCCCTGATGATGGATCTGGCGATGATGGGCTGCGGCACCGGCGCCATCATCGAACCGCACCTGATCGAGCGGCTGCCGGCGGTGCGCAACGAGCTGGTGATCGCTGGCGTGAGCGACATCGGTGCCACCCCGGCCGGCGCCCGCCAGCAACTCACCACCCACACCATCAAGGGCAACGAGGTGGAGATCCGGGTGGGAGACACCCGCCAGGGCTGGGTGGAGAGCTACCGGCTGCTGCTCGAGCTCTGCAGCGACGAGCGCTTCACCGCTCCGGTGCGGATCCGGGTCGATCTGGCTGACGTGCGGCCGGTGGGAGAGACCCTGCGGGGGTTCGGTGGCATGGCCAATCCGGTGAAACTCAGGGACCTCTATGGCCGGGTGGCCCTGATTCTCAACAAGGCGCAGGGCCGTCGGCTCACCTCCGTGGAGTGCTGCCTGCTGATCGACGAGGCGGCGGTCACGATCGTGGCCGGCAACATCCGCCGCAGTGCGGGCATGCGGCAGTTCTCGGCCGAGGACGAAGCGGCCGCCACGGCCAAGGACAACCTCTGGCAGCAGGACGACCAGGGCAACTGGCGCATCGACCCGGAACGGGATTCCCTGCGCATGGCGAACCACACCCGGGTGTTCCACACACGGCCGAGCCGGGAGGTGGTGCTCCAGGCGGTGACCAAGCAGTTCCAGAGTGGCGAAGGCGCCATCCAGTTCGCCCCCGAGGCGATCGCCCGCTCCAATGCCGACCTGCTGCCCACCCCTGAACTGCGGGAGGAATTCATCGGCATCTACTGCGACCTGGGCAGGGAGGAGGCGGGCCGCTGGCTGCTGCTGCACCACCCGGAGATCGGCGAAGCGGAACTGGAACACCGGCTGGGTCGCTACGGGCTCAACCCCTGCGGCGAGATCCTGGGCGCGGATTTCCACTGCAACCTGGCCGAGATCCACCTGAACCGGATCGATCCGCAGGATCACCGATCCCAGGAAGAGGCCTTCCGGGCCGCTGGACTCTCGGTGGCCTGCCTGCTCAACCATCGCTTCGAGGTGGAGCGCTACCGCCAGAGCCGGGCCTGGGATCCGATCGTGGGGGTGAGCTTCACGGGCCTGTTCGATTTCTTCGTGCATGCCTTCGGCACCCCCTGGCTGCAGTGGTGGGAGGCGGGGAGGCCCGACAGCGAGGAAGGCCGGGCGTTCCGCTCGGAGGAAGCCCGCTACCTGGCGCGGTGGAAGGAGATCGTGAACGGGGCGGTGTGGGACTACTGCGATCGCCATGGGCTGCAACGCCCCAACCGCTGCACCACGGTGCAGCCGGCCGGCACCAAGAGCCTGCTCACCGGTGCCAGCCCCGGCTGGCACCCGCCCAAGGCCCAGCGCTTCATCCGCCGCATCACCTTCCGCAAGAACGATCCGGTGGCCCTGGCCTGCATGGACTACGGCTACACGATTGTGCCCAGTCAGAGCGACAAGGATGAGCAGGGCCGGCTTCTGGATGATGCCTTCGATCCCCGCTGCACCGAATGGCTGGTGGAGATCCCCACGGAGGTGAGCTGGGCCAATCTGCCGGGGGCCGACGCGGTGGAGATCAACAACTTCTCGGCCCTGGCCCAGTTCGATTTCTACATGCAGGTGCAGAAGCACTACACGGCCCACAACACATCCGCCACTGTTGAGTTCCGGGAGCATGAGATCGAAGCGCTGGCAGGGGCGATCCACCGGGCGATCGACAACGGTGAGGGGTACATCTCAGCGGCTCTGCTGGCCCGGTTCGATGCCAATGCCACCTTCCCGCGGCTGCCCTTCGAGCCGATCGATGCCGCCACCTACCAGCGTCTCCACCGGGAGGTGGAGGCCCGGCGTCGCACGGAAGACTTCTTCGAGGCCCTGCGCCGTTACGACGGCGGAGAGCTGATCGAAGCGGGTCCAGCCGGCTGCGATTCCGACAAGTGCCTGCTGCCGCTGGCCAAACCCAACGGCTGAGACCGATCCCACCGATCCTCACTCCCGCAGCAGTTCCGCCACCACCGGCTGCAGCGAAGCGGGTTCGGCCATCAGGGTGTTGTGCAGCCCCATCGGCAGCGCCTTGCGGGGACCGACCGGCAGCACCGCCCCCCATCCCGGGAACACGGTGAGATCGGTGGGGCAGTAGAAGCTGCAGCACTCCACCTGGCGCAGCGGCTCGATGTCCTCATCCAGCCGCCGCAGCAGGGGGCTGCCGGGTTTCATGTCGGCGATGCCGGGCATGATCCGGCGGGGCAGGGGCAGAGCCACCAGAGTTCCCTGATGGGGACTCGCCACCGTGGTGAAGCGACGGGTGCGGCTCGCTCCCCCCAGCAGCTGGATCCAGGCCCGGGCGATCACCCCGCCCATGGAGAAGCCCATCACGTCCACCGGCTGCTCCCCGCCGAAATGGCGCTCGATGTGGCTGCCCAGCTGTTCCGCCAGGATCTCCAGCGGCACCTCGCCCAGCCCATGGGGAAGATGGGGAATCAACAGGGGCGAACGACGACCCGCCAGGGACCCCTGCAGGCCATCGAAGATCCGGGGGGTATCGAACAGCCCGTGCACCAGCACCAGGGGGATCCCGGCCGATCCGGAGCCATCGCTGGCGGCCGTGGCGCTGCTGGAGGTCATGGCCAGCGGCGCCTGCGGGTCACGGTCACGCTGCCGCCGAATCCAGGGATCGGCGCCCGGCATTTGGCCAGTTCCACCTCCAGGGGAACCGGGCCGTAGATCTCTTCGAGCAGATCGAGAATCCGCTCGCTGTAGCGCTCCAGGGTGCGGCAGCGCACCGCTCGGGCCTGCCGCTGCAGGGCGGTGACGGCCGCTGCGTAGTCGAAGCCGTGGGCCAGATCATCCGTGCGGGCGGTGGCTTCCAGGTCGGCCAGCAGGGAGAACGCCAGCTCGAACCACTGGCCGTCACGGCGTTCCTGCTCCAGAACCCCCACATGGGCCCAGAGCCTCAGCCCCCGCACCGTGATGGAGTCGGCCCGCTTCACAGGGGCAGGGGGCGGTGGCTGAAGGAGCGGCTGCCACTGGCGTAGTCGGCGGCGATGTGCCCCTCTCCCCGCAAGCGGTAGCGGTAGGTCACCAGCCCCTCCAGCCCCACCGGCCCCCGGGGCGGCAGGGTCTGGGTGCTGATGCCCACCTCCGCGCCGAAGCCATAGCGGAAGCCATCGGCGAAGCGGGTGGAGCAGTTCCAGAAGACGCCCGCACTGTCGACCGCCGCCAGGAATCGGTCCGCCGCTGCCGCGTCGCTGGTGCAGATCGCATCGGTATGGCGCGATCCGTAGCGGGCGATGTGGGCCAGGGCCTCCTCCAGGTCGGCCACCAGCTTCACGCTCAGGATCAGATCGGAGTATTCGGTGGCCCAGTCCTCCTCGGAGGCCTGGCGGACGATGCCGAACCGGCAGGCAGGTCCATCCCCCCGCAGTTCCACCCCCGCAGCCGTGAGGGCCTCGATCGCCCTCGGCAGGAACACCGGCGCGATCGCCTCGTGCACCAGCAGGGTTTCGATGGCATTGCAGGCGGCCGGATACTGGGTCTTGCTGTCGATGGTGAGTCGCAGCGCCGACTCCGGGTCGGCCGAGCGGTCGACGAAGAGATGACAGATCCCATCCGCGTGGCCGAGCACGGGAATGCGGGTGTGGTCCTGGATGAAGCGCACCAGCTCGTTGGAGCCCCGGGGGATGATCAGATCCACCAGGCCGTCGAGCTTGAGCAGGCCCAGACTCTCCGCGCGGCTGGTGAGCAGGGCCAGAGAGCCCGGATCCACGGCCGTGCCCTCCAGGCCTTCCTGCAGGGCCGCAAGGATCGCGGCGCAGCTCCGGGCCGCCTCCCGGCCCCCCTTGAGCAGGGCCCCGTTTCCGGAGCGGATCGCCAGGGAGGCGATCTGCATCACCGCGTCGGGCCGGGCCTCGAAGATCACCCCCAGCACCCCCAGGGGCACACTCACCCGTTCCAGCACCAGGCCCGCATCCAGCTCCGTGTGCAGCTGGCGTCGACCCACCGGATCCGGCAGCGCCGCCACCTGCCGCACCCCCTCGATCGCGGCGGCGAGCTTGGCACCATCCAGCTTCAGCCGGGCCACCAGGGAGGGGGCCAGGCCATCGACCGCGGCGGCCTCCAGGTCGGCCCGGTTGGCCGCCAGGATCGTTTCGGCCGCACCCTCGAGGGCTGCCGCCATCGCCGTCACCGCCTCCCGCCGGGCTCGATCGGAGAGCTGCCCGAGGGCCATGGCGTGGCGCCGGACCGAAGCCGCCCGTTCCAGCAGCTCCGGGCCCGGATCGGGAACGGCGCCATCAGGGTTGCCGGCAGGGGCGGTGAGGGTCTGGGTCATGGGGTCATCATCCCAAGCCATGCGAACAGCCCTTCAGGTCGGCTCCGGTGGGGAGAACCGATCCAGGGCCAGCCGGGCGGCCCCCAATCGGCCGGCACCGTTCCCCAGGGCGCACCGGCGGATGGCCAGCCCCTCCCGGCTCGGCGGCAGGACCCGGCTGGTGATCTCCTGCCACACAGCCGGCAGGAAGTGATGGCTGGCCGCACTGAGGCCGCCACCGATCAGCACCAGCTCCGGTGTGAGCACGTAGAGCAGGGAACTGAGACCGATGCCCAGCCAGCGCCCATAGCTCCGCCAGACCTGAACGGCCTGGCCATCACCGGCATCGGCGCGGCGACAGAGTTCGATCGGATCCAGCGGGCTGAGGCGACCCAGGCCCGCGATGCTGCAGAACTGCTCCAGGGACCCCCGGTTGCCGCTGTTGCAGGGCGGCCCCTCGGGATCGACGCCGATCAGCCCCAGCTCACCGGCGGCCCCGCCCTTGCCGCAGAAAAGCCTGCCTCCGAGCAGCACCCCACCGCCCACTCCGGTGCCGAGGGTGAGCAGCAGCACATCATCCCAGCCCCGGGCGGCACCGAGCCAGGCTTCCCCCACGAGAGCGCAGTTGCCGTCATTGGCCAGGTGCACCCGCCGCCCGAGCATCGGTTCGAGCCATGCCGCCAGGGGCACCTCTTCCCAGCCCGCCAGGTTGATGGCGATCCGGGCCACCCTGCCGGCGGCATCGGTGGGACCCGGCAGGCCGATGCCCACCACCGGGGCCAGCCGGTCCGGGTCGATCTCCTCCACCGCTTCGGTGATCGCCATCGCCACCGCTCCCGGAACCGAGGGCCTGGGGGTGGGCACCCGCAGCTCGGCGATCAACCGGCCGTCGGGCTCGAAGCGGCCCAGCTTGATGGCGCTGCCTCCCAGGTCGATGCCGATCAGCTGCTGAGGAGGAGGGGAGAGGGAGGAGCCCATGGGGATCGGAACCGCCGTCAGAACCGGAAGAAGACCTGCAGCTGGCTCTGCCAGGCTCCCTGGGTATCGACGGAACCCTGAAAGTTGAGAAACTCCGATGCCTTGTAGGTGAAGGTGAACTGGGGCGCCACGTCGGAGCGGTTGGGAGCGGCCAGCAGGGAGGCATTGATCCGGTCGGTGAGGTCGTAGCCGATCTCCGCCCCGAACACCAGCTGGGGGGGCAGTCGCCGCGAGGTGATCTCCCGCTCGCTCTGCACCGTGGGGTTCACGTAGGTGGGATAGAAGGCCAGGCTCACCCTCTGACCGAAGGCATCGGTGAGGGTGGCCAGCAGAGGAGAGAGGAGGGACTGGCCCACCACCGTGGCCAGGGCGGTGCCGGCACCCCCGCCGCTGAGCCCGGCCAGGGAGTTGCCGCCGATCAGGGCGATCAGCCGTTCCTGGGGCAGGGGGGGGCTGCTGCGCAGCTGCAGGTTCTCGGCGATGCGATCCGCCGGCCCGCTCACGCTCACCGTGAGCAGGATCAGCTGGAGCTGGCTGAGGGAGGAGAATCCGCTCGGGCCGCTGAGATCGGCCAGGGAGCTGCCGCTGGAGCTGCTGGCGCTGCCGCCGCCGAAGCTGGTGCCTCCCTGGAAGACGTTGCTCGGGGCGATCACGTTCAGGCTGTCGGAGATGCGGGTGCGCAGGGCGATGTCGAGGTAGGGCACCAGCCCCAGCGACGGAGTGAAGATCGCCACGTTGGGAGCTTCGGGATCCAGGCTGAAGGTGGTGGTGAAGAGGGTCAGCCGGCCCCCCAGCAGCCGCACCACGCCCGAGGCCCGCAGGGTGGGGTCGAGGCGGCCACTGATGCGCAGACTCCCCCCCGTGGTGAAGGTGGCCACGTTGGCCAGCACCACCTTCAGGTCCGGGCCCAGCTTCAGTTCCAGGTCCTCGAAGGCCAGGTAACGGAAGCGTGGCACTGCCTGGCGCAGGGCCTCGCCGGTCTGCGATTCGACGTCGGGCCCGAGCAGCACCAGGGGTTTGCTGAAATCCCACTTCTCCTCCACCAGTTGCCGGAACTCGGTGGGCTTCGCCGGCTGGTGGGAAACCGGCTCGGATCGGGACAGCTGGCCCGGCTGGGCGTTGATGGAGCCATGGCTGATGGCCAGCCGCCCGCCCAGTTCCATCGCCAGCAGGCTGCCGCCCAGGCTCAGCCTTCCGTTGCTCACCGCCGTGACCCGCGGCACCGAGAAGGGCACCTCCTCCAGGGTGGCCACCAGGGTCTGCTGGGCGGTGAGGGGCCGCACCAGGCCGATCTTGCCCTCCCCCCGGATGCGACCCCGCTTTCCCGCCCGGGCGGTGAGCTCCTGCACGATCATCTGTTCGAAGTCGAACAGCACGGTGGCCTCGACGCTGTCGAGGTCCTGGCCGATGAAGCGGAAGGTGCCCTGCCGCACCCGCAGGAAGCCGTTGGCGATCGGATCCTCCAGCGTGCCCCGCACCAGCAGCTGCAGATCGGCGCTGCCGGACTTCCATTGCAGGGCGTTTCCGGCCAGATCGGTGAGAAAGCGGAGTCCATCCCCCCGGCTGGCCAGCCGCAGTTCCAGTCCGCTGCTCCGGGCATCCAGCGGGATCGTTCCGGAAAGGTCGACGCTGCTCGAAGCTCCCTCGGCCCGCAGCGCCAGATCCACCGCAAGGGCATCCTGGCGAAGCTCCACCAGGCCCTTCTCCAGGGTCAGCCCCTTGCCGCCCAGTTCCCCCTCCTCCAGAGCCAGATCCACCGCCAGTTCCGGACGCGCCCCGCCGAGGCGGTAGCGGCCCTGCAAGGCCAGTCGGCCCTGCAGGCTGCCCGGCACGGGGGTCAACAGGTTGAGCAGACCAAGGGAGAGGCCGGTGAGGCTGAAGCTGCCGGCCCCCCGCCCGAGCGGACCCTCCAGCCGCACTTCGAACGGTTCGCGGGTGACCGCCTCATCGAGACCGGAAGAACCCTTGAACACATGCCCCGTGGCCTTCAGATCGGCTCGGGCCCGGGCCAGGTCCGGGCCACTCACCGTCAGGTCCGCATCGATGCCGATCTGCAGCCGTGCCAGCCGCACGGCCCGGGGGGCCGCTGCCGCTGCCGCATCACGCTGCTCCGCCAGGGCCCTGGCTTCCCGCAGGGCCTCCAGCTGGTCAAGGAGGTCGAAGCGGGAGGGCTCGATCGCCAGAAGACCCAGGTCGGCAGCCTGACCCCGGGCGGGGGCAGGAGATCCCTGCCAGCGAGGCCAGGCATCGGCCAGCTGGCGGAACAGAACGGAGTTGAGCTGCCGGGCCTGGAACTCCGCCCGGATCGGGCCCTGCCAGCGACCGCTGGCGTTCACATCGATCGTGCCGGCGGCAAGGGGCTCGATCCTCCCCTTGAGGCGGTAGTCGCGGTCGGCGTAGCTCACGGTGGCCGCGATGCGGCGTCCCCCGAGACCCAGGAACTCGGGCTTGCTCAGCTCCACCCTGCCGTTGAAGGCCAGGGGCTGGAGGCCCAGCTCCCCCCTGCCGCCGAGGAAGCCCTCCACGGGCTGGAAGCCCCGCCTGGGGCCGAGGCCCAGGGCAAGGCCGTGCAGGGGAAATCCAGCGGCGCTCCAGCGGTAGCCGTCCGGCCGCCCCACGAGCTCCAACCGGCCTCCCTGCCGCTCGGCCGCCACCCGCACGGGAAGCCAGCGACGGTCCAGCTGGGCATCGATGCGTCCCTCGGGCGCCGGTGCCAGGGCCGTGAGGGTCAGGCGATGGCCACCGGCGACGGCGCCTGGCGCCCCAGAGGTTCCGGAGGAGGTGAGCGTGCCACGCCACGACTCCTGCAGCAGCAGGGGACCGGCTCCCGGGTTCACCACCCGGAAGCTGATGTCGGGCCGCAGGGAGGCGAGCGGACCCCGCACCGTGCCGTCCGCATCGAGGCGCCCCTGCAG
This sequence comes from uncultured cyanobacterium, assembly GCA_963847745.1. Classification (GTDB taxonomy): domain Bacteria; phylum Cyanobacteriota; class Cyanobacteriia; order PCC-6307; family Cyanobiaceae; genus Cyanobium. Next base: position 159,066 of record CAWKAW010000003.1, on the reverse strand, counting down.
CCCGGTGCCCAGCAGCGGGTCGAGGGTGGAAAGGGGGAGATCGCGAAGGCTGAGGCGGGCGGAAAGCTCGCCGAGCGCCACGCCTCCTCCGGGCTTCGGGCCCAGGGGCAGCTGGGCCGAGGCCGCCAGATGGGGCGTGGTGAGCCGATCCAGCCGCAGCATGCGATCGCTCCACTGCAGGGAGGCCTGCCAGGGACCGAGCAGGGGATGGGAGGCCTGTCCGGTGCGGACCCGCAGACGGGGGGCCGAGAGTCGACCATCGGCCTGGAGGCTGCCGTCCAGGGGGCGGTCCTTCAACCAGACCGGGAGGGTGGCGGCGCCGGGGAGTTCGGCCGGATCGAGGCTCCAGCGACCGGCCAGATCCAGCTGGGCACCCACCCGGCCGCTGGCCTGCAGGCTGGCAGCCCCCCGGCTGGCCTCGAACCGGGACACCTGCAGGGCCCCATCGGCCCAGCGACCCCGCAGGTCGGCTTCGATCGGCAGGGGCGCCAGGGGAGTGCCCGGTGGCGGCTCGGCGCGGAGCCGCAGGGCGAGGCGTTGATCAGCCGTGGCCCGGGCCGAGATCTTCCCCTTCCAGTCCCCGTAGCGCCAGAGGCTCGGCGCCAGGGTGAGGGTGCGGTCCTGGCAGGAGAGCGGCAAGCGGTCCACCGCCAGCGGTGGCGCCTTGACCTCCTGCTGCCAGCGCAGCCGGCGAACCTCCAGGCCTCCCTCGCACCCGACCACTCCCTTGGTGAGGGTGAGGCTCACCCGTCCGTCACTTTCTCCGGAAACCTTCCCCTTCAGGGGCAGAAGGCTCTGCAGGGAGGCAACCGGGAAGCCGCTGGGCCTGATCTCCGCCCGCCAGCGACCCTGCTGCCACTGCCCTTCCCCGTTGACCGCGGCGGAACCCTTGAGGCCCGGCACCTGCACCTTCGTGCGCAGGTCGATCTCGTTGCGATGGGTGCGCACCCCCACCTCACCGGTGGCCGTGAATGCCAGCGGCCCCCGACCGGATCCCACCCCCCAGAGCCGGACCTGGGCGGGTTGGGGCAGGCGGAAGCGCAGATCGAGTCGCGGCGGCTCCTGGCCGGGCGCCGCCTTCCCCAGCACCCAGATCTGGCCCCTGGCGTTGCGACGCAGATCCGCCCGTGCCCCGTCGAAGCTGAGGGACAGCACCGCGGCCCGCTTGCGCCAGCTGGCCAGCGGATCGATGGCGATCGTCACACCCTCCACCCCGGCGGTGGACCGGTCCTCGGGGCCGGGCAGAAAGCGACTCGGACCGATCCGCAGCCCATCGGCACCCACCCCCCGGTACGGGCCCAGCTGCAGGGGATGGCCCATCACCTGGGAGATCTGGCGCTCGAGCGTGGGCCGCCAGTGCTCGTAGACGCGGGCGATCAGCCGGTCGTACCACCACCACAGGGCAAGGATGCCCACCCCGCCCACGGTGCCGACCGTGAGAGTCGTCCAGACGAGACGACGGGTAAGGGGAGAACATCGCTCCGGCAGTAACCGCATCCGCCTCGGACAGTCACCGCCTGGTTCGGCCGCAATATAAGGAGATTGTTCCGCAGCACCAGCCCTTGGCCGCCGATCCGATCCTGTTCCTGGCCGGCCAGTGGCTGGGAGCCGCCAGTGGCGTACTGGCCCTGCTCACGGGAGCGGGGTTCCTGGCCCGATGGGGCATCCGCTTCCGCCTCGTGGGCGTGACCAGCTTCACCGCCCTGCTGGCGATCTCCTGCCTCGCCTTCTCCGTGAGCTACGTGGAGAAGGTGAAGGTGCCGGGAGCGGTAGCGGTACCCATCGTCTTCGACAACGGGTACGACCTGGTCATCACCGCCGCTCCCGCGGATCTCGCCCCGGAAGCGATACGTCCGACCGTGGAGCAGGTGGCCCGCAACCTCAGAGCCAGCGGTCGCACCGGCCGGGAAGGGGTGGTGCGGGTGCGGCTGCGCCGGGTGGAGTCGAGTGGAGCCGGCAAGGCCAGGCCCGTGATCCTCGCGGAGGCCGTGAGGGACCTCGCCAGCGGCGAGGTCACGATCACCCCGTGAGCGGTCTCGGCCCCCTGCCGATCCATTTCCAGCGGGAGGCGGCCCGGCTGAACCAGGCGGGCATCACCAGCTGGAAGCAGCTGGCCGGCCTGGGGGACCCTGTGCTTCGAACACTCGGACGGGCAGGAGGGGCGAGTGAGGCCCGGCTGCTGCGCCTTCGCTCCCAGGCCCGGCTGATGGTGGAGGTGGATCTGTCGGCAGCGGAAGCTTCGCTGCTGCTCCACGCCGGCATCGCCACCACGGCTGGACTGGCCAGGGCCGATCCCGGCCAGCTGGAACGCCAGGTGATGCGGCTGCAGCATCGCCTGCTCGGGCGGGCGGCGACCCCGATCGCCACCACCACCCTGCGCACCTGGATCCGACGGGCACGGGACGCCTCCGGTCGCTCCCTGAACTGACCCTGGGGAATCCGCCCCTGTCGACAAGGCTGCCTGGAATGGAACGATGAACTGGAGGCAGACCCCTGCCCCGTCCCTCGCACTCCCTGCCGGTGCACCGTTTCCCTTCCCATCCGGGAGTCCGTCCCCCAGTCGTCCGGTCCCGGACATGCGCCGCCGCGGCGCTCCTCTCCACCCTGATCCTCGGCCTGAGCCTGCAGCCGCCCCTGCTTGCCGCCTCCGCCCTGCTCGAATCGGTGAAGCAGAACCCCGCCCTGGCCGAGAGACTCTGCCAGCAGTTCAAACAGATGAACGCCCAAGGCAAATCCGCCACCTCCAAGGAGTCCATCGCCATGGTGGCCAGAAGTCAGGACCTGACACCGGTCGATGCGGAGGTGCTCGCCACCTACGTGATCGGCCTGCACTGCCCGGACGTGCGCTGAATGGGGGGCGTCACCGACGCCTGGATGGTCTGCCCGGATGGGGTGCGGCTGGCCAGCCGCATCTGGCGACCGGATGGGGACGGACCCTGGCCGGTGCTGCTGATGCGGCAGCCCTACGGCCGCGCCATCGCCTCCACCGTCACCTACGCCCACCCCTCCTGGTATGCCTCCCGGGGCTTCCTGGTGGTGGTGCAGGACGTGCGCGGGCGAGGGGATTCGGAAGGGACGTTCAGCGGCTTCGTCCAGGAGGCCGCCGACGGTGCCGTCGCCGTGCGCTGGGCCCGGCAGCTGGAGGACGGCAACGGACGGATCGGCACCTACGGATTCTCCTACCAGGGGCTCACCCAGCTGCTGAATGGGTCCGGTGAGGCCTGCGCCCCCCCTGCCGGAACTCCCGTCGGGACCGATCCCCTGCCCGACTGCCTGGCACCGGCGATGTGCGGGCTGGATGAACGGCTGCACTGGGCCTCCGAGGGCGGAGCCCACTGGTGGGCCCTGGGACTGGGCTGGGCCCTCCAGCTGGCGGCGGAAGGCTGCCGGCGCAGGGGGGATGGGGAGGGTTGGGGAAGCATCCGCTCCAGCCTCGAGCGGGGCGGGTATCTGCGGGAGGGCCTGGCCCTGCTGGAGCGCCACGATCCACAGGGGATGGGCCTGGGGTGGCTGCAGAAGGATCCCAGCCGCCCGGAGGGATGGCGGATCCATCCGGTGGCGGCGGAACTGTTGCGCCGGCCCCTGCTGCTGATCGGCGGCTGGCACGATCCCCACCTGCGGGGGGTGCTCGACCTCTGGCGCCGGTCCCGCTCGGCAGGAGGGAAGCCGCAGCTGCGGATCGGCGCCTGGAGCCACCTCGACTGGCACGGGGGGCTCGACGAACTGCAGCTCGCCTTCTTCCGCCGCCACCTGGGCGCCCCCCTTCACGGGGCCGGTGAACACTCCGGCGCAGGTGAGCCGTCCGCCGAGCCCGCCGAGCCGGCGGTGCAGCTGCAATGCGCCACCAGCGGGCGCTGGTGCCGCTTCACGCCCGGCCACGATCCCCTTCCCGCCGGCGGTCCGGCCTGGGGACTGAGCAGCGGCGGTCTGGCCGCGATTCGCTGCGACGAGGGGGAACTGGCACCCGGAGCGGGCGCCGGCACGGTGACGGTGGTGCACGATCCGTGGCGGTCGGTGCCCGGGCGGGGTGGCCATCTGGGGCAGGAACCCTGGCCGGTGGAACGGGGTGATCTCGATCGCCGCGGGGATGTGGCCTGTTTCACCGGACTCCCTGGGGCCGAACCGCTGCTGCTGGTCGGAGAACCCGTGCTCACGGTGGCGGCGGCGGCGGACCAGCCGGGCTTCGATCTGGTCGTCTGCCTTTCCCGGGTGGACAGGGAAGGCCAGCGCGCGACCCAGCTGTGCACCGGCGTGGGCCGGTTCCTGGGGGAAGACTGCCTGGAGCGAAGGGACAGAACGGTGGCCCTCCAGCCCCTCTTCGCGCGACTGCTGCCAGGGGAGCGGCTGCGTCTCTCGGTGGCAGGCGCGGCCTGGCCCCAGGTCGCCGTGAACCCCGGCGACGGCAGCCTGCCCAGGGGCGGCTGCGGTCCCCGCCACCGGGTCATCAGCATCACCCTGCACCTGGCAGGGTCCCGGTTGGTGCTGCATCCTCTGCTGGAGGGGCCAGCTGGGGCAAACTGAGCCGGTCCGCACCCACCGCTCCATGCCGCGCCTGCAGCCGCGCCTGATGTCCCTGCCCGCCACCCTGCTCGGCCTGGTGATGGCCTCCACCCTGGGCATCCAGCTGGCATCCGGGGCTGCCCCGGCCCAGCAGGCCCAGCCGGGAGCCCGTATCCCTGAGCCCAGTGCGGCCGTCTCCGAAGCCAAGGCGCGAGCGGCGGCGGAAAGGATCCTGCAGGCATTGCGCAGTGGCACGGCGGAGCAGCGCTTTGCCCAGTTCGCCCCCAGCCTGCAGCGTATGACCACCGCCCAGCTGGTGCAGGCCCAGATCCGCCGCCAGCCCAAGGTTCTGAGCTGGAAGATCACCGACGTGGCGCCGGGGTTCGACTCCAGCACCGTCCAAGCGGCCCTCCAGACCAGCGCCGGCCAGCGCGAACTGCTGATGGTGATTGACGCCAACGGTCAGCTGGAGGGCTACCACTTCAACGTCTCCGACCGGCCGGCGGAGGAGGTGGCACGCAAGTTCGTTCAGGCCATCGTGGAAGGCCGATACGTCTCCGCGAGCGGGTTCCTCAACCCCGACCTGCAGCTGGAGATCCCGGCATCGAGCTGGCAGCGGAAATGGCAGAAACTGCAGACGCTGACGGGAAACTACGTGCGGACGCTGCGGGTCAACCGCTCCGAGAGCACCTCTTCGACCAAGCTGGTGATGGTCACCGTCGAGTTCACCCGCCTCACCGAAAACCTCTACGTGATTCTCGACAGCGCCAACGAGATCATCGGCGTTGATTTCCCCACCGATCCCGCCGGGGGCACGATCCCTCCCACCTCCAGCCGCTGAGCAGCGGGCAAAGCGCCGTAAGCTCCCGGCGCACCCCTTGCCGCCTTGCCATGGTCCTGCCCAGCCTCGATTGGATGGTCGACGATGCCCAGCGGCTGGCGGAATGCCGCCACGACCATCCCTTCGCCGTTCTGGGTCCCCAGCCCCTCGACTCCGGCGGCTGGGTGGTGAGGACCTGGATGCCGGAAGCGGAGAAGGTGGAGCTGCTCCTCGATGGGGAGAGCAGGGCCATGGCCACCCCCCACCATCCCTGGATCTTCGAGGCGGAGGTTGCGAGCGATCCTGGCTGTGCCTATCGGGTGCGGGTGCTGCGGGGGGGGATCCAGCACGAACAGAACGATCCCTGGTCGTTCCGCCACGAATGGATGGGCGAACTCGACCGGCACCTCTTCGCCGAGGGCAACCACCATCACGTGTGGCATCGGATGGGCGCCCACCTCGGCGAGCGGGATGGCATCGGTGGCGTTCAGTTCTGCCTGTGGGCACCGAACGCCCGCAGTGTTTCGGTGCTGGGTGATTTCAACAGCTGGGATGGCCGCCACCACCCGATGCAGAAACGCCTGGGAGGGATCTGGGAACTGTTCATCCCGGGCCTGGCGGCGGGCTGCATCTACAAATACGAAGTGCATACCCAGGACGGCCACTGTTATCCGAAGGCCGATCCCTATGGCTTCCGCCACGAAATACGACCGAACAACGGCTCGATCGTGGCGGCACTGGGCACGTACCACTGGAATGACGGCACCTGGATGGACGAGCGTGACCGGCGCGACCCCCTCCACCAGCCGATCGCCGTCTACGAAATGCATCTGGGCAGCTGGATGCACGGCTCCGCCGATGATCCCTACATCGAAGCCGACGGCACGGCACGACCGCCGGTCCCGGCCGCTGATCTCAAGCCCGGGGCAAGGTTGCTCACCTATCCGGAGCTGGCCGATCGGGTGATCCCCTATGTGAAGCAGAGGGGCTTCACCCATATCGAGCTGATGCCGATCTCGGAGCACCCCTTCGATGGCTCCTGGGGCTACCAGGTGACCGGATGGTATGCCCCAACCAGCCGGTACGGCTCACCGGATGAATTCCGGGCCTTTGTGGACCGCTGCCATGGCGAGGGAATCGGCGTGATCCTCGACTGGGTGCCCGGCCACTTCCCCAAGGATGCCCATGGCCTGGCCTTCTTCGATGGCCAGCATCTCTATGAACATGCTGATCCACGCATCGGCGAGCACAAGGAGTGGGGCACGCTGATCTTCAACTACAGCCGCAACGAGGTGCGCAACTTCCTCGTCGCCAATCTCATCTACTGGTTCGAGGAATTCCACATCGATGGCATCCGGGTCGATGCGGTGGCCTCAATGCTCTACCGGGATTATCTGCGACCGGATGGCGAGTGGCTGGCCAATGAGCATGGCGGCCGCGAGAACACAGAAGCTGTGAGATTTCTTCAGCAAGCCAATTATGTGCTTTTCCAGCACTTCCCAGGAGCCCTTTCCATCGCGGAGGAATCCACCACCTGGCCCATGGTCACCCAGCCCACGGACAGTGGAGGTCTCGGCTTCAACCTCAAGTGGAACATGGGCTGGATGCACGACATGCTCGACTACTTCGAGATGGATCACTGGTTTCGGCAGTTCCATCAGAACCACGTGACCTTCTCGATCTGGTATGCCTACACCGAAAACTTCATGCTGGCCCTCAGCCACGATGAAGTGGTGCATGGCAAGAGCAACCTGCTTCACAAAATGCCAGGTGACGACTGGCTGAAGTTCGCCAACGTGCGGGCCTTGCTTGCCTATATGTGGACCCATCCCGGCAAGAAGACGATCTTCATGGGAATGGAGTTCGGTCAGCGGGCCGAATGGAACGTCTGGGGCGATCTGCAGTGGGAACTGCTGCAATACGAAGCCCATCAGGGCCTGCTGCAGATGGTGGACGATCTCAATGCCTTCTACCGCTCCGAGCCTGCACTGTGGGGAGATGATTTCGATCAATACGGTTTCCAGTGGATCGATTGCAGTGACAACCGCCATTCCGTGATCAGCTTCATGCGGCGGGAGAGCACGACCGGTCGCTGGTTGGTGGTGATCGCCAACTTCACCCCCCAGTCCCACAGCCATTACCGGGTGGGCGTGCCTCTGGAGGGGTTCTACGAGGAGGCCTTCAATACCGACAGCAGCCGTTACGGAGGCAGCAACCTCGGCAACCTGGGGGGCAAATTCACCGATGCATCCCCCATGCACGGTTACGAACAGTCCCTCGATCTCTGCCTACCGCCCCTCACCATTCTGGTGTTGCGACGGGATGAGAGGCGCAGCCATCTCGAGGAGTCCCTCCCGAGCGTCGGCTGAGGCTGCGATCGGTGACGGAACTCCTGGTGGAGCCGGGTCTCTTCGCTAGGTTCTCCGATCGCCCGTTACGAGCCATGGCCTCCACCGATCCCCTGCTGCTGCGCGCCGCCCGAGGGGAGCCTGTGGAGCGGCCGCCGGTGTGGATGATGCGCCAGGCCGGCCGCTACATGAAGGTCTACCGCGACCTGCGGGACCGTCATCCCGGCTTCCGGGAACGCTCGGAGAACGCGGATCTCTCCTACGAGATCTCGATGCAGCCCTTCCACGCCTTCCGCCCCGACGGCGTGATCCTGTTCTCCGACATCCTCACGCCCTTGCCGGGGATCGGCATCGACTTCGACATCATCGAAAGCAAGGGCCCGATCATCGAGCCTCCGATCCGCAGCCGGGAGCAGGTGGAGGCCCTGCGGCCCCTGGATCCGGCCGAGGCCCTCCCCTTCGTGGGCGAGGTGCTCGGCCGCCTGCGGCAGAGCGTGGGCAACGAAGCGGCGGTGCTGGGCTTCGTGGGAGCCCCCTGGACCCTGGCGGCCTACGCGGTGGAAGGCAGGAGCTCCAAGAACTACGCCGTGATCAAGGCGATGGCGTTCCGGGAGCCCGAGCTGCTGCATCAGCTGCTGGGGCACCTTGCCGATGCCATCGCCACCTACGTGCGCTATCAGATCGACAGCGGCGCCCAGGTGGTGCAGCTCTTCGATTCCTGGGCCGGCCAGCTCAGCCCGATCGATTACGACGTGTTCGCCGCTCCTTATCAGAAGCGGGTGATCGACCAGGTGAAGGCCACCCATCCCGACACGCCGCTGATCCTCTACATCTCCGGCAGCGCCGGGGTGCTGGAGCGCATGGGCCGCACCGGCATCGACATCGTTTCCCTCGACTGGACGGTGGACATGGCCGATGGGATCGCCCGCCTGCCCCAGCACGTGGGCGTGCAGGGCAACGTGGATCCGGGCCTCCTGTTCGGCACTCCCGAGGCGATCCGGGATCGCATCCTCGACACGGTGCGCAAGGCCCGCGGGCGCCGCCACATCCTCAACCTGGGCCACGGCATCCTGCCGGGCACCCCCGAGGAGAACGCCCGGGTGTTCTTCGAAACGGGCAAGGCCGTCAACGAGCTGCTGGGGGCTGCCGTTTGAGCGCCGGAGCCGGGGCTCCGGCCCGCATCCTGATCACCGGCGCCAGCGGCTGTGTGGGCCAGTACATCGCCGATCGCCTGCTGCGCACCAGCGATGCCCATCTGCTGCTGCTGCTGCGCGACCCCGCCAAGCTCACGGCCGTGGGTGCCCACGACCCTCGGGTCACCCTGCTGGTGGGTGATCTGCGGGAGCTGGGCCCCCACGCTGCAGCGATCGCCAGCGCCGACCGCATCATCCACACGGCCACGGCCTGGGGAGACCCGGAGCGGGCCCGTCAGGTGAACGTGGTGGCCGTGAAGGAACTGCTGCGGCTCGCCGACCCGGAGCGCCTGCAGCAGGTGATCTACTTCTCCACCGCCAGCATTCTGGATCGGGATCTGCGGCTGTTCCCCGAAGCGATGGCCTACGGCACCGAATACATCCAGACCAAGGCCCAGTGCCTGCAGCAGCTGGAACGCCATCCCCTGGCGGAGCGGATCGTGGCGGTGTTCCCCACCCTGGTGTTCGGCGGGCGGGTGGATGGCGGCGGGCCCTTCCCCACCAGCTACCTCACAGCCGGCCTGAAGGAAGCGGCCCGGTGGCTGTGGCTGGCGAAGTGGCTGCGGGCCGATGCCAGCTTCCATTTCATCCATGCCGCCGACATCGCCAGGGTGTGTGCCCATCTGGCCACGACCCCCCACACTGCCAACCCCGAACCGGGCCAGGGAGAGGTGCGAAGGCTGGTGCTCGGCCAGCCGATGGTCACCGTGAACGACACGGTGGCGCGGCTGTGCCGCTGGCGCCACTGCTGGCGCCCCCCCTGGGGTGTTGATCTCCAGGGCTGGCTGATCGAAGCCCTGATCCGCCTGCTCCGCATCGAGGTGAACGCCTGGGATCGCTTCTCGATCCGCCAGCGCCACTTCGTTCACGATCCGGTGAGCCCGCCCGAGCGATTCGGCATGACCAGTCACGCCCCCAGCCTCGAGGCCGTCTTCGAGGATGCCGGGCTGCCCCGCCGGGGCCGGCTGAAGGGCTGAGACTCCCGGACCCGGCACGAGGGCTGGAATTGTTGCAAATGTGCCGGAGCGGCGTGCCATCGGCCACGGCCGCCCCTTAGTTTTTACCCGTTGCGTGTGCGTTCAGCGCCCTCCCATGCGTCGTCTTTTCTCTCTTCTTGCTCTCTGCCTGGCGATGGTGCTGGGTGCCGCCCCCAGCTTCGCCGCCGATGCGGCCCACGGGGCCCAGATCTTCTCTGCCAACTGCGTGGCCTGCCACATGGGCGGCGGCAACGTGGTGAACGCCGAGCGCACCCTCAAGGCGGACGCCCTCGAGGCCTACCTGGCCGACTATGCCTCCGGCCCCGCAGCGGCCATCGCCTACCAAGTCACCAACGGCAAGAACGCCATGCCCGCCTTCGGCGGCAAGCTCAGCGAGACCGACATCGCCGATGTGGCCGCCTACGTGGCCGACCAGGCCACCAAGGGCTGGGGCTGAGCTGAGCGTCTGGGCCGGTTTCCGGCCACCCCACCTTTGTGAACAGCGTCGGCAGGCAGCACCTGCCCGTTCCCTGGCCCCGGCATCCCCGGGGCTTTGTTCATGACGGCGGTGGGTCCCGGTGCCCCGCCCGCAGGTCACCCCATCGATCTTCGCTGGGCCAGCACGGCGAGGTAGAGCTCCTCCGGCACCTCCCGGATGTCGTATTCCGAAGGCAGAACGCCGTGAACGTGGCGGTGCACCGCCATCCAGCAGTTGCGCTCCGGATCGCCTCCAGTGGCCTCGAATTCCCGGGAGGCCTCGGCCAGCCGCACCACCAGAGCGGCATCTGCAGGTTCGACCGGGGAAGGGGGCATCGTCAGGGGAAGCTCTGGCGGACATCATGGCCAGGAGCCCTCCCCCGTGCCGGTAACGATTCCTGACCCTCGCCCCGGCTTCGCCGGACTCAGGAGCGATGGCGGAGCAGATTCGAACCATTCCCTCGCCCGACCTTCCCCCGTGCTGCCTTTCCTGCGGGCCAGGGGCCGAAGCGCCCTCTCGTTGCCCCTGCTGCTGGCATCCCTGCTCAGCGCAGGGGCCCTACCGGGGATGGCCCGCGCCGAAACGGTGGTGGAGAGGGCCGCCCGCACCGGGGTGATCACCATGGGGGGTCGCACGGATCTGGTGCCCTACTCCTTCCTCAACGAGCGGAAGCAGGTGGTGGGCTATTCGATGGATGTGGCCCGACTGATCGAAGCCGAGGTTTCCCGCTATCTCGGCAAGCCCGTGAAGATGGAATTCGTGCCGGTGCAGGACCCGGCGCAGCTGTTCGAGCAGGTGCACACCGGCAAGCTGGATCTGGTCTGCGGCGCCCAGTTCACCTGGGAGAGGGAGATGTTCGTGGATTTCTCGATCCCCTACAGCCTCTCCGGCATCCGCATCCTGAGGCGCCAGGGGGGACCGGATGGCTCGCCGGATTCCTTCAAGGGCAAAAGGATCGCCGTGGTGAAGGATTCCCTGGGCCAGGCCGCCATCCGGACGTATCAGCCCGGGGCGGTGCAGGTGCCGGTGGCGGGCCTCGCCGAGGGTCTGGCGGAACTGGTGGCGGGACGGGTGGATGGGGTGGCCGGCGATTCGGTGATCCTGGCCAGCACGACGCACCGACAGGGAAGGAAGGATCTGGAGATGGTGCCCGCCGAGGGCTATGCCCGCTATGCGGTGGGCTGCATCCTGCCGGAGAACGACTCCACCTTCCGCAATCTCGTGAACCTTGCCATCGCCCAGATGGTGCAGGGGTATGTCAACGCTGATCCCGCCTCCACCCAGCTGGTCAACCGCTGGATGGGTGCTGATGGCATCCTCGGGCTGCCGCCGGAGGTGATCCGGATGTATTTCGAGATGGTGCTGCTCAACCACGAGCAGATCCGCACGCCGGCTCCCGGTTCATCCGCCGCCCCATCCCCTGCCACCGCCCCCTCTTCTGCCCGCCCCTAGGAAAACGAGTCCACATGACCTTCACCACGCGCACCGGGCTGCTCGGCTTCCTGCTCGCCCTCTCGGCCCTGACCGCTTCCCCCGCGACAGCCACGGGCGCAGCACGGCCCACCTCCATCGAGGCTCGCATGGACCGGATCGCGACCGCCCTGCGAGCCCGGGAGCAGGAGTTGGGCTTGGCACCCCAGCTGGCAGAGGATCTGCAGCTGGCCTACGGCTTCGTCAACCGGGTGGGCCCGCGGGGCTTCGTCAACGGTCCCTACCGCGGTGCCTTCCGCAATGCCCACCCCTACTACGGCGGCGGGGGGCGGGGCTTCGTCAACGGCGGCGGGGGCTTTGTCAACAGAGGCTATGGCGGCGGCGGCTTCGTGAATCGTCCCTACCGCGGCGGGGGCGTCTTCCGCAACTGGTGACCCCAGGCATGCCGCGAGCCTACGGACCCATCTCCCTGGTGGTGATCCAGCCCACCCCCTACTGCAACCTCGACTGCGACTACTGCTACCTTCCCGATCGGGGCAATCGCAGCCAGTTGCCGGTGGAGCTGGTGGACATGATCCTGGAGCGGGTGCTGGAAAGCCCCTGGATCAAAGGTGATTTCACCGTTCTCTGGCATGCGGGAGAACCGCTGGCGGCGCCGATCGCCTTCTACGACCAGGCCACGGCACAGATCCGTGAAGCGGAACGGCGCTTCAACGCCTCCCACCCCACCCCCCCGGAGGCGGGGGACGGGGAAGGGCCCCTGCGCATCCACCAGCACCTGCAGACCAATGCGATCCTGATCGACCAGCGCTGGTGCGACTGCTTCCTGCGCAACGGGATTGAAGTGGGGGTGAGCCTCGACGGCCCCGCCTTCCTCCACGATGCCCACCGCCGCACCCGCACAGGCCTGGGCAGCCACGCCGCCACGATGCGGGGGATCGCCCATCTGCAGCGCAACGCCATCCCCTTCAGCGTGATCGCCGTGCTCAGCGACGACTCCCTCGATCACCCTGAGGAGATCTTCCGCTTCTTCCTGGACAACGGAATCGAGGAGGTGGGCTTCAACATGGAGGAGCAGGAGGGCTGCAACCGCCGCTCCAGCCTGGACCGATCCGGCACCGAAACCCGCTACCGGGCGTTCCTGCAGCGGTTCTGGGAGCTCACATCCAGCAGCGACAACGCCCTGCGGCTGCGGGAGTTCGAAGTGACCTGCGGTCTCGCCTACAGCGGATCCCGGCTGGAGCAAACGGATCTGAACCATCCCTTCGTGATCGTGAACGTGGACCACCGGGGCAACTTCTCCACCTTCGATCCGGAGCTGCTGGCCGTGGCCACCGAGACCTATGGCGACTTCGTGCTCGGCAACGTGCGCACCGATGCGCTGGCCTCGGTGTGCGCCAGTGAAAAATTCGAGCGCATGGAGCGCGACATGCGAGAGGGCATCAAGCTCTGCCGCGACAGCTGCGCTTATTTCGGCCTGTGCGGCGGCGGCGCCGGCAGCAACAAGTACTGGGAGCACGGAACCTTTGCCTGCTCCGAAACCCAGGCCTGCCGCTACCGGATCCAGATGGTGGCCGATGTGGTGCTGGCGGGTCTGGAGGAAGCGCTGGGCCTGGCCGGCTGATCCATCGACCCGGCGCCCAGGGCGCATCGCTCAGAAAAAGAACTTGACCCCCATCTCAATACCGTTCTGATCGATGGTGTAGGCGGAATTCGGCGTCTCGCCGTTGTCGTAGGCGAGATAGAGATACCTCCAGGAGAGATCCAGCTGGGTGGAGTTGCCGATGGCGTAGCCAACGCCCACCTGGGCGTTGCCGCTCATGTCGACGTCCCCATTGGCGCCGAAGCCACCGAGATCACCGCGGGCGAACAGGCGCAGACGCGGTGCCACGAACACCTGCCCCTGCAGACCGATCAGGGGCTGGGCCAAGGGGTCGCCGAAACTGAAGCGGCGGGACCGCTGCACCAGCGGTCCTTCGAAGGAGGTGTTGATGTCGAGCCCCAGATCCACCACACGGACTCCTGCATAGGGGATCACCGTCACCGACCCTGGCGTGCCGATCGGCTGCTCTCGTGCACCGAAGCGATAGCGCAGGGCGAAGTCGTAGATGCCCTGGGTGCTGGAGACCTTTGCCCTGGCCACGCGGCGGCCAGGGGGCAGATTCGGAAACCTTTCGCGGGCGCGATCGAAGCGACGTGAATTCTCACCAGCCAGCCCCACATAGCTGAGGTCGGTCTGAAATCCGATGCGGTTGTACTCCACGCTGCCGCGCAGAAAGAAGATGTCGGTGAGGTGCTCCAGGATGGTGCCGAGCCCCACATCGGTTTCGGCCGTGAAGCCCCGGATCGTGGTGGAGGTGGTGGCCCGCAGCGGGGAGAATCCGTAGAGCTCCAGGGTGCCGGCCCAGGGGGAGGGGGCGGGCTCCGGCTCCGAGGCGGCGGCTGGCTCGTTCTCCTGGGTCAGCCCAGGCTGCAGCTCTGACGGCAGGGGCTGGGCCTGCTGGGCGATGGGGCCGATGACGTACTCTCCTGCCGCATCTGCCGCATCAGCCGCTTCCGCCAGCGTGATCGGCTCGATTCTCGCCGGCGACGGGTCCGGCAGCGGTTCGGCAGCTCTCGCCGGCAGCAGCGCCAGGGCGGGGAGAATGCCGGCGGCCCCAAGGAGAATGGTCCGAAGCATGGGGAGAAGGCTGGGAAGGGCCACGGGACAGCGGCTCACAGTAGCGATCAGAACGGCCGACCAACTGCCCGGTTTCCGAACAGCGACAGCCTGGAGGTGGAACCGGGTCTGGCGCCTGAATGCCGGATCTGCAGCGGCATCAGCTCGCCGCAGGGCACAGCGCCAGTGTGAAAGGCGCGTCAGTATTACCGTGTGGGCATCATTCAGGTGGGACCGCAACCGAGAGGCAAGCTCATCTGTTTTCCCACTTCATCAGATCGGCCCGACAGGAAACGTGATGGATGATCTGCTCGCACGACTCTGGGAGAACCTTGGTGGCCGCATCGGTGGTCCGCTCACGTTCCGTCTGATCCTGCAACCTCTCATGGCCGCGTTCCTTGCCATTCGCGCCGGCATGCAGGATGCGCGGAGCGGCCGTCCGGCCTACTTCTGGACGATTCTCACCAGTCCCGCCGACCGACGGTCACTCCTGCGCAAGGGCTGGAAGGACGTGATGAAGGTGTTCATCCTCGCCCTCGTGCTCGATAGCGCCTACCAGATCATCGTGTTTCGCTGGGTGTACCCGGGCGAGATGCTGATCGTGGCGTGTCTCCTCGCATGCGTGCCCTATCTGCTGATCAGGGGACCCGCCAATCGGATTGCCTCCGCCCTGCCCCTGCAGGGCCGCCGATGGCGGTGATTGCCACCCCCACGAGCCCACCCATGCTCGCGCCAGCCTCTGATCCCGGAGACAGGTGACCATCCCCAAGCCATCAACCTTCTCCCCAGGGAGAGGTCATCGGTGAAGACCCGGGCCTGAATTGGGGGTCCGGCTCGTTTCACTCAAAGGTGATCCGTCAACCGTTGGTCCAGACAGAATCACTGCACCCTGGCATCAGCCTCCTGATCTCGAAGGAATGCCTTGCCAGCCGGAAATATCTATTGATGTTCCATCTTCATTCATGCAGAAATACTCGATCGAGTGAACGCAAAGATGTGAATCAGATGCTGGCTCAGCCGTTCCTCAACCACAGTCTCCCCCTTGGTCGGTACCGGTCGGAGGCGGGTTCGGCCGGGTGTTCGCCATCAGCGACCAGGAAGTGATCGCGATGCTGCAGACCTGCTGGAATGCCATCAGGCCTGAAGAAGCCGGAGACTGGGAGAGCATAGTTTCCGTGCTTCACAGCGGCCTGAGGGTCAGTTGCCGGAGAGCCGGCGTCACGTCCATCAGCGGGTAGGTCCCATCCCCCCAGCCATCGGCCGGCAGCAGATTGGGCGCGCCGGGGCCCGGGGCCACGGCCGCTCCGGCGGCGAAGGCCCCGTTCACCCAGGCCAGGATCAGGCCCCGCAGCGGGCCACCGCCCTCCGCCAGGGGCGAGCCCAGGTTGAAGTGATCGCCCCCCCGGGCCAGCACGAGCCGGTGCCCGCCGCCCCCATTGCGGGCCTCGGCGGCCATCGGCTCGATCGCCTCCGGCCCCGAGGGCACCACCCAGTCGCGGCTGCCGCTCACCAGCAGCACCCGGGCGTTCATTCCCTTGCCTGCCCCCGTATCGAACAGCAACCGCATCGGCGGGCTCACCGCCACCACGGCCTTGATGCGGGGATCGGCCACGGCGGCACGGTTCGCCGTCTGCCGGAAGTTGCACTGCAGCGTCCAGCTCAGATTGCGGGATGGGTGCCTCAGGTTCTCGCAGAACCTGAGCAGCAGAGCCGAGCTGGGCCTGGCCCCCGCCAGCTGCAGCACCGTCGTGGCCCCCCACGACTGGCCCAGCGCCACGACCGTATCGGTCCTCACCCCCGGGGAAAGGCCCAGCTTGCCCTCGGCGGCCCCATCGATCGCAGAGCGCACATCCAGGGGCCGCAGCCGCAGATCCTCCGGACTGGGGGGCGGCGCCTTGCCGGAGAGCATCGCCTGCTGCTGGTTCCTGTCGCTGCCGGGGTGGCGGGGCAGCAACACCGTGTAGCCATGGCTCGCAAGGTGAGCGGCCCACCCCTCGAAGCTTTCCGGTGCATCCCACAGCCCGTGGGAGATCACCGCCAACCGGCCGTTCGCTCCCTGGGCCGGGGCGATCACCACCAGGCGCAGGGGCTCGGGGCGGTAGGTCACGGGCAGGGTGACCTCCCGGCGCTGGATCACCAGGGGGCCGGGCGAGCTGAAGGCCGGATCGATGGAGGCGGCGCGGCTGGCGGCGATCAGGCGGTCGCCCTCCGCCTGCTGATTTCTCAGGCGCTGGAGGGCGAAGAGAAACCTCTCCAGGTCGACGGTGATGGTCGTTCCCGGCACGGCCTCGAGCACGTCCACCAGGGTGAGCGGCCCCCGGGCGGCGGCCCGATCCAGGGTGGCGGCCAGAGCGGCGCTGTCGATCGGGTTCGGCACCCCATCCACCTGCCCCAGGGCCGAAACGATCAGAAGCGCCTGATCCAGCAGGGGCGAGCCCACCGACTGATTGGCGAACGCCCGGATCTGGAGGGGCAGGGGGGACTGGAACGCCGCCACGATCCTGCGGCCGACGGCTCCATCGGTGGCCCGATCCAGCTCAGCCAGATCGCTGCTGCCCCTGAGCAGGAGCTCGGGATCGCGGAGTTCCCCCACCTTCACCGTGAAGCTGGTGTCCAGCAGGGGCAGGCGCAGTTCGATCCGCTCGATCGCCCGGGCCGGCGTGGCCACCGTGGAAGCTAGCAGCACCCCTCCGGCCAGGGCGGCTTGGCTCCATCGGGGGAAGCGGGTCATGGGTTGGGGCCAGGGTCACCCCATGATCCTGCCCAGCCGTGGCGCTTCAGGCCCCGGGGCCGTAGGCCACCTGGCACACCGCGTTGAGCAGCTGGGCCTCCGCCGCCGAGGCCGGAGGCTGGCCATCCACCAGACCCAGGGCACAGTTGGCACCGCCGAAGAGCTGGGGCCCGTCGTTCAGGCTGTAGAAGAAGCTCGCCCCCTGGCTGCCCACCGCCTCCACCGAGGCGAAGTTCAGCTGAAAGGAGGTCTGGGGCACCACGATCACGCCGCTCTGCTGGGCCACGGCCTGGTTCACCAGCGAGGAGATGGTGGCGGCGGTCGCCAGACCCGTGATGCCCCAGGTGGAGGCACGGGGGGCCCACCAGCTCCAGGCCACCGGGTTCACCCGGTACCAGCCCACGGCCCAGGGCCGGGCAGCCCAGAAGCCGCTGCTCACCCAGGCCGGATGGAAGGCGGCATAGGGACGGTCGTAAAAGCGTGCCGCAGGGGCCACACCCGCATAGGCGGGCCGCACGCCCACACCGAACACAGGGTGGACACCGCCGAAGCCCACGCCGGAACCCCAGCGACCCACGCCGATGCCGCCCCCCAGGCCGAGCCGGGCACGGGCCGCCTCGCCGAGCGGGGAGAGCGCCATCCCCAGGGCCACGCCCGCCCGAGCCAGGCCAGGGACCGGCTGCGGCCCTTGCCGGCTGAAGGGAGGGGCAGAGGGTCATGGCACGGGGAGAACGTCACCCCCTACCTGCCAGCAAGGCCCGGAAGGGTCGGCAGCGTCCCCTCCATGCCGTGCCCCCGGTCGGGGCGGTTCCCTCGCCAATCCC
Source organism: uncultured cyanobacterium (assembly GCA_963847745.1). Classification (GTDB taxonomy): domain Bacteria; phylum Cyanobacteriota; class Cyanobacteriia; order PCC-6307; family Cyanobiaceae; genus Cyanobium. The sequence continues at coordinate 141,105 of CAWKAW010000003.1, read as the reverse complement.
GATCGGCGCTCCCATCCTGAGGGTGGAGGGCCGAACGTTTCGGTTCGGGGCTCCCTCTGGGCCGGTGCCGTCACCGTTCATACGGTGCTTTCAGCCCACCCGCCGTGTACTCCCGCCCGGAGGATTCCCCATGCATCCCACTGCCGAACTGTTCACCGAAAAGGCTTGGGGGGCCGTCGTGGCCGCCCAGCAGCTGGCCCAGCAGAAACGCCAGCAGCAGATGGAGAGCGAGCACCTGTTCGCCGCCCTGCTCGCCCAGCAGGGCCTGGCCAGCCGGATCCTGGAGAAGGCCGGCGTGGATGTGGGCACCCTCAGCCAGAAGGTCGACGCCTTCATCGCCGGCCAGCCGAGCCTCAGCGCCCCGCCCGAGAGCGTCTATCTGGGCAAGGCCCTCAACGCCGTGCTGGATCGCGCCGATGCCCTCAAGAAGGAATTCGACGACTCCTACATCTCGATCGAGCACCTGCTGCTGGCCCTCGCCGGCGACGACCGCTGCGGCCGCCAGATCCTCTCCCAGAGCGGCACCGATGCGGGCAAGCTGAAGCAGGCTGTGCAGGACGTGCGCGGCAGCCAGAAGGTGAACGACCAGAACCCGGAAGGCACCTACGAATCCCTCGAGAAATACGGCCGCGATCTCACCGACGCCGCCCGCGAGGGCAAGCTCGATCCGGTGATCGGCCGCGACGAGGAGATCCGCCGCACGATCCAGATCCTCAGCCGCCGCACCAAGAACAACCCGGTGCTGATCGGTGAACCCGGCGTGGGCAAGACCGCCATCGTGGAGGGCCTGGCCCAGCGCATCGTCAACGGCGACGTGCCGGCCGCTCTTCAGAACCGTCAGCTGATCGCCCTCGACATGGGCGCCCTGATCGCCGGCGCCAAGTACCGCGGTGAATTCGAGGAACGGCTCAAGGCCGTGCTCAAGGAGGTGACCGAGAGCCAGGGGCAGATCGTGCTGTTCATCGACGAGATCCACACCGTGGTGGGGGCCGGCGCCACCGGCGGCGCCATGGATGCCAGCAACCTGCTCAAGCCGATGCTGGCCCGCGGCGAGCTGCGCTGCATCGGTGCCACCACGCTTGATGAGCACCGCCAGCACATCGAGAAGGATCCGGCCCTGGAGCGCCGCTTCCAGCAGGTGTTCGTGGATCAGCCCACCGTGGAGGACACCATCTCGATCCTGCGGGGCCTCAAGGAGCGCTACGAGGTGCACCACGGCGTGCGCATCGCCGACAACGCCCTGGTGGCGGCCGCCGTTCTGAGCAGCCGGTACATCGCCGATCGCTTCCTGCCCGACAAGGCCATCGACCTGATGGATGAATCGGCCGCCCGGCTGAAGATGGAGATCACCTCCAAGCCGGAGGAGATCGACGAGCTCGACCGCCGCATCCTGCAGCTCGAGATGGAGAAGCTCTCCCTCGGCCGTGAATCCGACACCGCCAGCCGTGACCGGCTCGAACGGCTGGAGAAGGAGCTGGCCGAGCTGGGCGAGCAGCAGAGTGCCCTCAATGCCCAGTGGCAGAAGGAGAAGGGCTCGATCGACGAGCTCAGCGCCATCAAGGAGGAGATCGAGCAGGTGCAGCTGCAGGTGGAGCAGGCCAAGCGCAGCTACGACCTCAACAAGGCGGCCCAGCTCGAATACGGCACCCTGGCCGAACTCAACAAGAAGCTCGCCGCCAAGGAGGCCGAACTCACCGGCGCCCACACCGGCAAGACCCTGCTGCGCGAGGAGGTCACCGAAGACGACATCGCCGAGGTGATCGCCAAGTGGACCGGCATCCCCGTGAGCAAGCTGGTGCAGAGCGAGATGGAGAAGCTGCTCCACCTCGAGGACGAACTCCACACCCGCGTCATCGGTCAGGAGCAGGCGGTCACGGCCGTGGCCGATGCCATCCAGCGCTCCCGCGCCGGCCTTTCCGATCCCAACCGGCCGATCGCCAGCTTCATGTTCCTCGGCCCCACCGGGGTGGGCAAGACGGAGCTCAGCAAGGCGCTCGCCGCCCAGCTCTTCGATTCCGAGGAGGCGATGGTGCGCATCGACATGAGCGAATACATGGAGAAGCACGCCGTGAGCCGCCTGATCGGAGCCCCTCCGGGCTACGTGGGCTACGAGGAGGGAGGCCAGCTCACCGAAGCGGTGCGGCGCAGGCCCTACGCCGTGATCCTCTTCGACGAGGTGGAGAAGGCCCACCCCGATGTGTTCAACGTGATGCTGCAGATCCTCGATGACGGCCGCGTCACCGACGGTCAGGGCCGCACGGTGGATTTCACCAACACGGTGCTGATCCTCACCAGCAACATCGGCAGCGCCTCGATCCTCGATCTGGCCGGCGATCCCGCCCGCCATGGCGAAATGGAGAAGCGGGTGAACGAGGCCCTGCGGGCCCACTTCCGCCCCGAGTTCCTCAACCGGCTGGATGAGTCGATCATCTTCCACAGCCTCAAGGCCGAGGAACTGCGCCAGATCGTGGAGCTGCAGGTGAAGCGGCTCGCCCGGCGGCTGGAGGACAGGAAACTGGGGCTGGAACTGGATGGCAACGCCCTCGACTGGCTCGCCGCTGTGGGCTACGACCCGGTCTACGGCGCCCGTCCCCTCAAGCGGGCCATCCAGCGCGAACTGGAAACGCCCATCGCCAAGGCGATCCTGGCCGGCACCTTCCCGCCCGGCTCCACGATCGCGGTGGATGTGGAAGCCGAGCGGCTGCGCTTCCAGCAGGCCCGCAGCCACGAACTCGTCTCCGTCTGAAGGCGGCCTTCGGCCTCTGGGGAGGGTAGGAAGGGGGGGATCCAATCCCCCCAGATCCTGCCCCGTGCCCGTGGTTCCCGCCTGGCTGAGCGAACCGCTGCTCACCAAGTTCCTCTCGGCCCTGTTCGGCATCCTCCTGATCAACCTGATCGTGAGGCTGGTGCAGGTGTCGGTGGTCCGCAGCCTGCGGGATCCCGACAGCCGCTACTACGCCCGCAAGCTGGTGACCCTGGGCGGATACCTCTCCGCCATCCTGCTGCTCACGATCATCTTCCGGGATCGTCTCGGTGGTCTCACGGTGGCGATCGGTGTCGCCAGCGCCGGCATCGCCTTCGCCCTGCAGGAGGTGATCGCCAGCATCGCCGGGTGGATCGCCGTTTCCTTCGGTGGCTTCTATTCCCCCGGTGACCGGGTGCAGCTCGGTGGCATCCGGGGCGATGTGATCGACATCGGCATCCTGCGAACCACCCTGATGGAGCTGGGGGAATGGGTGAGTTCCGATCTCTACACCGGCCGGGTGGTGCGGATCGCCAACAGCTTCGTGTTCAAGGAACCCGTCTTCAATTATTCCGGCGATTTTCCCTTTCTCTGGGATGAGGTGCGGGTGCCCGTGAGCCATGGCAGCGACCACCATCAGGCGCGCCTGATTCTTGAGCGGGTGATGCAGAACGTGTGCTCCAGGAGTGTGGAGGAGGCATCCCAGGGTGCCTGGAAGGGGATGGTGCGTCGCTACCTGCTCGAGGATGCCAGCCTCAATCCAGCGGTGAGCCTGGTGATCACCGACAACTGGCTCGAATACACCCTGCGCTACGTGGTCGACTACAAGCAACGCCGCTCCACCCGCGATCGGATCTTCGAGCGGATTCTCGATGAATTCCAGGCCACTGCCGGCAGGGTGGGCATCGGCTCCACCACGATCCAGCTGGTGGATCCGGCTCCCTTCGAGGTGCGGATCAACCGCGAGGAACCCAGCTGACCCCAGGCAGGATGGGCCGGCGGGGAAAGACTCTCAGGCCGAAAGGGCAGCGATGAGCTCGGGATTCTGATGCCAGCTCCAGGGGCCTTCCGTCACCGCCTCAATGCCCAGCTCGTTGCGCAGGTCATCGAGATTCTGCTCCATGCGCTCCTCCCAGATCACCGGGAAGAGGGGCCTGGCCTGGAGTCCCATCTCCAGTCCCTTGCTGATCATCCGAAAGGCATAGGCCGCCGTGCGGGCCTGCTCCTGAGGTGTTTCGAGGTCTTCGATCGGGGTATCGCCGCGGAACCAGGAGATCAGCAGACCCATCAGATCGGTGAAGGCAAGGCCCGGGTGCGAGAACTGGGCCACCGAAATCGAGATCACACCCAGTTCGCCGAAGTTGTCGAGGCTGAATCCACTCACGATGTGGTGAATGTCGTGGGTGGCATAGACCCGATAGTTGATGTAGTCAGCTTCAGTTTCAAGGTTGTCATAGAATTCCGGCTTCGGAAAGAAATTGATGTCATAGCCCATGCAGCCGAGCACGGTGGCATAGGTATGACCAAGGCTTCCCTTCGGCAGGGCCTTGAGAGCCTCCACGTCGTAGGGGCCGCAGAGCCGCTTCTGCTCCAGCAGGGCCGCGCACTCAGGGTGACGCCCCAGGCGCTTGCGGCAGAGCTCCATGGGTCTGGACTGCCGCAGCCGATGGGAGAGCAGGAACACATTGTTGGCCGAGGAACCCGCCCCTGCCGCCAGGTCGGCGAGTTCAAGGAACTGCTGGATATGTTCCTCGCTGGCGATCCGATCGAGATAGCGGAAACCCATGAATAGGGAAGCTGATGGCTTGAGAGCATCCATTCAAGGGCATCGAGCCGCGACCCCGATCATCCCCCGGCGATCGCATCGATGGTTCGCGCCAGCTCGGCATCGAGGTTGGAGAGTCCACCCACATCATGGGTGGAGAGATCGATGCTCACCTGGTTCCACACATTGCTCCATTCGGGGTGATGACCCATCGCTTCGGCCGCCAGGGCGACGCGGGCCATGAAACCGAACGCCTCGGAGAAATCGCCGAAGCGAAGATCGCGGTGCAGCTTGCCTTCCCTCAGGCTCCAGTTCGGTAGATCGACGGCCACGGCCTGGATCTGGGCAGGGGTGAGGGGCTGGGCCTTCATCGTGCAAGCAATGGCGTCCGCAATCGACCCTAGCCTTCTCCGGAAGCCGCCGGGACGGGATCAAGGGCATCCACCCGGAACGTGACCTGGGAGGGGTCCTGGGAGGGAATGCGCTCGAGCAGCAGTCGGTAGCGGGTTCCGCCGAAGTTGAGCTCCCGGTATTCCCCCACCCGCCAGTCGTTCTCCGGCGAACCCGCCAGGGAAACATCGGCGAAGGTGGGCGCCACGCTGATCAGCCCCACCACCACCCTGCCGTTGAGAATCGTATGGCTCTGGCCCACCTGCAGGCTGAAACGCTCCTCGATCCGGCTCTTGCTTCGCAGTTCGGCGAGAAGGGCCTTGGATCTGGCGAGTTCGGCCACGGTTCTGTCATGGTCGCCCCTGAGTTTCTCCAGTTCCACCGTGGCATTGGCCGAACCGACGAAGGTGCGGAATTCGCCGAGAAGTTCGGGGATATCGATGGACCGGGTGGCCTTGTAGAACGCCAGCTCCTTCTCCAGTGAAACGATCCGATCGTGCTGCGACCAACGGGCCACCATCCAGGTGATGCCCATCAGGGAGGCGGCCATCGATCCAGCCAGGGCCAGCCAGACCAGGGCGACCGGATCTCTGCCGCGCAGAGGGCCAATCAGCCGCAACAGGAACCGTTTCGCCCTCTCGCCGTCAACGGGTCTCATTCTCCGAGCAGATGCAGGCTGAGCCGCCGGGAGTGGCCAGCAGCCCGATGCTCCCACAGGTACACCGCCTGCCAGGTTCCCAGCACGAGCCGTCCCCCCCGGAAGGGAAGGGAAAGGGTGGTGCAGGTGAGGGCGGTGCGGATGTGGGCCGGCATGTCATCGGGTCCTTCGTCGTCGTGGCGATAGCGGTGCAGCTCCCCTAAACCGCTGATCGGCCGCACCCCGTCCTGGGGCACCAGCGCCCGCAGATAGGTGGCGAGATCGGCGAGCACCCGGGGATCGGCGTTTTCGTTGATGGTGAGCGAGCAGGAGGTATGCAGACAGCAGAGGTTGGCGATTCCCCTGCCCAGCCCGCTGGAGCGGATCTCGGACTCGAGGGCTCCGGTGATGTCGGTGAATCCCTCTCCCCTGGTGGCGAAACGCAGCTCGTGCAGGCTCTGGCGCAGCATCGCCCCGGAGGAATCGCCCATCTGCATAGCATCTCTTCTACAGGTGTGCTCTCACGATGGCGGAACAACCTTCCCTCACCCTCCTCTACGACGGGGGCTGCCCGCTCTGCCGCCGGGAGGTGAGTTTCCTGCGCCGTCGTGATGCCGGCCGGGACCTCCTGGCTTTCGTCGACATCGACGACCCTGCCTACGACCCGGATCTGCACGCCGGCATCGGCTATCGGGAGGCCATGGGAAGCATCCATGCCATCGACGCGGACGGCACCGTGCTGCGGGACGTGGAGGTGTTCCGCCGGGCCTACGAGCTGATCGGCCTCGGCTGGATCTATGCCCCGACCCGCTGGCCGCTCCTGCGTCCCCTCGCGGAGGGCGCCTACTCCCTCTGGGCGCGGCTGCGGCTGCAGGCCACCGGCCGCCCGGGGATCGAGCAGCTCTGCCGCCGGCGCGAGGGCACCCCACAGGTCTGTGCGCCAACGCCCTGACGGATTTCCGCCGCCCGTCCTCTGCCGCTGTTGCCGTGGCCAGCTCCGATCCCGATCTGATCGTGGTGGGCAGTGGTCTGGGTGGTCTCTGCGCTGCGGCCATGGCCGCCCGTCACGGCCTGGAGGTGGTGGTGCTCGAAGCCCACGATGTGGCGGGCGGGGCTGCCCACGGCTTCACCCGGGGTGGATTTCATTTCGAATCCGGCCCCTCGCTCTGGAGCGGACTCGGCCGATGGCCCAGCACCAACCCCCTGGCCCAGGTGCTGCGGGCCATCGGCGAGAGCGTTGCGGTGATCGAGTACCACGAATGGGGACTGCTGCTGCCGGAGGGCCAGCTGCGGGTCGGGGTGGGCCTGGACCCGTTTCTCGGCATGGTTCGCGACCTGCGAGGACGAAAGGCCGCGCAGGAATGGGCCCTGTTCATGCAACAGCTGGCGCCCCTCTGTGCCGCCGCCCGCGGCCTGCCCCTGCTGGCGATGCGGCCCGGAGCCGGGATGGCGGCGACCCTGGGCAGCCGATCCCTCTCCCTGCTGGGCCAGGCCCCATCCCTGGCCCGCCTGGCCGGCGCCTTCGGCCCCCTCGCCCGGCGGCACCTGCGGGACCCCTTCCTGCTCCACTGGGTGGACCTGCTCTGCTTCCTGATCTCCGGGCTGGGGATGGATCAGACCAGCACCGCGGCGATGGCCACGTTGTTCGGGGAGTGGTTCGCGCCGGAGGCCTGCCTCGACTACCCCCGCGGCGGCAGTCCGGCCGTGGTGGCCGCCCTGGTGCGGGGTCTGGAGCGCCATGGAGGCGAGCTCCGCTGCCGCGCTCCGGTGAGGCGGATCCTGGTGGAAAACGGCCGGGCGGTGGGGGTGCGGCTGGAGAGCGGCACCTGCCTGCGCGCACGACGGGGCGTGATCGCCAACATCGCGCCCTGGGATCTGCTCCCCCTGCTGGAGGAGGAACCCCTCTCCCCCCGCTGGCGGCGACGGATGTCGGCCACCCCGGCCTGCGCCAGCTTCCTGCACTGGCATCTGGGTCTGGACGGAGACGATCTGGGCCCCCTGCCGATCCACCACGTGTGGGTGGGGGACTGGAGCCGTGGAATCCAGGCCGAACGCAACGTGGTGGTGCTGTCCATGCCCTCCCTGCTGGACCCGGCCCTGGCCCCTCCCGGGCATCAGGTGCTGCATGGTTACACGCCCGCCAATGAGCCCTGGGAGCTGTGGAAGGATCTCGATCGGGGCAGCCTGGCCTATGCGCAGCGCAAGGTCGAACGCTGCTCGGTGTTCCACCGGGTGTTCGATGCCATTGTTCCCGACTGGCGGGAGCGAGTGGTGATCGAGCTGCAGGGAACCCCCCTCACCCACCGGAGCTTCCTGCGGGTGCACCAGGGCAGCTACGGTCCCGCCTGGCCCGCCGACCGGGGTGGCTTCCCCGGCGGAACAACCCCTGTGAAGGATCTGGTGCTCTGCGGAGCCGGGGTGTTTCCGGGCATCGGAGTGCCACCGGTGGCGGTGAGTGGTGCGATGGCGTGCCATCGCTTCGTGGATGCCCGCCGGCACCGGCGACTGCTCGAGGAGAGCGGCCTCCTGCCTTCCTGATTGCCCTGTCCGGATCTGGTCAGTAATACCGGCGGGGGTTCTGGCGGATCGCCAGCTGCACCTCCAGCAGGAAGAGCACCAGGCCCACGATCAGCGACCCCATCGCCAGCACGAAGAAGGGCACCACGATCGCCGCCACGTCCAGGGCCGCCACGGCGCTGATGAACAGCACCGCCACGACGCCGGACACCAGCAGAGCGGTGATCCCGGTGCAGAGGATGGCCCGGTTGATCAGGAAGGTGCGCCTTCGTTGCACCTCCAGGGCCTGACGCAATCGCTTCTGCTGGGGCAGATCGCCGGATTCGAATGCCTCCTGCATCACCCGGGTGCGATCGATGATCCGCGCCAGGCGTCCGGTGAAGATGCTCAGCAGGCCCGTGATGCCGGTGAGCAGGAACACCGGCGCCACCGAGAGCTGGATGGCCCGCGAAAGGCCCGCCACCGCGGAGGACTGGTCCTGCATCACGGCCAGGCCCGTGAGGGTCGGAGCAACCGCTTCGGCAGGCATCCTTCGGAGTTCACGACCTCGCGAGCCAAGCTAGGAGAAGGCGGGGACAGGCCCCTTCAGCCGGACCCCTTCGCTGGAGAGGATTGCTTCGGCTGCACGGGAGGTGGAGCGCCCGGTGCCGGAGGGGAGTCGCCTTTGGGGGCGGCTGAGGGTTTTGCGGAATCGGAAGGGCCTGCACTCGGTTTCCCCGGTCCGGCATTGGCGCAGAGGGTGGCCACCATCAGGTCCTCGCCGCCACTCTCCTTCGATTCCTGCTCGGAATAGGGGAGTCTCCACACCCCCCAAGTGCCTTCCGGCGTCAGCCGGTTCACCCGCAACGTTCCGCAGTGCACCGCCACGCCGCCCTTGCGGGGGGGATCCCCACACTCCACCTTGGTGACGCGCACCCCGCCGTCGCTCAGGCGCCAGCCACTCCAGTCGTAGCGGCAGTTTCCATAGGCACGCCAGGGTGAGCCCTTCATCTGCCGGATCTTCTCCAACAGCTGCTGTTCCGTGGGACTCAGGCCCGCGCCTGCTCCAGTCTCCGCGGAGGCATCAGAGGAAACGGGAGCGGCCGCAGGAGCCGGTGCCGGCGCAGCAGCAGGAGCATCGGGGGGAAGGTTCTGGGCGTCGGCGGCGCCCAGTGGCGCCAGGGCGGCGAGCAGCACCAGCAGACGAGGGGAGCGCCACCGGGTGGGCATGGAGAGACAAGGATCATCGAATCCGCCCAGGCTAGGGAAGCGGCGCCGACCCACCCGAACCCAGGGGATCAGCGCTTCGGCCGCAGAAACCGCCCGCAGGACTGGCGGAACAGGGCGATCACGTTCTCAGGGGTCTGCAGTTCCATCCAGAAGGCCTCCGCCTCCATGCGCTGGTCGGCGCTGCGGTAGCTCTGTCCCACGATCTTGGCGTAGTGGGGCGCCATCGTCTGCAGCTCCCGGTAGGTGCGGGGCATGTAGGTATCCGGGATCGCATGGGTGCCGGTGCAGGCCTGCATGATGTGGGTGGCCTCATGGGCCATCACCTCCCACACCGCATCCACATCGGCCAGATCCACGATGTTTCGGCACAGCACCAGGCGGTCGATCCGCATCCCGTCGTTCTCGTAATACCCGGCGTGGTTGGGAGGGCAGTCGGCGGATACGAGGGTTTCCGTGCCGGTGGCATTGATCAGAGCCTCCAGCTGGCGGATGTCCTCCAGGCTGGAGGCGCGGGCGACGCCCAGGGGAACCACCATCACCAGGGCCGCCAGGGCCACCAGGGCCGGGCCGGACCGGAGTCGACGAGGAAGTAGGGACATGGCAGTGGCCGCAACGGCGCCTGGGGAGCCCCCGCATGGGCCGGGGCGATCCACCAGTGCGTGGTCTGTTTCCAGACTGGCCACGGATCCGGAATCCTGCCGCAACCGCAACCGCAGATGGCAGACGAGGCAGGAACCTGGATCCCCCCCGAATGGGAGCGGTCAGCAGGCCTCACTCCTCCAGGAGCTTCGCAGCGGTCTCCCGGAGCGGATCACGAACCCGGTTCCTGAGCAGGTCAGAGCCAAGGGCCAGCACGACGGGACCGAGGTAAGGCCCACAACGCCAGTGGGCACCGTTCTGCCGATCACCCCGGGAACAACGAAGGAGAAACGGCACTGGTAATCCCTTCCCCATCCAGAGAGGCGTGAGAAGCTTGTCAGGCGGCCCCGGAAATAACTTCCAGATGCTGAAGATCAAGGCCCCAAGACTGCCCCTGGTCACCCAGGCATGAACAACGCAGGGCAGCAGGATCAGAGAGGGGTCAGGCTGAACCAGGACCAGCAGGAAAACCAGCACCACAGGAAGTCCAGCCCCCGGAATCCTGCCCGCCAACAGACCAGTGGCCACCAGGGCGGCCTGCACCACTGCTCCCAGAAATACCACGAATCCCATTCTGGATGGCGGAAACAACGAGATGCAAAAATCCTTGGATCGGGACGGAGTCAGCTGATTCACAACCCTGGTGATACGCGGCTGCAATCCTGGAGCGTTGTGCATGAATCCGGCAGCCACGCTCATCGAGAAGAGCCGCTCAAGATCGCCAGGATCGTCCCCTAGATCACGATCGGCAGGAACGGAGGAAGACCAGCAAAACACCAGACGGCATGGAAGGTGATCACCACCTTCCGGAGAGCCCTGTCGATGCTTCTCTGTGGGGTGCCCAAAGGGTTGGCCCCCATGCCAGCGGAGCGTGGGACTGGGATACGGTCTCCCGAAAGACGGGATCTCGATGGCCGATTCGGAGGCGACAGGGCGGCTCAGGCAGTACCTCCACCAGACCCGCCTGCTGGGTTCGGTCCACAGCGTCCTCTATTACGACCAGAACACGGTGATGCCCTCCGCCGGTGCCGAATGGCGCGGCGAGCAGATGGCCCTGCTCGCCACCCAGCTGCATGAACGGCAGAGCAGCCCGGCCTATGGGGACCTGCTGGCCGCCGCCGAAGCCGAGCTGACCGCAGCGAAGCCGGCGGCGACCCATCGCAACCTGCAGCTGCTCCGCCTCGAGCTGGAGCGACAACGCTGCCTCGATCCCGACCTCGTCTCCGCCATCGCCAGAGCCCAGTCAAGGGGCAACGCCCTCTGGCAGGAAGCACGGCGCTGCAACGATTTCGCCGGCTTCGCTCCGGCCCTGCAGGAACTGCTTCACCTCAGGAGGAAGCAGGCAGACCAGATGGCCGCCGCCGAACCGGTGGCACGCAGCACCTGGGAGACCCTGGCCCAGCCCTTCGAACCGGATGTCAGCAAGGCCCGCATCGAAGCGCTGTTCGGCCCCCTGAAGCAACGGATCCCCCCTCTGCTGGAGCAGGTCGCTTCCTCCAGCGAAAGCGGCGCCTCCAGCTCGGCGGCGGCTTTCACCGATCTCCCCGAGCCCCTGCAGGAACGCCTGTGCAGCGAACTGCTCGAGAGCTGGGGCTACGACTCCAGCCGCTGTCAGCGGTCCCGTTCCACCCACCCCTTCTCCTGCACCGTCGGCCCCCAGGACTTCCGCATCACCACCCGGGTGGTGCCGGGCCAGCCCTTCTCCGCCTTCCTGGCCACGGCCCACGAATGGGGCCATTCGCTGTACGAACAGGGCCTGCCCCGGGAAGGGGATCACTTCTTCCCCTGGCCCCTCGGCGAGGCCACCTCCATGGGTGTGCACGAGAGCCAGTCACTCTTCTGGGAGTGCCGGGTGGCCCGGGGTGAGGCCTTCGCCCTGCGCTGGCATCCCCGCTTCCGCTCGGGCCTGGGCCACGATCCCTGGGGAAGCGGCCGTGCCTTCTGGCGTGCCCTGAACCCGATGCGGCCCGGCCTGATCCGTGTCGAAGCCGATGAGCTGAGCTATTGCCTGCACATCGTGCTGCGGTTCGAGCTGGAACTGGCTCTCCTGGAGGGCGGACTGCCGGTGCATGAGCTTCCGGCGGAATGGAACCGCAGGATGGGGGAGCTGCTCGGAATCCGCCCGTCCAGCGACAGCGAGGGCTGTCTCCAGGACATTCACTGGGCCGAGGGACTCTTCGGCTATTTCCCCTCCTACGCGCTGGGCCATCTGATCAGCGCCCAGCTGGCCGAAGCCCTGCAGGCCGACCTCGGGCCGATCGAGGAACGGGTGGCGGCAGGCGAGGAGGCCAGACTGCGCAACTGGCTCGGCAGGCGGGTCTGGCCCCTGGGCCGCTCGGTGAATGGGGAGGGGCTGGTGGAGCAGGTCACGGGGAAAGCCCTGAGTGCCGAGCCCTTCCTGGCTTACCTCACGGAGAAGGTTGTGCGCCTCCTGCAACCGAACTGAATCACCTGATCGTCCCCCTCGACTGCAGGTCGGGGCAGATCGGTGCGCCCAGACCAGCCGCAGAACCATCCCCGCTGCAGCGGGCCCCGGCAAGGGAATCCCTAGGATCCGATCGCCTCGGGAAGGCCGGACTCCGCCCCACCCTGCGCCACCGCTCCCTTGCCTCCGCCATGGCGAACATCGACCACGCCCCCAGCCGCACGATGCTCAACCTGCTGCACGTGCTGCCGGCCTTCGCCGACGAACCGGCCCTGCGCCTGAACGCGATCGTGGAGCTCAACTCCGGCACCATCAACAAATACGAACTGATCACGGAGACGGGTCATCTGAAGCTGGATCGGGTCGGCTATTCCTCCCTTGCCTATCCCTTCGCCTACGGCTGCATCCCCCGTACCTGGGACGAGGACGGCGACCCCCTCGACATCGAGATCGTGGGGGTGAGCGAACCGCTGGTGCCCGGCAGCCTGGTGGAGGCCCGCATCATCGGCCTGATGAAATTCGACGACGGCGGCGAAGTGGATGACAAGGTGATCGCCGTGCTGGCCGACGACAAGCGGATGGACCACCTCACCAGTTACCGCCAGCTCGGAGGTCAGTGGGAGAAGGAGACTTCCTACTACTGGGAGCACTACAAGGACCTCAAGAAGCCCGGCACCTGCCGGGTCAACGGTTTCTTCGAGGTGGAGGAGGCCGTGAGGGTTATCAAGGAGTGCGAAGCACGCTATACATCCGCCATCGATCCGAAGCTGGTGGGCTGAGTCCTTCCCCTCGGCTCTCCCACCCCTGACCTGCCCCCTTCCGTTGCCATGTCGTCCCGCCCGACCAGCAGACCCATGAACCGTTCCCTCGTGGCCCTTCTGGCGGTGAGTGCCGCTCCGCTGCGCCTTCCTGACCCAGCCCGTGGGTGCCGTGCAGCCGCCACCGCCCGTTCCGGCCACTCCGGTGAGCCGGCCCGCCACCGGTCTCGCCAAGCCCTCCCCCACGGCCACCCCCAAGGCTGGGGCGACGGTCTCCACCAAGCCCTCCGCCGCACCCCTCCCCCAGGCCGGCAACGCCGCGGCGACGCCCGTCACGGCTGCCGCCACCAGCACCAGGCAGATCCTGCTGCAGCTCGGCAAACGGGAGATCAGCCTGCTGGAGGACGGCAAGGTGGTCGGCAGCTGGCCGGTCGCCGTTGGTGATCCGGCCACCCCCACCCCCACAGGACAGTTCAAGGTGCGGAACAAGGTCATCAATCCCCAGTATCAGAGCACCAAGAGCGGCAAGATCAACCCCACCCTCGGCGCCCAGGGCCCCCTCGGCGACCGCTGGATTGGTTTCCACACCACCGAGAAGGACCAGTTCGGGATCCACGGCACCCCCAGCGCCTGGGCCTGGACGGTCACCTCCCGGGCCGCCGTCAGCCATGGGTGCGTCCGCATGCTCACGCCCCACGTACGTCAGCTCTTCGACCAGGTGGAGGTGGGCACCCCGGTGGTGGTGAAGCCCTGATCCACCCCAACCCCGGGGGTTTCTGACTACAACAGGGCCGATCTCCGGATCCGATTCGTTCTCCAACCATGGCGTTCCGTTCGAACTTCCCTTCCTGGACCTCTCCGCTGGCGGGTCTGCTCGCTCTCTGCGTCGAGCCCATCGCCGCCGTGGCCCAGACCACCAGGCCCCTGGCACCGCCTCCGATCCAGGCGACCACCATCAACCGACCTGCAAGCCCCCATGCGAGGGTCTCCCGTCCGACTCCTCCTCCCGCGGTTCCTGGCGCCAGCCGAGGTTTGCCTCCCTCGCCCGGCAAGGCGGATCAACCTCCCGCCACCGCGGTCAACACGGTCACCCGGGAAATCCTCCTGGAGCTGGGCAAGCGCCAGATCAGCCTGATCGAGAACGGCACCCCCGTGCGCAGCTGGCCCGTTGCGGTGGGCGATCCCAGCACCCCCACCCCGACCGGAAGGTTCAAGGTGGAGAACAAGGTGGTCAATCCCCAGTACCAGAGCACCAAGAGCGGCAAGATCAACCCCACCCTCGGCGCCCAGGGTCCCCTGGGAGACCGCTGGATCGGCTTCAAGCAGAGCGGGATCAACCAGTACGGCATCCATGGCACCCCCAGCGCCTGGGCCTGGACCGTGAACTCCAGGGCCGCGGTCTCCAACGGCTGCGTCCGCATGCTCACGCCCCATGTGCGGGAGCTCTTCGACAAGGTGGAACTCGGCACACCCGTGGTGGTGAAGCCCTGATCGAAGCGAGCTCCCCGGCTTGGAAAACCCCCTGCAGGAATTGATCCTGCAGAGATTCTGCAGATCATCCGTCCACCCTTCCGGGAGACAATTCAGGCACGTAAGTTGTCTTGGTCTCGGCACCGTACCGGGCGCAAACCGGCACGCTTCCCTATATGTCCGACCTCTCCGGCCTCCGCAGTCCCTCCATCCGCAGCGACTCCACGACCAGCGGCGAGCTCCACACCACATCCCTCAAGTGGGGTAGCGATGGTGAGCTTTCCGAGCTCGATCTCCAGCGGATCCTGGGTCTGTTGTCTCAGGCTGATCCGGTGGCCGAAGCACTCATGGCCCATCGGATCGATTCCGCCGCCTGAACCCGACGAGCCAGGGCGCGCGCCACTCCATCGCGACTGGCCATCCCCCGCAGGGTTGAGACCGGCAGCCCGGCTGCAGGCAGACCATGGGGCAGCACGGCCCGGTTTCCCTGGCCCACCTCGAACACCGGCAGCTGCCTCAATCCACTCGGCAGGAGTTGATCCTCCAGCCTGTCGAGGCAGGCCACCAGAGGCAGCCACACCAGATCCCCACGGCGACAGTCGATCAATCGAACCGGCCTGGGGGAGCCCGTGCCCGACACCAGTGCGCGCTGGAGATCGGGAAGGGTGACCAGACCCACCACGGCACCCATCTCGGCCACCAGCAGGCAATGGCCATGGAGGGAAACCAGCCTGGACAGGGCTTCCGAGGCCGGCATCGCCCCAGGAAGAACCAGGGGGGCTTCCTGCTCGAAGGCCTCGGCGACCGGAACCGAGGCCAGCAGATTGCGCCGTGCCTCCTCCAGGGGATCCGCCCCGAGCAGCCCCGGATCGTGAAGGCCCTGCCACCGTTCCACCAGTACGGAACTCAGGCCGGCAGCCGCCATCAACGGCAGCACGATGCGGATGTCATGGGTGAGCTCGAACAGCAGGAGCAGGGCCGTGAGCGGGGCCCGGGCGCTCCCGGCCAGAACGGCCGCCATTCCCACCATGGCGTACGCGGGCGGTTCGGCAATGGGGAGGCCCAGTCCGCCCTCGCCCAGCAACTGGCCATAGCCGTTTCCCAGCACCGCCCCGAGGAACAGGGAAGGGGCGAACCCTCCCCCCACGAAGCCGGTGGCATTGCTCACCGTGGCCGCCAGCAGCTTCACGACGATCAGCATCCCCAGGGTGAGGAGAGGGATGCCCCCATCGCTGCCCAGCAGCGCTTCGATCGTGTCGTACCCCACCCCCAGCACCTGGGGGAAGGCCAGGGCCATCCCTCCCACCGCCGCACCACCGAGGGCCGTTGGCAACCCGGGGGGGAGGCTCGCCAGCCTTCTCTGCAGACCTGGGTCCCGGCCCAGGGCCAGCAGATGGATCAGCAGCCAGGACATCAGACTGGCCAGCAGGCCCAGCCCCAGGTAAAGGGGCAGCTCGAAGGGGGAGCGAACCTGGTAGGCAGGCAGGCGCAGGATCGGTGTCTCCCCCAGGCAGATCTGGGTGACCAGGGCAGACGCCACCGAAGCCACCAGAACGGCCCGCAGACTGGGCCGCCCCGGAATCGAGCTGAAACTGCCTTCGAGGGCGAAGAACACCCCCGCGATGGGGGCCTTGAAACCCGCCGCCAGTCCGGCGGCAACGCCACAGGCGACCAGGGCCTTCTGGGATTCGGGAGCCAGGCCCCCGCGCAGGGCGACCCACAGGCCCAGGTTCCCCCCGCTCTCCACGCTGGGTCCCTCCGGCCCCAGGGAGGCTCCGCTGCCCAGGCTGAGGGAGGCGCTCAGCAGCCGCAGCAGGGGCAGGCGTGGGGCCGCATCGAGGGCTCCATCCGCCATGGCCATCAGGCTGGGAAGGCCCGGACCGAGGGAGCCGGCCAGCCATCGCAGCAGTCCCACCGCCATCCCCCCCAGGGTGGGCACCACCACCACCGGCCAGAGGGCCAGCCATTCGGGGGTGAAGGGAGCGGGGATCGGACCCGGTTCCGGCAGAGGGGATTCGGGGGGCAGAAAGCCGATGCCCCCCAGCCCCAGCTGGAGGAGGGAGCGCAGGGGGGTGCTGCCATCCACTGCCAGCGTGGGCAGGTCGATGGCGGGCAGATCAACCGGTGGAGCGGCTGGAGAGCGCCCCACCACGAGGAGGCCCTCCACAAAGGGGCCGAACAGGAAATTGTTGAAGAAAGCCAGCAGTTCGTGAAAGCCCACCACGGCCAGCCCGGTGAGGGTTCCTACCAGGGCAGCCCAGGCCAGGAGGTTCCACTGGAACGGCAGGGGCCTGGTTCCACGAGCCTCGCCTCGGTCATCGGCCGGCCGGGAGAGCTCGAGGGAAGGCCGCTCAGGCCTGGGGCCGGACGGTGGCGAAGATTTCATTGAGGATCTCTGCGGCCCCCTGGTCCCTCAGGCGCTGGGCAAGGGTCACCCCGATCGTTTCGGGATCCTGCTCCGGCCCCCTTGCCTCATCGCGCAACAGTCGCTGGCCATCGAGACTGGCCACCATCCCGGTAAGCACCAGCTCCTCCCCCTCGAAACGGGTGTGGACACCGATCGGCACCTGGCATCCTCCCTCCAGGGTGCGCAGGAAGGCACGCTCCGCGAGGCAGCGACGGGCGGTGGGAGGGTGCTCCAGCACCTGGATCAGCTCCATCACCGCCTGATCTCCGTGGCGGCATTCGATGCCCAGGGCTCCCTGGCCCACGGCATGAAGGGAGATGGCCGGATCAATGAGCTGGTGGATGCGGTGGCCCAGCCCGAGACGGCCCAGTCCGGCCGCTGCCAGGATCAGACAATCGTAGGTGCCTGCATCCAGCTTCTCGAGGCGGGTGATCACGTTGCCCCGCACATCCTTGAAGGAGAGGTGAGGGAAGTGGTGCCGCAACTGGGCCAGGCGCCGCAGGGAGCTGGTGCCGACCACGCTGCCCGCCGGCAGGGTTTCCAGGCTGCGGTCCCGGTGTTTCTCGTGCACCACCAGGGCATCGGCGGGATCTTCCCGTTCGGTGATGCACCCCAGGGTGAGGCCCTCCGGAAGCTGGGTGGGCAGATCCTTCAGGCTGTGGACCGCGATATCGGCCCGATCGAGCAGCATCTGGGCCTCCAGTTCCTTGGTGAAGAGGCCCTTGTCGCCGATCTTGGCCAGGGCGACGTCGAGAATCTTGTCGCCCTGGGTGGCCATCGCTTCGATGCCGATCTCCAGGCCGGGATGGGCCCGGGCCAGTTCATCGCGCACCCAGTGGGTCTGGACCATGGCCAGCTGGCTGCGGCGGGAGGCGATGCGCAGGGAAGTGGGGCCAGGCGCTGACATGCTCATCGGGTGGAGGCGGAAGGGGGCGGTTGGGGAGACCGCAGGCGGCTTGTGGCAGCGCCGCAAATCCAGCTCCACACCCTAGGGGGCGGCTGTCGGTCCGTCGGAGCTCGCAGACCCGGGAGTGCCGCTGACGGGGGGGTACAGACGCACGACGCGCAGATTGCCCTCCTCCGCCAGGAGTTCGATCCGATGCTCGCCGGGGATCCGCTCGATCGACCGGGCGCTTCCGAGCACAACCACCGAGGAGGGAGGCCTGGCAGCAGTCCCCTTGCGCAGAGGGTTGTCGGGGTCGGAATCGGGAGACCCGAATCGCACAGGGCGGCCTCCGTAGTACACCGCGCTGTAATACCTCGCGCCCGGTATGTAGATGGGCTCCCCCGGGCGGGCCTCTGCGGCGGCCTGGCGCGCCAGGGTCTGCACCGGCCGCTGGCAATGCTCCAGGAAGGCGTGGCGCAGTCGGGGGAGGGGATCGAGCAGCAGGGCCGCGATCAGGCCGAGGTTCACCCCGGCCAGCACCGGCGCCGGGCCGAGACCGACCCGGCGCCGGGCCACAGGCAGCAGCACGAGCGCGATGACCAGCGCCACCAGCAACAGGACGGCCGCCCTCCCCAGGACAGCGAAGGCAGCCTGGTTGAAGGCCGGGAAGAGAGGGTCGGGATTGAGGAATCGAGGAGCCAGGGCCGCCGCCCCAGCCGCCGCCGCGAGCAGGATCAGGTTGACGACCGCGCTCACCGTGAGACCTCTCTCCCGGCCCCGATCAGGGGAGGGGTCTCCCGCGGCTCGGGGAGGAACGAAGGCAAGCGTCACCAGGAGAACAGCGGCCGGAATCAGCGGCAGGATGTAGCCGGGGAGCTTCGTGGTTGCGACGCTGAACAGGGCAAAGACCACGACGAACCACACGGCGCTGAAGCGGGCCAGATCCGCGAGCGGTTCCTGCTCCGGGGACTCCGTGGGGGACTCGGCCCCACCACGGCTTCGGGGCAGCAGCGAGGGCGGCAGATAGAGCGACCAGGGAAGGAACAGAAGCAAGACCACCGGCACGTAGTACCAGACAGGGCCGCCATGCTTGTCGACGACGGACGTGAGGCGATCGAGATTGCTGAAACCGAAGAAATGGCCGATGAAAGCGGTGCCATGCTCACGGATCACCAGGGTGTACCAGGGACCGACCACCGCCAGAAAGGCGGCCACCATCCCCAGCAGCACCCAGGGGGCTCTCAGCAGCAGATTCAACCGGCGGCGCAGCAACAGGTAGGCAAGGATCGTCACCATCGGCAGACCGATGCCAAGAGGTCCTTTGGCCAGAACCCCCACCCCGGCCGCCAGGGGGACCACCCCATAGGCGAGGCGCCGCAGGGGGCCGGGCAGGTCCGACCGGAAACCGAGGAAGAACCCGAACAGGGCCAGGGAGATCGCCGCCACCAGATAGACGTCATGGACCGCGGTGCGCCCCCAGGTGATCCAGGCGGGGTTCAGCGCCATCAGGGCGGCACCGAACCAGGCCCTCAGCCACCGGCGCCAGCCAGGCTCCCTGCGAGGAGCCAGCACCAGGAGCAGGGCGAAGACAGCCCACACCAGGCTGCTGGCCGCGAGCGCAGCCGGCAGCCGGGCGGCCCAGGGGGTCACCCCGAGCCATCGGAAACTGATCGCCCCCATCCAGTACGGCCATACCGGCTTGTCGAAGTAAGGAGCTCCGTTCCACACCGGGGTGGTCCAGTCGCCGCTGGCCGCCATCCGCCGGGCGATCTCCATCTGGAGCGCCTCGGTCTTGTCCACGGGGCCAAGGCCGTCGAGATCATGGAAGAAGGCCAGCCAGCAGAGAAGCAACAGCCCCAGCAGCGAAAGAATCGCCGTCCATCTCCGGTGGCGGTCCACAACCAGGTCGCCCCATCCCGGGCTGGATCGGGGAAAGTCGGTCATCGGGCCAGAAAGAAATCGAGCGGAAGGGGGCCCCAGGTGTCTTCCGCGCTGGGATCGGCAGCGCCGTGGCCGCTGATCAGGATCCCCTCCCCCAGTCCGGCCTCGGGCCGCAGCAGATACGTCCCCGTTCGCTGATTCCCCTTGAGAAAACAGGATCCCACGCTCACCGGTGGGGAACCGGGGTCAGCCGGGTCCCCAGCTTGACCGGCCTCCAGCAGTGCCGGCCATCCCAGGGCGACTTCACAGCTGCGCAGTGCGGAAAGGGCGGCCGGGGGACTGGGAGCCATGACCCCGAGGGTGAACCACTCACAGCCGGCAAGGGCGTCGTCGAGTTCGACCCGCAGGGCATTGCGATCCTCCGAAGCGAGAGCTGGAGCGGAACGGAGACCGCGCAGCTGGGAAAGGCGCGGGAAACGGACCTGATGCGACACCGGCAAAGGGAAATCAGGGTTGCCACTCTGACGGTAGAGGTGCGGCAGGGCTGGTTTCAGGGACCGGATCGACTCGGTGGGGGCCGTCGCCACAGGGTGAGACAGGCCGTGAGCCAGGCCAGGCCGACGGCACCCCCCGCCAGGATGTCGGAGGGCCAGTGTGCCCGGGCGTACAGAGTGCTGAGCCAGACCAGGGCCACCCAGAGCCCGCAGAGGAGGGCGAGAGGACGGCGAAGCCGGGGGTAATGCATGCCCAGAATGATCACCATCGCCCCGTAGAAGGCGACGGAACCCGCCGCATGGCCACTCGGGAAACTGCGGCCATCCACCGGCAGGAGCTTGTCGTGGGGGCGAGCACGGTCGAAGAAGGGCTTCAGAACGAGGTCGATGATGGCCAGGATGCCGGCGGTGGCCATCACCAGGAGGCGCAGATCGTTCCACCAGCGCCGGAGGATCAGGTAGGCCAGGGCCGCCGCCACGAGGAAGGCGGTGAACCCCACGCCACTGAGCCGGTACACCTGCAGCAGGGCCTGGCCCAGGGCAGGTGGCAGATTGCGACCCAGCCATTCGAGGCTGACTTCATCGAACGCCGGAGTTTCCGTCCGTATCTGGAGCCACAGGCCCAGGAGCACGACCGCGCAGGCTGCGATCACCACCCAGTCGATCGGACGCCAGGACCCTTTCATCGCGCTATCAGGGAGCCGCGAGGCACCCGCCAGAGTTCCTGTTCACCCCTCCGGGACAGCCGCTGTACGGCATGGCCCGGAATCCCCAGACTCTCCAGGGCGCTGCGATCACCGATCAAACGGGCCGATGGGGAAGCCGGTGTCAGTCCGAGACCGGTCGGATCCTTCCCCAGACGATCCCGCATCTCGAACCGCCCGGGGACGAACTTCCCGATTTCACCGCCGTAGAACAAGAGGCTGTATCTCATCGTTCCCACCACCCAGAGCGGTTCCCCGGGCAGGGCCTGCTGCCGCGCCAGGCGTGCCAGCTCTCGCAGAGGCAACTGCCTCTCCCGATCGAGAAGGGGGCCGAGAGGAGGGATGACCAGGGCCAGAACAGCCAGGAATCCTGCCAGAGTGGGGAGCCAGAGCCAACGTGCCCCGGCCGGCCAGAAGCGAGCCAGCCACACCACCGTGGCCAGGGAGCTGAGAGCCAGGAGGCCGGCGAGCAGGAGGGGAAGGCCGGAACGATCCAGAGCGACCCCGAGGTCGGGGTAGGCCGGATCCGTCCCGACCCAGCCTGGTGCGAGGGACGCCGCCACGGCCATGGCCGCCAGCAGCAGGGCGGTGATCCAGGTCGAAAGCCGGAGGGGCCATCGGGCGGAAGGGCCCGGCGGCGGGGCATGCCCAACGGGGCTGCCCTGGATCGGGGGCGGCAGCGGTCGCCAGTAGAGGGCCACCAGCAGGCTGGCGGCCGGGAGTGCCGGCAGGATATAGCCGGGCAACTTGGTGGCGGCGATGGAGAAGAATCCCACGATCGTCACCAACCACAGCAGCAGGAAGAGGGGCAACTGATCTCCCCCTTCGCCAGGCCCTGAAAGAAAGCCCGATCCCCCTGAGCGCCAGCCTTCCGTTCGCCAGAATCGAAGCCGGGCCATCGCCGCTGGCAGGAACAGGGACCAGGGCAGAACCAGCAGGACCAACCAGGGGAGATAGAACCAGGGAGGTCCAGGGTGGTCGTAGAGCACGGAGGTGAAGCGCTGCAGGTTGCTGAAACCGAGAAAACCGCCGATGAAGTCCATTCCGTTGCTGCGGGCGGCAGCCACGTACCAGGGCAGGGTCACCCCCAGGAACAGGGATGCCATCGCCAGAAGGGAAAAGGGCTGCAGCCAGCGCCGCCATTGCCTCGTCAGAGAGAGGAACGGGATCACGACCAGCCCAGGCAGGAGGAGGCCCACGGGACCCTTCGCCAGCACAGCCACGGCAGAGAACAGGGCGAAGGCGATCCTGCCAAGGGGGCCGAGAGCGGGATGGTTCGGATGCCGATGACTGAGGAGGAAGCCGAAGAGAGCCAGCGTGATGGCACTGGCCAGGAACATGTCGGTGGTGGAGGTACGGCCCCAGCCGATCCAGCCGGGCGTCGTGGCCAGGATGCCGGCAGCCAGAGCTGCCCGTCCGAACCGACGGTGGCTCTCTTCGCGGCAGGGGGACCAGACCAGCACCAGCAGGAATGCCGCCAGCACCGTGACACTGGCGGCCAGAGCCACCGGGAGCCGTGCCGCCCATTCGGAAACTCCGAAAAGACGGAAGCTGAGAGCCACCATCCAGTAGCCCCATATCGGGTAATCGAAGAATTTCTCACCGTTCCACCAGGGAGTGACCCAGTCCCCCCGCTTGAGCATCTGGTGCCCCACCTCAACGAAGAGAGCCTCGGTCTTGTCCATCAGACCGAGATCGCCGAGCCCCTGGAAGAAGGCCAGCCAACAGAGCAGGAGCAACCACAGGAGAGAGACCGGCCAGAGCCAGAAGGGAGGCGTAGACACGGCTGCCGCTGGCGGATCCGCCAGGGCACGATCCGACTGGACTCAAACGCTGCACGGCAAGGTGAAGAGCAACTTAAGGCTCAGGGGCTGTTCCAGACGAAGCGGGAGGAAGGCGTGTATGTCCAGACGAAATCAACGGCGATTCCCGCCAGCAGGGCCAGAAGGGCCTGGGGATGCATGCCGACACCCGTGCCGTCAACCAGGGCAAAGCTCAAGGCTCGACGGGGCAGCCCGCGCCGGAGCAGGGTGTGGAGGGAGGAGATCCCCAGGTCCCGGACCACCGCCAGGTTCAGCTTCGATTCGCCAGTGAAGCGGGGCTCAGCCCGCAAGGCAAAGAAACCGCTCATGAAATCGGTTGGTTGTCGATACCGTGGCAGGCTGAATCGGGCCACTGAGTTGGCCAGCGCTGAATTGCCTTCCGGCTGCATAGTGAGACCAGGAATCCTGGCATCGGGATGAAAGCGCCTGCCCACGACAGGATCGGAGCCACTCTCCAGAACGCTGCCCACCGTGCTGCTGACGCGAGGGGCAGCAGCTGATTCACGATGGAACGAACATTGCCCCGTTCGTCATAGGTTGGCAGAACCACTGTCAAGTGAATCATTGCCGGCCGCTCTGCCCTGATTTAAGATTCAGAGGGAGCAACGGGCATATCTGAGCGGGGAATGGTCATCTAGCCATCTGAAGAATAGCAAACAGCCTTGGCTTCCCGACACAGCCGCAGGGGAGAGTGATTCGAGAATGAAGAGAGAAGCAGAGCAGAACCAGAGCAACTGTGCTATTTTGCATCGATTCGAATCAAAGCAGAGATGGAGATTGAAGCCGGACGTCCCCGCTCCGCGAGAAAAATTCTCAATACGGTCTTCCACGCTCTCTTCATAGCCACACTGATCGCATCAGCGAGTCTGATCCTCCGGGATTCCGGCACCGTGCCTCCCCACCCGATGGATCAGCACTTCGTGGAAACAGTGAATCTCCACATCTCCAGGAGTGGAGGTCAGTGGACATTCCAGTATCCCAATCTGCAGAACACAGGTGGCATAACGTCCAGCCTCATTGCCGGTCTCTACAAGTTGATTGTACCGACATCAACGAAGACTCTGAACTGGCATATCCGCATCCTTGCCATGGTGCTGTACGTAGGCAGCTCCTACCTTCTGATTCGAAGCCTGATCACCCGACCATCGCTCCGCATCCTATCGCTGACCCTGGTTGCGGTCTCTGGATACCAGTTCATCCAGCCATCCAGTGAGCTTTTTGCCGGTGGTCTTTTCACTCTGTTTCTGCTTTCCCTCCATCAGCGCTGGCCACTGATTCTTTCCGCTTGCCTGTTGGCGATGTTTTCAGTCTGCAAGGTTGAGATGACAGTAGCGTCAGCGGCGATCACCCTCTTCTGGTGGCAATGGGAACGAATCCGAGGCACCAGACGTGCCTGGAGAGTTCTTCTCTATCCCGTTGGGTTGTCACTCCTGTTACTCGCTCCGGCGTTCCTGCTGGAAGGCGCCAATCCCCTCACCGGAGGCCGCAGTTTTCTTGCCTTTTCCAGTGCCTACACAGAGATGTTCTTCGCTCATCAGTTCAGCAGCATCAAGGAAGCCCCACTCGACCAGCTCATGGCCATAGCCATTCCCAACAACTTTCCTGGAGCGCGTTCGCTGCTTGATGTGATCTCTCGTTTTCCCAGACTGTATTTTGATTACATGGGCGTTTCTGCTGTATGGAGTCTCCCCAACCTCCTACATGCCTTGAAGCTATTGATTGTACCTTTTGCTCATTGTGGTCTTGAATCACAAGAGATTGGCACATCTGAGACCGTTGCTCTATCTTCTGCTTCTCTGCATGGTGCTCACTCTTGTACCAGCCTGGTTGACCATCTACATCAGGCAGCGCTACGTCATCAAGTTCTTTCCCGCATTCGTATGCCTGACCATCGCAGGCGCTGTTCAGCTTTCAAGAAACCAGAATCGCATCATGACAATCTTATGGATATGCTCAATCGCCACAGTGATCTGGGAGCTGCTCTTCTTCACAGACATGTGGAGATACTCGCACTTTAAATAAACGGAACCGTCTCATGCGATACTTAACCTCTGTGAGCAATTCATCCATTCACGAGGAAAGCCCAGCATCCATCCTTACTCCCCTCCCTAACCTATGATATCCACACCCAAAGCCTTCGCCCGCGATTTGAGCAGCACCGCATCACCCACACCTACGACGCGCTGGCTGGGAGCAGCATGCTGAATGCTGGTAGCATCGATCTTTTGATTCCCTGCTACAACGAGGAGGAGTGCATCTCCACTCTCGTTGCAGAACTCAGAGAGACCATCGACGAATTACACCGGAGCTTGGATCGACAGCTGCAGATCGGCATCCTGTTGGTCAATGACGGCAGCAGCGACCGAACCGAAGAGGTGAGTGAAAAGGTTTTGGCACAAGTTAATTGCTTTTCTCGCAAGGTCATCATCTCCTTGAGTCGCAACTTTGGCAAGGAGGCTGCACTGCTCGCGGGGATGAGAGCATGCCAAGGTGATGCCTGCATCATTCTTGATGCGGATCTACAAGACCCTCCAAGATTGATCCAGGAGATGATACACCTATGGTTGAAAGGATATCAGGTCGTCAATGCCGTTCGGAGCGATCGCACCAGCGACGGCAGATCAAAGAGAATTACAGCCAGTGGTTTCTACTCTATGTTCAAACGATTCAGCCATCTGGATATTCAGTTCAATGCTTCTGATTTCAGACTGCTTGATCGTGTTGCCATCAATGCCATATTGGCATGCAAGGAGCGGATAAGATTTTCCAAGGGATTCTTTGCCTGGGTTGGATTCAAGCAGGGAACTGTCTACTATGAACGACCGACCCGACGAGGCGGTACAACCAAGTGGGGAAGCTGGAGACTATGGAACTATGCCCTTGATGGCATCTTTGGATTTTCAACGGCTCCTTTGCGAATCTGGAGTTACATTGGCCTCTCGGTTACTCTCATCTCTTTTGTGCTGGGCATCACTGCTGTGATCCGCACACTCATCCTCGGGATCGATGTTCCCGGCTATGCTTCGTTGTTCACAGCGGTCACATTCCTTGGCGGACTGCAGTTGATTGGAATCGGAATTCTAGGCGAGTACATTGGAAGAACCTATATCGAAGTAAAACGAAGACCCTCCTACATTGTTGGCAAAGTAACTGAGATCCCATGATTCGGTTTCGGCTTTTTCGATTTGGAGTCGTAGGTATCATCGCCACCAGCATCCATGCAACCGTGCTCGGATTCCTCTCCCTCGGTGTCAGAAGTGACCTTGGCATCGCCAATCTGGTCGCATTCATGGTCTCGTTTCTCTTTTCAATCCGTGCCCAGCAGTCCTTCACCTTCAAGGATCGTCTTGCCCAGCAGCGTCTCAACACAAGAGCAGTGCTGAGTCTATTCAGTGTAAATGCGATCGCCGCCCTTGTACTGGGGAGATCCCTCCAGGGGTGGATGGCTCTTGTCTTGCCACTGATCCCGGCGGGCTTAAATTATATACTGCTATATTTCTTCTCAGGAAAAGCCTATTTTAGAACCTGATTGAATCATTCTCAAGCCATGGATATATACCAATCATATGGGCTGAACCATTGACGATAACAGATGAATTGTGCGATCAACGCCAAGCCAAACCACACTACTGCCCTTCGTTTGTTGTTGCCAATCAATGAAGCAACAGCCAATAAGATTGGAGCTTGCCACCAGATGTATCGCGGCATACCCCAGACCGATGACGACAAAGGAAGGAGAGTGCATAATAGGCTAAATACTGCCAAATCATAATATCTTTTACGGAGCAAATAGAAGGAAAGGAAAAAGGCAATCAGGGAAGTAATTGCATTATACTTGCTCAAATAAAATTCTTGCGTAAACCCATCGATAAGATTCTGAAGCCAGCTTAGAGGTCCTAAAGAAGCTGGCCGGCCCCATGCTTGTTGAATATGGATAAATGCCAAGGCATCCCCCGTTCGCTGGTACAAATGGAGCATGAACATACCCAGGCCAACAGGTATCAAGAGGAGACCCACAACAACCCTGAGCCTCCGTGACAGGGATAGAGAAGACCATTGGGAAAACAAGGCATGCAGATAAGGGGCTCCGCTGAAAATTCCAACCAAGCGAACCGATCCAAGAAAAGCTCCGGAAATCCCTGCCAATAGAAACTGGCGTTTCTTTAAAAAAAGGAAAAATAAGCAGCTGAAAAAAAGGAATAAAGGTTCAGTATATCCCACGTTGCCATAGATCGCATAGGGATTGAGGGCGACCACAGCCCCCGCAATCGACAGAGGTATCATTGGAATATATGCCTTAGCAAACTTCATAAAGAGAATAATTGAGCCTAAGAAAAACAACTTTCCCGTTCCGACAACAGCTTTTTCTGGTGAAAAACCCAGTAGCAGATGGAAGAATTTTGCAAACGCAGGGAATAGGGGGAAGAAAGCCCAATTAGAAATTACCTTCAGAGATTGTTCATTGGCAATCTCAGCCTTGTATCCCCCTAGCACTATGCTTGCATAGCCACGACAATCAAGACGGCAAAGACTATTATAGCCATAGGGGGCAAGCTCTCTGAGCAACACAAACTCAATCAGCTGGTTGAGAAGAAAGAGAGCCAATCCAATGAGGAGCAGCTGCTTATTTTCAATGAACCAATCCCGAGAACCCAGCCTGTGACCGACGATTGAAGTGCGAGAAGTCTTCATCGAGACGGGCAAGATGCAGTGATGGGGAACCTGGTCTAATACTTGGTAGGGAGGCAGAGAATCACTTGATGTATTCCTTGAGCACCCCGTTGCGGTTGGGATGACGCAGTTTGCGCAGCGCTTTCGCCTCGATCTGCCGGATGCGCTCACGCGTCACATCAAAGATCTGGCCGATCTCCTCAAGCGTTTTCATGCGACCGTCATCGAGGCCATAGCGCAAGCGCAGCACATCCCTCTCTCGAGGGCTCAGAGTGGCAAGAACTCCCTCCAGATCTTCCCGCAGAAGGTTCTTGGCCACATCCTGTTCAGGGTTCTCGATGTCCGCCTCGATGAAGTCACCGAGACGGGAATCCTCCTCCTTGCCGATCGGGGTTTCCAGAGAAATCGGAAGCTGAGCGGATTTGGCAATGAAGCGGAGCTTCTCGATGGTCATCTCCATACTCTCGGCGATCTCTTCCTCTGTGGGCTTCCGACCGAATTCCTGGGAGAGGGTCTTGGTGGTTTTCTTGATACGGGAAATCGTTTCGTACAGATGCACCGGCAGGCGAATGGTGCGGCTCTGGTCGGCGATGGCACGGGTGATCGCCTGGCGGATCCACCAGGTGGCGTAGGTCGAAAACTTGTAGCCCTTTTCATGGTCAAACTTCTCTGCCGCCCGGATGAGACCGAGGCTGCCCTCCTGGATGAGATCCTGGAAAGAGAGACCACGATTCATATATTTCTTGGCAATCGAAACCACAAGTCTGAGGTTCGACTGCACCATCTTTTCCTTTGCCCGGCGACCGAGCATCAGCCGGCGACGGAACTTGATCAGGGGCATGTCGACCAGAACTGCCCACTCCTTGTTGTCGGGGAAATGTCCTTTGTCTTCTTCGAACTGGGCGGCAAGCTCCTCGAGCTGCAGCAGATCAGCGATCTTACGGGCCAGTTCAATCTCCTCATCCGGGCGAAGCAACCGGATGCGTCCGATCTCCTGCAGGTACACCCGGATGGAGTCCTCGGTGTAGACACCCTT
The DNA here is from genome assembly GCA_963847745.1 of uncultured cyanobacterium. Lineage (GTDB taxonomy): Bacteria > Cyanobacteriota > Cyanobacteriia > PCC-6307 > Cyanobiaceae > Cyanobium. The sequence goes on along the minus strand of CAWKAW010000003.1, from coordinate 112,650 downwards.
GGGACCGACCTTGATGCTCGCAAGCGCCTTCGCCGAACGGGCGTCCTTCTGTTCTTCCTTGCCGTCGGCATCGGTTGGTGCGCTCTCGCCGGTGGCGGCTGCGGCAAGCAGTTGATCCGCGGCGGCGTTGAGATCGTCTTCTCCGCGGCTGGATGGGGCCGCATCGGCAGGGGTGGCCTTTTTCGCCCTGGACTTCGCCTTGGCAGCGGTCTTGGTCCCTGCCGAAGTCGTCGCCGGCTTGGCGGCTGCCTTGCTCCTGGACGACGTGCCGGCCGATCCGGTGGGAGCCGAAACGGCTTTTTCCTCGCCGGAAGCACTGATGGTGGCCAGGATTTCAGGATCGGTGGCTTTGACCTTTGCGGCGGCAGGGCTCATGGAAATGGCTCGGGGGATACGGGGAAGGGGGAGGGAGAAGGGGTGCCTTCGCCCGATGGGCGAGGGAAGGCCCTGGGCCGGAAGCGGCGCGGGAGTGCCGGCACCACCCTTGGGGCAAGGGGAGACGCAGGGTGTGGAAGGAGCAGTCAACGTCGTGGTTCGTGACCTTCGGCGGTGGTGAGCCGGGTTGGGGCCACAGGAGAGAATCGGTTGGTGGCGGTGGCCGAGACAGGGTGGTCAAGGGTGTTCGCGGACCGGAGGGCCTGGGGAGGGGAACTCCTGGCTCGCTCGACGGGTCTTCCCTATGGACGGAACTCTGTCCGGTTCCGACAGCAGCCTTTCGGTCTGCCCAACCCGTCCATCCTAGGAATGGGATGAGACCTTTGCAAGATCGTCGACCGCGGCAGTGAGTTCCCCCCCCATCGGTCCGATCGATTGCGCCTGCGTGCAGGTGTGGGTGGAGGCAGGCCGGGAGGGACAGATCTTCACCTATGCCCGGCCGGAGCACCTGCGCGTCGGGCCCGGCGATCTGGTGCTGGTGCCGTTGCAGGGCCGGCGCCATGGGGGGCTGGTGGTGGCCTGCCTGAACGAGTCCCCCCCGGCCCTGCAGGGGAAGAGGCTTCGCCCGCTGGAGGCGGTTCTCCAGAGCGCCGCGGTGGATCCCCAGTGGCAGGAGACCATCCGGGAGGTCGCGGAAAGCTGTCACACCGGTGTCTTCCGCACGCTCAAGAGCGCCCTCCCCCCCGGGTGGCTGGGCCAGCGATCCGCCCGCCCCCGGGGGGGACACGGCGGCAACAGGCCCTCCTGGAGGATCGTGGCCCTGCGGCCGGGGGAAGGGGGATCCCCGCCCCCCACCGCGATCAGTGCCAGACAGAGGGAGCTCCTCGATCATCTGGCCGGACGTGGCGACAGCTGTCCCCTGAGGGATCTGGTTGTGGCGGGCGGGTTCAGCCGCGGCCTGATCCAGACCGCGGAGCGCAAGGGACTGATCCGACGGGAAGCGGATGCCCGGAACGTCTCCGGACAGCGGCAAGAGAACGGGGAGATCCGCCACCCCGAACCATCCCGCTTCCCAGGGGAACCGGCTCTGCCGGCCACCAGCGCCCAGGCCGAGGCGGTGAACGCGATCACCGGAGCTGACCCCGGGCAGGCGTTTCTGCTCTGGGGCGTGACCGGCGCCGGCAAGACCGAGGTGTATCTCCGGTCCGGGGCACGGGAACTGGCGGCTGGCCGCAGCGTGCTGATCCTGGCCCCGGAGATCGGGCTGATTCCCCAGCTGCTGGATCGCTGCCGGGAGCGATTCGGTCCGGCCGTGATCGAATTTCACAGCGGCATGGGAGAGGGGGAGAGGGTGGCCGCCTGGAGGCTCTGTCTGGAAGCGGCCGAGCAGGAGCGTCCCCTGGTGGCGGTCGGCACCCGCTCCGCTGTCTTCCTGCCACTGGGCCATCTCGGCCTGATCGTGCTCGACGAGGAACATGACGGGTCCTACAAGCAGGAGAGCCCGATGCCCTGCTACCACGCCAGGGACGTGGCCCGGATCAGGGCCCGCCGCAGCGGCGCCCGTCTGGTGCTGGGCAGTGCCACTCCCTCCCTGGAGACCTGGCTCAGCTGCCAGGGGCCCCGGGCTTCCACCCGCCTGCTCCGCCTGCCGGATCGGATCGGCGGCAGGGCCCTGCCGCCGGTCCGCCTGGTGGACATGCGGCAGGAGCTGGCCGCAGGACACCGCCGCCTGATCAGCAGGGCCCTGCAGGAGCGGTTGCGTCGGCTGCCGGCGAAGGGCGAGCAGGCCGTGGTGCTGGTGCCCCGTCGGGGCTACCGGTCCTTCCTGAGCTGTCGCAGCTGCGGCCAGGTGATGCTCTGCCCGCACTGTGACGTGGCCCTCACCGTGCACCGGAGCAGTGGCGGCCGGGAATGGTTGCGCTGCCACTGGTGCGATCACCGAACGGAAATGACGAACCGCTGCGGGACCTGCGGCTCCACTGCCTTCAAACCCTTCGGCGCGGGAACCCAGAAGGTGATCGAAGAGCTCGGCAAGGAACTGGAAGGCCTGAGACTGCTCCGCTTCGACCGGGACACCACCCGGGGAAGGGACGGCCACCGACGGGTGCTGGCCCAGTTCGCCGCCGGAGAAGCGGATGTGCTGGTGGGAACGCAGATGCTCACGAAGGGGATGGACCTGCCCAGGGTCACCCTCGCCGCCGTGCTCGCAGCCGATGGTCTGCTGCACCGGCCGGACCTGCGCGCCTCCGAACAGTGCCTGCAGTTGCTGCTGCAGCTGGCGGGTCGCGCCGGCCGGGGTGAGCTTCCCGGGGAGGTGCTGGTGCAGACCTACAGCCCCGAGCACCCGGTGATCCGGCACCTGGTGGATGGACGCTACGAGCGGTTCCTGGAGGAGGAACTGGAACTGCGTCGCCATGGGGAACTGGTTCCGTTCCGCAGAGCCTGCCTCCTGCGCCTGGCCGGACCATCCGCCAGCGCCACGGCGACGGCTTCGGCATCCCTGGTGGAGCACATCCGTCTCCAGGTGCAGGCGGAAGGCTGGTGTCTGATCGGACCGGCCCCCGCCCCGGTGGCCCGGGTGGCGGGAAGGAGCCGCTGGCAGATTCTTCTGCATGGAGCCCCAGGTCAGCCGCTGCCCCTGCCTCCGGAAGAGGAGATGCGAAAGCTGCTGCCCCGGGGGGTGAGCCTGGCCATCGATCCGGATCCGCTCCAGCTCTGAGCGACCTGGGCGAGGGGGGGTCAGGCGGGCAGCTGGGGCAGTCCGTAGCCGAGACGTTGCCGGATGCGCTGAAGGGCCAGCGCCAGGAGCAGGGTCAGGGCAATGGCGACCCCTCCCAGCCCCAGCGGACTCCAGCGCCAGCAGCGGATCTCCAGCACATTGCGCCGTCCGGCCTGGAGCCTCCAGACGATTTCCTTGCCGGAACCGGAATCGGAACCGGAACCGGACCGACCAGCCCGGCGCTCCACGGCAACAGGCTCAGCCCGGCGGACGGCAGCGGGGTTGACGGGATCGAGCCCCAGGGCCAGATCCAGGCCGGGAAGCAGGGGGAGTGGACGAAGGTCCAGATCCAGCAGGAGGTGCTGCCGTACCCCCACGAGCCAGTTGCGCTCCTCCAGCATCAGCACCGGTGGCGGCAGGTCCAGCTCGGCCAGATCGCTGGCGGCCGCGAAACTGGCGGCGAGGGCCTGCATCGCCTCGCCGGCAGGGAGCAGAGGGGTCTGCAGGATCTGCTCCTGCGCCTGGGCCACCTTGCCGAACCCGCTCGACTCGAGGACCTCGCCGAAGCGCCTCTGCCAGGGGCTGAGGTGACCCGATGGGTTGCGGAGATGGTGGCGGATCCGGATCCGGCCGGGACCCTGGAAATGCAGATCGCTGCGCACCTCCATGCAGCCGCCCAGCAGACCTGACAACAACAGGAGCAGCAGCAGCGTGCTCACCAGAGCGGCGAAGCCGAGCGGTGCCCGGGTGGGCCCCACCGGAGGTGCTGGCGGCACCTCGGCGGGGGGGCGCCAGCGACGGCGGGGCCCCGCCCCCTGGCCCACCACCGCTTCCGCAGCCGACAGGTCCGGGAGGGTGATCGACCACCCCCGGGGACGCTGGAGAGCTGGAGCTTCGAGCACCATCAGCAGATCCCTGGCCTGGGTCCGCAGCTCCGGGTCGCTGCAGGCGAGCAGGCTGCGGCAGCAGGCGGTGGCATTCTCGCTGTCGCCCTGCCCCAGCAGCGCTGTCGCCATCAGGAGACGCAGCCTCCCTCCGAGCGCACTGACCGGCGGATAGGTCTGGGCCAGGGGCTCGAGCAGGCGCAGCACCTGGCCGTACTCCCCTCGATCGAGGGCCGTTCTTGCCGCTGCCAGCGGATCCTCAGCCATCCAGGAATCAGGGCTTCAGGTGAACGGGGCTGCCCACCACCATCGTGCCGATGCCCGCATCGCTGAAGACCTCCAGCAGGAGGGAGTGGGAGATGCGGCCATCGAGGATGTGGGCGGCTTTCACCCCCTGGGCCAGGGCACGGATGCAGCATTCGGCCTTGGGGGTCATGCCCCCCTGCACCACCCCGCCGGCGATGAGGTCCCTTGCTTCGGCGAGGGTGAGCTGACGGATCAGGGAAGCGGGATCAGAGCGGTCCCGCAGGATCCCCGGGGTGTCGGTGAGCAGGATGAGCTTTTCGGCCTGAAGGGCCGCCGCGAGCTCTCCAGCCACCGTATCGGCATTGATGTTGTGCATCTGCCCCTCGGCGTTGGGGGCGACGCTGGAGATCACCGGGATGTAGCCATGATCCAGCAGGGGGCTCAGAACGGCAGGATTGACCATGGCCACGTCCCCGACCAGGCCGTGGGTCCCGTCCCCCAGCAGGCGTGCCTGCACCAGAGCTCCGTCGCTGCCGGAGAGACCCACCGCCCGGCCTCCCACGCGGATCAGCCCGTTGACGATCTGTTTGTTGACCCGGGCGACCAGCACCATCTCCACCACATCCATGGTGGCTGTGTCGGTGACCCGCAACCCTTCCCGGAACTGGGGCTCGATGCTCATGCGGGCAAGCCACTGGTTGATCTCAGGGCCACCGCCGTGAACCACCACGGGCTGAACCCCCACGCAGGCGAGCAGTGCCAGGTCACGGAAGACGGCCTCCCGCAGGTCCTCCCTCACCATGGCCGCACCGCCGTATTTGACGACGATCCGACGGCCGGCGAATCGCTGGATGTAGGGCAGGGCCTCGCTGAGGATCGAAACCCTCAGGGAGTCCTCCGGACTGACGAAGGGGTCGGAGTTCAAGGGACGGCCTGGGAGGGGGGGAGGAGGAGGCGAGGTCCGTTGCCTCCTCCGCGTCTGCGGGCAACAGGGTGAGAGTCACCCTCCCGGGGGAGGGCTCCTGCAGCTCGGCCCGGAGGCCGGGGCCGAAGAAGCGACCCAGCCGCTCCTGTCGGTCGTGCCACTGGGCAGGGGGGACCCCATGGCAATCGAACAGCAGCCGCAGGCCGTAACGGCCTGCGGCATCGAGTTCCTCGATGCTGACGAGCTGGGGGGGATCGTCCGCGTTCCACAGCCTGAGGGCCTCCAGGGAGGTTTCCAGGTGGGCTTTCTGGCCGTAGCGCCAGCGGGTCACGTCTGCCAGCAGTTTGCGCAGGGGTTCGCTGGAGGGCAGCTCCCGCAGCTCCCTGAGGGCCGCGGGTGGGGTGAGTCGCTCGGGGGGGGGAAGCTCCGATGATTTGAGCGCCAGCCCCCCGAGCAACACGGGAACCCCGTAGAACACGCCGGCCAGGCTGAGGTTCGGACTGTCGGTCGCGTAGGCGATGGTGCCGATCACGGTGAGCACCGCCCCGGCGATCGTCACGAGACTGCCGGGGGAGCGGAGGTCATTCATCACCCCATCCTCCTCCAGAGGGTGCAGGATGGTGGCCACGGGAGTTCCTCCTCCAGACGATTCCATGGACGATCCCGCCCAGGCGACGAGCTTCCAGGCGCCCGCCGCCCGACCTGCCGCACCCGAACCGCAACCGAGTACCGCCCAGGTGCTGGAACAGCTGCGAAACGACCGGATCTGGCTGCTCCGGCAACTCGACAGTGGACGCTGGCCCGAATGGCGGCTGGATCTGGCGGCCCTCGAGAGGGAGCTGGGTCACCTGCTCGAGCAGGCCGGGGAGCAGGCGCAGAATTCCTGAGGCGGCTGGTGGCAGCGTTTCAGAACGGGATGTCGTCCTCCCCCTCTTCCATCTCCTCCGGCACCAGGGGGGAGGTGTTCCACACCTGGGGAGAAGGGGTCACAGCGGGCACGGGGCTCCTCGGCTCCGGCGAGCTCCGGGAAGGGGCCGGCGCCGCGACGGGGGGACGGTCGTCGGCCATTCCCCTCGCCTGGACGCCGGCCCCGGGGGAGAGGGGATGAAGCCGGGCGAGGGTGAACTCCGCCCGCTTCTCCTTCACCCCATCCTGGCGAGTGAAGGTGCTCATGCGCAGCCGGCCCTCCAGCACGATCCGCTGGCCCGGCTGGACCCGGTTCTGGAGATCCTGGGCCAGATTGCCCCAGCCCACCACCTTGAGCTGGCCGGGGGGGTCATCGGGCCGGAGGCCCGGGAAGCGAACGACCATCTCCGCTACCGGGGTCTGATTGTCCTGGGTGTAACGCAGCTGGGGAGCCTCCAGCACCTCCACCTCCAGCAAGCAGTGATTCACTCCCCCACCCATCGTTTGAGGCCCCCATCCTGATGCACACGCCGCCATCCCGTGCCGCTGGGGACCGGCTCTGGTTGATCGGGGGAACGGGGGAGGGACCCGTGCTGGCGGCAGCGCTGCTGGAACGCGGCTGGCGCGTGCGGGTGAGCGTGGTGAGCCGGACCGCAGCGGAGGCTTACGCCATCCAGCCCGGCCTGGAGGTGATCTCCGGATCGATCGGCGGGGAAGGAGCGGCCAGCCGGCCGGAAACCGCCATCACGGCAGCCCTGGAGGTGGCCCGCCTGCGGGGCGATCCCTACCGGTGGGTGATCGATGCCACCCATCCCTTCGCCACGAGGATCAGCGCCGCTCTGGTTTCCGCCTGCGGAAGGCTCCGGCAGCCCCTGCTGCGCCTGCAGCGTCCGGATCTCCCCATCGGCTCCGGCCGGATTCTGGGCGGAGTGGCCGCCCTGGCCGATCACTGCCAGCCGGGGCTGCGGCTTCTGCTGGCGATCGGGGCACGACATCTGGCGGAAGCCATGCACCACAGCCCCGAGGTGGTGCACCACGCCAGGATCCTGCCCAACGCCATGGCCCTTCAGCAGGCCATGGCTGCCGGGCTTCCCCCCGCTCGGGTGGCCTGCCTCCGGCCCGGCGACGATGCCTCGATCGAAGCGGCCCTGTGCCGGACATGGCGGATCGATGCCGTGCTCTGCCGCCGGTCGGGCAGCCGCAGCGAGAGCCTCTGGCACAGCGTCTGCGAGGAGCTGAACCTGCGGCTGCTGCTGCTCGGGCGCCCGCCGGAACCCGGCGGGGTGGCCGGCCTGAGCCTGGAGGATCTGCTGGGGAAACTCCGGAGTCCCCAGCACCCCCCTACGCTCCGCGACAGGGTGCACGGGGAGGGGGATGGAAGGACTTCGCGGCAGCGGATGGAGGACGACCCCGGAAGAAGCCATCCCTCTGGTTCTGGTGCTCACCACCGAGGCCAGCCAGGAACGGGCTGAAGCCCTCGCCCTTGCCCTGCTCGAGCTGCGGTTGGTGGCCTGTGTGAGCCTGTTTCCGGTGCAGTCCTTCTACCGCTGGGAGGGAAGGCTCGAGCGCAGCGAGGAAGTGCAGCTGCTGCTCAAGACCACGGCGCACCACCTGAGCGAGCTGCGCTCTGCGATCGATCGGCTGCACTCGTTCCAGACGCCGGAGTGGATCCAGTGGCAGGCAAGCAGCAGCGGTTCCTATGGCCTCTGGTGCGGTGACCAGCTGAGCGGGGCGGAGACATCTGCGGACCCGGGACCCTTCAGCCCAGGTGGCGGGCCACCAGCTCCTGGAGAGATCCCTGGGGCCTCGGACCCAGCTGGGTGACCACCTTGCCGGCGCAGAGGGAACCGAGAAGCCCACAGCGCTCGAGATCCTGACCCTGGGTGTATCCATACAGAAAACCGGCTGCGTAGAGATCGCCGGCCCCGGTGGTGTCCACCAGCTCACCGAGTCGGAACGACTGGATCCGCGTGGTGTCGCTGCCGCTCAGCAGCAGCGATCCCTGCTCGCTGCGGGTCAGGGCCGCCACCCGGCAGCGGCCCCTTACCTGGTCGGCGGCTTCCTCGAAGCTGCTGGTCCCGTAGAGGGCCGTGATCTCCATCTCGTTGGCAAAGAGCAGGTCGACATGGCGGTCGACCAGATCCAGAAAGCTCTCCCGATGGCGCTGCACACAGAACGCATCCGAGAGGGTGAGGGCGATCTCACCGCCACTGCTGCGCATCGCCTCCGCGGCGGTGAGGAAGGCCTGCTTGGCCTCCTCGCTGTCCCACAGATACCCCTCGAGGTAGAGCACCTTCGCCTGCCGCACGAGATCGAGATCCAGGTCTGTGGGATCCAGGTTCACCGACGCCCCGAGGTAGGTGCACATCGTGCGCTGGGCATCGGGGGTGACCAGGATCAGACAGCGGGCGGTGGGAGGCCCTTCGGTGGCGGCTGCCGTATCGAAGCGGGCTCCCACCGAGCGGATGTCGTGGGTGAAGATCGAACCCAGCTGATCGTCCCGCACCCGGCCGATGAACCCGGCCCGGCCGCCCAGCTGGGCAATGCCGGCAATGGTGTTGGCGGCGGAGCCCCCGGAGGTTTCCAGACCTGGCCCGACTCCTGCGTAGAGCTTCTGCGCCAGGGTTTCGTCGACCAGGGCCATGGTGCCCTTGGTGAGCCCGTGGTCGTGGAGGAAGGAATCCTCGGCCGCCACGAGAACATCGACGATGGCATTGCCGATGGCGACCACATCAAGAGGCAAGGCGTCGGAGCCTGGCCCGGAGGAGGGAAGAGACATCACACGCTCACGCTCAGCAGGGCTCTCTTGGGTCCATGGATCGGATCCTCCACCACGATCGTCTGATCGCGGCTGGCACCGAGGGAAACGATGGCGATGGGCACCTCCATGAGCTCAGCAAGGAAACGCAGATAGGCCATGGCGGGCGGGGGCAGATCCTCGAGGCGGCGGCAATCCGCCGTGGAGCACTGCCACCCGGGCAGGGTCCGGAACACGGGCCGGCAACGGGCAAAGTCCTCGGCGCTGCTGGGGAAGTGCTCGATGTGCCTGCCATCGAGCTCATAGGCCACGCAGACCTGAATCTCATCCAGCTCATCGAGCACATCGAGCTTGGTGATGGCCAGGCAGTCCAGGCCATTCACCTCCACCGCGTAGCGACCGATCACGCCATCGAACCAGCCGCAGCGGCGGCGCCGACCGGTGGTGGTGCCGAACTCCCCTCCCCGGTCGCAGAGATGGTCATTGAGGCTGCCTTCCAGCTCGGTGGGGAAAGGGCCCTCCCCGACGCGGGTGGTGTAGGCCTTGGCCACCCCGATCACGCGGTCGATCAGGGTGGGGCCCACACCGGCGCCGATGCAGGCCCCTCCGGAAACCGGATTGGAGGAGGTCACATAGGGATAGGTGCCGTGGTCCAGGTCCAGCAGGGTGCCCTGGGCTCCCTCGAACAGAATGTTCTTGCGGGCCCGGGCCGCCTCATGGATGGTGCGGGTGCACTCCACCACGTGGGGGGCCAGGCGCCTGCCGTAGGCGCTGTACTCGGCGATCACCGCCTCGGGCTCCAGGGGAGCGATGCCGTAGATCTTCTCCAGCAGGAGGTTCTTTTCCGCCAGCGGACCAGCCAGACGGTCGCGCAGGCGGCTCTCATCGAGCAGATCGATGACACGGATGCCGGTGCGCTCCGATTTGTCCGCATAGGTGGGTCCGATGCCGCGACCCGTGGTGCCGATGCGCCGGTCGCCCCTTCTCACCTCCATCGCCTGATCCAGCAGACGGTGGTAGGGCATGGTGACGTGGGCTGTGGAAGCCAGCTTCAGACCGGTGATGTCGATGCCAAGGTCGAGGAGCATGTCGAGCTCGCCCAGCATCACCTTCGGATCGACGACCGTTCCCGAGCCGATGAGGCAGGTGGTGTCCGGATAGAGGATGCCGGAGGGAATCAGGTGGAGTTTCAGGACCCTTCCGTCCACCACGATGGTGTGGCCGGCATTCACCCCACCCTGGTAGCGCACCACCACATCGGCGGACCTGCTGAGCAGGTCTGTGATCTTGCCCTTCCCTTCGTCGCCCCACTGCGCACCGATGACGACAACGTTGGCCAAGGACACAGCGGCCCTAAGCCGCTTCAAAGCACAAGGGCTGAGCTTCTCAGATCACTGGGTGGTTCGTCAAAGCCTCCGGGGCAGGAAGCCCGATCGGCTCTGAGCCGATGGGGAGGTCAGGCCCCCCTCTCCGCGTTCTGCTCGGCCTGCTTCAGTTCCTTCTCCAGTCGGGCACGCAGGGCGTCGGGGAGCGGTCGGTTGGCGTAATTGGCATAGTGACCGGCAAGGGAGTTGAGGGCGGTCTGCATGGTGGTGAAGGAAGCAAGACCATTCACGTCGTTTCTGGGGCGATAGCGGGCCATGTAGCCGTTGATCAGGGCCCTGGCCTCGGATTCGGCCGATGGGCGGGCGGGATCCTCAGCCGCGAGGGAGATCGTGGAGAGCAGACTCGTGGCCACGGCCCTGGTGTCCTCGGCATAGTTCCCGCTCATCCCGCCGCCGGCACCGCTGCAGGCCGTGAGAGGGAGACTGAGGCAGAGAACGATGACCAGCACGGTCAGGGAACGAACCAGCCTGCGGACCGCCTGGCTCCACCACAGGCTGAGCCGACCCACGGGGGTGGCGGGGGGGCTCGACAGCGCGACCATGGCGGCAAGGCAGGTCAGGGGATCCTAGGAGCCCCGGATCAGCTCACCCCTCCTCCTGCGGCAAGCCCCGTCTCTGCTGCTGAAGACGCTCCAGCAGAAAGGGAACGACCGCATCGGCCGCCATCTCCCCCAGACGCCCCCCGCCCGACGCCCCGGCCGTGCGATCCACCACCTCCACGAGGGACTGGGAAGCTCCGCGGCCCACCACCACCCGCCAGGGGATGCCGATCAGGTCGGCATCCTTGAATTTCACCCCGGCCCGGTCCGGGCGGTCGTCGAGGAGAACCTCGATCGCCGCTTCCTGGAGCTGGCGGTAGAGAGCTTCCCCCAGCTCGACCTGGTGGGAATCCTGGCTGCTGGCAATCACCACGATCACCTCGAACGGTGCGATGGGCACCGGCCAGCGGATGCCGTCCCCATCATGATGCTGCTCCACGGCGGCCTGGGCCAGCCGTGAGACACCGATGCCGTAGCACCCCATCCAGAGGGCTTCCTCTTCGCCGCTTTCGGTGGTGAATCGGGCCGCGAGAGCCTGGGAATACTTGCGGCCCAGCTGGAAGATGTGCCCCACCTCGATGCCCCGGGCGGCCTGGAGCACCTGGCTGGAATCGTGGAGGCATCGATCTCCGGGCTGGGCACAGCGGAGATCCAGGCGCTCCGGAGCGGGGGTGAGCTCTCCCCATCGGGCCCCGACGAGATGGGTGTCCGGACGGTTGGCACCACAGACGAAACTCTCCAGTTCCAAGGCGGTGGCGTCGGCCACCCGCAGGAACCGGGGGGACCAGTGAAGGGCGCCGGTGAGCACGTCATCGGAAAGATGGGGACCAAGAAAGCCGAAGGGGAGCGGGGCCATGCCCTCGGCCGCGATGGCTTCGGCGGTGATCGGGCTCAGATCCAGCAGGGCGCCGGCTTCGGCGTGGCGGGCGCTGATGGCGTTCGCCAGCTTCACGTCGTTGAGCTGCTGGTCTCCGCGCAGGCTCACCAGCAGGGGGTGGGAGCTGCCGTCGGCGAAACGGGCCAGCAACAGCAGCACCTTCACGATCTGGGTGGGATCGAAGCCCTGGGCGGCGCAGAGTTCCTCGATGCCCGTCTGGGCCGGAGTGTGGAGGGGGGAACAGGCTCCTGCCTCCAGGGGAACGGCCTGCGGGGCAAGGGAGCTGGCACGTTCCTGGTTGGCGGCGTACAGCCCATCGGCGCTGGCCAGGATCAGATCCTCGCCGGCATCGGCCGTCACCATGAATTCCTGGCTGGCAGAACCACCGATGGCGCCGCTATCGGCTTCCACGGCGACGGTGCGCAGACCGCAGCGGCGAAAGATGCGACGGTAGGCGAGATCCATCTGGCCATAGGCATCCCTGAGGGAGGCCTCATCCGCATGGAAGGAATAGCCATCCTTCATGATGAATTCCCTCCCCCTCATCAGACCGAAGCGCGGGCGGATCTCATCGCGAAATTTCGTCTGTATCTGGTACAGACACACGGGCAACTGCCTGTAGGAGCGCAGCAGATCCGAGGCCAGCTCCGTGATCACCTCCTCGTGGGTGGGCCCCAGTCCCATTTCCCGGCCCTGGCGATCCTCCAGGTGAAACATGATGCCCTCGCCAGCGGTGTAGCCGGCCCATCGTCCGCTCTGCTTCCACAATTCGGCCGGCTGCAGCTGGGGCAGCAGGGCTTCGAGGGCTCCGAGGCCATCCATCTCCTCGCGCACGATCCGTGAGATCTTGCGGAGCACCCTCCAGAGCATGGGGAGGTAGACATAGATCCCAGAAGAGATGCGCCGGATGAATCCGGCCCGAAGCAACAGCTTGTGGGAGGCAATCTCGGCCTCGGCCGGGTCATCGCGCAGCGTCACCAGCAGGAGACGGGAGACGCGCATGGGGCCAGGCAAACGTGAGGGCTGGACGTTATCACCGCAGCCTGGCGGCAGGTCCCTGCTGAGGGATCGGCGGACACCACGTCACCTCTGCTATGGTCCGCCTCCAATCCAATCCGTCCAAAGGCCGTCTCATGCTCCCCCACCCAGGTCCGGCATTTTCAGGTCCGGTCGGTTCCTCGGGTCCCGTTCCCTCCTCCCCCGGCATCCCCGGGGGGCCCGACCGTTCGGGCGGTGAAGCCAGCGACGCCCCTGCCGACGCCCTGATCAGCATCGATGACGTTCAGAAGGCCCTGAACCGTTCCCGGGCATCGGTGTATCGCTACACGAACACAGACACCCGCAATCTCAACCCCCCCTTCAACCCCCGCAAACTCAACCCCGAGTACCGCAGCGATCAGAAGGAACCTCTGCTGTTCCATCCCAATGAGGTGGCCCGTTTCGCCCGCGACGTTCTGCGCATCAAGGAGGTGACCGTCGAGGTCCTCAATTCGCCTTCAACCGCCACCCAGCAGTTGCTGGGTGCGATTCTCGAGGAACTCAAGGCCATCCACCAGCGGCTGGACTCCATCAGCCAGGCGCCGACCGACCTCAATTCCCATCGGCAGAATCTGAACCAGGCACGGCCGGCTGCCTGATCGGGCCCGGATCGGGCGTCCTGCCCCGATTGGTGCCAGGATAAGAGATCAACTTTCCCTTCGTGTGCATTCCGTGGCCCGGGTTCCTCCAGGCCACCTCCGCATGGACCAGACCCGAACACCGCCCCGCCCCCCGACTGCACGAACGCTCCCTCCGCGGCGTTCATCCCTCCAGGGGCTTTCCACCCTCCACTCCCCTGCCGGCGCGACCGGCAACGAGTTTCCCTCTCCCCACCACGGCGAGATTCCCGGAGAGTCCCCGGAGGAACCCCACAGTCCGGGTCACCCGTACCCCCAGAGGCTCTCCCCTGGGACGGCGGTCCACCCGCCGGACCCTCTGGCCCAGCCCCTCGCCTTCGTCGGCGGATCCCTCATTGCCCTGATCACGGTGCTGGTGCCCCTGGCCAGTGTCGTTCTGGGAGGCAATGCCGCTCCCCCCGCCCCCCCGCAGACCGGTTTCACGGTCGCTCCCCCTGCCGGTCTGTCGTCCCCTCCCTAGGGCCGGCACTCAGGCCAGTCGCTGCAGCAGAAATCCCTCGAAATCAAGGGCCTGGAACACCGGAGCAGGATCCGCGAAGCCCACGGCGTTGACGAGTGCCGTGAGCCGGGCCAGGCCGATCGGGTGAAGCCCACCAGGAAAAGCTGCCAGCGGTGAGCTGTCGATGTCGGCCTCGGCCGGGCTCAGGCCACTCGCCCGTTGAAAGCCCAGCCGGGCCACCTCAATCTGGGCCTGGAGCGGAGACCGTTCCGGCTTCATCAGATCCACCAGAAGCAACTGGCCACCGGGTCGGAGGGCACGGGCAAGGGCGGAGAGGAAAGCCAGCTTGGCTCCATCGTCGGCGAGGGCCTGCAGCACGAGCACCGCCAGGGCACCATCGAAACAAGCCTCCGCCTGCAGAGCCTCCACCGTGGAACGGCGCCAGTCGATGGCCGGCTGACCTTGCAGGCGAGAACGGGCCACGGCCAGCATCTCCTCCGCAGGATCGAGGGCGGTCAGCCGCCAGTCGGGTCGCTGGGCCCTGGCCTCGAGCAGTTCGGCGCCCGTGCCGCAGCCGGCGACCAGCACGGAGGCCCCGGGGACGGAGGCCAGGGGAGAGGCCGCCAGCAGGGCGACCCCAAGCCGGGCCAGGCTGGTGTAGCCGGGGATCAGTTGCTGCACGAGCCGGTCGTAGCCAGCCTCCGCCACCTCCTCCCGGAGAGCGTCGACTTCGACACGATCGATCGGGCTTCCTGCCATGGCCTGGCCGGTGGGCACTTCATCGTAGGCATCCCCTCCGGAGGCTTCCCGCTCCAACACTCCGTTGCAAGCGACCGCCGGGGTGGGCTCGGGGTGCGGGGCGTGGCGTAGGTTGGGCCTCGCCGACTCCCCCCCTACCGACCGTGCCCACCATCCGTTTCGAAAAGGAAGGCCAGCAGGTTGGATGCATCGAAGGAGCGAACCTTCGCAAGGCTGCCCTGGACGCAGGGATCAACCCCTACACCGGGCTCAACAATTTCAACAACTGCGGTGGCCTGGGCCAGTGCGGCACCTGCGTGGTGGAAGTGCTGGAAGGAGCCCAGAACCTCTCCCCCCGCAGTGACGTGGAAGAGGTCTATCTGGCCGATCGTCCCGCCAACTACCGCCTCAGCTGCCGCACCAGCGTGAATGGCGACGTGACCATCCGCACCAGCCCTTCGGGAGGGGTGGGCAAGGGATCGAACAGCCTGGTGGGTGCTCTCAAGGCCCTGGTCGGCAGGAAGTAGGTCCGGTGGCCGCCGGGACAGAAGGCAGCAAGGACCTCAGGATCTTCGTCTACGCCCGCTGCGCCACCTGCAGGAAGGCCATCGCCTGGCTCGATCGCAACGGCATCCCCTTCCATTCCCTCGACATCACCGCCACTCCTCCCAGTACGGAAGAGCTGCGAAGTGCCCTGCAGCAGCTGGGCAGCCGTTCGCGCCTGTTCAACACCAGCGGCCAGAGTTACAGGGCACTGGGGTCCGCCACGGTGAAGGCCATGGAGGATGACACCGCCCTGGCGGCTCTTGCGGCCGATGGCAAGTTGATCAAACGGCCCTTCCTGATCACCGCCCAGGGGCGGATTCTCACGGGCTTCCATCCTCCGGAGTGGGAGGACTTGCTGATCTCCCCCCCTGGATCGTGAGCTGGTCCAGTTCGTCCATGAGCCCCTCGATTCCCGCCCGGCTGACCTGGCTCACGTAGGTCCGTTTGACATCCTCCAGGAACGAACAGAGCAGCTGCTGGGAGCGCTCGAGGGCGGGGCCCTGCTCCAGGGTGGAGGCGAGTTCCTCCCAGAAGCGGTCGATGAAGCGCTGCAGCAGCTCCAGCTGCTGGTCGTCGCGGCGTCCCAGGCGCTCGCCGGTGGTGCGGCCCAGGTCCAGCAGGCTCTCCACCAGACCCGCAGCCATCTGGCGGCTGAGCCCCTGCTCCACCTGGACCAGGGGCTGGAGCTGCCGCAGGGGCGGGGGCACCACCGCGTTCTGCAGGCTCTGCTGCAGGGCATGGCCGAGGACCCCCTGAAGCTCGGGGGCGAGACGGGGAGCCACCTGAACCAGGAGCAGAGGTCCCCAGATCCGCACCAGCTCCACCAGTTCCCGTTCATCCGGGCCGATCACGGTCTGATGGCTGCGCAGGGCCCGGATCCGCATCGGCCAGCGGCGGGAGCGGATCAGCTGCTGGAGGCCATCGATCAGCTGCAGGGAAAGCACCTCGAAGAGCTCCACCGCAAGCAGCGCCACCACGCCCCGGCTGATCACGGCCCGCAGCGGTTCGAGATTGATCAGATCCGCGTTCTGGAGACGATCCACCACGGGGAACACCCGCAACCAGCGCCAGAAGGGCAGCAGCAGGGGCAGGTCGATCCAGCGCCGCAGCAGGGCCTGACTCCAGCTCAGGCCGGGCAACCGGCGGCGGAGGCGCAGGGCACGCAGCAGGATGTCGACGACGAAGACGCTCTGGAACAGCAGCAGGTCGTAGCGCCAGAAGTGATCGGTGGGGCGACCGTTCTCGTCGATCGATCGCCAGTAGTTGGTATCCGCCAGGGAGAGCACTTTCTGCCGCCAGAAGGTTCGTTCCTGCGGCCAGGGATGGGTTTCCAGCCAGCTCGGACTGAGCAGAACCGCCGCGGCCTGCTTGGAGGATTCGTTTTCAGCCCGATCGCGAAGGTTGTTCTTGATCTTCTCGAGAGTCCCGCTGGCACCACTGGAGAGGAAGGGATTGGTGTCGATCATCTGTTCGGTGAGCTCCACCTGTTGCTGCAGCAGGCGTCGCTGCTCCGGGGTGAACGGCACCTGGCCACTCCGCTGGCTCAGGGCTGCATCGAGCCGGTCGAACTGCTTCAGATAGGCCTCGGTCTCCCGGTGGCGCTCGATCCCCTTGATCGGGTCATACAAGGGGGTGATGTCCGGAAGGAAATGGAGAGGCACCACCAGGGGCGCCGAAGGAATCGGATAGAGATTGCGCTGCAGCCAGAAGTTGCGCAGCGGCACATAGGTGAGGTTGAAGGCCACCCACACCAGATTCACCGTGGCCCACAGCGCCACCGTCCGATCCCAGGCCAGAGCGAGACGTCCGGCCGGCAGGGGAAGGGCCTCGTGCCAGCGGGGTCTCGCCATGGGGAACGGATCGGGCGGATGCCTGCCTAATCTGCCTGCCGACCCTGGCCCCTGCCGCACGAGTGCCTTGAGCCCACCGGATCCCCTGGCCCGCAAAGGCACCCCCACCACCGAGCGGGAGGAACCCCAGGAGAGTCCCTGGGCCTTCTGGCGCAGCGTTCTGCTCACCCTGGCGGTGGCCCTCGGCATTCGCCAGTTTCTGCTCGAGGCCCGTTACATCCCCTCCGGATCGATGCTGCCGGGGCTGCAGATCCAGGATCGACTGCTGGTGGAGAAGCTCTCCTACCGCAACCGCCTGCCCCGACGGGGAGAGATCGTTGTCTTCCACTCCCCCCATCACTTCGATCCGGCCCTGGCGGGCCAGAGCCGCGGGGGCTTCCTCCCCTGCCTCCTGGTCAACATGCCCCTGATCGGCTCCCTGCCAGGGATTCAGGAGCCGGCCTGCGACGCCTACATCAAAAGGGTGATCGGCGTTCCTGGGGATCGGGTGATGGTCGATCCCCGCGGCCGGGTGACGATCGACGGGAAGGCGATCCAGGAGCCCTACGTGAAGAACTACTGCCCGGTGGATTCCCAGGGGGTGGGCCCCTGCCGCACGCTCAACGTGGTGGTGCCGCCGGATCATCTGCTCGTGCTGGGGGACAACCGGGCCAACAGCTGGGATGGACGCTTCTGGCCCGGGGGGCCTTTCCTGCCGCGCCAGGAAATCATCGGCCGGGCCTTCTGGCGCTTCTATCCCTTCAACGCGATCGGAAACCTCTGAGGCTCCAGCCGGCCGGATCGCGCAGGCCGCTCGCCACCACCCTTCCCTCGATCGTTCGCTCCCAGAAGGCCTGGTTGGCCCCCCTGGACGAACAGGTGGAGGGTCCCCATTGCCAGGTGTGATCCGGATCGAACAGGATCCATTCGCCGGTCCCCGGGCTCAGGAAGGCTTCTGGCAGGCCCAGAAAACGGGAAGGGCCCCAGCAGAGAACCTGCCAGAGCCTCTCGGCAGACCAGCCACGACGCACCACCAGTTCGCGCCAGAGGAGGGGCAGGGCGATGCCATGCCCAGCCAGGCCGGGGCGCCGTTGATCCAGCGGCAGGATTTGCTCCTCGGCGTCGAGAGCCTGATGGTGCACCGCCACCGCTGTGATCACTCCCTCGGCGAGGGCCTCGATCAGGGCGGCACGATCCCCCGGGCCTCCCAGGGCCGGAACCATCCGCCAGCCCTCATCGACCGGATCCAGGCAGCCGCTGTCCGCGACCAGATGCCACCAGCAGACACTGGCCATGGGGCGTGGGCTGCGACTCCGCAGGAGATCGACGCCTTCCGCGGTGGACAGGTTGCTCACCCGCAGCGCGCGGGAGGGCATCTCGGCGGCGAGGGTGAGCAGGGACTGAAGCGGCAGGGTCTCGCTGATCGAAGGGTCCAGAGGCCAGCCGGCCCGGAGGGCCTCCACCCGCTCCCGCACGAACCCCTGGCAGGTCAGGGAGGGATCCCGTGGAGCGAGCAGCACCGGAGCCTCCCCCATCTCCCCCAGCCGCAGGCCCCGTTCCACAAGGGCCAGGGGGGGCAGGGAATCACCGCCGGCCAGTCCGACCGCACCGGCGGCGATCTGGTCGCCATGGGGGGCCAGTTCCCTGGCCTCTCCCTCCACACTGAAACTGCCCCAGAGCCCCAGCCGCATCGGCGCCGGCCAGTGCAGCCCGAGGCGCTCGGGACGATCTCTCCAGCTCCCACCCCAGGGCAACAGGGCCACCGTTCCGTACCCCCCGGAGGCGGCCACCTGCAGAAGGCTCGCCAGGGTCTCGGCCCGTCCCTCCCAGGGCTCCTCCAGCACGCTGTGGGGATCCACCAGGGGTGGAGCCAGCCAGCAGCGGGAAGCATCGATCTCGATCACGTCGTCCCCTGGGGGGAGGAGAGCCGTCTCGCCATCCCCACCGATCCGCTCCAGCCGACCCTCCACGATCAGCGCATCGGCTCTGCGGACGGGGGCCCCGGGTCCTTCGAGCAGGTGGACCTGACGCAGCAGCAGGGGGGGAGTCATCGGCGGCAGGCTGGCGGTCAGAGGGCCCCGGCAGCCGTGCGATCGAGCACCCCGCCCCCCAGGTGGCCGGTGAGGTTGAGAGAGGTCACCACGGCGGTGCGCTCGCTGCCCCAGGGGTAATCGATCACGGTGACACCACCGTTGCCCTGCTTGACGGACCAGATGTCAGCGGCAGTAAGACCGAGGAGATCGCACAGGATCACCTTGTTCACTGCGTCATGGGCCACCACCAGGGCGGTCTCCTCGGCGCCCAGACTGCGGACGATCGTCCGCCAGGCCCCCAGGGACCGGTCCCGGACCTGGAGGATCGTTTCGCCCTCCGGCATCTGCACGGTCTGGGGTGTGCGCTTCCAGTCCTCCAGCAGCTGGGGCCACCCCTGGGCGATCTCGCTTTCCAGCCTTCCCTCCCAGAGGCCGTGGCCGATCTCCACCAACCCTTTCGTGGTCACCAGGGGAACCCCGGGATGGTCGCCGAGGATGGCCTCGGCGGTCTGGCGAGGCCGTGCCATGGAACTGCTGTAGGCCCGCTGGAGGGGAACTCCGGCCAGGAAACCGCGCACGGCTGCCGCCTGACCATGGCCCGTGGCATTGAGCGGGATATCGATCTGGCCCTGAAATCTTCCCTGGCGGTTCCAGTCCGTCTCGCCATGCCGCACCAGCAGCAACCTGGGCCCCGAACCGCGCCGGGGCAAGGCCGATCCCAGATGGGAGCAGGAATTGAGAGACTCGATCTGCACCTCCATGGCACCGTCCTGGCGACGCTGGAGGTTCAGCACCGAAAGGGAGGCATTGTCGAGCCGCAGCCGCCGGAATCCGCTGGCGGGCAGCCCCAGCAGGGTGAGCAGAAGGCAGCGCAGGATGGCGTTGTGGGCGACCACCAGAACGGTCTGGGGCTGGGGGGAGCCGGCGGAAGGAGCCTGGCTGAGGGAGTTGCCGTGGAGGGTGAGGAGCCGGGCGATGAACCGCTCCGCCTGGGCCATCAGGTCGGGCAGGGGACGGTGGGTCGTGCCATCGGGGCGGTCCAGCTCGAGGGTTTCGGGCGCTTCCCGCCAGCGACGCTCCGCTTCGGGGTGCTTCTGGCGCAGCTCATCGCGCAGGAGGCCGGTCCAGGGGGCCAGATCGATCTCCAGAAGATCGTCATCGAGAAGGACCTGCTCGCCACTCCCCCGGGCTTCCAGCACCAGCTCGGCGGTGCTGCGGGCTCGGCTCAGGGGGGAGCTGTAAACCGCGGCGAACTCGAGATCCCGCAGGGCCTCTCCCGTGAGCCGGGCCTGGGTGACTCCTTCCTCGGCCAGGGAGGAGAGATCATCCCGGCCCTGGATGCGGTGCTCCCGGTTGAAGGTGCTCAGGCCATGGCGAACCAGGACGAGGCGAAGGGGCACGGGGCTCGGGCCGCAGGCGCGCCCATCGTATGGGAGTGAATTCGGATGGGAGTGAATCCCGCAGAAGCGCAGAGAAAGAGAGAATCGGTGGATCAAGTTCCCCCGCACCACGGCAGTTCCCTTGATCGGTCCTGAACCCCTCTCCCTCCCTGCCCCTTCCAGGACCGGTCCGCCGGGATGGAAGGTGCTGCTGGCTCTGGTGTGCCTGGTGCTCAGTGTGGTGCTCTGGCTGGATGGACTGGCCGGCAGCCTGGAGCGACCCTCCGTTGTCGACTCCCTCAGCCTCCGCCAGCTCGAACTGTCGGCCCTGGCCGCCGAGACCCTGCCGCCGGCCCTGCGGCCGGCCCTGGTGGGGAACGACCCCCGCGGCGAGCTGGCCGCGGAACTCCAGCGCCAGATCGATGGAGCAAGCGAACCGGCCCCGATCAGCGAGAGGCTGGAACTCGCCTTGCTGCAGCGCGCCACCGGCACGGCCGGGGCCGAACCCCTGAAGTCGCTCGTGACGATGGTGGATGAGCCCCGCAGGGCCCTGCTGCAGGCCCTGATCGAAGACCGACCGGTGGATCCCGTCCGCCAGCGAAGCCTGCTGGCCCCCTGGGGGTCCCCGCTCATGATCGAACAGCTCAGCTGCGAGCAGCTGGGGGGACCGGCCCGGAACTGTCCGGCCGTTGCCGATCGTTCCGGGCTGATGGGGCGGCTGATCGGGGTCACCGTCATCCCCCTGCTGCTGACCCTGGCCGGCACGGTTCTGCTCCTGCGGGAGGGGTGGGTGCAGTGGCGCGATCGGGCGGTGCCCGCCGTGCCGCTGCAGGGACCACCTCTTTCCCTGGTGGACGTGACCCTGCTGATCGCCGGGGGCTTCGTGCTGCTCGGGGAGGTGCTCGTTCCCCTGGTGGCCCAGCCCCTGCTCCAGACGATGCTGGCCCGACTGAATCTGCCGGAGGTGCTGGGCCAGGGGGTGGCGGTCCTCGGCCTCTACCTCATCCTGATGGCGGCTCCACTGCTGATCCTGTGGCTGATGCTCCGCAGGCAACCCCGCCACGCGGTGGGTGGCTGGCTCCAGTGGTACTGGCATCCGATCGGCTCGGCCCTGCGCCAGTCGGTCAAGGCCCTGCTGATGGTGCTTCCCCTGGTGGCTGTCACGGGCTGGCTGATCGAGCGGATCTGGGGCTCCCCCGGTGGCAGCAACCCGCTGCTGGAACTGGTGCTCACCAGCGCCGATTCCCGGGCCCTGCTGCTGCTGGCCTTCACGGCCGTGGTGCTCGCCCCCCTCTTCGAGGAGACCCTCTTCCGGGGCGTGCTGCTCCCGGTCGTGGGCAGAAGGTTCGGAGGCCGTACGGCGGTCGTGATCAGCGCCGCCGTGTTCGCCCTTGCCCACCTCAGCCTGGTGGAGCTCGCCCCGCTCTTCGTTCTGGGCATCGCCCTGGGCTGGCTGCGCTGGCGGACCGGGCGGCTCGCCTGCTCGGCGCTGCTCCATTCCCTGTGGAACGGTCTCACCTTTGCCAATCTCCTGCTTCTGGCAGGCTGACCCGCTTGCTGGCGAGGGCTGAGGATGGTTCACTTGCGCAGTAGTCCAACGGGTCCCTTGGTCGCCTCCTTCACCACCGGCAAGACACGCCGGGCCCAACGCCGTCCCCAGGCACGACGCCCTCTGCGGATGATCCACGGATCTCTTTCGGGCCAGGGCATCGAGCGTCGCTCCCCCCTCGTGGCAGCCCTGCACCGGGTCACCACCGGAGCCCTCGCAGGCCTCGGTCTCACCATGGTCGGGCTGAGCGCCCTCACCCTTCACTGGCAGGGTCAGTGGGCCCGCAGCTACACCCAGCTGGAGGCGGCGAAGTCCCTCGAGCACCGGATGCAGGAATCCACCGCCCTGCTCGAACAGCATCACCTCGGCGCCGCCCGAAGGCCCGGCCAGCTGGTGCCCACCAGCAGCGAGAAGCTGATCCATCTGCCCGAGCCCGAGACCCCGACACGTCGGGGACCCGCCTCACTGTTCGCCGGCATCCGCTGGAATCAGGTACCAGCCGGCTACTGATGGCGCGCGCCACTCGGCGACATCCTCCCAGCGGACCCGGCCGCTCCGATCTGCGGCGGTCCCCTGCTTCCCGCAGCACGACGGGAGCATCCCGCAGCAGGGTCGTTCCCCTGCAGCCGACACCCAGCAGTCGGCTGTTCCTCGTCTACCTCCTGCTGTGCGGTGCCCTGGTCGGTCTGGCCGCACGGCTGGCCTGGCTCCAGGTGATCGACGGGGACCGGCTGCAGGCCCGGGCCCGGGCGATCCAGACCCAGTCGATCGCTCCGATCGGCCAGCGGCGCAGCATCGTGGATCGCACCGGCCGGCTCGTCGCCCTCGACGAGGAGCGCTTCACGCTGTGGGCCCACCCCAACAACTTCAGGTTCCCGGGGGACGATCCCGAGGTGGTTCGTCGTCCCTCCGACGTGGTCACCAAAGTCGCGACCGTGCTGGCCCGCCCGGAACAGGACCTGCTGCGCACCATCGGTCGCCGCCCCAGCGGTGTGCGGCTCGCCACCAATCTCGATCCCGAAACCGCTCAGAGACTCAGGGAACTGGACATCAGTGGGCTCGACCTCGAGGCCTATCCCCAGCGGGTCTATCCCCAGGGCCAGCTGTTCGCCAACGTGGTGGGATTTCTCAACCTCGAACGGGTTCCCCAGGCCGGCCTGGAGCAGAGCCGGGACACGGACCTGCAACGCCACGAGACCACCTTGACCATGCGGCGGGGTGCCGATGGGACGCCCCTGCCCGATGGCATTCAGGCCGGTTCCCTCTACGGCGACGATCTGAGGCTGCAGCTCACCCTCGACTCCCGCCTCCAGCAGGTGGCCCAGCAGGCTCTGGCCGCCCAGCAGAAGCAATGGCATGCCAAGCGGGGAGCGGCCCTGGTGATGGACGTGACCAACGGCGAGCTGCTGGCCCTGGCCTCCACCCCCAGCTATGAACCCAACCAGTTCTGGAAATACAACCCCGGGCTGTTCCGCGAATGGTCCGTGCAGGATCTCTACGAGCCCGGCTCCACCTTCAAACCCATCAATCTGGCCATCGCCCTGCAGGAGAAGGCCATCCAGCCTTCAGGCACGGTCAACGACGTCGGCCAGCTCACCATCGGTGGCTGGCCGATCTTCAACGCCGATCGAAGAGCCAACGGAGTGATCGATTACCCCACGGTGCTGCAGGTTTCCAGCAACGTGGCCATGGTGCGGATCATGGCGAACCTGAAACGGGATCATTTCTGGAACTGGCTCCATACCCTGGGGATCGATGAGGTACCCGACACCGATCTCCCCGGAGCGGTGGCAGGCCAGCTCAAGAGCCGAGCCGAATTCACCGGGGGCGCGATCGAACCGGCCACCGCCGCCTTCGGGCAGGGATTCTCCCTGACACCACTCAAGCTGATTCAGCTCCACGCGATGCTGGCCAACGGCGGCCGGCTGGTCAGTCCCCACATCACCCGCGGTCTGAGATCCGGTGATGCCCTTGCCACGACCAGTCCCAGGGCAGGCATCCAGCTCCTGGATCCGAAGGTGACCCGCACGGTGGTCGAGTGGATGGAGACGGTGGTGGACAAGGGCACGGGTCGCGCGATGAAGATTCCGGGATACCGGATCGGCGGAAAGACGGGCACCGCCCAGAAAGCCCACAACGGGGTCTATATCCCCGGTGCGAGGATCACCAGTTTCGTCGCCACCCTGCCGGTGGAGAACCCCCGCTACGTCGTGCTGGTGGTGATGGATGAACCTCAGGGAGGAAACGCCTACGGATCCACCGTGTCCCTCCCTGTCGCCCGCCAGATCGTCGAAGCCCTCCTCGTGCTGGAGAAGGTGCCCCCGAGCCGGCCGGCCGAGCTGCAGGATCAGCAAGGGAAGGCGAAGGCCAGCTGAGCCCGCCCGGGAAGGTCCCCTGTCTTCCTGTCGGCATTCCCACAACCCGACGGGGCTCCCCTTCAGCACTGGCTAGCGTTGGCTCCAATGGCAACTTCTGAGGAGACGACCCCGCCCATGGCCAATCTGCTCGAGCAACTTGCCGCCATGACCGTGGTCGTCGCCGATACGGGCGACATCGACGCCATCCGGCAGTTCACCCCCAGGGATGCAACCACGAATCCCTCCCTCATCCTCGCTGCGGCTCAGATTCCGGCCTATCAGGACCTGATCGACCGTTCCCTGCGGGAGTCCCGCCAGGTGATCGGTGCCGATGCTCCTGCGGAAGAGGTGGTGAGCGAGGCGCTCGACGAGATCAGCGTGACCTTCGGCAAGGAGATCCTCCAGATCGTGCCGGGAAGGGTCTCCACGGAAGTGGACGCCCGCCTGAGCTATGACACCGAGGCGACCATTGCCAAGGCGAAGAAGCTGATCGGCCTGTACAACCAGGCAGGTATCGGCAATGACCGGGTGCTCATCAAGGTGGCCTCCACATGGGAGGGCATCCGGGCCGCCGAAGTGCTGGAGAAGGAGGGGATCCACTGCAATCTCACCCTCCTGTTCGGCTTCGCCCAGGCCGTGGCCTGCGCCGAGGCTGGGGCCACCCTGATCTCTCCCTTTGTGGGCCGCATCCTCGACTGGTACAAGAAATCGACCGGTCGGGACCATTTCCCCGGGCCGGAGGATCCTGGCGTGCTCTCGGTCACCAAGATCTTCAATTATTTCAAAACCTACGGCTACGAAACCGAGGTGATGGGAGCCAGCTTCCGCAATATCGACGAGATCATCGAGTTGGCCGGGTGCGATCTGCTCACCATTTCCCCCGCCCTGATGGACCAGTTGCGGAACACCGAGGCGGAGCTGCAGCGTCGGCTTGATCCCCACAGGCCCCAGGCCACCGAACCCCGCATCCACGTCGACCGGGAAACCTTCGACACCATGATGTCGGCCGATCCCATGGCTTCCGAGAAACTCGACGAAGGCATCCGCGGATTCTCCAAAGCCATCGAAACCCTGGAAGCCCAGCTGGCCCACCGCCTCGCCGTGCTGGAAGGAGGAGCCGCCTTCACCCATGCCGTGCATGAGATTTTTCTGCTGAATGATCTCGACGGCGACGGCTGCATCACCCGGGAGGAATGGGTGGGCAGCGATGCTGTGTTCGATGCTCTCGATACCGACCATGACGGCCGCCTGGTTCCGGAGGACGTGCGCGGTGGACTGGGAGCCGCCCTTGCGATCAGTCGATGAATCCGGTGAATGCCCTCGAGACCATGCGCGTACTGGCCGGCAAGGGCGAGGTGAGGGACGTTCCGGAAGGCACGGTGATCTTCCGGCCGGGCGAATCCGGCGACTGCATGTTCGGCCTGCTCGAGGGCACGGTTCATCTGAGCTGGAATGGCAACGCCTTCCATGAGCAGATCCGGGCTGGCGATGTCTTCGGTGCCGGAGCGCTCGTCACACCGGAACACAGCCGCTACGGGGAAGCCAGGGCGGTGACGGACTGCCGGCTGCTGGTGATGAACCGGGAAAAGTTCCTGTTCGCCGTTCAGGAAACTCCCATGTTCGCGATCGAATTACTCGGTTCCATTGACCAGCGTCTGCGCCATCTGAAGGATTGCGTGCGCCGCTGACGCGCGCCCCGGCGGCTCATCCCCGCTGGAAGAGAAGACGGCGGATCACCCGCTGGGCGATATCCCCATAGCCCATTTCTCCCGAGAGGATCTGGGCGATCCTCTGGGGAGCTGTGGGTCGCTTCACCCCGAGCTGATAGCCGACCCTCGGCACCCGGTAGAACACCTGGGCGATGCGTTTTCCCCAGGCCATCGAATCCCCCCACTCGGCCCGCATCCGCCTGCTGTAGCCCGGAAGGGAAGCGGGATCACCGTGGAGCCAGCCATCGAGGGCCTCGGCGGCATGGGTGCCGCTCATCAGCGAGGGGCGCAACCCCTCGGCCAGAAAGGGATCGCAGAGGGAGGCGGCATCGCCGACCACAAGGATTCCGTCTCCGTGCAGGGGATGGTGGCCATCCCAGACCCTCAGCCGGCCATGGCGACGATCCCCGGCAGCGGCATCGATCCCGAGGCTCGGCAGCAGGGCTGCCAGCACCGCTTCGCTGTCGGCCTCCTGGCGACCCACGAAGGTCCCCACCCCGATGCTGTACCCGCCCTGGCGGGGAAAGGACCAGCAGAACCCGTGGTGGACCAGACCGAATTCGAACCGGGCCGTATCGGGGTCGCTCACGTCGGCCTCCACCTCCACCGAGACGGTGGCGGCGAACCGGGGGTGGGGAGGTCCCAGGCCCAGCGCCTCGGGGAAGCGGGAGGAGGAGCCATCGGCGATGACGACGGCCCGGGCCGTGAGATCGTTCTCGCCTCCGGTACCCACATGCCAGAGACCCTGCCGCCGTTCGATGGTCTCCACCCTGCTTCCATAGCGGATCTCCACCCCGACTTCACTGGCCTTCCGGCAGAGAAAGGCATCCAGTACCGAGCGCCGCACGATCCAGAAGGGAGCATCGCCGGGCAGCACGGCGGTGACGGGATCCTCCAGGCACCAGGTGAAACGAACCTGGCGGATCACCTGGTCCACTGCCGGAGTGAGATCAAAGGGAAACCAACGCTGCACCGATGCGGCCATGCCCCCGCCGCAGGGTTTGCCCCGGGCTTCGGCCCCATGCTGCTCCAGCAGGATCACCCTGCGGCCCCTCCTGCCGAGATGGAAAGCGGCCGCAGCTCCCGCCGGCCCCCCACCCACCACGATCACATCGGCCGCACTCATCGGCTCAAAGCTGGCTTCGCTCAAACCTTGAGGATCTCGGCTTCCTTCTCCGCAAGGTGCTTCTCCAGCTCGGTGATGAAGCGGTCGGTGAGCTTCTGCACGTTCTCCTGCTCGTCATGACACTGATCTTCCGAGAGTTCCCCATCCTTTTCCAGTTTCTTGATCCGATCGATGGCGTCTCGTCGGATGTTGCGAAGAGACACCTTGCCCTCCTCCGCATACTTGGCGGCAATCTTGCACAGTTCCTTGCGGCGGTCCTCGGTGAGGGGGGGAATGTTGATGCGGATCAGCTTGCCGTCGTTGTTGGGTGTGAGGCCCAGATCACTCATGGCGATGGCTTTCTCGATCAGAGCCACCGACCCGGCGTCAAAGGGCTGGATCTGGATGGTCTGGGAATCGGGGGTGGAGAGGGTGGCGAGAGAGCGCAGAGGAGTCTCGGCTCCGTAGTACTCGACCGTGAGCTTGTCGAGCAGGGAAGGGTTGGCCCTGCCGGTGCGGATGGTGTTGAAGTTGCGCTGGGTGGCATCCACCGATTTGCGCATGCTGGCTTCCAGATCCATGGCGAGCGAGAGAAGAAAAGAATTCAGTGGGCCGCAACGATGCTTGTACCGATCGGATCTCCGGAGACAGCTCGACCGATGTTGCCGGCGCCGAAGAGATCGAACACCACGATAGGAATGGCGTTGTCCTTGCAGAGAGCGATGGCGGTGCTGTCCATCACCTCGAGCTCCCCGCTGAGCACATCGAGGAAAGTGAGGCTCTCGAAGCGCACGGCATCGGCATGCTTGGCGGGGTCCTTGTCGTAGACCCCATCCACCTTGGTGGCCTTGAACACGACATCAGCGTTGATCTCGGCGGCCCGCAGGGCCGCCGTAGTGTCTGTTGTGAAAAAGGGATTGCCACAGCCGGCAGCGAAGATCACCACCCTGCCCTTCTCGAGATGGCGGATGGCACGGCGCCGAATGTAGGGCTCGGCCACCTCCTGCATCGAGATCGCGCTCTGCACCCGGGTGGGAATACCTGCCTGCTCGAGACCATCCTGGAGAGTGATGGCATTCATCACGGTGGCCAGCATGCCCACGTAGTCGGCCGTGGCCCGATCCATCCCGGCCGCCGAACCCTTGAGGCCGCGGAAGATGTTGCCTCCCCCCACCACGATGGCGAGCTGGGTGCCCCCCGCAACGACTTCGGCCACGTCGCTGGCGATGGACTGAACGATTGCGGGATCGATCCCATAGCCCTGCTCTCCCATCAGCGCCTCCCCGCTGAGCTTGAGTAGGACGCGCCGGTAAGCCATCGACCTCTGCGATCGGCCGCACAGTAGCAACCCTTCCCAAGACCCCCCTCCAGGGGGGTCAGAACTCGATCCCAGGCTGGGCCTTGACGCCCTGCTCCCGGAAAGGGTGACGCAGCATCCTCATCTCGGTCACCAGATCGGCCCTCTCCAGCAGTGCCGGAGGCGCCCCGCGACCCGTGAGGGCCACGTGGGTGAGGGGCGGCCGTTGATCGAGGCCGGCCAGAACCTGCTCGGCACTGAGATAACCGAGCTTCAGGGCGACGTTGACCTCGTCGAGAACCACCAGCTTGCGTCCGGGATCGGCCAGGTAGGCCAGGGAGCGGTTCCAGGCTTCCTGCACGAGCTGGCGATCCCTCTCCCGGTCCTGGGTCTCCCAGGTGAAGCCCTCACCGAGGGCATGCCAGTGCAGGGCATCGCCGAACACGGCCAGGGCCCTGGCCTCCCCGGGGTGCCAGCCCCCCTTGATGAACTGCACCACCGCCACCCGCTCGTCGTGGCCGAGGGTGCGCAGGACAAGGCCGAGGGCGGCGGTGGTCTTGCCCTTCCCCTCCCCCGTGAAAACCAGCACCAGCCCCTTTTCGAGACTGCGTTCCCCCACCCGCTGCTGCTGCACCTGGCGCCGTCGCTCCATGCGGCGGCGGTAGCCTTCCTGGTCGGCTTCAGGGGCGAGGTCGCCTCCGGGTCCGAGGTCGTCCGCCTGACTGTCGAGGGAAGGGGAATCGATCATGGCGAAGCCGCTGGGCTGCCGACACTCTGGCGGGCCAGGGCCGCATCCACCGCCTGCTGCTGATCGCGGCGGGTGATCCAGTGGTGATAGGTGCGGGTGTGGATCGCAACGGAATGGCCCATCATCCGGGCCGCCACGGTGTCGGGAAGGCCGATGTGGATCGTGCGGACGGCCCAGGCATGGCGCAGGTCGTAGGGGGTGATCGGCAGGTCGTAGCGGCGGAACTGTTCGGCCACCCGTCGACCCACCTGCTGCAGGGTGGTGTGCCGCAGATCGGTGGTCACCGGCGGCAGGGCATCCCGGTGCCGACCCAGGCTCTCGAGACCGAAGCGGGCCACCCAGTCGGGCTGGAACGGCCACACCTGATGTTCGCCCGTCTTGCTGGTGGGCAGCACCCGCACCACCCGGTCCCCGCCCGGGGCCAGGGCGGAACAATCGCAGAAGAAGACTTCGTGATTGCGCAGGCCGTAGGTGGCCATCAAGCCGTAGGCGAGCCGCCAGGAAGGATTGGGGATGCGGTGCACCAGATCGAGGATCTCCGCATCGCTGGGAAGCTGACGGAACCGGGCCGCATGCAGGCCGTAGCCGGAACAGCGCTCGCTCCAGTCCTCCGGCAGGGCGACGCCCTGATGGCGGGCCAGGGCCCCGAGAACGATGCCGCACTGCTGGCGGCTGCGGCTGGCCAGCGGGTAGGTCTCCACCACCCGCTCCAGCAGGGGCAGATCGATCCGGGTCGCCGCCGATGTCCCTTCCCATGGCCGCTCGGCGAGGGCCGCGAGGCGACGGAGGTAGGGCCGGTAGGCGGCGCTCCAGGTGGTGCGGCTGCCGGAAGGGCGCCGGCGGCGCCGTGGATCGGCGAAGAAGGCCCGCTCGAATTCCTGCAGCCCCTGCTCCACCTGGGACTCGGCCTCGCCAGGAGAGGAGCCGGTGGAGGCGTCAGGGGAAGGACCGGCGTGGGACGGCCGCCTTATCCAGTCCTGCCAGCGGAAGGTTCCTTCCCCGAGCTGCCGGCGCAGCCTCCGGAGCCGCACCAGGGACTCCTCCACCCCCGCCTCGCTGGCTGACAGACCCAGACTGATGCGCTGCACGACAAGGGTCTCGCCTGCGCCTCCGCGGGCAGGGAGAGGTCCCCGGAGAGCCAGCCGCCCACCCCGCCGCTCGATCCGCAGGGGGCACCCCTCGGCGGCCAGGCGAAGGTTGTGGTCTCGCACCAGGTCGGCAATCGGGTGCTCGCTGGGGGGCACGGTTCGGCAGGGGGGCGGGCGGACCCTATCCACACCCGGGGCAGCCGGCCAGGGGGATCCGGCCACCGGCGGGAGGGCGGCGTTACGCTCACGGACTGCATTCCTCGTTTGGGCATGGCCAGGGTCGGCGTGCTGCTGCTGAACCTCGGCGGTCCCGAACGGATCGAGGATGTCGGCCCCTTCCTCTACAACCTGTTCTCCGATCCGGAGATCATCCGGCTGCCCACACCGGCGCTGCAGAAACCCCTGGCCTGGCTGATCAGCACCCTGCGCAGCAGCAAGTCCCGGGAGGCCTACCGCTCGATCGGAGGTGGTTCTCCCCTGCGGCGCATCACCGAACAGCAGGCGCGGGAACTGCAGAGCAGCCTGCGCCAGCGAGGGGTGGAGGCCACCAGCTATGTGGCGATGCGCTACTGGCATCCCTTCACGGAGTCGGCCGTGGCCGACATCAAGGCCGACGGCATCGATGAGGTGGTGGTGCTCCCTCTCTATCCCCACTTCTCGATCAGCACCAGCGGCTCCAGCTTCCGGGAACTGCAGCGGCTCCGTCAGGCGGATCCCTCCTTCAGCCGCCTGCCGATCCGCTGCATCCGCAGCTGGTACGACCACCCCGGCTACATCGATGCGATGGCCGGGCTGATCGCCCGCGAGATCGAGGCCTCCGACGATCCCCTCCAGGCCCATGTCTTCTTCAGCGCCCACGGGGTTCCCAGGAGTTACGTGGAGGAAGCCGGGGATCCCTACCAGCGGGAGATCGAGGCCTGTGCGGCCCTGGTCATGCAGCGGCTGGAGGTGAAGCTCGGCCACGGCAACCCCTTCACCCTGGCCTACCAGAGCCGGGTCGGCCCGGTCGAATGGCTCCGGCCCTACACGGAGGATGCCCTCAGGGAGCTGGGCGAGGCGGGGGTGAAGGAGCTCGTGGTGGTGCCGATCAGTTTCGTGAGCGAGCACATCGAAACCCTCGAGGAGATCGACATCGAATACCGCGAGATCGCCACCGAAGCCGGCATCACCCACTTCCGTCGCGTGCCCGCCCTCGACACCGATCCCACCTTCATCCGTGGTCTGGCGGACCTGGTGCAGGAATCGATGGCGGGTCCGGAGATCAACCTCGACCAGGCGGCCCGGTTACCCACCAAGGTCAAGCTCTATCCCCAGGACAAGTGGGCCTGGGGCTGGAACAACAGTTCGGAGGTATGGAACGGGCGCTTGGCGATGGTGGGTTTTTCCGCTTTCCTGGTGGAGCTGATCAGTGGCAAGGGACCCCTCCATGCGATTGGCCTGCTCTGACCGACTGGTGCGCAGCGCCAGGGCCCTCCTCCTGCTCACCGGAATCCCGCTGGCGCTGCCGGCGGTGTTCACGGTTCTGTCCCAGCCGGCCGAGGGCAGTGCCAGCCGCAGCGGCTGGCACCGGGGCAGCTTCCCGGTGGTGAGTTTCGCCGGCTACACCAGTCCCTTCGGCCTGCGCAGCCACCCGCTGGGCGGCGGGGTTCGTCCCCACCATGGGCTCGACATCGCGGCACCGCTGGGATCCCCGGTGCGCAGCTGGTGGAGTGGCAGCGTGGACGAGGTGATCAGCGACGGCGGCTGCGGCACTGGCCTGGTGATCCGCTCGGGTCCCTACGAGCACATCTACTGCCATCTATCCGGAACGGCCGTGGGCAGCCGCTACGCCAGCGGTGGGGTGGTCCTGCGGGTGGGCCAGCGGGTCCGTACCGGCCAGACCATCGGCCACGTGGGCATGAGCGGCAGCACCACAGGGCCCCATCTGCACTGGGGCCTGCGCCACCGCGGCCAGTGGATGGACCCTGCCCGGGTGTTGCGAGCCATGGCGGAAAGTCGTCGTCGCCGGACATCAGGACCGGCATCGGCGCCTAAGGTTGGGATGGTGCGGTGACCTCTGTTCCCCGATCTGCCAAGTCCCAGACGCTTCCCCTCTCGTCCTCTGCAGCCGTGACGCTTACGCCCCTGCCACCCGCGGCCGCCCCAGCCGCCGAAGCCGGCAGCCCCGAAGCCTCCACGCACCCCGGCCAACCTCTCCGGGTCAGCGGCGCCTTTGCGCTGATGGATGCCCTGCATCGCCATGGGGTGGAGCACATCTTCGGCTACCCCGGCGGAGCGATCCTGCCGATCTATGACGAGCTGCACAAGGCGGAGGCCCGGGGCTGGTTCAGGCACGTGCTGGTGCGCCATGAGCAGGGCGGCACCCATGCCGCCGACGCCTATGCCCGTGCCACCGGAAAGGTGGGGGTGTGCTTCGGCACATCGGGACCCGGGGCCACCAATCTCGTCACCGGAATCGCCACCGCCCAGATGGATTCGGTGCCGATGGTGGTGATCAGCGGCCAGGTGCCCCGCGCGGCCATCGGCACGGATGCCTTCCAGGAAACCGACATCTTCGGCATCACCCTGCCGATCGTGAAGCATTCCTGGGTGGTGCGCGATCCGGCCGACATCGGCCGCATCGTTGCCGAGGCCTTCCTGATCGCCTCCAGCGGCCGCCCCGGTCCCGTCCTGATCGACGTTCCCAAGGATGTGGGCGTCGAGGAATTCGACTACGTTCCGGTGGAGCCGGGCAGCAGATCCCCTGCAGGCTTCCGGCAGCCGCCGGAGCCGAGCCCCTCCGCGATCGAAGCATCCCTCCACCTGCTGCGGCAGGCCCGTCGTCCTCTCCTCTACGTGGGGGGCGGAGCCATCAGCAGCGGCTCCCACGAAGAGGTGGCCCAGCTGGCGGAACGATTCCGGATCCCCGTCACCACGACCCTCATGGGCAAGGGGGCGTTCGACGAGCGCCATCCCCTCTCCCTGGGGATGCTGGGCATGCACGGCACCGCCTACGCCAACTTCGCCGTCACCGAATGCGATCTGCTGATCGCCGCCGGTGCCCGCTTCGATGACCGGGTCACCGGCCGCCTCGACAGCTTCGCCCCCCGGGCCCAGGTGATCCACATCGACATCGATGCCGCCGAAGTGGGCAAGAACCGGGTCCCCGAGGTCCCCCTGGTGGCCGATGTGAAAGCCGCCCTCCAGGCGCTGCTGGCCGCCTCGAAGGGGGAGAACCCCGGCGGTCGCACCGACGCCTGGCTGGAGCGCATCGACACCTGGAAGCAGCACTATCCCCTGGTGGTTCCCTCACCCGAGGGTGAGATCGCCCCCCAGGAGGTGGTTGTCGCCCTGCGGGAACTGGCTCCCGAGGCTTACTACACCACCGATGTGGGTCAGCACCAGATGTGGGCTGCCCAGTTCCTGCGCACCGGCCCTCGCCGCTGGATCAGCAGTGCCGGCCTCGGCACCATGGGCTTCGGGTTGCCGGCCGCCATGGGCGTGCAGATGGCCTTTCCAGGCGAGCAGGTGATCTGCGTGGCGGGAGACGCCAGCATCCTGATGAACATCCAGGAGCTGGGCACCCTGAGTCAGTACGGCCTGCCGGTCAAGGTGGTGGTGATCAACAACGGCTGGCAGGGCATGGTGCGCCAGTGGCAGGAGAGCTTCTACGGCGAACGCTATTCCGCTTCGGAGATGACCGGAGGCATGCCCGACTTCCCCGCTCTTGCCGAAGCCTTCGGGGTGAAGGGGATAGCGATCACCCAGCGGGAGCACCTGAGGGAGCGGTTGCTCCAGGCTCTCGACCATCCTGGCCCCGTCTTCGTCGACGTTCGGGTGCGCCGCAACGAGAACTGCTACCCCATGGTGCCCCCCGGAGCGAGCAATGCCCAGATGGTCGGCCTGCCCAGCCATCCCGAGCTGGCCATCGACACCATCCGTCACTGCAATGCCTGTGGGGACAACACCGCCAGCGCCCATCTCTATTGTCCCAGTTGCGGCCACAAGCTCTGATCCGCCCCACCCTCCTGTTCTTCCTTGTCGGGCTTCTTGCCCTGCTGCTGCTCCAGCCCGGCAGGGCAGAGGCCGCGGAGGTTCTCCAGGTGCAGGGTCCCCGGCTGGTCCGGATCGGCGACCGCAACCGCAGCTACGGGGTGGAACTGGCCTGCATCAGTGTGGAACCGCCGAGTGAAGCGGAAGCCCTCCTCTGGCTGCGGCAGGCCCTGCCGCGAGGCAGCCGGGTGAATCTCCATCCCCTCGGCGATCACGACGGTCTCCTGATGGCTCGCGTGAATCGGTTGGAGAGTGGTGATGATGTGGCTGACGGCCTGATCGCCGCCGGGCTGGCCAGCCCGGCTCCCTGCCCGTGAGCCTGAACCGGGTCGCCAAGGGCATCGTTCTGGTGCCCACCCTGCTGCTGGGAGGGGGTTTCCTTGCGGCAGCGGCCTGGCTGGACGGCCCCGCCGCCCAGAACCGCTCCCTGGCCCTCTGCCTGGGGGGGATTCTGATGGGGGCTGGGCTGCTGGCCCAGCTGCTTCCCGATCCAGGGCTTCCTTCAGGGAAAGGGGATCGGGACCAGATTGACGGCAGCGGCTGAACATCGATGCTGGACCCACAGATCCTGGTTGTGCCCTTCGAGCGGGTGGGGATCGACGCCATCCCCGACGTGGGCGGCAAGAACGCCTCCCTCGGCGAGATGATCCGTGAGCTGGGCCCACAAGGGGTCCGGGTACCGGGCGGTTTTGCCACAACGGCCTCTGCCTACAGGCTGTTTGTCGAGGCCAATGGGCTCCGCCCCCGACTGGAGCAGCTGCTGCACCACCTGGACGCGGAGGATCTCGAAGCCCTGCAGGCGGCCGGCCTGGCGGCCCGGCATCTGCTGCTGGCGGCCCGGCTGCCCGACGCCCTGATCGGGGCCATCAGCGGCGCCTACCAGGCAATGGCGAGCCACGGTGGCAGCGCTGCTGGCAGCGCTCCTGCCGCCGTGGCCGTGCGTTCCAGCGCCACAGCGGAGGACCTCCCCGACGCCAGCTTCGCCGGACAACAGGAAACCTTTCTCCACATCCAGGGGGAGGAGGCCCTGCTGGAGGCCTGCCGCCGCTGCTATGCCTCCCTGTTCACGGACCGGGCGATCTCCTACCGCCAGCGAAATGGATTCGATCACCTGGAGGTGGCCCTCTCGATCGGTGTGCAGCGGATGGTGCGCGCCGACCTGGCCTGTTCCGGGGTGATGTTCAGCATCGACACCGAAACCGGCTTCCGTGATGCGGTGTTGCTCACGGCCGCCTATGGGCTGGGGGAGAACGTGGTGCAGGGGGCCGTGAATCCCGATGAGTATCTGATCTTCAAACCCACCCTGGAGCAGGGCTTCGCTCCGATCCTGAGCCGGAGATTGGGGAGCAAGGCGATCCGCATGGTCTACGACGACCCGGAGCCGGGCAGCGGCGTTGCGGTGCGCAACCTGGATGTGCCCCCGAGCGACCGGCAGCGCTTCGCCCTCAGCGACGCGGAAGCCCTCACGCTGGCACGCTGGGCCGTCGCGATCGAGCGGCACTACAGCGAGCAGCGGGGCTCCGCCACCCCGATGGACATCGAATGGGCGAAGGATGGGGAAACCGGTGAGCTGTTCATCCTCCAGGCGAGACCGGAAACGGTGCAGTCCCGCCGGAGTGGAGCTGTGCTGCGCAGCTGGCATCTGGAACCGCACCGGGCGGAGGAGATCACCAGGGGACGGGCGATCGGGGCCTCCGTGAGCAGCGGCCGGGCGCGGCTGATCAGCGACCCCTCCGAGATCAGCCGTTTCCAGCAGGGCGATCTTCTGGTGACGGTGCGCACCGACCCCGACTGGGAGCCGATCCTCAAACAGGCCAGCGGGGTGGTGACCGACCAGGGGGGACGAACCTGTCACGCCGCGATCATCGCTCGCGAAATGGGGATCACGGCAGTCGTGGGGACGGGTGACGGCAGCAGGCGCATCGCCGATGAAGAGGCGATCACGATCAGCTGCTGCGAAGGAGATGTGGGTCACGTCTACCGGGGTGAGGTTCCCTACCACGTGGAGGAACAGGCGATCGACCACCTGCCCGCCACCCGCACCCGCATCCTGATGAACGTGGGCAATCCGGAGGAGGCCTTCAACCTGGCCCGGATCCCCTGCGATGGAGTGGGACTGGCCCGGCTGGAGTTCATCATCGCCAACCACATCCGGGTGCATCCGATGGCCCTGCTCCAGCCCGAGCGGGTGCGGCAGGGAGAGGATCTCGAGGCGATCGCCTCCCTGACACGCGGCTATTCCCACCCGGCTGAGTACTACGTGGATCTGCTGGCCCAGGGAATGGCACGGATCGCGGCGGCGTTCTTCCCCCGGCCGGTGGTGCTGCGCTTCTCCGACTTCAAGAGCAACGAATACGCCCGCCTGCTGGGCGGATCGGCCTTCGAACCGCAGGAGGAGAATCCCATGTTGGGCTGGAGGGGGGCCTCCCGCTACTACGCCGAGGAGTTTCGCGCCGCATTCGCTCTCGAATGTGAGGCCCTGCGGCGGGTGCGCGAGGTGATGGGGCTCACCAACGTGATCCCGATGGTGCCCTTCTGCCGCACTCCCGAAGAGGGCGACCGGGTGCTGCAGGAGATGGCCGTCAACGGGCTGGTGCGCGGCGCCAACGGCCTGCAGGTGTACGTGATGTGCGAGCTGCCCAGCAACGTGATCGGCGCCGAGGCCTTCGCGCAGCGCTTCGATGGCTTCTCGATCGGTTCCAACGATCTCACCCAGCTGACCCTCGGACTGGACAGGGATTCGGCACTGGTGGCCGAACTCTTCGACGAACGACATCCCACCGTGATGGAGATGATCCGACAGGCGATCGGCACGGCGCGGCGCTGCGGCCGCAAGATCGGCATCTGCGGCCAGGCCCCGAGCGACTATCCCGAATTCGCCCGTTTCCTGGTCGAGGAGGGCATCGACTCGATCAGTCTCAATCCGGATGCCGTGGTCAGCACACGAATCGCCATCGCCGCGATCGAGAAGGAAATGGGGATGGCCAACGGTGGCTGACCCCCTGGCAACCAGCGAGGAACCCGACTGGAATCCACTGCTCACGGTTGCCGGCCGATTTCAGATCGGGGGAAAACCCAGCAGCATTGAGGTCCTGGGAAACGGCAATGTGAATGACACGTTCCTGGTCACCTCCAGAGCCGAGACCGAGCTGAAATTCGTGCTGCAGCGTCTCAACACGCAGGTCTTCCGACAGCCCGATCTCGTGATGGGGAACCTGCTGGTGATGACCGGACATATGGGGGAGAGGCTGCGGAATGCTCCTCCCCTGGAAAGGGGGCGGCGCTGGGAGGTGCCACGGGTGGTGCAGGCCCGGGGGTGCCCGCAGCCCTGGCTGGAAGAGGATGGCAACTTCTGGCGTGTGATCACCTTCATCGAAGACGCCCGGAGCTTCGACACGATCCAGAACCCGACCCATGCCCGGGAAGTGGGCTTCGCTCTGGGCACATTTCACAATCTCATCAGTGATCTGCCATCCTCCCGGCTCGCAGACACACTGGAAGGATTCCACATCACCCCTTCCTACCTCTCCCACTACCGGAAGGTGCTTGCTCAGAGCACGGTGGCGCCCTCGGTGGAGGTGGAGTTCTGCAGAACCTTCATCCGGGAGCGAGAGGAGTTCGCGTCAGTTCTGGAGCAGGCAAAAGCCGAGGGAAGACTGAAGCTCCGCCCGATTCACGGAGATCCGAAGATCAACAATGTGATGATCGACATCCACACAGGACAGGCGATCGGACTGGTGGATCTTGACACCGTGAAACCCGGCCTGGTTCAGTATGACATTGGCGACTGTCTCCGCTCGGGATGCAATGTGCTCGGCGAGGAAACGACATGCTGGCAGAACGTGCACTTCGACACGGATACCTGTACCGAAATCCTGGACGGATACCTCTGCGCCGCCCGCCCCTTCCTCACGGATTCCGACTACACCTATCTCTTTGATTGCATGCGTCTCCTCGCCTTCGAGCTGGGGCTGCGATTCTTCACCGACCATCTGGCGGGCAATGTCTATTTCAAGACCCGCCATCCCCATCAGAATCTTGCCAGGGCTCTGGTTCAGTTCAGATTGACCGAGAGCATCGAGGCCCAGGAACACTCGATTCGCAGCATCATCGATCGGCTTCGCCAGTCCTGAACCGCCATGGGGATTCATCCTTTCACCCTGACACCCTTTGATGGCAGTCCCCCGGTTTCGGATCTGTGCCTCAACGGCACCGTTCAGCGCACCGAAGACACGCTCTCGATCCAGTTCCTGCTCGAGGGTGATCTCGGAGCCCTGGCGATCCCTGCCGCGGTGAACCCTCCCTCCCGCAGGGAGGGTCTGTGGGAATCCACCTGTTTCGAATGGTTCCTGGCCCTGCCGGCAGCACTGCCCTACTGGGAGTTCAACCTTTCTCCGGCTGGCCACTGGAACGTCTATCGCCTCGCCGGCTATCGCCTGGGTCTGGAGCCGGAGCTGGCCTATGGGCAGCTCAGCTGTGCCGTGACCCGCAGGCCGAACCGCCTGCGCCTGGATCTCGACTGCCCCCTGCCAGCACAGGCCCGGCAGGTTCCCCGACTGGAACTGGCCGTCTGTGCCGTTCTGGAGAGCCGCAGCGGGGGGCTCAGCTACTGGGCTCTGCATCATCCTGCCCCCCAACCCGATTTTCACCGCAGGGAGGGGTTTCTGATCAGGTTGTAGATCCCAGACGGGCCGCCGTGGCAAGGGCATAGCGTTCCCCCGGCACCGGATCGATGAAGCGGGGGGAGCCGTCCTCCCCGCCTGGTGGCTCTGGGTCGCCCTCCACAAGGCGCCTGGCCTCGATCGCGCTTCCCTTCTGCCAGAGGATCCTGGGTAGCAGCCCGGAGAAGCGAAGGTCACCTCCGGCGGTGCTGGCGAGCACGGTGGCGGGCCGGAAGCGTTGCAGCAACAGCGGCAGCACCTCCCGCCCCTTCACGAAGGCACCCGCCACGGGCAGCCCCAGATCCACAACCGGGGTGATCACCGCATCGAGAGGGCCGCCCTGCAGATCCGGCGGCAGGAAGCCGTGCGGCTCCAGGTAGAGCCGTCCCTCGGGGTGCTCGAGGAGGTAGCCGTTCTCCACCTGGGGAACCGGTGCCCCGGCCGTGGCCGTGATGCGGAGAGCGCCTCTGCTGAGCGCTTCCCCCGGCTCCAGGCCGACGACGTGGGAAAACCCGAGCTGTCTCACCCGCCGAGCCGCTGCGGGCGAACCAACGATCGGGAGATCCCGCTCCAGCAGGGAAAGGGTGGGCGGGTGGCAGTGATCGGGCAGGCCCTGGGTCAGCAGCAGCAGATCGAGGCCCGTGGGGACCGGCCAGTCGCGGGGAAGGCTGCCCCGGAACAGCCAGGGGCCCGGCGGGAACTCCAGCTCACCTCGGAGCCACGGATCCACCAGCACCTTCAGATCGCCGAATTCCAGCAACCAGCCATTGGCTCCGAAATAGGTGGCGTGCAGAGCCATGGTGCTCTAGGCCGACACCACAGCCAGGCGTGGTGCCGCTCCGCCATCCAGCAGGCGCCACAGCAGCACGGCGTGGGCTCCGCAGCGAACGAGACAGAGAACGGCAAGGCCGACGCAGAGGGGGCAGTGGGTCAGACCCATCGGAGAGGAGGCAGAAGGGCACAGGTTTCCTCTCCACCCTGGCACTGCCCGGGCGCCGCTGCCTGGTCCTGCGGGGAATCCGGGATCGTTTCCACCGGGGGTGGGTCACCGGATGCCGGGCAGACCTCATGCCCTACAAAAGGAGGATTCCGAACGAAGGCCGGTGCTGCGCCTCAGTGAACTGAAGCTGCCGCTCGAGCACGGTGAGGCCGACCTGCCGGTGGCGATCTGCCGACGCCTGGGAGTTCCTGCCCAGGCTCTTCGCGGCCACAGGGTGGTGCGCCGCAGCGTGGATGCCCGCCGCCGCAGCGCGATCAGACTGGTCTACAACCTGGATCTGGATCTCGACCCCAGGGTCGAGGCGCGGCTGCTGCGGCGCTTCGCGGCCGATCCCCATCTGCAGCCGTCCCCCGACGAGACCTACCGGTTGGTGGTGGAGCCGGGCACCTGTCCCGAAGGACCCTCCCCCCGGCCCGTGGTGATCGGTGCCGGGCCCTGCGGTTATTTCGCGGCCCTGCTGCTGGCCCAGATGGGGCTGCGACCCCTGCTGCTGGAGCGGGGCAAGGCGGTGAGGGAACGCAGCGCCGACACCTTCGGCTTCTGGAGGGGGGAGCGGCCCTTCGACCCGGAATCCAATGCCCAGTTCGGGGAGGGCGGGGCCGGCACCTTCTCCGACGGAAAGTTGTACAGCCAGATCAGCGAGGCCCGTCCCTACAGCCACAAGGTGCTCATGGAACTGGTGGCCGCCGGCGCCAACCCCGAGATCCTCAGCCACAACCGCCCCCACATCGGCACCTTCAAGCTCGCCACCGTGGTGCGTGGGCTGCGCTCGCGCATCGAGGCTCTGGGGGGGGACGTGCGGTTTCAGGCACGGGTGGTGGGCCTGGATCTGGATCCGGACCGCAGGGTGAGGGGCGTTCTCCTGGCCGACGGCAGCCAGCTGGCGGCCTCCGAGGTGGTGCTGGCGGTGGGTCACAGCGCCCGGGACACCTTCACCTTCCTCCACAGGCAGGGCGTGATGCTGCAGCCCAAGGCCTTTGCCGTGGGTCTGCGCATCGAGCATCCCCAGTCCCTCATCGATCGGGCCCGATGGGGCCCTGCGGCCGGTCACCCCCAGCTGGGGCCAGCCGAATACAAGCTCGTGCACCATTGCCAGGGCGAACTCACCGTCGGGAGAACGGCCTACAGCTTCTGCATGTGTCCCGGCGGCCTGGTGGTGGGGGCCACCTCCGAGCCGGGAGCCGTGGTGACCAACGGCATGAGCCAGCACACGCGCAATGAGCGCAACGCCAACAGCGGCCTGGTGGTGAACGTGGAACTGGCGGACCTGGTCCCCTGGGGCAGGAGCCCGGGGGATCCCCTGGCGGGGGTGCGCTTCCAGCGCCACTGGGAGGAACGCGCCTTCGCAGCCGGCGGGGGCGACTACCGGGCACCGGCCCAGTGGGTGGGGGATTTTCTGAATCGAGAGGCCAGCTCCGCACCGGACAGCGAGGGCGTCACTCCTTCCTATGCACCAGGGGTGAAGCTGGGCAGCCTCGATGGCTGTCTGCCCCCGTTCGTGCTGGAGGCGATCCGGGAAGCCCTGCCGGTGTTCGCCCGGAAAATACCTCACTTCTCGATGAAGGGGGCCCTGCTTACAGGAGTCGAAACGAGGACTTCCTCACCCCTCCGCATCCCTCGGCAGGAGACGAGCATGGAGAGCGTGAACACCCCGGGACTCTTCCCTGCCGGAGAAGGGGCAGGCTATGCAGGAGGGATCCTCTCGGCGGCGATCGATGGGATCAAGGTGGCCGAGGCCGTCGCCCTCAGACGTCTTCGTCCTCGCCTCCCAGCGGAGTGAGGCGAATCTGCTTGCGACCCAGCTTGATCACGAACTCATCTCCGGGCTGAAGATCGAGCATGGCCGTATAGGCCTTGCCCACCATCAGGTTGCCGTTGAACTGAACCTTGGTCTTGAAACTCAGCTTCCTGCCTGCCTTGCCCCCTTTGGGAGCCAGACCGAAGTCAACACCCTTGGCATTGAGAAGGGCCTCATAGAAGGCCGTGTAGTTCAGCCGCTCGGAGCCATCCTTCTTGGTGGAGACATAGCCACAGGCCCGCACCAGGTCGGACTTGCTGATATCCCCAAGCTCTCTGACCCTCGAGAGGAGGTCTGCGCCGGTGAGCATGGGGATGGAATGCGTTTTTTGCATTATCCACCTTGACCGGTCCTTGAGCAAGGTCCCGGTGGGTTCGAAGCAGGGGTCATCCTTCCCCCAGTGGGTTATGTCCAGCCTCAGGCCTGGGCGACGATGCCACTCCATTGCACCGCCTTGACCCGGTCCCGCCGCCAGGAATGAAACAGCAGCGGCTCGGAGACGGTACAGAGGGGGCAGACGCTGATACGGGCTCGCTCGATCCCCTCTCCCTCCAGCTGACGCACCGTGGCGGCCCGGATATCGAGGCGGTCACGGTCGGGATCGGGATCATCCAGCAGGGCACCGCAGTCGCTGAGTTGCTCCAGAAGTCGCCCCTCCTGCCTCTCCATCCCATGGCCATCGGGCAGCAGGGAAGCAGCCACGCTGAGGCTCACCTGGCGTTCCACCTGATACCGCGAGCCGCTCACCGCCGGGCCGAGGGCCACCTTCAGGTCCCCGCGGCGACTGCCCTGGATCTCCATCAGTTCGATCGCCCGGGGAAGGATGCGCCGGGCCACGCCTCTCCAGCCGGCATGGCAGGCGGCCACCCGCCCGGTCGCCGAGTCGGCCAGCAGCACGGGGGTGCAGTCGGCTCCACACACCCAGAGACTCTGACCTCCCCCATCGCTCACCAGTCCATCCGCCTCGGGCCACGGCTCGGCGCCGGCCCTGCTGGCCGCCAGCACGTCGGCTCCGTGGATCTGGCGGGGACGGTGCACGCTCACTCCGGCACTGACGTATCCGGCCAGCTCCTCTGGATCCCGTCCCTGCCACTGGCGGGTGAAGAATCCGTGTTCGAAATCGGCGAGCAGATCGGCCTGGAGGTAGTGGCCGCCATAGGTACCGATCCAGGTCCACCCCGGCAGGTCATTGAAGCCTGCATCCGGACGATCGAACGGGGCGGGAAGAGCCTCAGCCATGGGGAAGATCCCTGAGGATCCAGAAGCCTTCCAGGCCCTGCTCCCCCTCTGCGGACTGAACGGCGATGAACTGGAGTCCGAGGGCCTCGCGACGGGCAAGGGCGAAGGCTTCGGCGGCGGCCTCCGCCTCCTCCTGGGGCAGGGTGGCGAGCAGCCAGCGGTCCTCCAGTCCCGCCTCGAGCACCAGCTGGTTTCCCGAGACCTCCAGTCGCACGGGCTCCAATCCCGCAATCCAGCCGGAGATGGCCAGGGCTCGCTGCCGGCTGAAGAGTCTGATCCCGGGCACGGAGACCCCTGGATCGACCCGATCGGGCAAGGGGAACAGGCCGGCGAAGCCGATCTCCCAGCCGGCGGCTTCCGCCAGTGTTGCCGCCGGCAGGCTGGCCCAGCTCCAGCTGTCCCCCCGCACCGCCTCCGGCAGGGGAACCGCCACCGCGGAGACGGGCTCGGGCGGGGGGGCCAGGGGACCGGCCATGTAGCCCGACTCCAGGGGGTACACCGAGGCTTCCCGCTGCCGTAACCACTCCATCAGGCTGTAGCAGCGGCGACTGGCCACCAGCTCGATCCCGAGACCTTCGGAGGCACGCTGCACCATGGTTCGCATCGAGCCGCGCCAGCACCGCACGCGGCGAGGTCGGCCGAAGCCCTGGGACTCGGCATCGGCCAGGGCAGCCTGGAGGGCTTCCCGCAGCCAGAGGGAATTGACGCTGGAGGCCGGGCAGGCCCGGGCCCAGCGGAAGCAGGCAGGATCCCCGGAATCGCTGCGTTGCGGGGACGGGGGATTTGCCGTGGCTGCCGGGCTGGTGCAGATGAGGAGTTCCCAGCGCTTCTTGCCATCGGCATCCAGGATCGGTCTCGAGTAGTAGTCGAGCTCCCAGTCCGGACCGGTGCGGACGGCTCCCGCCACAGGGGCGGGACTCATCCTGCCTCCTGCTCCTGTTGGCGGAGAGCCTCTCGGGCACGGTTGGCCCGATCCCCGGCCTCGGCCATCACCCTTGCCTTGTCGACCAGCAGTTCACCGGGCTGGCCCTCCAGCAGGGCCGTGTTGAGGGCGATGCGGCCCCTGCCGGGGTCGAGGGAAGTGATCAGCGCCCTCACCCGTTCCCCGGTCTGGAAGGCTTCGCGCAGATCCCGGAGGGCGCCGCCGGTGATGCAGGAATGGTGAAGCAGGCCACTCACCCCACCGAGATCGACGAAGAACCCGTAGGGCTTCACGGAGATCACCTGACCTTCCACCAGCTGTCCCACCTCCAGTTCGGCGAAGCGGGCAGCGGAGGCTGCCCGTTTCTCGGAGAGAACGAGCTTGCGGGTTTCGGGATTCACCTCCAGGAAGGTCACCCCGAGAGATCTGCCCACGAGCCCCTCATGGTTGTCACCTTCATTGAGCTGGGATCGGGGGATGAATCCCCGCAGACCCTCGAGGTCACAGGTCACACCCCCGCGGTTGAACCCGTTGACCCTGACCTGGACCACGGCCCCCTGCTTCTCCAGTTCCCGCACCTTCTCCCAGCTGTGGCGCAGGGCGAGGGCGCGGGCGCTCACGGTGACCATGCCGTCCGCGTTCTGCTCCCTGGTGACCAGCACCTGAACCGGCAGACCCTGGGGGAATCGTTCCTTGAGGTTCGTGATCACCCCCAGCCCGCATTCCTTCTTGGGCATGAAGCCAGGGGCCTTGCCGCCGATGTCCACATACACCCCATCGCTTTCCAGCGCGATCACCGTGCCGTTGACCACTTCGCCGGTGGTGCCCACCGGCTCGTTC
Source organism: uncultured cyanobacterium (assembly GCA_963847745.1). Taxonomy (GTDB): domain Bacteria; phylum Cyanobacteriota; class Cyanobacteriia; order PCC-6307; family Cyanobiaceae; genus Cyanobium. Next base: position 68,051 of record CAWKAW010000003.1, on the reverse strand, counting down.
TCGTCGAGGGCGGCGAGGAAGGCTTCCTCATCGAAGTCGAAATCATCGACCGTGCGAACGGGAATCCTCCCGGCACCGGGTCCACCGGCGGACGGGGTCGGGGTGGCGGCTCGCCCCGGAGCCGGGCCGAGCAGATCGGCCATGGTGAGTCCTTCCAGGCTTCCGGTCTCGAAGGGATCTTCCTGAACTCGGGCCTGGGCCTTGCCGGGCTCCGCGACACCAGCGGAGCGGGGAGGGCTGGCCTGGGAGGGGGAGGAAGGCTCAGCCGTGGGCACCGGGGGCGATTCCGGGACCGGGGGCGCAGCGGCAGGCTCCTCCTTGCGGATCATCAGGACCTGGGGGGGCTTGCGCACCGGGGCCGTGGGAGAAACAGGAGGCTGGGCGGGGCTCCGGGACTGACGCGGCGCTGGGTTGCCGGTTCCGGCCATGACCTCGGAAAGCTCGTGATCCTCCACTGTAGGGATCGCTCCCGGACGTCCGGATGCCACGACAGAGTTCCCCGCGGAGCCCGAGCAGATGCCTCCCTTGAGCAGCAAGCGCCTGGATCACCTCAGCTGGCCGGAGGTGGGGCGGCAGGCGGGCCGACCGGGCAGCACGGTGCTGTGGCCCTTCGGCGCCATCGAACAACATGGCCCCCACCTCCCCCTGGGCACCGATGGTCTCTTCGCCGACCGGGTGGCCGATGCGGTGCTCGAGCGCCTGGACGACGATCTGCCGATCTGGCGCCTCCCCCTGCAGAGCATCGGCTTCTCACCGGAACATCTGGGTTTTCCCGGCACCCTGAGCCTTCCCCCTGGCCTGCTGATCGAGATGGTGGTGGCCGTGGGCAGGGATCTGGCAGCGTCTGGCTTCCGCCGACTGGTGCTCTTCAACGCCCATGGCGGCCAGATCGGCCTGCTGGAGGTGGCCGCGCGTCAGCTGCGCACGGCCCACCCTCGCCTGGCCGTGCTGCCCTGCTTCCTGTGGCGGGGACCGGAGGGGATCGGGGAGCTGATCCCGGAACCGGAACGCAGCCAGGGGCTGCATGCCGGCCTTGCCGAAACCAGCCTGATGCTCCATCTGGCAGCCGAGCTCACGGGGGAGGAGCGGCCGGCCGATGGGCCCGGCTCCGCCAACCTGCCTCCGGCCGGCTGGAGCCTGGAGGGTGCGGCCCCCAGTGCCTGGCTCAGCAGGGAACTGAGTGCGAGCGGGGTGATCGGCAACGCAAAGGGAGCGGATGGGGAACTGGGGGGGGAACTCTTCGAACGACTGGTGCGGGGCTGGGTGCTGCGGCTGGACAGCCTGCTGCGCAGCGACTGGCCGCCGACTCCGGGCCCACTGTGACTACAGTCTCCCCACTCCAGCCCCAGTTGATCCCCTCCATGCCGACGATCGAAACCAGCGCCCCGGAAGTCACCAGCGACGCCCAGGGAGATGCACTGCTTCCCGACTTCGGCAGCACCGCCTACAAGGACGCCTACAGCAGGATCAACGCGATCGTGATCGAAGGGGAACAGGAAGCCCATGACAACTACCTCTCCCTCGGCACCCTGATTCCCGACCAGGCCGAGGAACTGGCTCGCCTGGCCCGGATGGAGATGAAGCACAAGAAAGGCTTCACAGCCTGTGCCGCCAACCTCGGTGTGGTGGCCGACATGGACTTCGCCCGCGACTTCTTCTCGCCCCTCCGCACCAATTTCGAGCAGGCCCTCGCCGAGGGCAAGGTGGTCACCTGCCTGCTCATCCAGGCCCTGTTGATCGAGGCCTTTGCCATCTCGGCGTATCACATCTACATACCCGTGGCGGATCCCTTCGCCCGCAAGATCACCGAGGGCGTCGTCAAGGACGAGTACACCCACCTCAACTACGGTCAGGAATGGCTCAAGGCCAATCTGGAGACGAGCCGGGCCGAACTGGAACAGGCGAACCGGGCGAATCTGCCGCTGGTTCGCACCATGCTGGAAGGGGTGGCCTCGGATGCGGCTGTCCTCGGAATGGAGAAGGAAGACCTCATCGAAGATTTTCTCATCGCCTATCAGGAAGCCCTCACCGACATCGGCTTCACGACCCGGGAGATCGCCCGTATGGCTGCGGCTGCCCTGGTTGGTTGAGGCAGCAGCAAGCCTCCCCCGGTCCGTGCATGGCAGGATGTATCGTCGGCGACATGGTGCCCCCCAGACCCTGACTTCCGTGACCTGCCCATGTTCGGCCTGATCGGTCACTCCACCAGTTTTGACGAGGCCAGGAGTCTGGCCCTCCGCCTCGGTTATGAGGACTACGCCAGGGGTGATCTGGATCTCTGGTGCAGCGCCCCACCCCAGTTGCTGGAAAGGGTCGAAGTCACCAGTCCCACCGGCAAGACCATTGAGGGCGCCTACATCGACTCCTGCTTCGTGCCGGAGATGCTCAGCCGCTTCAAGACGGCGAGACGCAAGGTGCTCAACGCCATGGAGCTCGCCCAGAAGAACGGAATTGACATCACCGCGCTCGGTGGTTTCACATCGATCATCTTCGAGAATTTCAATCTGCTTCAGTCCCAGCAGATCCGATCCACCACCCTGGAATGGAATCGCTTCACCACGGGCAACACCCATACCGCCTGGGTGATCTGTCAGCAGGTGGAGATGGGCGCCCCACGGGTCGGCATCGACCTTTCCAGGGCCAGGGTGGCGGTGGTGGGGGCCACGGGAGATATCGGCAGTGCCGTCTGCCGCTGGCTGAGCCGCCGAACCGGTGTGGCGGAACTTCTGCTGGTGGCCCGCCAGCCGAAACCCCTGCAGGCCCTGCAGACCGAACTGGGAGGAGGGAGGATCCTGCCCCTGGAGGAGGCCCTGCCCCAGGCAGATGTCGTGGTCTGGGTGGCGAGCCTGCCCCACACCCTTGAGATCGACGTGGCCAGCCTGCCCAGGCCGTGCCTGATGATCGACGGCGGGTATCCCAAGAACCTCGACAGCAAGGTGGCCGGCGACGGGATTCATGTGCTGAAGGGAGGGATCGTGGAATTCGGGAGCGATATCGGCTGGCAGATGATGGAAGTGGCGGAGATGGCCAGGCCCGAGCGTCAGATGTTCGCCTGCTTCGCCGAAGCGATGATTCTCGATTTCGAAGGCCTTCACACCAACTTCAGCTGGGGGCGCAACAACATCGACCTCGACAGGATGGACCGGATCGGAGCGGCGTCTCTCCGGCATGGCTTCCGTGCCCTGGAGCTGGAAGCCACACCGGCCACCTCCCTCACCCCCGTCTGAAGCCTTTTCTTCACTGCCCCGTCCCTGCCGATGGCCCGACGCGCACTCCTGGAATTCGAGAAGCCCCTGGTGGAGCTGGAGCAGCAGATCGACCAGATCCGTCAGCTCGCCCGTGACTCCGAAGTGGACGTGAGCCAGCAGCTCCTTCAGCTCGAAACCCTCGCCGCCCGGCGCCGGGAGGAGATCTTCAGCTCCCTCTCCCCCGCCCAGAAGATTCAGGTGGCTCGCCACCCCCAGCGGCCCAGCACCCTCGATTTCATCCAGCAGATCACCGATTCCTGGATCGAGCTCCATGGCGATCGCTGCGGCTCCGACGACAGCGCCCTGGTGGGGGGCATCGGCCGGATCGGTGAGCGCTCCGTGCTTCTGCTCGGGCACCAGAAGGGAAGGGATACCAAGGAGAACGTCGCCCGCAACTTCGGGATGGCGTCCCCGGGGGGCTACCGCAAGGCGATGCGGCTGATGGAGCATGCCGACCGGTTCCGGCTGCCGATCCTCACCTTCATCGACACCCCCGGGGCCTACGCCGGGGTGCTGGCCGAGGAGCAGGGTCAGGGCGAGGCGATCGCGGTGAATCTGCGGGAGATGTTCCGCCTGCGGGTGCCGATCATCGCGACCGTGATCGGAGAGGGAGGCTCCGGAGGGGCCCTGGGGATCGGGGTTGCCGACCGCCTGCTGATGTTCGAGCACAGCGTCTATACCGTTGCCAGCCCCGAGGCCTGCGCCTCCATCCTCTGGAGGGATGCGGCGGAGGCACCTGCGGCGGCCGAAGCCCTGCGCATCACCGCCTCCGACCTGCTGCAGCTGGATGTGGTCGACGCGGTTCTGAAGGAGCCCTGCGGAGGCAACCACTGGGCCCCCCTTCTGGCCGCCGAGACCCTGAAGGAGGCTCTGCTGCATCACCTCGATGAATTGGGTCCCCTCGAAGAAGGTGAGCTCCTGGAGCGGCGCTATGCAAAGTTCCGCCGCATCGGACGCTTTCTCGAGAGTTCCACTCCGGATCCTCTCCGGGCTGCTTAAGGTTCCCTTCCTCGCCCCCACGACTTGGTCGCAGCCCTGATCACCGGTGCTTCCAGAGGAATCGGTGCGGCCGCCGCCCGGAGCTTTGCAGCCGCCGGCTTCGATCTCCTGCTTCTCGCCCGGCCCAGCGCCGAGCTCGAAGGGCTCGCTTCCGAGCTCCGAACGACGGGAAGACGCATCGAAACCACCGGCTTGGATCTGGCCGACCCGCCAGCCATCCCTGCAGCTGTGCAGGAGCTCTGCGATCGCGGCCTTTCCCCCGCGGTGGTCATCAACAATGCCGGCACCGCCTGGACCGGATCCCTGGCGGAGATGCCCCTGGAAAGCTGGCAACGGATCTTCCAGCTGAACCTCACGAGCGTTTTTCAGGTGTGCCAGGTGGTGCTGCCGATCCTGCGCCGGGCCGGAGGCGGCGTGATCATCAACGTGAGCAGCCACGCCGCCCGCCATGCCTTTCCCGAGTGGGGGGCCTACTGCGCCAGCAAGGCGGCCCTCGCCTCCTTCAGCCGCTGCCTGGCGGAGGAGGAACGGGCCCACCGCATCCGGGTCAGCACCCTCACTCTTGGTTCGGTCAATACACCCCTGTGGGACAGCGAATCCGTCCACAGTTCCTTCGACCGGCGTGCCATGCTTGCACCAGAGCAGGCGGCCGAAGCCCTGCTGTTCTTGGCCCAGCAGCCCGCCACCCAGGTGGTTGAAGATCTCACTCTCATGCCGGCTGCCGGGGCCTTCTGATTTTTCTCCATGACCTCAACCCTCCCTACCAACCTCAGCGCCCGCCAGATCGCACCCGATGCTGCGCCGCTGCCGGTGAGTCATCGGATCCGGGCCAGGCTCCTGGAGGCGGATGCTTCCTTCTTCGCCAACGACAACATCGCCTCCCACATCGAAGCAGGCGAGATCGATCAGCTCGAGATCGAAGTGGCCGGCAAGGTGCGGGAGCTGCTGCGCAGTCTTGTGATCGACATCGACAACGATCACAACACCGAGGAGACGGCCGAGCGAGTCGCCCGGATGTACATCCAGGAAGTTTTTCGCGGCCGCTACCACGAACAACCCAAGATCGCCAGCTTCCCCAATGTCAAGAAGCTCGACGAGATCTATACGGTGGGTCCCATCTCCGTGCGCTCGGCCTGCTCGCACCACCTGGTGCCGATCCTGGGCAACTGCTGGATCGGCATCAAGCCGGGCGAGCGGGTCATCGGTCTTTCGAAGTTCTCCAGGGTGGCCGACTGGGTCTTCTCCAGGCCCCACATCCAGGAGGAAGCCGTGATCATTCTGGCCGACGAGATCGAGCGACTCTGTGAACCGCTGGGTCTGGCGATCCTGGTCAAGGCCCAGCACTACTGCATGAAGTGGCGTGGCGTGAAGGAACCCCAGACCAGCATGGTGAACTCGGTGGTGCGCGGCGATTTCCGCCACGATCCCAGCCTGAAGCAGGAGTTCTTCGAGCTGGTGAGACAGCAGGAGGCGCTGCTGGCCACCTGATCCTTCAGGAGGTTCAGGAGGGCAGACCCGCTGCTGCCCCTGCCCGCACAGCCGCCACCAGGGCCTCGACCCGCTCGAGGTTCTTTCTGCCCGGGGCCTCCTCCACGCCGCTGGAGGCGTCGAGCCCGTAGGGCTTGAGTTCGGCCAGAATCCCGGCCACGGTCTCGGGGCTGATGCCACCGGCCAGCCACCAGGGCTGGGGAAAGGTGAACCGGCGCAACCACTGCCGGGGGATCGGATGCCCCGTTCCCCCCAGCTGGCCCGGCACCCAGGCATCCAGCAGCAGAGCATCCACCACCCCTGCATACGCCCCTGCCCGTTCCAGATCAGCAGGGGTGCGGATCCGGAGGGCCTTCCAGAGTTCCGCCTCCAGTGTTTCCCTCAGCTGGGAGCAGCGAGCCACGGTTTCCTCTCCGTGCAGCTGAACCACCTGATGGCCCCCGGCTGCCCCCAGCTGCCCCAGCTCCTCGTCGTTGGGATCGGCCACCACGAGCACTCTCCGGCACTCCGGCCGGGTGGCCGCCACCGCCGCGAACAGCCCGGGGCGCAGATCGGGGGGAACGTAGCGGGGGGAAGACGCCACAGCGATCACCCCGATGGCATCCACTCCCAGGGCTGCCACCGCGGCGGCCTGGGAGGGTTCCCTCAGCCCGCAGATCTTCAGCAGGGGCATGGCCGATACGGACCGCGACCCTCTCTTTCTAGGATCCGAAACGAACCGATCCGGTGGTCTGCCGGATCTCCTGGAACCGGTGACGTGGGCGAAGGCTGGCAACTGCTGAAGATCCGCGGCATCCCCCTGCGCATCCATCCCACCTGGCTGATCATCCTGCTGGTCGCCACCCTTTCCTTCGAGAGGGGCTACCGGCTCACTCTCGGCGGGGACCTCGGCGCCGGCGTGGTCTGGGCGGTCTCCTTCGTGACCGCCCTGCTTCTGTTCGTGTCGGTGCTCCTGCATGAGCTGGGCCATTCCCTCGTGGCCCTGGCCCATGGCGTCAACGTGCGGAGCATCACCCTCTTCCTTTTCGGGGGCGTGGCCAGCGTCGAGAAGGAATGCCCCACCCCCCGGGGCGCGTTCCTGGTTGCCGCCGCGGGGCCGGCGGTGAGCCTGCTGCTCGGCTTCGGCCTCTACGCGGTCCGCTCCGGCGCCACCCACCTCTCCCCCGTGCTGGGTCAGATGGTGGAGGGTCTGGCCGTGATCAACATCAGCCTGGCCGTCTTCAACCTGCTGCCGGGCCTCCCCCTCGACGGGGGCCTGATCCTCAAGGCCCTCGTCTGGCAGGTCACCGGGAGCCACCGGCGCGGCATCGAGGTGGCCAATGCCACCGGCCGCTTCCTGTCGTACCTGGCGGTCGGTCTGGGCACCGTTGTGCTTCTGCGCGGCGCCCCGATCGGCATGTGGTTGATCCTGCTGGGCTGGTTCGGCCTGGGAGCGGCCCGCAGCCAGAGCCAGATCCTGCAGATGCAGCGTGCCCTCAGGGAGATCAGGGTGAAGGAGGCGGCCGGCCGCCGGTTCCGGGTGGTGGAGGCCTCCACCACCCTGCGCCGGCTCAGCGAGCTGCGGATGGGCCAGGGGCGACCCGGCCTCGATGCCGGCGCAGCGCCGGCGACTCCCGCGCCGACAACCGGCTCCGAATCGGAGGGGCCACCCGACTGGCTGCTGGTGTGCGATCGGGGCCGCTGGCGGGGGGTGGTCGATGACACCCCGCTGCAGGACCTGCCGGTGCAGCGCTGGGACAGCGAACGGGTGGGGGACCATATCCTTCCCCTTACCACCCTCCCGGCCATCCGGGAGGACGCCCCCCTGTGGCAGGCGGCCCTGCAGCTCGAGGAAAGCGGAAGCCCGCGCCTGCTGGTGCTCAGCCCTGCGGGTCTGCCCAGCGGCACCCTCGAACGGCCGGAGGTGGGGCAGGCCGTGCTGGAGCGGCTCGGCCTCAAGCTGCCTTCCCGGATCCTCGCCACCGCCCGGCGCCAGAACACCTATCCCCTCGGCATCGCCCTCGGCCAGGTGGCCCGCTCCATGGTCACTTCCGGAGAGGTTTCCCTTCCCGAGGGGAGTGGCGGCAAATAACGGTCCCTGCGCAGGCCGATCGCTCTCCACTCGCTCCGGGTCAGGGGAGTCTGCGTCAGCAGGGAATCCCCCGGTTCCTGGCAGGAGAGGGGCTCCAGGCCGGGAAAGTGCTGTGCGGCCGAGTGTCGCAGCAGCTCCAGGAGGGCATCCCCAGGCAGCGGCAGAGGGGGCAGCGGCGGCGGATCGACGCCGAACAGTTCCCTCCAGAGGCGGCAGGGGGGATCCAGCAGGATGCTGCCGTGCTGCAGCAACCTGCCCCGCCGCCAGAGCTGGGCACTGCCGACCCGTTTGGCACCATTCTCATGCACCAGATCCGCACGGGTGGCGGTGGCGAAACAGTTGCCGCTCCCGCCTCCACCCGGGGCCTCCCCGCCGAAACCCAGGGGAAGACCGAGGTGGGAGAAGGCCTCCTGAAGCCAGACGCAGGCCCGGGCATAGGCCTCCCTGCGCCCAGAGGGTGGGGTGGGCCAGACCAGGGCATAGGTGAGATCGCCCCCGTGCAGCACGGCCCGCCCCCCCGTGGGTCGGCGCACCAGATCGATCACCCCGGCTGCCGCGAGGGACCACCAGCGGGGCTCGATCCGCCGCTGGTGGAAGCCCAGCGACAGGGTCGGACGGCACCAGCGGTAGAAGCGCAGGGCCGCCCCACCGCATTCCCGCTCCACCGCCTGATCGAGCAGCCACTCGTCGATGGCCATCTGCCAGGCCCCATCCAGGTGGAGGGGGGGATCCATCGAATCGCGTCGCTGGAAGAGGAAGCTGGGGGGACCTTCAAGAACCGGGGTGAATCGGCCGATGCTTCCCAGCTTCGTACCCCCCCAGCTGGGCGGCCTGCTGCCCCTGCTGCCCCTGGGTCTGGTGGCGGGTCTGCTTTCGGGCCTGCTCGGCATCGGCGGGGGGCTGATCTTCTCCCCGCTGCTGCTGATGAGCGGGCTGGAGCCCCACCAGGCCCTGGCCACCAGCACCCTGGCGATCGTGCCCACCACCCTGGGAGGCACCCTGGCCCATCTGCGTGGCGGCACCCTGCCGCTGGCAGGGGGACTGGCCATCGCCGGCGGCGCCGCCTTCACGGGAGGGATCTTCAGCCGCCTGGGCCACGGCATGGAGGGGTGGCTGCTGCTGGGGCTTCAGGCCCTGATGTATGGAATCCTCGCCCTCACGATCAGCCCCCGGAGCCGGCCCGAGGAGGAGCGAGCGGGCCAGGACCTGCCGATGGCGGCTCTGCTGGCGGTCGGGGGCGTGGCGGGGGTGGCCGGCGGCCTTCTGGGGCTGGGAGGGGGTCTGGTGATGGTTCCGCTGATGGTGGGGGGCATGGGGATCCCCATCCATCTGGCGATCCGATTCAGCACCCTGGCGGTGCTGGCTTCCTCCGCCACCGCCGCCACCGCATTCGTGGCGGATGGCCGCACCAACCTCGCCATGGGACTCCTGCTCGGTGGCACGGCGGCTGTCGCAGCACGCTGGTCCGCAGCCCGCCTCGGTCGGTTCTCCGAGGGCCAGCTCGCCTGGATGCTGCGCAGCCTCACCCTCCTCCTGGCCCTCGACAGCAGCCGCCGGGCCTGGACGCTGTTTCTGGAGAGGTGAATCTCCCCGGCGTCAGCCGGCCTCCGGAAGCCCTGACCAGAAGGCGGGATCCAGCTCGAAGCCCAGGACCGCGGCCATCTGGGCCAGGCTCTGGCGGCAGTTCACTCCCGCGGCGCGGGACCGGTCGTCGAGCAGGAAGATCCGATGGGTGATCCACAGTTCCAGGCTCTCCGGGGCGAAGCGGATCCCCTCGCTGCGGCTGAAGCCATGGGGCAGGAGCATGGCGACATGCCGGGTGAGCGTTCCGCCGCTTCTCTCCAGCAGCAGGGGCAGCCAGGGATGGAGGGCATCGGCCCGCAGGGTCCAGAGCCGCAGCTCCGGAATCTCGGAGAGTTCCCTGGGATCCTCCGGGGTCCGTGGCCAGTCGTAGCTGAGCTCCACCCGCCCGGTCTGCGCGACCTGCAGGGAGGGCGCCAGCTCCGCCAGGGGGCGCAGTGGAGTGAGATCGAGACTGCGGATCTGGGCGGTTGTGATCGCCAGCGACAGCGGAGCTGGAGCGGGGAGGGGCGCCATCAAGAGCTGTGACAGGGCTGTGGCGGCAGCTGGACCGTAGCGAGTGGAGGCCGAAGAATGGGGCCGTTCCCTATCCCCAACCCTGGCGATGGTCACTGCGATCAACCAGACCGAAATCCTGATCGCCCTCGTGGTGGCGGCCCATGCAGGCGTGCTTGCGATCCGGCTGTGTTTCAGCCTCTACAAGGCTTGACACCTTTCCCCTGGGCCCCTTGGCAGGGTGCCGGGGTACTGCTACAAGCAGTTGGCTTTCCGCCAAATCCCTGGTGCGCTCCTCCTCACGCTCGAAAGCCGTCCGTCCCTGCGCGGCGGACACCCCGGCAGCCCGTCTCGAGATCTCTCCCAGGATCGAACGGGGCAGGCGGCAAGCCGCCCCGCAGCGCAGGGAGGCTCGTCGTCAGGCAAGAGGGGGAGAACCCGTTCCCCTCCCCGGAGCCAGCGCCGTCGCCCTGGTGGATCCCTCCAGCACGCGCCACGCACGGGCGATCGAGCGCCAGGAACTCCTCTGCAGCGCCCTCGGTCTGGCCGTGAAATTCGGCCTGATCACGGTGGTCGGGGTGAGCCTGGCCCGTCTCAGCGTGGCCTATCAGCAGCGGATGGATCGCCAGGGAGAGATCGCGGCGGTTCTGGCGGTGGAGAAGGCCAAGCTGGCCAGGGCACGGCAGCGGTTCGATCAGTTGTTCACGGCGGATGGAGAGCAGCGCCTGATCCGCGAACAGAGCCAGTGGATCGCCCCCAACCGCCTCCGGGTTGTCTGGCAGCCCGAGGGCGAAACCGCCGCCAGCTCATTGCCAACTGTTGAAACCAGGGCCGCCACCCCCGGATCCGCCCAGCCCCGTCCGTAGGTTGGGGCCCTTCCGAACCCAGCCCATACCGCCATGGTTTCCCCCACCGGTGATGCCGCCCTCCGCAGCACCGCCAGCGGCTCCCCCAGGGGCGACGCGGGGAGCCCCGGCACCGCCCTGATCACCGGAGCCTCCTCCGGGGTGGGGCTGTTCGCCACCAAGGCTCTGGTCGACCGGGGCTGGCACGTGGTGATGGCCTGCCGGGACACCGACAAGGCACGAAGGGCCCAGGCGGCCCTCGCCATCCCCGATTCCGCCGTCACCCACCTGACGGTGGACCTGGGGGACTTCGACAGTGTGCGCCGCCTCGTGGAAGCCTTCCATTCCACCGGGCTCCCCCTTGATGCCCTGATCGTGAATGCAGCGGTCTACAAGCCCCGGCTGAAGCAGCCCGAGCGCTCCCCCCAGGGGTACGAGCTCTCCATGGCCACGAATCACCTGGGGCACTTCCTGCTGATCCAGTTGCTGCTGGACGATCTGAAGCGGTCCAGCCATCCCTCCCGGCGGCTCGTGATCCTCGGCACGGTGACGGCGAACTCCAAGGAGCTGGGCGGCAAGATCCCCATCCCCGCACCGGCTGATCTGGGGGATCTCTCCGGATTCGTCGCCGGCTTCCAGGCCCCGATCGCCATGGCGGATGGCAAGCCCTTCAAGCCCGGCAAGGCGTACAAGGACAGCAAGCTCTGCAACATGATCACCACCCAGGAGCTGCACCGCCGCCTGCATGCCTCCACCGGCATCGTGTTCACGTCCCTCTATCCGGGCTGCGTGGCGGACACGCCGCTCTTCCGCAACACTCCCAGGGCCTTCCAGACCATCTTCCCCTGGTTCCAGAAGAACATCACCGGGGGGTATGTGAGCCAGGCCCTCGCCGGAGAACGGGTGGCCCAGGTGGTGGCCGATCCGGCCTTCGCCGTTTCGGGGGTGCACTGGAGCTGGGGCAACCGCCAGCGCAAGGATGGCCGCCAGTTCAGCCAGGAGCTCTCCGACAAGGCCAGCGATCCGGTCGCTGCGGCGCGGGTCTGGGACCTCTCGATGCAACTGGTGGGTCTGGGCGACCGCCAGCCTGCCCCCACCCCCTGAGCCGTACCACCTGAGGCACACCTCCTGGCAGGGCCGTGCGGATCAGCTGGCCGTTTTCCTTGATGCCTTCCCTGCCCCCTAGGCTCCTACGGATCTACCGGTGGTGGCACGGCACCTCAGGGAACGGGCCGCCGCCGAAATCTGATTCCGGGGAGGAGCACCATGCGCTGGTCAGAGGGCCGACGCAGCGACAACGTCGAAGATCGCAGGGGCATGGGAGCGCCCACCATGGTGGCCGGCGGGGTGGGCATCCTCGGCCTGCTGCTGGCCCTGGCAGTGGCCCTGCTGGGGGGTGACCCATCGGTGGTCCTGCAGCAACTTTCCGGCGGCGGCGGCATGGGCCGCGATCCGGTGGTGCTGAACCGTCAGCGGCAGCCCTCCCCCGATCAGGACAAGCTGGCCGACTTCGTATCGGTTGTACTCGCCGACACCGAAGACACCTGGAAGGAGCAGTTCCAGCGCAACGGAGGCCGCTACATCCCTCCGAAGCTCGTGATCTTCGATGGCGTCGTGCAATCGGCCTGCGGCATGGCCCAGGGGGCGATGGGCCCCTTCTACTGTCCCAACGACCAGAAGGTGTACATCGATCTCGACTTCTACCGCCAGCTGCGCCGCCAGCTGGGGGCGCCCGGTGATTTCGCCCAGGCCTACGTGGTGGCCCATGAGATCGGTCATCACGTGCAGCACCAACTGGGTATCGACCAGCAGGTCCAGCGTCTGCAGCAGCGCGTCTCCAAAGTCCAGGCCAACCAGCTCTCGGTGCGCCTGGAGCTCCAGGCCGATTGCCTGGCGGGCGTGTGGGCCAACAAGACCGCCACCCAGCGCCGCACCCTGGAGGAGGGCGACATCGAGGAGGCCCTCAACGCCGCCGCCCGCATCGGCGACGACACTCTCCAGCGCCAGTCGACCGGTCGCGCCCGACCGGAGACCTTCACCCACGGCAGCGCCGCCCAGCGCCAGCGATGGTTCGCCACGGGCCTCAAGACCGGCGACATGAACCGCTGCGACACCTTCAGCAGCGAGCGCCTGTAGCCCTCCCTCCTTCTCCCCCATCCGGGGGAGGGTTCACACCTCACGGGCCTCCTCCTGCCGCTGGGCGAGCAGGGTGCTCACCATCAGACGCAGGGTCTGCCGATTTCCCCCGGCGTCACGCCAGCTCTCCAGCCACTGGATCAGCGGTTCACTCGAATCCTGCGTTTCCCCTTCGCAGCGGATTCCCAGCCGGGCCAGAAAGGCCCTGGCATCATCCAGGCAGGAATTTCCCTCACTGAATCCGTTCAGGAGGGGATCGAGGGCCGTCAGCAGGGTTTCCAGCTCGGCGGTGCTCAACTGCGGCAGGGGGTCAGGGCTCATGGGTACAACCGGGACAACCGGTTGGCTGCCACTCCGGATCGGGTCCCAGCATGGCGCGATCCGTGGCCACCTTCCTTCCCTTTCCCTAGGCTGACACCAATCCGGCGCCCCGCCGTGCTCAAACTCTGCCTGCAGGTGCTGGTCTGCCTCACCATCGTCCTGCGCTGCCTGGCACTCTTCGGCCAGCTGCGCACCGCATGGATGACCGACGCCCTCGCCTCCGAGTTCCGGCGGGAGCTGCGTCGCCGTGGCCTGCTCCTGCCCACCCCCGTCCGCCGGCGAAACTGACCGGGCAGCTCGGGATTCCTCCCTGGTGCTCCGGCGCCATCGCCCTCAGCGGCGCCGTGACGGAGCTCCGGCCAGGTGATGCACGGCATGGATCGCGACCCCCCAGAGCTCCGCCTCGCCCTCTCCGCCATGGTCATGGATCAGCGCCAGAGGCGGACTGCTGCCATCGCTGGCGACCAGCCACAGCCCCTGGCCACGGCTGCGCAGCCGCCGCAGCAGAAACGCTCCGCCACAGGTGGCCACCACCAGCATCCCCGGTCGGGCGTCGATGCTGCGATCGATCACCAGCAGGTCACCGTCGAGGATGCCGTCCCCCCGCATCGCATCCCCGCTCACCCGCATGAAGAAGGTGGAGAGCGGCGAGGGGATCAGCTCCACGTTCAGATCGATGCGGGCCTCGACGTAATCGTCGGCCGGACTCGGGAAGCCGGCGGCGACGGCCTCTCCGGCCAGGGGACAGGGAACAGGGGCGGACTCCCGCCGCAGCGGCAGGGGCACCCCTGGAGGCAGGGCGGCGAGCATCGGGGTCGATGGCAGGCGACAGTACGGATGTTCTAGTCAAGCGTATGGCCGGCCGCGGGCAGCAACCGCCAGGAGCCGCTGCCATCGAGCTCCAGAACCGTGTCGTGATAGGCCGTGAGCGTGGGCCGGTGCCCCACGCTCACGAAGGCCATCTCCCGCTGCACCAGCAGCTCGTAGAGCAACCGTTCCGTCGTCACGTCCAGGGCGCTGGTCGCCTCATCCAGCACCACGAACCGCGGCGAATTCAGCAGCAGCCGGGCGAACGCCAGACGCTGCTGCTCCCCCAGCGACAGCAGCCGCGGCCAGTCCTGCTTGATCTCCAGATCCGGGTACCGCACCGCCAGATCCGGCAGCCGCACCTCCCGCAGCACGTGGCGCAGCTGGTCGTCGGTGAACCGGCCCGTGGGCTGGGGGTAGCAGAGCTGCTCCCTGAGGCTGCCCAGCAGCATGTAGGGCTTCTGGGGGATGAACATCAGCTCCCCCACCGGCGGGCGCTGCACCGAGCCGGCCGCTGGGGGCCACAGCCCGCTCACCATCCGCAGGAACGAGGTCTTGCCGCACCCCGAGGGGCCCACCACCAGCAGCCGCTGGTTCGGACCCACCTCCACGCTCAGGTCATGGATCAGCCGGCGGCTGCTGCGGGGCGGCACCAGATCCGCATGGCTCACCAGGATCGAATCGGCCCGCAGCCTGGCGGACCCCTCCGCCCCGGCATCGAGCACGGCCATCTCGTCGCTGATCGCATCCACCTTCCCCTGGAACCCCTCCAGACGGCTGATCGACGCCGAGAAAGCCGCCAGACGGTCGATGTTGTTCACGATGTAGCTCACCGAGAACAGCACCTGGGAGAAGGCGATGCTGGCCTGGCCGAACACGCCGAAATCCACCTGCCTGGCGAAATAGATGGGGGCGATCACCAGCCAGGGCAGAAAGCGGGAGAAATAATCGTAGGAACGCTGGATCACATTGATCAGCGCCTCCCAGATGATCAGGCGGTTGTAGTTGCGGATGGCGCTGCCCAGTCGCCGCTCTCCTTCCTTCGCCTCCTCCCGCTCGCCCCGGTAGAAGGCGATCGATTCGGCATTGTCGCGGATGTGCACCAGCCCGTAGCGGAAATCGGCCTCCAGCTTCAGCTGCCGATAGTTGAGCGAAACCAGGCGCTGACTGGCGAACGCCACCAGAGCGGTGCCGATGACGGCATACACCAGCAGCACCAGGGCCAGACGGCCATTGATGCTCCACAGCACGATGATGAAACTGAAGAAGGTGAGCAGAACCGAGAGAATCTCCACCGTCACGCTCAGGCTGGTGGCCGTGAAGCTCGCCGCATCCTGGGAGATCCGCTGGTCGGGGTTATCGATCTCCTCGTTGCTTTCGTCGTTGGGATTGAGCACGTAGTAGGCACGGTTGCTCATGTAGCGCTGCAGCAGCCTGCTGCTCAGCCACTGCCGCCACAACAGGCCGAGCTTGGGAATCAGATAGCTCTGGATCGCCCGGATCGGCAGTGCCAGCACCAGACAGAACGCATAGATCCCCACCGTCTTCCAGAAGCCCTCCTTGTCGTAGGCCACCAGCGTGTTGTCCACATTGCGGGCCACGAAGCTGATGCCCACGTTGATGCCGTTGATCACCAGGATCAGCAGGATGATCACCCCCAGCAGCAGCCACGGCAGCCAGCGGCCCTGCCGCAGCCGGCCCCGGAACGCCCAGAAGCAGCCCAGACCCGCCACCGCCAGCAGCACCACCACCACGCCGATCGGGCCCCGCCACAGCCCTGCCACCTGCTCCGGCACTCCGGGCAGGAAACGGCTCTGCAGCTCCGGGATCCAGGCGCCGCTGGCCGCCACCGCAGCGGTCAGCAGCACCAGGGTGAGGCCCACCACCACCGCCACCAGGGCAAGCAGCAGCAGCAGGAACAGCCAACCGCTCTCCCCTCCATCCTCGAGCGGAAGGAAGTAGGGCTGGGCCAGGCGCTGCAGCTTGCCGAGAAGCCTGCGGGTGCCGGAGAACAACGGCGATGGGGAAGGGGAGCATCGGTCATGATCGCTGGCGCCTGCCTCGCCGCCGCCTCAGCCCATGGCCCCCTCCGCTGAAGCGCTGATCGCCGGGCTCGGGCTGGAGCCCCACCCCGAAGGCGGCTGGTTCAGGGAGCTGCACCGCTCCGCCGGGCGGGTGCGGCGCAGCGAGGACGGAGGGGAGCGGGCGGCACTCACGGTGATCGCCTTCCTGCTGGGCAGGGGCGAGATCAGCCGCTGGCACCGCGTGGCGGCCGCCGACGAGCTCTGGCATCACGGCGGAGGAGCTCCCCTGGATCTCTGGTGTCTGCCCCCCGAAGGAGGCACGGCCGAGAGAGTGGTGCTCGCCGCTCTGGATGATCCGACACCGGCGGCGCGACCGCTGCAGGTGATTCGGGCGGGGTGGTGGCAGGCCGCCAGCTGCAGGGGCGCCTGGAGCCTGATGCACTGCAGCGTGGCACCAGGCTTCGACTTCGCCGATTTCACCCTGCTGGCCGACCTGCCGGAAAGGGAGCGCCCCAGCGGCGCCCTGGCGCAATTCCTTTAGGGAAGAATCTTGAGGGAATGAATCTAATGAATGCGGAGTGGGATCGCAGGCTGCCCTGTTAATGCAGCACAGCGATCATGGGGAGAGACATGGCTGACGCTGGCCGGGATCGGTCAGCATGGGCCGGTACCCGAGACGAAGCCGGAAGCGATGGCGTGTCCGAACTGCGGCAGCTGGTCGGTGCGGGCGGACCGCAGCCTGGCGGGAAGGCTCGTCTGTGCCCGCTGCGGCGAACCCCTGGGGATCGGGGCCGGTCGATCCGGGCGCCTGGCGGGGCGGGGGAGGGTCGGAGCAGGGGGTGGACGCAGCAAACTCTGGCTGGGGATCATGGCCCTGGTGGTGATTTCCGCGATCCTCGCGGCCCTTCCGAATCGGCAGCCGCTGCGGCCGATCAGGGAGCAGTTCGCCCCTTCCGGGGATCGGTCGGACGGCTCCGGGCGCTGCGGAGGCAACAACCAGGGCATCGAGCCCGTGTCGCCATCTGCTGACAGGGTTGATCATGATCGCTGCCCATCTCGGATCATGGTGCGCAGTAATTCAGCATGAAATCGGATGGCCGGCAGCAACCCATTAGCAAATCTGGCCTCGATGAGCATGCGTCAACTGCGGGAAATGGCCCGCTCCCTGGGAATCCTTCGCTATAGCTCCGAGAACCGCGAGGGCCTCGCAGATGCCATCAGCGGCGAGTATGCGAAGCAGGAATTCTCCAAGGGTGGATCAGCGCCAGCCGGCGAGGTCGTCAGCGAAGCGAAGGCCGGGTACGGATCGCGATCCTCCGACCTGCGGGCCATCGAAGCGGAGATGGCTCCCGCTCCCCGGCCCGCCGCCGAAACCCGCGTCGTCTTCCTCCCCCGCGATCCCCAGTGGGCCTATGTCTTCTGGGAAATCTCCGATTCCGATCGTCAGGGCGCCCTCGCCGCAGGCGCCTCCCAGCTCGCTCTCCGCGTCGCCGACGTCACCGGGCTGGCCACCGGGTCCTCCCATCCCCACACCCTCCAGGAGGTCGTGGTCGATTCCCACGCCACCGAGTGGTACCTCCCCGTTCCCCTCTCCGATCGCGACTACCGCGTCGAGCTCGGTTACCGCAAGGGCGGCAGCAGCGGCGGCTGGATCTCCCTGGCCTTCTCCTCCATCGCCCGCGTTCCCGCTCTCCACCCCTCCGAGCAGATCCTCGATCAGTTCGTTCCCTTCTCCCTCGAATCCGCTCCCGCCTCCACCCTCCCCATTCCCACGATCGAACCCGCCGACTCCGGGCTGCACGAGCGCCTCTACCAGAGCGCCACTTCCCGCTGGCGCCGCCTCGGCCGCGGTTCGGAAGCCTTCCATGAAATCGAGGACAGCTCCGGGCAGCACGCCGCTCTCCATGCCTCCGGCGCCGGCCTCTGGGCCTCCGGCCGCAGCGACTCCGGAATCGGAGGCGTCGCACCCCGCCAGCGCTCCTTCTGGCTCGTCGCCGATGCCGAGCTGATCGTCTACGGCGCCACCGATCCCGCCGCCCGCCTCACCATCGGTGAGGAAGAAGTGCCCCTCTCCGCTGAGGGCACCTTCCGCATCCAGGTGCCCTTCCGCGACGGCCGCCAGCTCTATGCCATCGAGGCCGTCGCCGCCGACGGCGAACAGAAGCGCAACATCACCCTCGAATTCCTTCGCACCACCCCGGAGGCGAACGTGAACCTCAAGGAGGAAGCCGTGCAGGAATGGTTCTGAGCCGGCGGAGGAGCGAGTCGAACCCGTCCTGGGGCCCGCTCTGGTCGGTCGGCACGGAAATCAGGAAAGGAATCTCCTCAGCCGCAAGTGGTTCCTGAGTGATGAGTTGCTGCTCCAGAACCGATTCATCCGCCTCGGAGGGATCCCCTCCCCCCCGGCGCCTCTCGCCGATGCGGCGACGGGCCTGATCGACGGAGCAACGACACTCCAGGATCGCAAAACCAGACCGGGCATCCGCCGCCACAGCCCCCATCCTGAGTCGGTCCCTTCGCCGCAGGAAGGTGGCATCCACGATCACCGAAAGGCCGGCAGCCAGAACCGCCTCCGCGCAGGCCACCAGGCGTTGGCCATAGATCCGTTCGCTGACCTCCGGTCGGTAGGGATCCCCGTCAAGGACAGCCACCGGCTCCGGTCCCCAGCGGCCGAACAGCCTCAGGCGCTCCACATCCGAGCGCAGGTGGATCCACCCCAGTCGCTCGCAGAGGACACGGGCGATGTGGGTCTTGCCGCTTCCCGAAACTCCATGGGTGATCACCAGAGCAGCGGGGGCAGGGTGGGTGGCCTGATCAGCCCAGGAGAGGTAGCCCGCCCGTTCCCGCCGCAGCTGATCCTCCACCTCCCTGGCCAGCTGGCCCTGGCTCAGGCGCAGGGTCGTGACCTTGGCCCGCACCAGGGCGCGGTACACCTGATACCACCTCCAGGTGAGAAGCCCTGGATAGTCGCCACTGCTCTCCAGCCAGCGACCGAGCACCCGATGGGCGGCATCGGCCCGTCCCCGCTGCTCGAGGTCCATCGCCAGGAAGGCGATGTCACTGATCCGGTCGATCCAGCGCAGGGCCTCACTGAACTCCAGGCAGTCGAAGACCTCGATCCGTCCCCGGTAGCGGACCATGTTGCCCAGGTGCAGATCCCCATGGCACTCCCGGACCGCGCCTTCAGCCTTGCGGGCGGCGAAGGTGGCAGCCAGCCGCTGCCACTCGGCCCCGGTCCACCTGCGCAGGCGCTGCAGCCGGTCGGCATCCTGGCTTCCCTCCTCCGGCGCCCGATCGTTGGCCTGCATCGCATCGAGATTGGCAAAGGCCGGCGCCCCCACCGCCTGGGGATCGCCGAAGGGCTGGCCGGCCGAGGCCGTGGCTGCCATGGCATGGAAACCGGCGAGGGAATCGGCCAGCTGGTCGAGCTGCTCCGGGTCCAGCTCACCGCGGGCAAGAACTCCGGGCAGAAGATCCTGCTGGGAGAACTGAAGCATCTGCACGGCCATCTCCAGCGGAGGACCGGCGCCGTGGAAGGAGGCCCGCTGCGCTGGCCCGTGAACGGTGCGCAGACCGAGGTAGAGATTCGGCGCCAGGCGGCGGTTGAGGCGCAGCTCCTCCGCGCAGAACCATCGCCGCTTCTCTGGCGTTCCGAAATCGACGAAGCCGAAATTCACCGGTTTCTTCAGCTTGTAGGCATAGGAACCGGTGAGCAGAATCCAGGAGATGTGGGTCTCGATCAGCTCGATGCGATCGACGGGATGGTCATAGGCAGCCGGCTGGAGCAGGGCGGCGATCATGGGATCCACGGCATCGGCCTCCCGAGCGCCTAGCGATGGCCTGGCCGGAAGCGCGCCCGCTCCGCGCCGTTGAGCTTCAGCATCGTCCAGTCGATCCAGGCCTCCACCGGCGTCCAGAGCAGCAGGGGCAGCAGGAGCAGGACGGAGCTGGCCGATACCGGAAGCAGGAGGAGGGCCAGCACCAGGCCGTAGAGCCAGGCGATGAGGCACACCATCGCTCCCACCCCCAGACGCCGGGTGCGGCACATCAGCCAGGGATACCCCTGCAGCAGGAGCAGCAGCCCCCCATAGGCCCCCATCAGGCGCCAGTCCGGGCGGGCTGCCCAGGCGGCCACGGCCGAGGCATAGAGAAAGGCATAGATCCCCATCCAGATGGAGGGGATCCAGACATGGAAGGAAACCCAGCCCGGGCGCCGCAGCCCCTGAAACCAGGTGTAGTCGTCCCTGGAGGGGTTGATGGCGAGCACCAGGGCGACCATCGCCAGCAGGATCAACAGCCAGGGGGGCATGGGCAGGGCGCCATCTCCGTCAGGGTATGGGATGCGGGCCGCTTCTGGACGCAGGAGCGGAACCTGTCTAGGGTCGTGTCAGGACGCGGGACCCGCTCCCGCCCCTCTCCCCACCCTGCCTCGCTGGAGACTCGCCATGCATACCCAGGATCTGGAACAGCACGACAATCTCTATGCGGATGAAACCCGCATGGTGCTGGGAGAGACCGCGGCCGATGCCCGCGGGCACGCCTACTGGGCAGTGGCTGCGATCGCCCTGATGGTGGTGGGTCTTGGCGTCGCCCTGATCGTGACCTGAGCTCCTGGCTCAGCTGGCAGCCCGGGGTTCTGAGAGGGTCGAGGAAGCACTCCGGGCCCATGGAATGGAATAGATCCTCACCGGAGTCTCCCTTCCCTTCACGGTGCGGGTTGCCTTTTCGATGGCCCCATCGGCCAACTCCACGGAGAGCTGTACGTAGACATCCCGACTGATCAGAATATCCGTACCCAGCTCCTTGTTCAGAGATTCCAGGCGCGCGGCCACATTCACAGTATCGCCGATCACCGAATACTTCATACGGGTATGGCTGCCCAGGTTGCCTGCCACAACGGGACCGGTATGGATCCCGACCCGGGCCGTGAGGTGGTCCATGCCCCTGTCCTTCCAGGCACGGGCGATACCGGAGCCTTCCCACTGCAGATTGAGCTGTTCAAGGCTCTGTTGCATTTCAATGGCGCAGCGTACGGCGTGGTCGGCATGATCACTGAGGTATTGGGGTGCCCCGAAGACGGCAAAGATCGCGTCGCCAACAAACTCGATCACACAGCCCCGATGCTTTTCGATGCTCTCATTCATGGCCCCGAGATATTCATTCATCATGACGACCACCTGGGGTGGCGACATCTGCTCGCTGATGGTGGAATAGCCGCGTAGATCCATGAAGAGGATGGTGACGACACGCTCTTCTCCCCCCAAAGCGAGTTGATTTCCCTGGCGAAGAATTTCGGAGGCGATCTTTGCACTCAGATAGCGGCCAAAGGTTTCGCGAACGAATTCGCGATCCTGCAGTTGCTCAGCCATCAGGTCGATGTACTGACTCATCAGTCCGAGTTCATCGCCGCGATTCAGGCCGACGCGGGTGGTGAGATCTCCTTGGGAGATGGCCGTTGCCGCCAGCATGATGCGGGTGAGGGGGCCCCTGAGGTTGCGGCCGACCAAAACCGCCACGCTTCCCAGCAGCAGGGTCGTGAAGCCGAACGTCAGAGCCACGTTGCGAAGCACATCACGCTTGATTTCGTTGATCCTGGAGGCATCAACATCCACGCCCACCACGGCGACGCTTTCGCCTCGGCGGGTCTTGACCGGGGCATACCCCGACAGGGTGGTTCCGAAGGAATCGCTCACCGGCTGGCTCTCCACCGCCGGTTGGGTGAAACCCTTCAGCATCACCGGCACCTCGGATGCGTCATAGATATCTCCCGGCTTGGCGGCATCACCTTCTTTCACATAGTCGACAACGAAGCGCAGCCTGGTAGGCTCCTTGGTGGGCTTGAGAAGGTAGATGCTCTCAACATCCGCATCGCTCCGGGCCACTTCGGAAAAGCGACGCAGCAGAACCTTATGCAGAAGAGTGAGCTCACGCTGATCCCCCGGGAGTGCATCAACGGCTACCGCGTCGACGGACACGGCGAGGCTCCTGGCCGCGGTGAGCAGGTTGCGCTGAAGCGACATCATTTCACGCCGGACACCTGCGAGGTAGACGGCGATGCCCAACAGGGTCAACGCCAGCAGGATGATGCCTCCGTAGAGGGCCGTGAGCCGGATATGCAGGCGACGCCAGAGACGAAGCTCTTCCAGAGGCGCTCCTCCCTGGAGCGCAGGAGGCTGATGGCTTTCTCCGGCTGGCTCCATGGAGCAGAAAGATAGGAATTCGTTTCAATCCTAGTGAAGACTTCAGGTGCTGAAACCAACGTGAATGTAGATTTGGTTGCTATGTTGAAAGTTCCTCCAGCCACGACCGCCGATCTGTCCCGCTCCCCCCTGTTCGCCGATCTCGGCGAAGAGCAGCTGCAGGGTCTCCTCGATCAGCATCATCTGGTCACCCTTGAGCCGGACCAGATCGTCGTCTTCGACCAGGAGGAAGCGGAAGGCGTGATGCAGCTCCGTTCGGGTATCGCCAAGGCACGAAGCTTCAGCCCGGATGGCGAGGAGGTGGTGCTCTCCCTGCTGGGGCCTGGAGATGTGTTCGGCGAGTTGTCCATGCTCTGCGGAGGGCGTCGCACGGCCGATGTGGTCACCCTCACCGCCTGTGAAGTGCTCAAGCTGCGAGCCAGCTCGATCCGCTCGCTGCTGCGCAGCGAACCGCTCCTGGGAATCGCCCTGGCCACCGTGATTTCCCGGCGACAGCTGCAGCTCAACCGGCGGTTGATCCTGCGGGGAGCCGATGCCACCACCCGCCTGCTGGCAGCCATCCTCGACCTGGCCCTCCACACCGATGTGGGTGCCGAACCCACGGCCGTGATCCCCCCCCTGTGCGTGCGGGAGCTGGCGACCCTTGCCGGAGTGGCCAGGGAGACGGCCTCCCGCACCCTGAGCAAGCTGCGCCATCGCGCCACCATCGCCGATGTGGAAGGGGGTGGACTGAGGATCGTGGATCTCGAACCCCTGCGGCGCCGGGCCTTGCTCTGAGGGAGCCCCTGCCTGGGAAGGCAACAGCTCGGTTCGACCTCAGCCGCGCTTCGGCCGCCCCAGCAGAAACACCAGAGCCATGACCAGATAACCCAGGGCCCAGGGGGCCCCACGGCCCCAGCCGGGCTCAGCGGCCGTATCGGCCAGGGTGAAGCGCCAGGCGTGGATCAGGCCCAGCCAGGAGGCCGCCGCCGCCAGCAGGGCGCAGAGCGCGGCGGCGCGGAAACGCTGCTCGATCACGTAGACGAGCATCGCCGCCAGCAGCATCGCCGCCACGATCTGCCCCTGCTCCAGGGCGAAGGCGCCGGCGGCCCACACGTCGGCCTGCTGCAGCGGCACCAGCAGCTCAGGGCCGAAGGGAGTGGAGCCGGTGCCGGCTCCGCCGGCCCGCAGACCCGCCTTGAGCAGCAGGGCCCCCCAGCCCGCCAGCCCCGGCAGCAACCCAAGGGCGACCGCCGGTGCATGGGAGGAGGGCGTGGCCTGAAAGGCCTGGGCCGCGATCACGAGGGCGATGTAGAGCACGATCGCCATGCCGGCCTCGATCGGCACCACCTGGCCCACCAGGCCGAACACACCGAGCACACAGCCCAGTCCCATCACCAGGCCGTTCAACCAGGAGTAACCGATCCGGGCGCCCATGCCCTTCCAGCCCGGATGGCCGATGTAGATCGTGGTGGGGAAGCAGGAACCCAGCAGGGCCGCGACGCCGGTGCCGATGCCATTGATCAGCAGGGAGCTGCGCACCGGGTAGGCATCGCCGGCCGCTTCGGCGCTCTCCAGGTTCTGCAGGGAGCCCAGCAGGTTGAACAGACCCATCGGCAGGGTCACACCCAGCCAGGGCAGCAGCTGCTCGCGTCCCGCCCAGAGTTCGCCGAGGCGGAGGAGGGGAACATGCAGACCCAGCTGGGATGCGTTGGCCTGCCAGCTGGCGGCATCGATCCGCAGCAGACCGGTGGCCCAGGCCAGGGCAATCCCCACCAGCACGGCGAGCAGCCCGCCGGGGATCGGCAGGCGCACCTCTCCGAAATAGGCCATCAGAATCACCGCCAGCACCGCCAGACCCACCACCGGATGGGCATAGGTGCGCAGCAGGAAGCCCAGCCCGATGTAGCCCAGGGCGATGCCCGCCAGGGTGGCCAGCAGGGCGGCCCGGGGCAGCCAGCGCCGCAGACCGCCGACAACGAAGGCTCCCCCTGCCTCGATCAGCCCTGAACCGAGGCAGGCCAGCAGGCCGGCCCGCCAGGACAGCGTCACGGCGGCCTCCGGCGGGAGCCCCTGGCCCAGGGCGGTGAGCTTCACCGGCAGCATCACCAGGAACACGTAGGCGAACAGGCTCACCGTGTTGATGCCGTAGGGCAGGGCGGTGCGGTCGCCGCGACCTTCCCGCTCCGCCAGGCGGTGGGCCTGGAGCGCATAGGCCAGGTTGCCCACCACCAGACTCAGACCCGTGGCCGGCAGGATCACCCCGAAGATCAGCCGGTCCGGGTAGCCCAGCACTCCCCGGCACAGGGAAACGATCAGGAGGATCTGGATCAGGTTGTCCAGGCCCAGGCCCAGGAAACCGTCGAGGTCACCACGCACGAACCAGCGGGGACCGGCAGGGGCGGAGGTGGCCGGGGTCATGGCAGGGTGCTGGGGGGGAGGGGATGGAATGGGGTGCCGGCCACGCATCCCTCAGAATCATTCCATCGAAAGCCGCGGATGACCTTCCTTACCAGTGCCCTCCTGATCGTGCTGGGCATCGGCCTGCTCTTCGGCGGTGGCGAACTGTTCGTGGCCGGTTCGGTGGCAATCGCCCTGCTGCTGGGCATTCCCCAGATCGTGATCGGGCTCACGGTGGTGTCCCTGGGCACCAGCGCACCGGAACTGTTCGTGAGCCTGCTCTCCACCATCCAGGGGGGTGACAACCTGGCCGTGAGCAACGTGGTGGGCAGCAACATCTTCAACGTGCTGGTGGTGCTGGGGATGAGTGCCCTCGTCGTGCCCCTGCGGGTGAAGAGCCGGCTGGTGCGGCGGGACGTGCCCCTGCTTCTGGCGATCTCGATGGCGGTGTGGGGGATGGCCTCCGGAAGCCGGCTCACCTGGCAGGCGGGCCTGGCCCTGCTGGTGGGGCTGGTGATGAATCTGGTCTGGGAGATGCGCACCGCCGGCGAGAACCCCCAGGAGGCGGAGGATGGGATTGAAGCAGGCGACCGCCTGCCGATGCCGGCCGCTCTGGTGAGGCTGGGGGCGGGCCTGGGTCTGCTGGTGCTCGGATCCCAGCTGCTGGTGAAAGGAGCGATCGGCGCCGCCCTGCAGCTCGGGGTGAGCGAAACGGTGATCGGCCTCACGATCGTGGCGGCCGGCACCTCCATGCCCGAACTGGTGACCTCCCTTGTGGCGGCCTACCGGGGTCGGGCGGATCTGGCGATCGGCAACGTGGTGGGCAGCAACATCCTCAACCAGCTGCTGATCCTCGGACTCTGCGCCACCGTGTCCGGGGCGCGGGGCCTGGCGGTGGATCCCGTGATGATCGGGCGGGATCTTCCCGTGATGGTCCTCACCACCCTGGCCTGCCTGCCGATCTTCTGGAGCGGAGGGGTGATCTCCCGCTCCGAAGGGGGGGTTCTGGTGGGGCTCTACGGGCTGTATCTGCTCGAGCAGATCCTGCGCAATGTGGCTCCCACCCATGTGGATGAATACCACCTGGTGATCCTGGTGGCCGTGCTGCCTCTGCTGCTGGCCTTCCTCGTCTGGCAGGTGTTGCGCTGGCGGAACCGTCGCCATGCCTCCATCTGAAACCATGGCGCCCCATGCAGCGGCGAAATCCCTCCGCGTGGTGGTTCTCTGCTGCGACGGCCCCTACCAGCGGCACCTGGCCCGGAGGGCCGCAGAGGAGTTCACCCTGGTGGGCGTGGTGGTGCAGCACGCCCCCGGCGAGCGCAGGGGAAGGATCGAACGGCTGAAGCCCTACCTCGATCCTCGTCGCCTGCTGCGCCAGCTGGCAGCGCGGACTTTCCTGCCTCGCCATGAACTGCGAGGCGAGCAGCTGCGCCAACGGTTGTTCGATCGCAACGGCCGACCGCCCTCCCTGCCGGAGGGGGTGCCCACCCTCCACACCGAGAGCATCAACGGCCCGGAAACGGTGGCCTTCCTGCGCAGCCAGGCACCCGACATCGTGCTGGTGAACGGCACCCAGCTCCTGCGGGAACCGGTCCTCGCCCTGATCCCCGCCATCCGTCACGGCATCGTGAATCTGCACACCGGCCTGTCGCCCTATTCCAGGGGAGGCAACTGCAATCTCTATATGATTCTTGAAGGTCATCCGGAGCTTGTGGGCGTGACTGTGCATCACATCGACCCGGGGATCGACAGCGGCGATATCATTCTTTCGGCCCAGGTTCCCTTCGAAGCCGATGACAACTTCGAGACCATCGATGTGCGCAGCTTCCACCTGGGAATCGAGCTGCTGATGCAGGCCGCTCACCAGCTCGCTGCAGGTATGGCACAGAGAGTGCCGCAATGGGAACGGGGAAAACTGTTTCTGCGCCGCACCGGCTACACCTACGAGCCCTGGCAGCGGCTTGTTGCCAACCGGATGTGTGAAGCCGGGCTCGTGCGCGATCACCTGGCCAACCGCTCGCGCCGGACTGGGGGAGTGCGGGTCGTGGGAATGGATCCGCAATGAGCCTGGCCGGCCGGCTCAGCAATCGCAGCCGCGACCTGCTCTTCCTGCCGGCCTTCGACCGGCGCTGGCGGCGACGCTGCGGCGGCAAGGTGCATTGCCTCCTGTATCACCGGGTCGATCGGCCGGGCCAGGTTCCCTTTCTGGATCGCTTCGGCGTGCCGCCCATCCCGCCGGGGGAGCTGGCAGAGGAACTGGCCTTCCTTCAGGACCGGGGAGCGCAGTTCCTCACCTTCGCCGACCTGCGCGCCGGCCGCTTCCCCGCACCCGATGAATTCGGGGTGATCGTGAGTTTCGACGATGGTTTCGCCGACAACTACCGCCACGGTCTGCCCGTTCTCGACGATCTCGGCATCCGCTGCACCCTGTTCCAGTCCACCGCTCTGGTGGAAGCGACCACGCTGATCTGGGAGCACGCCCTCTACTGGTTCGGCAGCGATCCCCGGCGGGCGGCCCAGCTCCGAGACGCCGCTCACGCCCGGATCCCGGGCTGCGCCGGCAGGGAAGGGGATGATCTGGTGACTTTCCTGCGGGAGGAGGTGCCCATCCCCGCGGTGGAGGAGCTGCTCGCCGAGCTGCGTCGCACCAGCGGAGAAGAAGGGGCCATGGGCGATCTGGCCCGCAGCCTCTATCCCCGCCGGGAGGATCTGGTGCAGGCCCACTGCCGCGGCCATGAGATCGGCAGCCATGGCCATCGCCACTATCCCCGCCGCAGCCTCACGGCGGAGGCCTTCGAAGGGGAGCTGGACCGCTCCAGGGAGCGGCTGGGGCAGCTCCTGGGGGAACCGCCAGCCGCTTTTTCCTACCCCTTCGACAGCCACCTGCCCGGCGATGAGGCAATCTGCGGGCGCCATTTCGAGCAGGTGGCCACGGTGGGAGGCCGGCCGATCGAGGCCGGCATGTCGCCGCTGGAGCTGCCCCGCTTCACCTGGCCCGGCCCCCATCGCCATGGCCTGCACCGTCGGCGCTGGCTCTGGACCGGACGCCTCTGAGACCCCGGCGATCCCGGACCACCGCCAACTCCCCCGTGCCGATCCTGCCCGTTCGCTACCTGCACTACCTGATCGTTCCCCTTCTCTGCTGCGCGGCGGGACTGGTGATCATGCTCGGCCTGCAGGGCATGGCGGGGGCCTGGATCACTCTGGTGCTGCTGCTGCTGGAGATCTCCCTCTCCTTCGACAACGCCATCGTCAACGCCCGCGTGCTCGACAGGCTCAGCCCGGCCCAGCAGCGGTTCTTCCTCACCTGGGGACTGGTGATCCCTGTCTTCGGCGTGCGCTTTGCCGGTCCCCTGCTGATGGTGGCCATGGCCGGAAGGGTGGGGATGTGGGAAGTGCCCTCGATGCGGCATCGGCACCTGCTCCCCGGGCCCTAGAGACCGAAGCGCCGGCAGATCAGCCACGGAACCACCAGGAGCAGTCCCAGGGAGAGGGGAGCGCCGTAGCGCACCATGTCGTGGAAGCGGTAGCGACCGGGGCCGAACACCATCAGATTGGTCTGATAGCCGATCGGGGTGAGGAAGCTCTGGCTGGCGGCGAAGAGCGTGGCGAAGATGAAGGCCATCGGCGGCAGGCCCAGCGCCTTGGCCAGTTCGGTGCCGATCGGCAGCAGCAGCACCACCGTGGCGCCGTTGCTGAGCACCTCGGTGAACAGCATGCCCAGTCCGTAGATCACCAGCAGCACCCCATAGGGGGACCAGCCCTGCAGGGAAAGGGTGAGATCCCTGGCCAGAGCCTCCGCCAGGCCGGTCTTCTGCATCGCCACGCTGAAGCAGGAGAGGGATCCCAGCAGCAGGATCACGTCCCAGCGGATCGCGCGCTGCAGTTCCCCCGGCCGCAGGCAGCCGGTGGCCACCATGGCCACCAGGCCCAGCAGCACCGATGCGAGCAGGGGCATCCACCGGAGCATCGGCAGGAGGATCACCAGGACGGCGATCCCCACCGCCACCCCCTTGCGACTGGTGGTGGGCAGATCCTTCTCGAGCTCGTCGAGCAGCACCAGGTCGTTGTTGGCCTGCATGCCGCGGATCGCATCGAGCGGGGCCTGCAGAAGCAGCACGTCACCGGCCTGGAGCACCACCCGGCCGAGCAGCTCCCGCAGCACCTGATTGCCGCGGCGCACCGCCAGGAGGGTGGCGTTGTAGCGCTGGCGGAAACGCAGATCCCGCACGCTGGTGCCCGTGATGGTGGAGCCGGCCGGCAGCAGCACCTCCACCACCCGCTGGGAGGAGCCGGCCTTGCCGCCGGGCTCGAGCGGATCCTCCCCCTGATCCCCCACCGGGGCCAGGGTGATGGTGTGCTCCTGCTGCAGGCGCAGCAGATTCTCCCTGTTGCAGCGCAGCAGCAGGCGATCGCCCCCCTGCAGGGGGAGATCGGCCAGGGGAGCGCTGAAGCTGTCCGCACCCCTGTGCATCTCCAGCACGTCCACGTCGAAGCGGCGCTGCAGCCGGCTGTTGTGGAGGGACTGGCCGATCAGCTCCGATCCGTCGGGGATGAGCACGTCGGTGAGATACCCCTCGCGGGCCAGGCTTCCCAGGAGGTCGTCGCTGTCGAGGCCGCGGTCGGGCAGAAGGCGGTCCGAGGCCCAGAGCATGTAGAGCCCTCCCAGCAGCCACACCGGGATGCCGATGGCGGTGAAGCTGAACAGCTCCAGGGAGCCGTACCCCAGCTTCTGGCTCACGTCGCTGGCCAGCAGATTCGTGGAGGTGCCCAGCAGGGAGATCGTGCCCCCCAGCACGGTGGCGAAGGAGAGGGGCAGGAGCACCTTCGAGGGGGAGATACCGCGGCGGTGACACCAGTTCTCGATCACCGGCAGCAGGGTGGCCACGATCGGGGTGTTGGGGATGAAGCCGGAGAGCGGAGCCACCACCCCCACCAGCAGGGCGATCATGCGACGGGGGCTGCGCACCGCATCGGAGCCGATCAGGGCCCGCAGCCGGTCGAGACCTCCACTGCGGAAGAGACCCGCCGAAACGGCGAAGAGCCCCATCAGCGTGAGCAGGGCGGGGCTGCCGAACCCTTTCACCGCCTCTTCCGGTTCGAGCACGCGGAAGGCCACCAGCAGAGCCACCACCAGCAGACCGGTGACTTCCGGGGCCAGCCAACCGGTGAGGAACAGGACGATGGCGCCGGCAAACACCAGCAGGGTGATCGATCCGGCGGGTTCCAGCGCGGCGGCAAGGAAGGCGGTCATCGAGCCGGACAAGGAGGCATGGCGAAAGATACTACGGAATACAGATCGGGAAACTGTGCAAAAGCGGGGGATGGGTGCTGCGGAGCGGCTTCCGGCCTGGGATCCGATGGTTTTCCCATTACCCACCGCTCAACCGGGGATTGTTCGTCAGAATGGGTCGTGCCCTGGAGAGACCCCGCGGTGACCTTCAGCGCCAAGACCGCCTACGGCCTGGTGGCCCTGATCGAGATCGGCTCCTCCCATCCAGAAGGGGCACCGCTGCGGGTGGCCGAGATCGCCCGACGCCAGGGCATTCCCGAGCGCTACCTCGAGCAGATGCTCGCTTCCCTGCGCCGGGGCGGATTCCTTCGCGGTATCCGCGGCCCGCGGGGGGGCTATCTCCTGGCCCGGCCGCCCGCCGAGATCACCGTGGCGGACGTTGTGGCCTGCCTCGATGGCGACAACGGCAGCGATCGCCGGGGAGACCCGGAGACCCCCGAATTCTCCCTGCTGGCCTCCCTGGAGGCCGACCTGGAACGCCAGCGCCGGGATCTGCTGGCCGGCAGAACCCTGGAGGACCTGCTGCGCGAGCGGGATCTGCTCGGCACGTCCGCGGTGATGTTCTTCATCTAGGCGTTGGCCTCAGAGATAGAACCCCACCGTGGTGACGACCCGGGTGCCCTGCTCCCGCAGGGCCTGGCGCAGCAGGATGGTGGACTGGTTGTGCAGCAGGTTCTCCCAGCGGCGGCGGGTCACGAACACCGGCAGCACGACCACGCAGAAGCGGTTCCTGTCCTTGCGGTATTCGGTCTCGAAGCGCTTGACGAACCTCGCCACCGGTTCCACCAGGGAGCGGTAGGGGGATTCGAGCACCACCAGAGGCACCTCAGGCAACTGACGCTGCCATTTCTCCCGGCCACGGTGAGCACGTAATCGATCGAGAGGGAGGCCCCGGCCACCAGTCCGGCCAGGGATCCGAGGTTCTCCTGGGACACCCGGTAGGACCCCCCACCCTTGGGATAGGCCCGGATCGTCTGCCGGTAACTGGTGGCCACGATCATCATCAGCGCCACGATCAGGGCCGTGAGCGGCAGAGTGAAGCGGAGCGCCGCTGCGCCTGCCATGCCCAGCACCAGCACGATCTCCTGGGTGGCATAGGCCACCGAGGAGAGCGCGTCGGAACTGAGAATCGCCAGGGCCTCGGCGTTGCTGTACCGCTCCTCCCCATGGGCACTGGTGGGCAGAGGGGAACCCAGCAGCAGCCTGCGCAGGGAGGACAAGGCGGGCATGGAAGCCTGTGGCTCCGATCGAACCAGAAGTCTGAGGGAGCGGCGTGGCTCTGCGGATCGTGCAGGATCGAACTCTCAACGGCCGGACCTGCCGACTCCCTGATGGCTTCGCTGGCTGGAAGAGCAGGATTGAGTGGGAATGCGGCCCTTCTTCCCGCCATGGATCCTCTCCAGCTCTCCGAGGCCCTGCCGCGGCTGATCCGAAGCACGGTGGAGGAGAACCCGATCCTGGGCTACGCAATGCTGGCCCTGGCGATGCTGCTGGAGAACGTGATTCCTCCGATTCCTTCGGAGGTGATCCTGCCTCTGGCGGGCTTTCTGGTGCAGCAGGGCAAGCTGCGCATGCTCCCGGTGGTGCTGGCCTGCCTGCTCGGCACGGTGCTCGGGGCCTGGTTCTGGTATGGGATCGGCCGCCTGATCAACGAGGAACGCCTGAAGCAGTGGCTCGCCCACCATGGCGGTTGGCTGGGGATCCGACCGGAGGCCCTGGCGGTGAGCGGGGAATGGTTCGCGCGCCATGGGGCGGCCCTGATCTTCTGGGGAAGGATGGTGCCCGGGGTCCGGACCCTGGTCTCGATCCCCGCCGGCATCGAGCTGATGCCCCAGCTCCCCTTCCTGGCCTGGACCACCGCCGGCAGCCTGCTCTGGGTGGTGGCCCTCACCCTGGCGGGCCGGGCCCTGGGGGCGAGCTACGAGCAGGTGGAGGCCTGGACGCTGCCCGCCGCCACGGTGATCCGGACGCTCCTCATCGGTGGGGCGCTGCTGGCCGTTGCCCTGCTGGTGCTGCGCAGGCGAAAGGCTCCGGAATGAGGCCGGCTCCGGCTCCCCAAGCCCCCCCACAGGGGCCGGCCAACGGATCAGCCCCGCTTTTTGTACCCATTGGAGATCCCTTCGTTGCCCGGCGCCCCGGGACCCCGGATCCGGCTTACCGTTTCGGCCCAACGGACCCGTCACCCCGACGTGCCCCAATCCGGTCCATGACTCTCCTCTTCACCCAGACGGCCTGGCTGGTTCCCCTCTACCCCCTGCTGGCCGCCGTCGCCTCCCTGGCCTGGTCGCCCGGTCTGATCTGGCGCACCGGACCACGTCCCTGCGGCTACCTCAACCTGCTGATGGTGAGCCTGGCCTTCAGCCACAGCGTGCTCGCCCTCATCGGCCTCCACACCAACGCCTCCGCCGGCGCCGGCGCCCTCTACAAGCCCCTCACCTTCGGCTGGACCTGGCTCTCCACCGCCGGGCTCACGATCGGCTTCGACGGCATCATCACCGAGCCCGCCCTGATCGCGATGACCGTGATCACCGGGCTGCACGTGCTCACCCAGATCTATGCGATCGGGTATCTGGAGATGGACTGGGGCTGGCCCCGCTTCTTCGGCTCCCTGAGCTTCTTCGAAGCGGGTCTGTGCGGCCTGGTGCTCACCGATTCGCTCTTCTTCAGCTATGTGATTCTCGAGCTTCTCACCTTCGGCACCTACCTGATCGTGGGCACCTGGTACAACCAGCCCCTGGTGGTCAAGGGAGCCCGCGATGCCTTCCTCACCAAACGGATCGGCGACCTGATCCTGCTGGCCGGACTGGTGGCGCTGCTGCCGGTGACCGGCACCTGGAACTTCCATGATCTGGCCACCTGGGCGGCCGGCCGCGACCCGGCCAGCCTGCCTGCCGGGTTCACCTTCCTGCTGCTGGCCCTGGTGGCCGGTCCGATGGGCAAGTGTGCCCAGATCCCCCTCCACCTCTGGCTCGACGAGGCGATGGAGAGTCCCCTCCCCTCCACGGTGCTGCGCAATTCGGTGGTGGTGGTGGGGGGAGCCTGGGTGCTGCTGCGGCTCCAGCCCCTGCTCGCCCTCAGTCCGGTCGTGCAGACCGTGCTGGTGGTGACCGGCGGGACCACGGCCGTGGTGGGAGCCCTGATCGCCCTGGCCCAGATCGATGTGAAGCGGGCCCTGTCGTTCCTGGTGAGCAGCTGGCTGGGTCTTCTGTTCGTGGCGGTGGGCCTGGGGGGAATCGACGCCGCCGATCACCTTCTCCTGGTGTACCCCCTGCCGATGGCCCTGCTGCTGATGGCGGTGGGCACCATCGTGATCAGCAACGTGACCCAGGACCTGACCCAGCTGGGGGGCCTCTGGAATCGCCGCCCCCTGATGGGACTCGCCTTCCTCACCGGCACCGCCGGCCTGATCGGCCTGCCTCCCTTCGGAGGCTTCGCGGCCCTGCGCGAGCTGCTGCAGGTCACGTCCAGGAGCGGCCACCCCCTGCTCCTCGGTGGGCTGGTGCTGCTCACCAACGCACTGATCAGCGCCGGCCTGATCCGGGTCTTCGGATTGATCTGGGCAGGCCGCCCCACTCCCTTCACCGTGCGATCCCCCGAGGTGCTGTGGCTGATGGTGCTGCCCACCCTGCTGCTGATGGGGATGACCCTGCATCTGCCCCAGCTGCTCGTGCGCAACGGCATCTATGCCCTCACCCCCGTTCCCGGCTGGGGGCCGCTGGCCTGGCCCCTCCTCCTCTCCACCCTGCTCGGAGGCGCTCTCTCGGCCCTGTTCTACCTGCGGCCCCATCCGCTGGCCCAGCTGCCGGCAGCTCTGGGGGGACTGCAGGACTGGCTGGCCCACGACATGCAGACCGAGCGCTTCTACCAGCGCACCGTGGTGGGGGCGGTGGTCTCCCTGGCCCGGGCGAGCTCCTGGTCGGACGAACGCATCGTGGACGGTTTCAGCGGGGCCACCGGCGGTGCCGCCCTGGAGGGTGCCCGCCGCCTCAGCCTCACCACCTCCGGTCGCTCCCAGGCCTATGCGCTCACCCTCGTTCTGGGGGTGCTGCTGATGGCGGCCTGGTTGCTCGCCAGCCAGCCCACCGTTCCCTTCGTTCCGCTTCGCTGAAGGCCGCCATGGTTCTCCTCCTCCTCCCGGCCCTGCCTCTGGTCACGCTGCTGGTCCTCCCCTTCCTGCCCGGCAGCCGGGGGGCGCTGGTGCGCGGCATCGCCACCCTGGCTCCGCTCCTGCAGCTGCTGCTGGGCCTGCTGTGCTGGCGAAACCCCCCGGCCGATCTGGATCTGGCCTGGCTGCCGAAGCTGGGGCTCTCCCTCCAGCTCGGCCTCGATGGTCTCTCCCTGCCGATGATCCTGCTGAGCTCCCTGCTCACCGCCCTGGCGATCCAGGCGACCCCCTCCGACCAGCCGCGACACCGCCTGTACCACGCCCTGATGCTGGCCACCAACCTGGGGGTGGTGGGCGCCTTCCTGGCCCGGAATGCCCTGCTGTTCCTGCTGGCCTTCGAGCTGGTGCTGATTCCCGCCACCCTGCTGGTGGCCATCTGGGGCGGGCAGCGCCGGGCCGGAGCCGCCATCCGCTATCTGCTCTACGGAGCCTTGTCGGGGCTCTGCCTGCTGGCGGCGGTGCTGGCCATGGGCTGGTTCAACGCCCATGGCTTCAGCTTCGCCTACGAGGATCTGGCCCGCGCCGAATTCACCCCCCGGGCCAGCGCCTGGATCCTGGCCCTGCTGCTGCTGGCCTTCGGCCTGAAGCTGCCGGTGGTGCCCCTGCACGGCTGGCAGCCGTTCACCTACTCCGAAGCCCCCACCTCGGTGGTGATGCTCCTGGGGGGCACCGTCTCCAAGCTGGGGGCCTATGGGCTGCTCCGCTTCGGGGTGGGGTTCCTGGGCGACACCTGGATCCACTGGTCACCCTGGATCGCCGCGGCCGGGGCCATCAGTGCCGTGTACGGGGCCCTCAATGCCATCGCCCAGAGCGACATCCGCCGCCTGATGGCCTACAGCTCCCTGGGGCACATGGGCCTGCTGGTGCTGGCCCTGGCCGCCGCCACCCCCCTGAGCCTGCAGGGGGCCGTGGCCCAGGTGCTCGCCCACGGCCTGATCGTGGCCCTGCTCTTCTGCACCGTGGGACTGATCGAACGCCGGACCGGCACCACCGCCATCGCCGAGCTCTCCGGCCTGCTCAACCCCTACCGGGGCCTGCCCTTCACCACCGGCATCCTGCTGCTGGCGCTGATGGCCGCCGCCGGGATTCCGGGCCTGGCCGCCTTCCCGGCGGAACTGCTGGTCTTCGTGGGCAGCTGGACCAGCTTCCCCCGGGCCACCCTCGTCTGCCTGGTGGCCTCGGGCTTCACCGCCGTGTATGCGGTGCGGCTCTTCAACCGGGTGGGCTTCGGAAGGCTCGACAACGAGAGGGCCGACTGGCAGAGCACCACCTGGGGGGAACGGCT
Organism: uncultured cyanobacterium; assembly: GCA_963847745.1. GTDB lineage: Bacteria > Cyanobacteriota > Cyanobacteriia > PCC-6307 > Cyanobiaceae > Cyanobium. Next base: position 32,714 of record CAWKAW010000003.1, on the reverse strand, counting down.
GCCGGCCTTCGTGCTCACCCTGCTGGTGGTGGTGAGCGGGGTCTGGCCCTCTGCGCTGACGGGGTGGAGTGAATCCAGCACCTCGCCCCTGGCCCTGCGCTCCCAGCCCTTCACCCCCCTGATCGCTTCGGCTCCCCTCACCACCCTCCAGGAGGTGCTTCCCTCATGACTCCCCCCACCGCCACCGAGGCGCCCACGCGCCAGCCCCTGATCCCCCCCTCGCGCCATCCTCACGCCGAGGTGATCCACCGCCTCGAGGCCGGGGGATCGATGCTGCCGGACACGCCGGAGAACCTGATGCAGATCATCGGCATCTACAAGGCCTATGCCGTGCCGATGGACTTCTACTGGCGCGATCTTCTCTATATCGCCGAGCAGGTTTTCCTCGACCCATTACCGGCTTTCAAATACTTTCCCAGCCAGGAGTATCTGGACCGGCCCAATTCCTATGCCGGTGATGAATCCAAGCTCCGCATCTGGCGGGGGCCAGCCACCGCCCACCCCGAACTGCTGGAGTTCATGGCCAAGGGGGAAACCGGATCGATGCCGAAGCTGCTGCATCACCTCTGGCATGACCGCATCAACATGGAGTTCGCCGAGGCCTGCATGCAGGCGATGCTCTGGCACCAGGGCATGGGGGGCCGCTTCAACGACTACCTCGATTCTCCCGCCTACCGGGCCAACGCCGATCGGGCGATCCGTGCCTATTTCCGAGGCAACCCGCTGATGCTGGGGCTGTACAGGCTGTTCCCGGAAATGTTCCTGGAGCAGGTGAGGAAGATGAGCTATTACGCCAATCTCGGACTCTTCTGGGAAGTGATGGCGCCGGTGTTCTTCGAGATGAGCGACATCTACGATGAGGGCGGCTTCAAGGGCGTGCCCGATGCCATGGATTTCCTGGTGAACGGCATCTTCGCCGTGGCCGGCCGCCCCATCTACCACCATGTGTTCATCGGCGGTGAATGTTTCGAGATCATTCCCAAATCGGAAGGCTTCACCTGGCTCTATGAGGCGGCTCTTCCCTATGTGGAGGCGGTGTTCTACCGCACCGCTCCCTTCCGCGGCACCAAGAGCTACAACGCCCAGGCCGGCCAGGTTCCCGCCGAGCAGGCCGATTTCCACTACGGCATCCTGTATGCCGACGTCTTCCCGGTGGGCTCGGCCGGCATCCCGCCCACCCTGCTGATGCAGGACATGCTCCATTTCCTGCCGCCCTACCTGATCGAGCTCTATTCCCGGCACAAACGGGGGGAAGGCGACATCCTCATCCAGCTGGGCGTCACCTTTCAGCGCTCCATGTACAACGTGACCTCCGCCGTGATCCAGGCGTTGCGCGCCGCCCTGCTCTATCCCGTCGACGACACCGATCCGGAACACCTGATGGCGAACCGGACGTTCTTCGAGGCGCAGATGGACCGCTTCCTGCGGCCCGAGGCGCGCCTGCCCCAGGTCCAGACCCAGGACTACCGCTGATCGCTGCCCCCCTCGCCACCCCGACCACCGTGCCCAACATCATCGAAACCGCCAAGGCAGCGGGCTGCTTCTCCACCCTGCTCACCGCCGTCGAGGTGGCGGGCCTGACCGGGGCGCTGGAGAGCCCCGGCCCGTTCACGGTGTTCGCCCCCGTGGACGACGCCTTCGCCGCCCTGCCGCCGGGCACCGTGCAGACGCTGGTGGACAACCCTCCCCAGCTGGCGCGCATCCTCAAGTTCCACGTGCTCAGCGGCGCCCATCCCCGCAGCGAGCTGGTGGACCAGCCGGAATGGCAGAGCCTGGAGGGGGCACCGGTGGCGATCCGGAGGGCCGAGCCCTTCGAGGTCAAGAACGCCACGGTGGTCACGGCCGACATCGAATGCGACAACGGCATCGTGCATGTGATCGACCGCGTGATCCTGCCCGGATAATCCCTTCCGCAGGTGACGACGGACCTTGCGGCACCTGCAACAATGCGCCCACCTTCTGATCGCCCGGATGCCCCGACCCTGGAGCCGAATCCTTCCCGCGTTCGTTCTCTCCGCCGGCCTGCTCGCAGGCTGCGCCTCCGATGGAGGCGGCGGCGCCGGGGTCCAGAGCGCCAAGATGGCCACGATCAAGGGCCGGGGCAAGCTGGTCTGCGGAGTGGACGGCAAGCTGCCCGGGTTCAGCTTCGTGGGACCGGACGGCAGCTACAGCGGCCTCGACGTGGACATCTGCAAGGCGATGGCCGCCTCCCTCCTCGGCGATGCCGGCAAGGTGGAGTACCGCGACCTCAACTCCAGCGAACGGTTCGCCGCCCTGGCCAGCGGCGAGGTGGACCTGCTGTCGCGCAACACCACCATGACCCTCAGCCGCGACGCGCCCGGCGGCAACGGCCTCAGCTTCGCTCCCACCACCTTCTATGACGGGCAGGGAATGATGACGCCCGTCAGCAGCGGCATCGCCTCGCTGAAGGATCTGGCCGGCAAGCCGATCTGCGTGGAGAGCGGCACCACCACCGAACTCAACCTGGCCGACCGGATGCGGGAGATCGGGGTCGCCTACACGCCGCTGAAGTTCCAGACCGGCGACCAGACCTACGCCGCCTACCTGGGCGGCCGCTGCGTGGCGGTGACCAGCGACCGCTCCCAGCTGGCGGCCAAACGCACCAGCTTCCCCAACCCCGACCAGCACGTCCTGCTGCCGGACGTGATGAGCAAGGAGCCCCTCACCCCCGCCACCACCAATGCCGATCCGGCCTGGGCGGATGCCGTGCGCTGGACGGTCTACGGCCTGATGCAGGCCGAGGAACTCGGCATCACCCAGGCCAATGTGGGCGCCAAGCTGGCCGAGGCGAAAGCCAACAAGAATCAGGCCGATCTGCGCCGGTTCCTGGGCGTGGAAGGCGACTTCGGCACCCAGCTGGGCCTCCCCTCCGACTTCGTGGTGAAGGCCGTGACGGCGGTGGGCAACTACGGGGAGATCTTCGATCGCAACGTGGGCCCCGGCTCGAAGCTCAAGCTTGATCGCGGGGTGAACCGGCAATGGAAGGAAGGAGGGCTGATCTACTCGCCGCCCTTCCGCTGATGAGCGCTGCTGTCACCCCCTGGTGGCGGGATCGCCGCGTGGTGCCCTGGCTCGTCCAGGGCGCCGCGGGCCTGGTGGTGCTGCTGCTGATCGCCTTCCTGCTGGGCAATCTGGTACGGAACCTCACCGCCGCCGGTCTGCTGCTGAGCTGGCGCTGGCTCAACCAGCCGGCCGGTTTCGACCTGGCCGAAACCCTGCTGCCCTTCGATGCGAGCATGCCCTACTGGCGGGGGCTGGCGGCCGGTCTGGTCAACACCCTGCGCACGGTGATCGTGGGTCTGGTGGGAGCCACGGCCGTCGGCACCCTGGCGGGCATGGCCTCCTTCAGCCGCAACGGGCTGCTGCGCGGTCTGGCCCGCACCTACGTGGAGGTGATCCGCAACATCCCCCTGCTCCTGCAGCTGGTGTTCTGGTATTTCGTGGTGTTCCTCGCCCTGCCCAACGGGCTCGCTGCCGTGCAGCTTCCCGGCCTGGTGCTGGCCAAATCGGGGCTGTACCTGGCGGGACTGGGGGAAGGGCTCCGCTGGATGGGGCCCCATCTGGTGAATGGCGTGTGGCAGGCACCCGTGAGACTCTCGGTGGAGTTCGGCGCCCTGCTCACCGGTCTGATCGTGTATTCGGGAGCCTTCATCGCCGAGGTGGTGCGGGGCGGCATCGCGGCCGTGCCCAAGGGCCAGTGGGAGGCCGCCTCCTCCCTGGGGATCGGCTGGCTGGCCACCCTGCGCTGGATCGTGCTGCCCCAGGCCCTGCGGGTGATCCTTCCCGGTCTCAACACCCAGTACATCTCCCTGGCCAAGAACTCCTCCCTGGCGGTGGCCGTGGGCTTCGCCGATCTCTTCTCGGTGGCGGAGACCACCCTCAATCAGACCGGCCGGGCGGTGGAGGTGTATCTGCTGCTGCTGGCTGCCTATCTCGGCATGGATCTGTTCATCTCCGCGCTGATGAACGGCCTCAACCGTTTCGTGCAGATCCGGGAGCGCTGAGATGGAGGCCCTTGCCCAGCGGCTGCGCCGGGAGCTCTTTCCCACCTGGGCCGACGGCCTGCTCAGCGCCGGCCTGCTCAGCTTCATCGCCCTGGCCGCCGTGGGCTTCCTGCGCTGGGCGTTCACCCAGGCCCGCTGGGCCGTGATCCAGGCGAACAGCACCCTCTTCACCCTGGGCCGCTATCCGATCGAGCAGCAGTGGCGCCTCTGGCTGCTCACGGCCCTGCTGGCCGCCGCCACCGGAGCCAGCTGGGGTCTGCTGCGCGCCCATCCACGGTCGGATCGCAGCGGGGTTCTCTGGCCGCGCAATGACCGTCTGGCGGTGGCGATCCTGGTGGGAGCAACCGTATGGCTGCCCTTCGCCCTCGGGCTTGCTCCGGGAATCCAGGGCCGCTGGTGGGCCCTCACCGCTCTGCTGCTTCTCTGCCGCTGGCTGGCCGGACGCTTCGGCCGCCGCCTGCCCGGACCGGTCCGCCGGGTGGTTCCGCTGGTGTGGCCGGCCCTCTATCTGGTCGGCATGGTGCTGATCAGCGGCGGCCTGGGGCTGGTGCGGGTTTCCCCCTCGGAATGGGGAGGGCTGCTGCTCACCCTGCTGCAGGCCAGTTTCGCCATCCTGCTCTGCTTCCCGCTGGGGGTGCTGCTGGCCCTGGGTCGTCGCAGCGAGCTGCCGCTGCTGCGCTGGGGTTCGGTGCTCTACATCGAATTCATCCGCGGCGCGCCGCTGATCACCCTGCTGTTCCTGGGCCAGAACATCCTGGGCTTCCTGCTGCCGGGAGGGCTGGCCCCGGATCGGGTGTGGCGGGCGGCCTGGGTGCTCACCTTCTTCGCGGCGGCCTACCTGGCCGAGGCCGTGCGCTCGGGCCTGGCGGCCATCCCCTCCGGCCAGGTGGAGGCGGCCCGCTCCCTGGGCCTCTCCTACCCCCAGTCCCTGCGCACCGTGGTGCTGCCCCAGGCGCTGCGGGTGGCCCTGCCGGCGATGGTGGGACAGTTCATCTCCCTGCTGCAGGACACCACCCTGCTCTCGCTGATCGGCCTGCTCGAGCTGCTCGGCACGGCCCGCACCGTGATGGCCAACCCGGAATTCCTGGGTCGCAACGCGGAGGTGTATCTCACCCTCGCCGTGTTGTTCTGGTGCTGCTGCGCAGCCCTCGGCCTGGGCAGCCGGGCCCTGGAGAAGCGCCTCGACCCCCACACCGTTCCCTCCGTTTCCTGAGACGACCCGTGACCTCTCCCACCCCCATCCACGCGAGCGGCCGTGAACGGATGATCGAAGCCCGGGCCGTGGAGAAGTGGTATCCCAACGGCTTCCATGCCCTGCGGGGTGCCGATCTGACCGTGGACCGGGGCGAGGTGGTGGTGGTGATGGGCCCGTCGGGATCGGGCAAGAGCACCTTCATCCGCACCTTCAACGCCCTGGAGGACTATCAGAAGGGCAGCATCACGGTGGATGGGATCGCCCTCTCCCACGACCTGCGCAACATCGATGCCATCCGCCGCGAGGTGGGCATGGTGTTCCAGCAGTTCAACCTGTTCCCCCACCTCTCGGTGCTGGAGAACCTCACCCTGGCGCCGGTGCTGGTGCGCAGACGCAACCGGGCCGAGGTGGAACGGCAGGCCCGGGGACTGCTGGAGCGGGTGGGAATCGCCGAGCAGGCCGACAAGTATCCCGGCCAGCTCTCCGGTGGCCAGCAGCAGCGGGTCGCCATCGCCCGCGCCCTCTGCATGGAGCCACGCATCCTGCTGTTCGACGAGCCCACCAGCGCCCTCGATCCGGAGATGGTGCGCGAGGTGCTCGACGTGATGCGCCAGCTCGCCCACGACGACATCACCATGGTGGTGGTGACCCATGAGGTGAAGTTCGCCGAGCAGGTGGCCGACCGGGTGGTGCTGATGGCGGAGGGCGTGGTGGTGGAGGAGGCCTCGCCCCAGGTGTTCTTCTCGAATCCGCGCCACGAGCGCACCCGCCGCTTCCTCGATCAGATCCTGTGAAGCTCGATCAGATCCTGTGAAGGGGGGCTGACGGCGCCGCGGGCGACTCAGTGGCCCTTGAGGCTGGAGAACATGTCCAGCATGCGCTGGAGGAGCTGGTTCCGCTGGGCATCCTTGCCTTCGCTGCTCATGTTGCTGAGAACGGCCCGGCGCTCGCTGATCAGCAGGGCCAGCTGCTCCACCAGCTGGGGATTGCCCTCCAGCACGGGACGCAGGTCATCCCGTTCCACCTCCAGCAGCACGCATTCCTCCAGGGCCCTCACGGTGGCGCTGCGGGGCTCCTCGTTGAACACGCTCATCTCTCCGAAGATCGCCCCCACCCCGAGCTGGGCCACCGCCTTGATCGTGCCCTCCTCCATCTGCTTGAGAACCTCCACCCTGCCCTGCACCACCTGGAACATGGCGTTGCCCTCCTCGCCCTCCAGAACCACGGCCTCCCCGTGCCCGAAGCGCACACAGCGGGTGTGGGGAGCGATCTGCCGGAGCTGATCCTCGCTGAGACTGCCGAAGATGGCATTGCGTTCCAGCAGGTTCAGCCGTTCGGAGAGATCCACGTCCGCGGGATCGTCCCTCCGGGCCGGCAGCCTCCGGCTGTGCAGCTCCAGCACGGGGAACGGCAGGGACTTGCCCATCCGCTCCAGGGCATACCAGATCTGGGCCAGCAGTTCACCGCGCAGGAGATCGAAGCCGTTGTCGGTGGGGTCCTCCTGCCACACCTCCAGCTCGTAGGTCACCGCATGGTCGGCATAGGCGTAGAGGAAGGCCTCGGGCTCCGGATGCTTCAGCACCAGGGGGTGCTGGCGGGCGACCCGGAGCAGCAGGGCGCAGGCCTGCTCCGGCGGCAGGGAGAGGTCGAGGTTGAGGTGAATCTCCCGGGCGATCGGTCCCCTCGGACCGAAGCAACGGATGTCGCTGGCCCACATCCGGCTGTTGGGCAGGGTGATCAGCGCCCCGTGCACGTGCCGGAGACGGGTGCTGGTGAGGGTGAGGGAGACCACCCAGCCGCTGATGCTCTCGCCCAGTTCGAGAAAATCCCCCTCCCGGAAGGGGGAATCCACCTGCAGCATGATGCCGGCGAACAGGTCCTTGAGGGTTTCCTGGGCGGCAAGGCCGATCACCGCCGTGAGGATGGCCGAGGTGGTGACCAGCCCCACCAGGTTGATGCGGGCCTGCTGCTGCAGCACCACCACGGTGATGGCCGCGGCGATGGCGAGCAGGGCCAGATCGCGCAGGATCTTCGCCGGTCGGGGCCACCAGGGCAGGGAGCCGGGCAGCTCGAAGCCCACCCAGGCCAGCAGCTGGAGCAGGGCATAGCAGCGGCTCAGGACCAGGGCGCTGCCGAGCCACGGCTTGCTGATCGGCGTGAGCAGGCTTGGGGGCAGGCTGGTGATCACCAGCCAGATCAGGATCGCCAGGCCCGGCAGCACCAGGGGGATCGGGGCGAGACGCCGCTGGCGGCAGATCAGCCGCACGGCCAGCAGCAGCACCGCGAGGCCGAGGGCGATCAGAAGGTTCTGGAGTGTGGCCATGCCGACTGGAGAGTGGCCATGCCGGAGAGCTGGGCAACCCGACTACGGGTCGACGATGGGCACCGATGCAGGGTACCGGCTGCCGCAGAAGCCATCCTGCATCGATCCGGACAGAGAGGGAACGACCCGGCTCAGCCGGTGAGCCGTTCGTAGGCCTCCATGATCCGCCGGAAGGCGACGACGTCTCCCCCCAGGTCGGGATGGTGCTCCTTCACCAGGCGGCGATGGGCGGCCTTCACCGCCTGGGAGGAAGCCCCCCAGCGCAGGCCCAGCACCCGGAGGGCCTCCGCCCTGGCGAGATCCGCCGCAGACCCTTGCGGCTCCGCCGCCGCCCCGCCCCGGTGGCGCCGGGAGGCGGCATCGAGCCGCTCGATCCGTTCAAGGAGCTCCTCCACCACCCCCAGGGGGTCGTGGTGCAGCCACGTGGGGGCCCTCACCCCGCGGAGGGCGAAGGCGGCACGAACGGCGAGCCGAACCTTGCTGGGCGGCCCCCTGAGGGCAGCGGCCAGCTCGGTGCCGAGGCCGGGCGAACGGCGGTCGAGGTCGCGCTCCAGGAAGGAGCCGGGATCCCCCCCTCGGCCGGAGAGCTCCTGGAGGAGGCCCTTCAATCCCGTCTGGGTAACGGATCCGGCGGCACCGATGGAAGCCCCGACCCGCAGCTCACTCCAGCGGGGATGGCGACTCAGGGCCTGACCCCAGCGGCGCACCACCGCCGCGGTGATCCCCGGGGCCGTTCCCGTGGTGACACCGGATTCCCGGCCCAGTCCCTGCAGACCCAGCAGCTGCTGGCGGAGAAACCACACCTGCTGGCGCAGAGCCTGGTTCTCCGCCAGCAGGGCGTCGACGTTGCAGGTGACGTGCCGGGCCCCTCCCGGCGTTCGCGCCGAGGTTCTGGGATCGAAGCCCATGGCGAGGCCGCTGGAGAGGAAGGGGTTCCATTCTCCAGCGAATCAGCGGATCCGGCCTGCGGCCACCGGTTCGGCAATCTGGAATTCAGGGACTCAATTCAGGGACTCGACGGCTGGCACCCAGGCAGGGTCAACGTTCGGCAGGAGCTGGGAACCAACGATCACCCGTGCGTCAGGGTCGCGGGGTGTTCTCGCTTCCCCAGGGATAGCTCAGAGTCGGTCTGCACTGTGAGGTTTCCAGTGTGACGCGTGCCCTGCCTCCCCGCTGACCGACCACGGCGGGCAGCAGCACGATGAGAGGCGGCCTTCCCAGGGCATCGATCTGTCCCGTATTCCGCAGGATCTCTGCTCCCGAAAGGGGCCATGGGATGGCCTTGGCATAGACGTTGATCGTGCCATCATCTGATGTGATGGCGAACTCAGCAGCCTCTCCCAGATGGAACTTGTCAAGATAGAATTGCATGTCCTCCAGAGCCACCACGCAGGAGGACATGTTCACTATTTTCTTGGGTGGACTCTTCTCGCACACCAGCTTGCCAGACGGATTGAGGATGAAGCCACCCTGCCGGAATGAGTTCCTGGGCTCAGAATTCCTTTGCTTAACCCACACTACATAGCGCTTACCGCTCGGCAGTCCTCTGGGTTCCAGCGTGTAGCTGACACGGGCTTTACCATCATCTTCAACCTTCCTCTCCTCCTTCAGGAGGAGCTCCGTGTCTGGGGAATTCGGCCTGGGTGACGCCCATGGACTGCTTACTTCCGATTCTTTCTCTTGAGGTGACTTCTGGGCCTGGCTCTGCAGGGGCAGAAAGAAGAGACCGGTGAAAATGAAGCCAACAAGACCGAGGGATGAAGGGAAACGGAAGGCGGTCATGGCAGCACCAATGGAGAGCATCAATGCTGAGTTTCAGCCAGCCGCCTGCATCATCTCCAGACCATGGAGGCCTTCGTAGAGCAGATAAGCGGCAAAGACAAGAGCCAGCACCCCCACCAGCCATTCGGCCCTGTGCTGGAGCCAGTCCTCCAGCCGTGCGATCGGTTCACGAATCGTGCCGGAACTACCGATCCAGGCCAGCGGTGGCAGCAGCTGCAGGGCCATGCCCTCCTCCCCGATCAGCGCCTGGGGCGTGAGCTGGTAGAGACCGAGGGCCAGCAGGGCGCCGGCACCGAGCAGATCGATCAGCACCTGCTCCCTTTCCCCATGGGCGAGGCTGATCGAGAAGTGGCTGCCCAGCAGCAACAGGGTGACCACCCCGATGTGCAGGGGGCTGAAGGCGATCCCCATGCCGAACAGCGACGACTGGGTGAGAAGGGAGGGGTTCATCGAGCGACGGACCATCGGGAACCGGTCGGAATCGCGGTGGTGGCCAGCGATCCCCGCTCGGGTGCCGAACGCTGCTGGAAAGCCAGCGACTGCCGCTACGGCCGCGTCGCCCAGTCGGCTGCGTTGAGCAGGGGAAAGAGGCCGTCCTCCCGCTGCACGGCCGCCAGCCATTGCGAAGAAAGGGGTGTGCCGTTTTCGATCGCATCCATCAGGCGCCAGTAGCGGTCGAGGTGGCAGTCGATCCGTTCCCGGGCCAGCCCGGTGGTGGTGCCGGCCCGCAGGATGAAGCTCCAGTCGGAACTCTGGGCCAGCAGCAGCTCCCGGCCGGCCTGGGTGAGCCATTCGCGCTGCTCGACGCTGCCCACGCCGCGGTTGACCCGCCGCACCATGGCCCGCGATGCCCGCTGCCACTCCGCCACCACCCAGGCATTGGTCTCGTTGAGCCAGTAGTCGTGATACCCACCCTGCCCCCAGCTGGAGGGGGAGGGCCGACACACCTGCAGGGGCGTGCCGGCCGCGAGCACCTCCCGCAGATGGGTGAAGCTCAGTTCAGCCCGGGCCCCCTGGCGGAACAGTTCCCCGAGGAACCGGGGTCCCTCGAACCACCAGTGGCCGAACAGCTCGGCGTCGAACGGCGCCACCAGCAGCGGCGGCCGCTCGATCGTGCCGGCCAGGGCCTGCAGCTGTTCGGTGCGTCCCTGGAGATAGGCCTCGGCGTGCTGCCGCAGCCGCTCCTCCGCCCCCTCCGGTTCGTAGGGCAGCTTCTCCTCGAGGGGACAGCCGCGGGCCGTCACCCGGTGCAGCTTCAGGCCCAGGGGGCGGCGGCTGCGGATGCCCTGGCCGGCCAGCAGCTGCTCGGGCAGGTCCCAGCCCAGGTCGCGATGGAATTCCCGGTAGGCACCGTCCCCTGGATAGCCCAGGCTGGCGCTCCACACCGGCAGGGTGGACTCGCTGTCGCGGGCGAAGAACGCCACCCCGGCCGGCGAGCAGATCGGGGCATAGACCCCATAACGGGGCCGGGGCAGGGCATGGAGCAGGCCGTGGCCATCGAGCAGGCTGTAGCGCAGTCCGCAGCTGGCCAGCTGCTCGTCGAGCCCTTCGTAGTAGGCGCACTCCGGCAGCCAGATTCCGTGGGGCCTCTCGCCGAGCAGGCGCTGGTGCTCCCGGCAGGCCGTGAGCAGCTGGGCCCGCACCGCTTCGGGGGAATCCCGCAGCAGGGGCAGGTAGCCGTGGGTGGCGGCGCAGGTGATCAGGTCGAGCACCCCCTGCTGCTGCAGGGCGCGGAACCCTGCCAGGAGGTTGCCCTTCGCCGCCCGCCACTGCCGCTCCACCTGCGAGAGCCGGCGCTCCAGATCCCCTGCCGCCGCGGCGAACGGGGCAGGAGCCCGTGCCAGCAGGCGATGGCGCTGCTCCAGCCAGGGCAGGAAGCGGCGGCCCAGATGGGGGTCGCACAGCAGGGAGAGAAGGGTGGGCGAGAGCCCCAGGGTGAGGCGCGGGGTCTGGAGGGGATCGGCGGCGGCCTGCTCGAGCACCTCCAGCAGGGGCAGGTAACACTCCTGAAGAGCCTGGAAGTACCAGTCCTCCTCGAGGGAACCCGGTTCCCCCGATCGCACGTAGGGGAGGTGGGCGTGCAGAACCAGGGCCAGAGCGCCTGCGGCCATGGCCTCCGAGCGGTGCGTGCAGTGTAAATCGCTGCTTTTAGGCTCATGCCCCTGGAGCGGAGCCATGCCACCGATGCGGAGAGCCCTGGCAGTCGATGGCCACAGCATGTTCTATGCCCAGCAGAAGGTGGGCTGGTTCTTCGATCCGCGCAGGCTGCTGGAACTCGCCAGTGAGGATCCCGACGTGCAGCTCGGCAGTGCCTTCTGGTACGCGGGTCTGCGGGAACCGGGCGACCAGCGTCCCTTCCGCGATGCCCTCACCAGCCTGGGCTTCACGGTGCGCACCAAACCCCTGCGCGAACTGGGGGGCGGCACTGCAGCGACAGGGGGCGGGCCAGCGGCGGGGAGCGGGGAGCCGGAACAGCGGCACTACGCCCGGGCCAACCTCGACGTGGAGATCGCCATCGACCTGATGGCGGTGGCCCACCGCACCGACGAGCTCTGGCTGCTCAGCGGCAGCCGCGATCTGGACCGGCTCGTGGAGGTGCTGCGGGCGCGGGGGCTCGCCATCACCGTGATCAGCACCGAAGGCATGCTGGCCCGGGAGTTGCGCAATGCGGCCGATCGCTTCGTGGACCTCTCCAGCCTGCGGCCCCGGCTGGAGAAGGCCGATGCCCTCCAGCAGCCGGTGTTCAGCCGCGGCAGCTGAGGCGAATCCCGAGCTCCGATGGCGTGCAGGAACGGAGGAAAAGGGACAGCAGACCCCTAGAATCGAATTAACTCATACTCAATCCGCGTAAAGGCAACGCTATGGCCCGCGATCCCGGCCGGGTGCTGATCTTCGACACCACGCTCCGCGATGGAGAACAGTCCCCGGGTGCCAGCCTCAACCTCGAGGAGAAGCTGGCGATCGCCCACCAGCTGGCCCGCCTCGGCGTGGACATCATCGAAGCCGGCTTTCCCTTCGCCAGCGCCGGCGACTTCGATGCCGTGCAGCGGATCGCCGCCAGCGTCGGCAGCGCCGAGGGTCCGGTGATCTGCGGCCTGGCCCGGGCCGCCGCCGGCGACATCCGGGCCTGCGCCGAAGCCGTGGCGCCCGCCTGCAGGAAACGCATCCACACCTTCATCGCCACCAGCGACATCCATCTCGAGCACAAGCTGCGCAAGAGCCGCGCCGAGGTGCTTGCCATCACCGCGGAGATGGTGGCCTACGCCCGTTCCCTCGTCGAGGACGTGGAATTCTCCTGCGAAGACGCGGGCCGCAGTGATCCCGAATTCATGCACCAGGTGATCGAAGTCGCCATCGATGCGGGTGCCACCACGATCAACATTCCCGACACGGTGGGCTATGCCACCCCGGCCGAATTCGGCGCCATGATCGACGCCATCAATCGCCGGGTTCCCAACATCGACCGGGCCGTGATCTCCGTGCACGGGCACAACGATCTCGGCCTGGCTGTGGCCAACTTCCTCGAGGCCGTCAAGAACGGTGCCCGCCAGCTGGAGTGCACGGTGAACGGCATCGGGGAACGGGCCGGCAACGCTTCCCTCGAGGAGCTCGTGATGGCCCTGCACGTGCGGCGCAGCTATTTCAATCCCTTCCTGGGCCGGGCAGCGGAGAGCAGTGAACCCCTCACCAACGTGCACACCGAGGAGATCACCAAGACCTCGCGGCTGGTCTCCAATCTCACCGGCATGGCGGTGCAGCCCAACAAGGCGATCGTGGGGGCCAACGCCTTCGCCCATGAGTCCGGCATCCACCAGGACGGGGTGCTCAAGAACCGCCTCACCTACGAGATCATCGATGCCCGCACGGTGGGGCTCGCCGACAACCGCCTCTCCCTCGGCAAGCTCTCCGGCCGCAGCGCCTTCCGGGCCCGGCTGGAGGAGCTGGGCTACAGCCTCGAAGGAGAGGACCTCAACGACGCCTTCTACCGCTTCAAGGAGCTGGCCGACCGCAAGCGGGAGATCAGCGACCGCGACCTGGAGGCGATCGTGAGCGAGCAGGTGCAGCAATCCGGCGAGGCCACCTTCCTGCTCAAGCGGGTTCAGGTGAGCTGCGGCACCGGCCTGCTGCCCACCGCCACGGTGACCCTGGAGCGGCCCGGGGGCGAGGAGGTGAGCGAAGCGGCGATCGGCACCGGCCCGGTGGATGCCGTCTGCCAGGCCCTCAACCACCTGGCGGGGGTGCCCAACGAACTGGTCGAGTTCAGCGTCAAGTCGGTCACCGAGGGGATCGACGCCATGGGGGAGGTCACGATCCGGTTGCGGGCCGACGGGGTTCTCCACACGGGCCACGCCGCCGACACCGACATCGTGGTGGCGGCGGCCCAGGCCTTCGTGAACGCCCTCAACCGTCTGGTGGCGGGCAGCCGTCGGGCTCCGCTCCATCCCCAGAAGGCGCCCCTCCCCCTGGCCGATCTGCCCCGGGTCTGATGCGATCCCGCCTGGCCGCTGGCCTCCAGCTCACCCTGCTGCTGCTGGTGGCCCTGCTGATGCTGCTGCCCCTGCTCTGGCTGGCGAGCACGTCGCTGAAGGGCCCCGGCGAGAACATCTTCACCAGTCCGCCCTCCCTGCTGCCTTCCGAGCCCAGCCTGGAGGCCTATCGGCGGCTGTTCACCGACGGCGGCAACCCGATCGGCCGCTACCTGCTCAACAGCACGATCGTGAGCGCTCTGGCCGTGGCGGCCAACCTGCTCTTCTGCTCCCTGGCCGCCTACCCCCTGGCCCGGATGCGCTTCGCCGGCCGCGGGCTGGTGCTGGCCCTGGTGGTGGCCACCATCCTGATTCCCTTCCAGGTGGTGATGATTCCGCTCTATCTGCTGATGGTGCAGATCGGCCTGCGCAACACCCTCTGGGCCCTGATCCTGCCCCAGGCGGCCACCGCCTTCGGCATCTTCCTGCTGCGCCAGAGTTTCCTCGCCGTGCCGGTGGAACTGGAGGAGGCGGCCCGCATCGACGGCTGCACCCCCCTGGGGGAATGGTGGAACGTGATGCTTCCCGCCGCCCGGGCGGATCTGATCACCCTGGCGATGTTCGTGTTCATCGGCACCTGGAGCGATTTCCTCTGGCCGCTGATCATTCTCGATGACAAGGCTCTCTACACCCTGCCCCTGGGGCTCCAGCAGCTCGCCAGCAGCTTCTCCCTCGACTGGCGCCTGGTGGCCGCCGGCTCGGTGGTGTCGATCCTGCCCGTGCTGGCGCTGTTCGTGCTGCTGCAGCGCTTCATCCTGCCCAGCGCGGCGGGGGATGCGGTGAAGGGGTGATCACCTCCTCCCCTCAGAAACTTCCCTGGGCCGGAGGGCGCAGCACCGGGGGCGGTTCGAGCCGGGCAGGCCCCGCTCCCCCCCGTGCCGGAGGGGCGGGAAGACGATCGGGCAGGGCACGGGGCGCTTCCGATGGCGGCAGAGCGGGAGGAAGGGCACTGCCGGAGCCGCTGCGGTCGCGCAGCTCACTGAGCTCCCGTTCGATCCGCTCCTTTTCCTCCCGGATGCCGCCGAGTTCGGTGGCCTGCTGCTCCAGTTTCTGGAGCCGGTCGACCATCGACTGGAGCTGATCCTCGAGCACCCTGCTGCTTTCGATCGACTGCCGGCCTTCCAGCACCCTGAGCCGCTGATCCAGCTGGCGGAGGCCCTGGCTGAGGTCCCGCGCCCGGATCAGGGTCACCACGAACAACACCCCGAGCATGGTGCTGAAGGCCAGCTGCAGCCAGGGCAGCCATCCCGGAGGGGCAGGAGGGCCGTGGGACCTTCCCCCCTGGTCCTCGTCAGGATCGAAACCGAACACCATGCCTTCACCCTCCCTTGCCGGGTTCCGGGCCACCACGGCGCAGGCTGGCGGCAGCGAGCAGCCCCTCGCTGGTGGCGCGATAGACCTCCTCGGCCTGGGCCGGACTGCGCCCGATGCAGGTCATCCCCAGTTTGCCGAATTCCGAGAGGCAGCCCAGCAGATGGAACACGCTGCCCCGCAACCGGGCCGGATCGTAGTGAAGGCCGGCCTCGGCCACGATGTCGATCAGATCGACCGGCAGCAGCCCCTGCAGCCTGGGATCGCAGAAGTTGTCGGTGGCCACGTAGTGCAGCGGTTCGCCGGTGGGGGAAAGGTAGAGACCCGTGGCCGGATCCAGCCCGCCGGCCGTGATCGCGCACAGGGCCATGTAGGGATGGGTGGTGCCCCCCTGCCGCAGATTCACCTCGATGGCCTGCAGATCCCAGCGCCCGTCGATGCGCCGGGCGATGAAATCCACTGCGTAGCGTTCCAGGGCGCCCTCGGCCGCCAGGGCCTCCCCCACGGTGCGGCCATGGCGCATCAGCTCCCTCCTGTAGGCCCCTTCCGCAGGGAAGCGACAGCCCAGGTAGGTCTGGCCTCCCACTCCTCCGAGGATCTGCTCGTGGGTGGAGATCACTTCGGCGCTGCCGGGCCCCCCTCCCCCGCCGGGATGGATGGTGCCCTGCACGCTGGGGGAACTGAGCACCTCGCCCCCCTCCACCCATGCCTCCACCAGCGCCCCCTGCTGGCGCAGCAGCTCCCGCCACTGGGCCGAGGGCATGGGCAGGGCTTCGAGCGCCCCGCGCAGCTGCCGCCGTCGTTCCCCCGGGCTGCGTTCCGACAGCCGCAACGGTTCGAGGGCCAGGGACGCGTTGCCCTCTCCGCTGAACCCCTCGTTGAGTTTCACCACGCAGCGACGCAGGGATGGATGGTTCTCCCAGAGATCGGCGGTGGCTTCGACCAGATCGTCGAGGCTGCGCACCAGGGGAGTGCCCGGCGGGTGGGGCACGCCGCAGCGGGCGAACAGCTCCCGGCTGCCTGCCTTGCTGCCCCAGTAGCCCAGGGCGGGGTCGGTTCCCAGCAAGGGCACCTGCAGCCGTTCCGAGAGCTGCCGCTCCAGGTCGCTCACCACGAAGCAGGTGATGTAGCTGCGTCCGGGGCGCAGGAGTTCACCGATGCGGGCGAGCAGGGCCGGCCGTTCCAGCAGCTTTTCCGTGAGCGGGCGGTTGGAGGCGTCATCGGTGTCGAACAGATGCAAGCGGCGGCGGGCGTGGGAGGTGGGCACCCCGGGGAGCAGTTCCAGCACCGCGTCGACCACCAGATCGGCCAGGGGCTTGCTGGTGACGTACACCATCCGCACCCCCGGATCCCGCAGGCGGATCAGGGAGAACAGCTGTCGCTCCTCGTAGTGGTGCGCCCCTGTCACCAGGGCGATCTGGGCCCGGTCCATGGTGAGGGAGGGCACCATCAGCAGGTCCACATCCGCGGCATGGGGGCCGACGCCTGCCCCCCATGCCGGCTGCAGCTGGGCCTGCAGCTCATGGAAGCTCAGGGACATGGAGGTCCGTGCCGGTTACGGTTCATGGTGGAGGTTCGCAACCGGGGCGGCCAGTGACGTCGATGCAGAGCGCAGAGCCATGAGCAAGGCGGCCCTGCTGGTGGCGATCGGCGCCGTGCCCGGAGCCTGGTTGCGCTTCCGGGTGGTGAACCACCTGGAACCGTTGCTGCCCCGCAAGCACTGGGGCACCTTCGGAGTGAATCTGATCGCCTGTTTCTCCCTGGGCCTGCTGGTGAGCCTGGACCGCCGCTGCGGGGGCGGGGCGGACCGGGCGTTGCTGCTGGTGGGCACGGGCTTCCTGGGCAGCTTCAGCACCTTCTCCACCCTGATGGCCGAACTGGTGGTCACCCTGCGACAGCGGCACCTGTGGGAGGCCCTGCTGCTCGCCCTGGCCTCGGTGCTCGGAGGGGTGCTGGCGCTCACGGCAGGGGTGCTCCTCGGTGCCTGACCAGCCGGCTGCCACCCCTGAGGCCTCCCTTCCCTCCCACCGGGAGGCACTGCGCTGGGAGGCCCGCGATCTGGCGCTGGTGGGGGCGGGGGCCATCCCCGGCGCGCTGCTGCGCTGGCGCCTGGAGCAGTTCGGCCTGCAGCTGGACCCGGGGCTGAGCGGTCTGGCGGGGGCCGATCTGGTGGCGAATCTGGCCGGTTCCTTCCTGATCGGCGTGATCGCGGCGGGCCAGCGCCAGAGACCCCGGCTGATGCTGCTGGCCGGCATCGGCTTCTGCGGCTCGCTCACCACCTTCAGCTCGTGGATCCTCCAGCTGGCGAAGGGACTGGAGCAGGGCCGGTCGCTGCCCGCCCTGGGCCTGCTGCTGGTGAGCGTGCTGGGCGGGCTGGCGGCGGTGGCGGCCGGTTTCGCCATCGGCGGCCGCCTGCGCAGCGCCGTCTACGGGCTCAGGCGCTGAAGGCCTTGCGGGGCGGGATGGGATAGGGGATGCGGCGGTGCCGCATGCGCCTCCAGACCCGCACGAAGGCCCGGATCACCAGCTCCAGTTCGGCCCGGCCGATGCCGCTTCGGGCCAGCTGGCCATCGGCCTGGCGGGCTTCCACGATCCGGCGCACCATCGCCCGGGCATCCTCCTCGCTGGTGCCGGGGGGCAGGGAGCGGAGGGCGGCCTCACAGCCATCGGCCAGCATCAGGATGCCGGTCTCGCGGCTGCGGGGGGTGGGGCCCAGGTAGCGGAACTGCTCCTCCCGCACGGAGGGATCCCGTTCGCGGGCCTGGTGCAGGAAGTACCCCATCTTGAGGGTGCCCTGATGCTCGGGGATGAAATCGGCCAGGGGGCGGGGCAGCCGGTAGCGCCGGGCCAGGCGCAGGCCCTCGTCCACGTGGGCCTGGAGGATCGCGGCGCTGCCGAAGGGATCGTCGAGCCGGTCGTGGGGGTTCTCCCCCTCCTCCTGATTCTCGATGAACCACTGGGGACCGTGCAGCTTGCCCACGTCGTGGTAGAGGGCGCCGGTGCGGATCAGATCCACGTCGGCGCCGATGGCGCGGGCCCCTTCCTCGGCCAGGCCGCAGATCATCAGGGTGTGCTCGAAGGTGCCGGGAGCCTCGGTGGAGAGCCGCCGCAGCAGGGGCCTCTCCAGGTCGGCCAGCTCCATCAGACGGGCCCGGGTGAGCAGCCCGAACAGGCTCTCCATCCACGGCGCCAGCAGCAGTCCCGCCATCAGCAGCCCGCCCACCAGCAGGGCCTCGCTGAAGAGGTCCCCTCCGCGGGGGAGCAGGGGATCGGGATCGCCGAGGACGTCGCAGAGCTGGATCAGCAGCCACTGCAGCGCCATGGCCGCCACCGGCAGCAGCAGGGCGAGCTGGAGCAGCTGGGAACGGCTGCGCTGACGCCCCGCCAGCACCGCTGCGGCGACGGCCAGGGGCACGGCCACGAGCATGCGCAGATCGGCCGCCGCCTCCTGGGGGAGGGGCCAGAGCAGGCTGGCCACGGCCAGCCAGGCCAGCCCCGCCACCGTGCCGAGCCCCTGGGCGAGGAGCAGGGTGGGGGGCACCAGCAGGGCGAGGGGACTGGACTGGCTGCCGAGCCAGAGCTTGCAGGCCTGCACCACCAGGAGCATGGCCAGGGAGAGCAGGACCTGACGGGGCTCCAGGCTGGGGCGCCAGCGGCGCATCAGCAGCACCATCACCCCGCAGGCCACCAGCGCCTCGCTGAAGTGTCCCAGCCAGGCCAGGGGCCGGGGGCGGCGGTTGATCAGGCCGAAGTAATCGAGCACATCGAAGGCCTGGGAGCTGATCCGCTCCCCCTGGCGGGCGATCAGGTCACCCTGCTTCACCCTGATGGTGGGGAGGCCCTGCAGGTTCACCAGTTCCTCCAGCCGGCGCTGGCTGAGGAAGGTGTCGCTGCGCAGGTTGGTGCGACCCTGCAGGGAAGCGGCCACCAGACGGCTGCCCAGGCTCCGGGCCGGGGCGGGCTGGTCCTCCAGCTGAAGGCTTGCCGCCAGCAGCAGCGGATCCTCGGCGATGTTGGCCACCACTCCCTGGCTGAGCATGCGCAGCTGGGCCTGGCGGAGCGCCCGTTCCCAGGTCAGCAGGTCGGCGGGAGTCTGGCTGCGCAACCAGCGCCGCTCCTCTTCGCTGAGGTTGAGGGCCCCCACCCGGGGCTGGGGATCGCTGGCCTGGCGCTGCACCTCCTGCAACCTGCGGGTGAGCCCCGCCTGGAGGCCCTGGGTGGCGGCATCATCCACCACCTGCACTTCGGTGTGGGGGACCATCTGGCGGCGGCGCTGTTCCAGGGCGGCGCTGTCGACCACCTGGGCAGCCTTCGGTGCCCGCGCCGTGAACGGCGCCACCGAACCCGGCCGCAGACTCGGCTCGGCCAGCCAGGGCCAGCTGGAGAGAAGCGCCACCAGGAAGCAGGCGAGCAGCACGGCCGCCAGCCCTGCCGTGCTCCAGCGCACCAGAGCCTGACCCGGACGCTCCAGCCGGACCAGCCGCCGCCACAGGAGCGCAGCCCTTCGCACTCCTTTCACCATCGCTTCAGCCTACCCATCCCCGCCGAAACGATCGCAGGGCCATGCATGCTGGAGAACGCCGTGTCCTCCCTCCCATGGCCAGCCTCCTGGACGGCCGCCGCCTGGCCGCCGAGATCGAGCAGCGGCTCGCCGCCGTGATCCGCTCCGGCCAGGAGCGGGCCGGCCGGCCGCCGGGGCTGGCGGTGCTGCGGGTGGGCGACGATCCGGCCAGCGGGGTGTATGTGGCCAACAAGGAGAAGGCCTGCGGGCGCATCGGCATCCGCAACCTCGGCGCCCATCTGGCCGCCGCCACGCCCCAGGCCGAGGTGCAGGCCACGATCGAGCGACTCAACGGCGATGCCGCGGTGGACGGCATCCTGCTGCAGCTGCCCCTGCCGGCGGGTCTGGCGGAGGGGCCCCTGCTGGCGGCGATCGATCCGGAAAAGGATGCCGATGGCCTGCACACCCTCAACCTGGGCCGCCTGGTGAAGGGGGAGGAGGGACCGCGCAGCTGCACGCCCGCCGGGGTGATGGCGCTGCTGGCCCGGGCCGGGGTGGAGCTGCCGGGCAAGCGGGCCGTGGTGGTGGGTCGCAGCATCCTGGTGGGCAAACCCATGGCCCTGATGCTCCAGGCCGCCGATGCCACGGTGAGCGTGGCCCATTCCCGCACCGTGGATCTGAGCGATCTCACCCGCCGGGCCGAGGTGCTGGTGGTGGCGGCCGGACGCCCGGGCATGGTCGGCGGTGACCAGGTGAGCCCCGGCGCGGTGGTGGTGGATGTGGGCATCCACCGCCGACCTGAGGGCGGCCTCTGTGGTGATGTGCGCTTCGAGGAGGTGGAACCGATCGCCGCGGCGATCACCCCCGTGCCGGGCGGGGTGGGGCCGATGACGGTGGCGATGCTGCTGGTGAACACCGTGGTGGCCTGGTGCCGTCGCCATGGGATCGAGCACGGACTGGAGGACCTGCTGCCCTGAGGCGACGGGGCCGCGGAGCTGCGGTTCCTAGGATCGGGCCGGAGTTCCGTCGTCCCAGGAGAGCCGCCGACATGGGCCTTTCGATGTACGAGGCGGCGATTCCCCCGATGGCCCAGAGCCTCTCCAACCTGGTGGGAATCCTCGCCAAGGGGACCGCCCATGCGCAGGCACGCCAGCTGGATGAGGGCGTGCTGCTGCAGTCGCGGCTCTACCCGGACATGTTCCCCCTGGTGCGGCAGGTGCAGATCGCCTCGGACATCGCCCGTCGGGGGGCGGCCCGGCTGGCGGGGCTGGAGGCCCCGGCGATGGCCGACGAGGAAACCAGCTTCGCGGAGCTGGTCGAGCGGCTCGAGGCGAGCATCGCCTACCTGAACACCCTCACCCCGGAGCAGATCGAAGGATCCGAGCACCGGGAGATCAGCCTGCCGGTGCGCGAGCGCACGCTCACGATGAACGGCCGGGCGTTCCTGCTGCAGTTCGTGCTGCCCAACGTGTACTTCCACGTGACCACCGCCTACGACATCCTGCGCCACTGCGGCGTGGAGCTGGGCAAGATCGACTACCTGGGCGATCCGACCCGGGCCTGAGCCCCTGCACAGCGGCAGTGCGCAAGGTCGACCTTCCCGCTCAGGTTTCCTGCTGCAGCCTCTGCACGGCACGCAGCAGGGAGGGTGCCAGGGGGCGGAACTCCCCCAGGGCCGGGCTCCAGACCTTGCCGGAGGCCAGCTCGCCGGTGCTGGCCAGGGTCATGTCCTGCCCCTCCTGCAGGCGCAGGCCCGCCAGCGGCACGGTGAGGGCGGCGCGGAAGAAATGGGCATGGCGCTGCAGGTTGGTGTCGGTGAACCAGAAGGAGAGGTCCCCTGCCGGCCAGGCGATCTCCTCCAGCAGCTCGCGCCGCAGCGCCTGTTCCGCCGATTCGCCTGGATCGAGGTGACCTCCGAACAGGCCCCAGCAGCCGGGGTGCACGATGCCGGCGATGTCGTCGCGGAGCTGGAGCAGCCAGCGGCCGTCGCGCTCCAGCATCGCCAGGGTCACCTCGAGGGTCATGGGGTGTGCGGCGGCGGCGTTCAGGGGCCCCGGAAAATACCCCTGACCGGCAGGATCTGCGGTTCCTGCAGCCCCCATCGGAGCGCATCAGGGCAGGGGGATCAGGGCGCGGAGTTTCCGTCCACCGCTCACCGCGAAGCCCTCCCGCTCGTAGAAGGCGAGAGTGCGCTGGAAGGCCGGCAGGGGTGGGGTGGTGACCTCCAGCCGACTCCAGCCCCGGCGGCGGCCATGGTTCCGGGCGGCGGCCAGCAGCGCGCGGCCGAGGCCCCGCCCCCGGTGGGGCGGGCGCACGTAGAGCTCGGTGATGATCCCGAACGTCCCTTCGGCGTACAGAGCAAAGCCCTCGCACATCGCCAGAAAGCCAAGGCTTTCCCCGCCAGGGTGCCGATTGCGGGCCAGGAAGACGACGCAGCGGCCGCTCTCCAGAGCCTCCACCAGTCGTGCCTGATTCAGCGCCGCATCGAAGCGGAACACCCGCTCACCGATGGCGACCTGGATCTCCTCCAGCAACTCGCCGGTGAGAGAGGTGATCGCCGCGGCATCCGAGGCTCCGGCCGGTTCGATGCGGGAGGTCACGGATCGCTCTCTCCCCGACGCCCGGGGAAGGAGACATCCAGCACCACGCAGCCCCGGTCGGTGCGGAAGGGGCCGTGCACCTCCCCCGGCGGCCGGCTGGCGTAGTGGCCGCTCTCCAGCCACATCCCGAAGGCCTCGTCCCAGAGCCTGCCGCTCACGATCAGGATCTCCTCCGGAAAGTCGTGCAGCGTCGCCCCGAAGGCGCTGGTGTCGGCGCCGGGATGGAAGCGGGTGAGGCGGGTGAACTCGCCGCTGATCGGATCGTGGCTGAGGATCACCGCCTCCACCTGCCCCTCGAGCCCCTCCAGCCAGCGCCAGCGGTGCTGCTGGTCACCGGCCAGGGGATTCCAGTAGGAGCAGGTGGATTTGCCCATCCGGCCCACGCGGGTGGCTCCAGGCTCAGCGGCTGGCATGGAGCTCCGCACCGCTGCGCTGCACCTCCTCCAGCCAGGAGGCACAGGCCTCCGGCTTCATGAAGTCGAGGTAGGCCGGTGTCATCGAGGCGGTGAGCAGTTCGACCATGAACCTGTTCTCCACCCACAGCTCGACCAGCTGGAAGGGGCCGCGATCGCAGGCGCGCACGAGCCAGCCCTCCCGCACTCCCACCTCCTCGATCCGCTCACGGCTCACGGGAACCGAGAGCGCCACATGAAAGCCGCTGCAGGCGCCGGCCGGCTCAGCCGACCCCACCTCCACCTCGTCAGCACCCGGGAGCCACACCCGATCGGCGGGAATGATCTCCAGAGCACTGCCATGGTCATCACCGAAGTTCACCATGAAGGCACCGGGGGTGATGGGAAATTCGAAGCAATGACCATGGGTCAGTTCGGCCAGAACCCGGGCGACCCGGTAGGGATCCGACGCCGGGATGGAGATGTGGTGAATCATGGCTCGGGGCCTGAATCGGGAACGTGGTCAATCTGGAGCCGCATCGCGCCGGCGTCAGGCGACACGATCCCGGTGGCATGCTTCCGGCGGCACCGGAAGCGGCCGCACGATCTCAGGTGTCTGGCCGAAGCAGCACCGCCGGCCACACCCTGGCGGAGGAAACGGCCAGAGTGCTGTACACCCCGCGCACGGATTCCGCGCAGGGAGCTGCGAAGAGGCAGACGGAGGCCGCGCCATCCAGTGTCTGGAACGAGGTGAGCCGGCGGGCATCAACGCGCTGGAAGCACTCATCGGCCATCCGCTGCACTCCCTGGAGTTCCTCCGGGTCGAGCGGGGACTCGAAGCTGACTTCGGCGAGGATCAGCCGGCTGCCCTGCGAAAGGCTTGCCGCTTCCCGGCAGGCCTCCCGAGCCAGATCCCCATAGGTCACTTCGAACAGACAGAGCGAGCGATCCCCCGGGAGTGACACCAGGGAGCAGCGCCAGTGCACATGCCGGCTTTCCAGACATCCGTCCAGCCGCTCGTGGATCCGCTGCCAGCGCTGGAACGTCATCACCCCGCCGTCTCCCGGCGTCAGCTGCCGATCCAGAACGGCGAGGCTCATCGCAGGCAGGACCGCTGGTTCCAGGATCCCACGGGCGAAGGCTTGCCCGGATCGCCTGCCACCGGTCCCCCCCGCGCCAGGGCGATCCCTCCCAGCACCAACCCGCCGGCCACCAGCAGCCTGAAACGGATCGGCTCCCCCAGCACCGGCACGGCCCCGAGAGCCGCCAGCACCGGCACGCTCAGCTGAACCGTGGCGGCACGGGTGGCGCTGAGACTCGGCAGACAGCGGTACCAGAGCGCGTAGCCACAGCCGGAGGTGACGCCTCCGGCCAGCAGGCCAGGCCCATCCCCTGCCAGGACCCTGGCCGGGTCCCAGCGAGGGCGAGCAGCGGCAGGGCCAGCGGCACGGTCCGCAGGAAGTTCCCGGCGGTGGCCAGCAGGGGATCCCCGCCCTGGCGACCCAGCAGGGAATACACCGCCCAGGCCAGCCCCGCCACGATCATCAGGGCCGCTCCCGCCAGCGGTGGGGAAGCGGCTGAGGGAAACAGCAGCCAGAGCAGGCCTCCCACCGACAGCCCCACGCCCAGACCCTGACGCCGGCCGAGCCGCTCCCCCCGGATCGCGCCATGCAGCATCATGCCGATCTGCACGGCCCCGAAGAGCAGCAGCGTGCCCGTGGCGGTGGGCACCATGCCGTAGGCGTAGCTGAAACAGCCGGCGTAGAGCAGCAGGGCCCCAGCCGCCGGCCAGCTGCCCGCTCGCTGCCAGCTCAAGGCCCCACGATCCTCCCGCAGGGCCACGATCAGCATGAGGGTGAGGGCGCCGGCCAGCAGGCGCAGGGCCGTGAAGCGGCCGGGGCCGATGTCCGTCGTCACCAGCGCCAATCGGCAGAGCAGGGAATTGCCGGCGAAGGCCAGCAGGGCCAGGGCCAGGGTCAGCTGATGCACTCCTCTCATCGCACCATGCTCCCGCTCTGTCCGCCATCGCTGAGGAGGACACGGGCGACTTCCCGGCAGGCCGAGGTGCCGCTGGTCGGGAGGGATGCGGTCATGAGCGGTGGGGACGGCAGGGCAAGGGGGCAGGGCTTCACGCGCCGCTCCCGGCAGCAGGGGAGTAGCGCCGGGTCGCCTCCTCCAGCCGGGAGAGCGCTGCGGGCGCGACCTTCACGAAGGTCTGCAGGAAACGGGTGTGGCTGAGGCCGGAGCCGATGAAGGTCCACTGGTAGGAGCTCACCTGTTCCGTCTCGATCTGCTGCCGTTCGGTGGCGCTGAAGCTGCGGCCCGTGGCGCGGCTGAGGCTCTCGATGTCGAGGCTCACCTGCTGGCGGAGGCCGCCTTCGAGCAGTTCGAGGATGTGGAAGAAATCATCGATGCTGGCCTGGAGTTCGGTGGCATCGAGCTCAGGGGCCAGCTGCTCGACCATGAGCGTGTCGAGGGTGGTGTGCTGGGCTTCCTCGAGCCAGTGGTTCCGCAGCAGGCTGCAGAACTGGGGATCGAGATCCTCGCGCACGTTGTCCTGAACACTGGCCAGGTAGTGGTACTGGGTCATCCATTCGATATAGAGGATGATCAGCACCACGGCGAGATGGCGATGCTGCAGCACGGCGGCGGCGATCTCCCGGGTGGGTCCGATGCAGTCGCAGCGGCTGCCGAAACCCAGCTCGAACTCCTCGGCGAAGCGGCGGAACAGCCGGATGTGCTTGCTCTCTTCCTCGGCGAAGTGGAGAAGAGCCTGCGTGGCGGTGATGTTGCCGAGACCACTGGCCTCGACATGGTCCATCACGGCGGGCACGATGAACTCCTCCACCAGCCCGAAGAGATGCAGGTAGGAGTTGCCGCGGATCTGGTTGAGGATGCGTTGTTCCTCCCCATCAAGGCAGGAGATGGCTTGCACTCTGGCGAGCACATCGGGAAGGAAGCGTTTGGTGAAATCGAGGCGCTTGTCAGCTCCGATGATGTCCTCGATCCGCCAGTTCACCCGTGCGGCGCGCTGGAGGGTCTGGGCGTAGAGATCGCTGTGCCGGACCGATGGGGTATCGGTGATGGTGCCGAAGGTGGCCGTCATGACGGGACTCCGTGAGGGTGGAAGGGGAGATGGGCACGGCAACGCAATCGTTCCCGGATCCATCTGCTCGCAAGGTATGGACTGCGGTGTCCGGCGATCGTCCGGCGATCGTCCGCTGAGCGTCCCGCTCAGGGCCGGCCCGGCTGGATCGGATCGTGGCCAGGGTGCTCCCCGGCGCCGGAGCCGGCGCCGGCAGCCAGCTGCCGGCTGAGCCTGTCCAGTGCCTGGGCGGCCAGGGCCGAGAGCTCCTGCCCGCGGACACGCGCCCGCAGGTCCTGCAGGTGACGGCGAGAGCAGGCCGGACTGCCCAGGGCGGCACCGGCCTCGATCACCACGGCCCAGGCGAGGGCGATCTCGCTCGGGTTCTGCAGCCTCTGGGCCGCCTCCAGCGCCTCTTCCGCCCGCCTCCGGGCCTGCTCCGGCTGCCCATGCTCCAGATCACGGCGGGCCGCGAGGGTCTGCAGGAAGGCCAGCATCCGCGGGGAGTCGAGCTGGCGCAGGCTTCCGCAGCAGGCCTCCAGCCGGGTCTCCGCCCCGTCATCCCCGCGCAGCAGGCCGATCAGGGCGGCGAGAGCTTCCGCGTGGGGGGCTTCGCTGCCGCTCCCCATACCGGCGGCCACCTGCTGGAGATCCCCGCACAGGCCCTCCGCTGCGGGCAGGTCCCCGGCCTCGAGTTCGAGGCCCACCAGATTGAGCAGGCAGGTGCATTCCCGCCAGTGGTCCTCGGCCCGGCGGGCCAGTTCCCAGCCGCGCCGCAACTGCTGCCGCGCTTCCGTCCACTCCCCCCGGTACCGCTTCACGCAGCCCAGTCCGAAGGGGATGTCGATGGAATCGATCCCGAGCCGCTCGGCCATCGAGCGCGCCTCCAGGAGCAGGGCCTCGGCCCGGCTCATCTCACGGCCGATCTCCGCCAGGCAGGAGCCGGAATGGGCCAGCATCATCATCGCGGTGGCCGGGCTGGCGCTGCGTCCCCGTTCGGCGGCCAGCAGCGAATACCGCTGCACGGCTGCCAGATCGCCGTGGTCGAAGTTGAGTGAGATCAGCGCCTCGTGGCCGAGGGTCTCCTCCTCGACCAGGCCCCGCTGCCGCGCCTGCCGGATCAGGGTGTGCAGTTCCTCCTGAAGGCCTGCCTCCGCCTGGCGGCTCACGCCTGCCCGCACGGATCGGCGCAGCAGCTGGAGACGCAGGGCCAGGGCAAGCTCGCCGGGGAGGCGGCCGCAGTGGTGCAGACCGCGGCGGCAGAGCGCCCCGGCCTCCGCGTAGGCGAACACCCGCAGGCAATGGTCCGCCGCCCTGAGGCAGGCATCGGCCGCCAGGTCCGGATCGAGTCCCGAGATCGGCATGGTGGGCAAGCCTCGGTGATGAGCGACGGGCTGGCCGGCACCTGTCGCTCGAGCGCCGCGGCGATCTGGCTGTGCAGCAGCCGGCGCCGCGGCAGGGAGCACTGCTCGTAGGCCACCTGCCGCACCACGTCATGCACGAAGTCGTAGGCCGCCTCGCCATCGGCAGCGTCACTGCCGCGGATGATCCCGTGCCGCTCCAGCTGATCCACCGCCGTCAGCAGGCGATGGATCGGACAGTCCGCCACTGCCGCCAGGATGGCGGGGTTGAAGCGATGGCCGAGGGCCGCGGCCCAGGGCAGCAGTTCGAGGGTGCCCTCTTCCAGTTCCCGCAGCCTTCCCGCGATGAGATGGGCCAGGCTCTCCGGAGCGGTGGCCTCCTCCGAGGTCTCCTCCTCCGCCTCGGCGCGGGCCATCTCGAGGGCGAACAGGGGATTGCCGCCGCTGCCGGTGGCGATGCGCGCGCTGCCGGCACGACCGCCTGCGGCCTGAACGAGCTCCACGGTCTCCCCGTCGCTCAGGCAGGCGAGACGCAGCACCAGCGAGCGTCGCTCCCGGGCGAGGGCCTGCACGAGACGGTCGGCGGGGTGGTTGTCCTCGAGTTCACGGGAGCGCGCGGCACAGGCGAAGCGGATCGGCAGCCCGCTGGAGAGCAGCCGGAAGGCGTAGTGGAGGAAGGCGAGCGAGGTCTCATCCAGCCACTGGATGTCGTCGAGCACCACCAGGGCGGGGCGGGCCTCGGCCAGGGATCGCAGGAACTGGGTCGCCAGATCGAAGAGGCGGCCGCGGCTGCGGGTGGCGGGGGAGGGATCGGGTTCCGGCTCGAGCGCCAGGGCGCGCAGCTCCGCGAGGAACGGCCGGGCCCCCACCTCCTCGAAGCCGTCCATCCAGGCGCCGTAGGGACGCATCCGTTCGGCCTCGAAGCCACGGCCCCGCACGATCGCCATTCCGGCGGCACTCGCCGCTCCCATCAGCTCCTCGAGGAGCCGGGTCTTGCCGATCCCGGGCTCGCCGAGCAGCAGCAGCAGCGGTGCGGGATCCTGGCGGTCGTTTCCCTGCAGCCAGGCGGCAACGGTCCGCCACTCCGCCTGCCGTCCGATCAGGGGGAGCGCCGGCGCGGGAGATCCCACCTCGGGCCGGACGACCGCGGTGGCCACCAGCCGCTGCTTCGGGGCGGGCAGGTCCTGCGGGTCCGCCGCCTCGCAGCGTGGAGGAGGGGATCCCTCCTCCTGGGTGAGCAGCTCCTGGTAGAGGGCGCAGGTGGCGGCGGCCGGGCTCACCCCGAGCTCCTCCCGGAGCGTCTGCATGCAGCGGTGGTAGGCCTTCAGCGCACCGGCCCGATCCCCGGCCAGGGCGTGCAGGCGCATGAGATGGCAGTAGGCGGGCTCATGCAGGGGATCGAGGCGGAGGATCTGCTCGGCCACCTCCAGCCCCCGGCGGCTGTGGCCGTCTCGCGTGAGAAGCGTGGCCAGCTCATCGAGCAGGGTGATCGCCCGCTCCCGCAGCCCCTCGCGCAGGGGCACCATCCAGTCGTCGTCACAACCGGGCAGCAGCTCACCGCGCAGGAGCGGCGCCACCAGCTCCAGACGATCCAAGCGCGGTGTCTGACGGGATTCTCCCCAGACCTCCTCGAACTCCTGCACGTCGACCCGGCAGTCCTCCCCGCCGAGCCAGTGCACCGTGCGCGGGGTGACGGCCACCCGACGCTCGCCGCCCGGGATCAGGCGCACGAGCTCATGCAGGCGGCGGCGGAGATTGGCGCGGGCCTCCGCGTCGCTCGTCTCGGGCCAGAGCCTCGCCGCCACCTCGGCGCGGGGCCGCGGACCATCGCTGTGGAGAATCAGGTAGGCCAGCAGGGCCTGAAGACGGTCCGGAGGCGGCACGAGAGGCGCGTCGTCCCCGATGCTCCAGTGGAACTCCCCGAGGAGACGGATGCGCAGCAAGGGGAGCGGAGCGGTCATGGGTCGGACTGGCCGGTCTGAGCCCGCCAGGTCATGCGCGAGAGCCACGGGAAAGTGGTCTGCAGCTGAATCTCAGCCATCAGCCACCGAGCGAAAGCGCATCATCGTTTTGCCGCCACGTTGGAATTCGTAGGGCACCGTCTCCAGCGTCACGACATGGCCGCCTTGGTGCAACAGGTCGATGCAGTCGCGGAGAAAGGGAGAGGGCTCGCCACCGAGCGTCAGCAGGGGGAAGACACGCACCTCCTTCGCCACCCGGGCCAGCTCAGCAATGGCGGCGCGATGGAAGGATCCACCGAGCTGGCTGCTGTAGAGGAACAACAGATGCGAGCACAGGGCCAGATCGAACTGAGCCTCCACAAAGGGCAGCACAGGCAGCTCAGCCGCAACGTACCTGCCTTGCTTCAGGCCATCGGGGTAGTCGGCCAGGAACTTCTCCATGGCCGCCATCCGTACCCGCCCCACCTCGTCCACGGAGGTGATGGACGTCCAGACGAACGACTGCCGATTCCGGCGCGTCTGCTCCAGAACCTGGTCACCGGTCTGCTCGATTCGAGCACGAAGCTCGTCCACACCCCACTGATAGATCGGATCGCACGACACGATCGATGCACCGAGTCGGCTGGCTTCGACGTTGAAACTGGCCGGCCCGTCCCCGCAGCCCAGAATCCGTCCGCCGAGATCAGCCTGGGTCAGCCGGAACATGGCGCAGTATTCCTCGAACGAACGGCCCCAGGGAACAATCTGATCGAGGGTGAATGAGCTCATTGCAGCCAGTCACGGCAGGCGTTTCTGTCGGTCGTCAGACATATTTTCAAGGATGGCCCAGGTCATGGGTTGTTGTTATGGTACCGCTTGCTGCCAGATTGCGTTGACAAGAGGCTGTTCATTCCAGCCTGCACCAACGTCAGCGTTACGGAGCAGAACACCAGCTTTGCGATCCTGCCTCCACGAATTCACGGAAAAGGTGGATTCGATAGACCTTGGCCCTCTCATTTTCATGTTGAATCAACCGGCTGCAAATGGGATAAATGCCGATTGGAATGACCACTACATAAGAGAGGCTGAATTGATTAAGGATGTCGTCTCTCAGCATCACCGCGCTGATTATATTGCGAATGGGGTTATCTTGCGTGATCGAATGATCCCGAAAATCAGGCGAGGGATGACCCACAGACCCAAGCTCCTGAACCATCCAGGATACCTACGCCTGGTAAGACCGGAAACAGGCCCAGGCATGATTGTGCTGGCCTCAGGCACGCAAACAGGAAGCGAAGAGGTGTTTCGCCAAACGGAGCCAGAAGGAAGTGGGCCTCCGCCGCACAACCACCCGTGGGAGGAATCGATTTACGTGATCAGGGGCAACATCGCCTTTGGCATCGGCGCCGAGGAAAGGATCGTTGCCCTAGGGACACTCGTGCACCTTCCCGCCGGAACAACGCATTGGTTTCGATTCACGGAAGGCGGAGGCGAGATGCTGTCGATGACCTCACGCGAGGGTGCATGCCATATGTTCACCGACTTCGATCGAGAGATCTCGCCCGAAGCTCCTGAGTTTGGCAGACTGGTCGTGCTGGGTCCTCAGCATGGGCGGAAGATACCGATATCCGGCCAAGGTGCACTGGATGTGTACCGAGTGACCCAACGTGCAGGATCGGAAGCGGAAGACTACCTTGGCATTGGCAGTTCACTCGGCCCCCGTCTTCTGTATCTTGATCTTAGGCGACCTTAGGAAACTCGGATCAAGATGAACCTCCCTCCGTCCCCTCTCCAATATCTGAGTTCGTCGGATCGGTGAGTGCCCCCTGCGCCTGGACCGTGGAGTAGGTGAGGGTTGGGGCCGGACTCCGGATGGGATCAAGAGCATGAAGGGCTTCCGAGGCCTGACGGATTATCCCAATCAGGGCGGTGGCCTGGGCTACGCTCCGTAACCCCGTGTCGCGAAGAGAAGCGGTGTCGCTGTAGGCGTTAATCTGCTGCATGATTTGCAAGATGGGCCCATAAGGCGGTATGCGGTGGAGCACTCCACCTTGGAGGTAAATGCCTCCCGCGTCGCTTCCGATGATCCCGAATTCAAAAGGCCGCTGGTGCGGGCCGGGCCGCTCGGGTGCCGGTCGGTAGGAAAGGCGGATGGTCGCGGCAGGGGCTCCATCGTCGATCGAGATGACCTCGCACCGGTAGACCGTGTCAAAGATCTTGCTCTCGTCGCCAACCTGGAACGTCTCGCCGACCTTCTGCGGGTGCGCGCCGAAGGGAGAGGTGAGCGCTACCGCAGCGGGCGAGCCCATGACGTAAGAACGGTTGTCCCAGGTGTTGAAGCGATGGATCAGGATGCCGGAGCCGCCCTGCAGCCCGGCGTCCCACCTCTCGGCCGAACGGAACTCGATCAGGTAGGGACCTAGCTCGGCGGCAAGGTAGCCGCGGAGGTCACGGCGGTGGGAGGGGTCGGAGAACGACGTCTTGGGTTCCGAAATTCTGGAAAGGGGCTTCCAGACGCGATTCTCATCGAGCCAACCTCGGGAGCGCATGTTCCAGGCGTTAAGGCCGGGGCCGACGAAGGTGTAATCAGGGTCCGCGGTCGAAAGGACCCCCCGACGTTCGTGCTCATGACGTCCCATATATCCTTGTAATCAGCCTGGGAACCATCGGCACGGGAATGGTCGAGCCCATAACCGTGACCCATCTCCTGCCCGAGGAGCGATGGCCACAGGGAAGCGGTATCGCACACGGCAGCCATGCCTCCGAGGACACCGAAGAGGTCGATGCGGCCGGCGAATGAGTACACGATTCCGGCATAGTCACCGAGGGGGATGTTATTAGCAAGAGCGGTCTGATAACCGAGGGCGATAAGTCCATTTCGGTTAAACTTTCCTTTGGGAACGTCCTTGTCGGGAATATTACCGACGTAGTCGCCACGGTTGGCGTCGATTGTCATCCAGTCGAACACCTTGGATGCAGAGAGATCAAGCTGGCCGTGTGAGACGTCGGAAAAGAAAGCTGGAACGTTGAGGCTCCCAGCACCCTTGCCCGTGAAGAGTCGCCGTAAAACGCAAGCGGCGGGGCCGCGTCGGAAAGTTCCAGCTCGTTGTTGAAGCGCAGGAGCAGGATGGCCCAGTTACTTGGGCGGGAGGGGAGGGCGGCGTTGAGAATTCCCGCGAGGGAAATCTCTTGCCGCACAACTTGAGTGAAATCGAACATGGGGCTGAAGCTCCCTGGAATTGTTTTCTATCAAAATCACCGTGATATATCTCTGCGAATACCATATTTTGTGGCGTTATTCAAAATTCCATTTGAGTGGCCTGACCAGTACTCTCCCAAATACCCTAGCAGAGCCCAGAACACCTGCTCCGCCGCGTCACACTACGTAGTCCCTTGTGCTGCCGGTCGTATGTGGACGGTCGACATCTGACGAAGCAGACGTCCAACGCCCCGGATCGGAAGTGGCCAGAAGCGCGCAAGCAATTCAGCAAGCCTCAGGTCCCGTCTTCTGCAGCTGAATGTTGGGCAGTCATGCAACTGCTCTGATGACATCATTCAGTCAGATCGAGGCATCCTGAGCCGAGGTCACAAGGACAGGTGATAGGCAGACGTTCTGCAGGATATTTCCAAGTGAAGAGAGATGTCTTAACATCTTCACCATCACTGGGCCTTG
>CAWKAW010000002.1:0-102385 GCA_963847745.1 uncultured cyanobacterium | reverse complement strand
GAAGACCTCCACCCTGGTGGCCCTCGCCGGCGGCCTGCTGGCCCTGCCGGTGATCGCGGCCACGCTCACGCCCCAGCGTCCTGCGGCGCAGGGGGCCAGCCTCCCCGCTCCGGCACTGGATGTGGGCCAGGCTCCCGGCCCCCTGCAGACGGCCGTGCTGGCGGGAGGCTGCTTCTGGGGGATGGAAGCGGTGTTCGAGCAGGTGAAGGGCGTGCGCGACGTGGTGACGGGCTACGCCGGCGGCAGTCAGGCAACGGCGGCCTACAAGCAGGTGAGTGGGGGCTCCACCGGCCATGCCGAGGGAATCCGGGTCACCTACGACCCGGCGAAGGTGACCTACGGCCAGCTGCTGCAGGTGTATTTCGCGGTCGCCCATGACCCCACCCAGCTGAACCGCCAGGGACCGGATGTGGGACCCCAGTACCGCTCCGCCATCTTCCCCACCGATGCCGGCCAGGAGAAGGTGGCCAGGGCCTACATCGCCCAGCTGCAGCAGGCCGGGGTCTACGACGAGCCGATCGTGACCCGGGTGGAGAACTCCCCGGCCTTCTACCCCGCCGAGGCCCATCACCAGGATTTCGTGGCGCGCAACCCTCGCCATCCCTATGTGGTGATCAACGATCTGCCCAAGGTCGCCCGCTTCCGATCCCAGTTTCCCGGCCTGGCCCGCTGAAGGCCGCGGTACTGCTGCCGCAGAGCAGCCCCCGCGAGCTCAGGTCACTGGCTGGAGTGGTCCCTGGCGCTTCGCCGCAGATTTCCATGATTTAAGGTCTGCCCCAATGGGCAAGCCTGGCCTCGTCCCTCACCTGATCTCCCCAGCGAATCCAGCGATGACGGCCAAGAAGTTGAAAGTCAGCCCATCGAACTCCTGGCAGAATCGTTCACGGCTTGTCGTGTTCGGAGACAGCCTCGCCGACATCGGCAACGCGGTGGATCCCCTCACGGGACAAAGCCTGCGCCAATCCGATGGACTGGTGCTGGTGGAGGCCCTGCTCGAGGATTTCGGCATCGCGGCGGATTCCTCGATTCCCGCTTTCTTCGGCACGCCTCCGACTGGGTTCAAATCTCCTCTCAACTATGCCTTCGTGGGGGCCACCACCGGGGAGGACGGTTCGGAGGCGGTCGGTCTGGGGGTGTGCCGATCGGTCTGCTCGCCCAGGTGGAGCGGTTCCAGGCGGCCAACAGCGGAAGGAATGCGAACAAGGATCGCAAGGGGCAGGATGCGGTGATCGCCGCCGGTGCCAACGATCTCTTCGAGTTTTTCGACAAGGTGGTCAAGGGAACGGCGGATCCCACTGATCCCGCCACCATCACCGCTCTCATCCAGACCATCACCGGTCAGACGATCGAGGCCGCCAGAACGCTGGATGATCTGTTCGATGATGTCGTCATCCTGCCCAGCCCTCCACTCAGCACCACCCCGCTGCTGCAGCGATTCGAGGCTGTGTTCCCGGGGATCGGCACTCTGGCGGATTCCATCGCCGGATCTGTGTTCGCTGGCCTGAAGAACGAATTCGATACCGGTGCCCGGGCCCGAGATGACGTCTTCGTGGTCGATTCGTTCCGGGTCTTTGA
The DNA here is from genome assembly GCA_963847745.1 of uncultured cyanobacterium. Lineage (GTDB taxonomy): Bacteria > Cyanobacteriota > Cyanobacteriia > PCC-6307 > Cyanobiaceae > Cyanobium. The sequence continues at coordinate 100,810 of CAWKAW010000002.1, read as the reverse complement.
GGAGGCGATCAGTTCCTTTGCCGCTGATCAGGGTGGAACGGAGGGATTCTGGTTCAACCTTGTGCATCCCAGTTCGCTGGCGAACGCGGACTACCTCTCCGATGGGATCGCCGCCCAGCTGATCGCCGAAAGCAGCGTCAATCCCGGCTTTTCGTTTGCCTGACCCTCCGGCCACCTTCCCCACCGCCCCTGCCGGCAGGTCGTTCCGGCCCCCCTGCCCCTAAGGTGATCGGCTGATTCGCTTCCACCCCCACCGTTGCCATCCGTTGCGGGCTCCGGACGCTGTGATCCTCGGAGCCGGCGGAACCAGCCCCTGTCCGAGCAGCAAGGATCAGGCCTGCGAGGGCCCACGGTCTGGGCTCAGCGGATGGAGTGCCCACCACTGAAGATTCCTTCATCGTTTTTTCCAGAAGCATCGCACCAATGAGCAGCACTTCCACGATCAGGATCGATGATACTTTCTACTCCAGTATCCGTGCGGCACTCTTCGCTGCAGATTCCGGCTCGATCATCACCCTGAGCCCTGGCAGCTTCAACATCACGAAGTCGGATGGGGATGCCTCCAGCCCCGAAGCCAGTGGCTCCTCCCCCCCCACCCTGGCCCTCGCCCCGGGTTCCAACCTCACCATCCGGGGGGCCGGTTCCCAGAACACCACCATCATCGGCAATGCCCGCATCTACGCGCGGGGCCGCGATGGCGATACACCGCCCAACGGCATGGCGGTGGAGGATCTGCGTTTTCTCTACGATTCCTCCGCCGAGGGCTATCTGTTTGCTTCCAGCAAGGGCAGCCTTCCCTACGACCCGGTCTCGCCGACGATCACCGGCGTTTCCCTGCGAAATCTTGTTTTTCAAGGAGATCATCTTGGCGCTGTCGGTGCCAACGGCACCTACATGGACATCACTGGCTCACGCGATGTCACCATCAGCGGAATCAGGGTGTCCCTGCGGCGGCAGTCCGGCTATGACCCGATCACGGGAACCGGTGGAGGCTTCTTCATCTATAACGAGGGTGGCCGTAACCTGCGGGTTCTCAATAGTGAATTCAACGAAACCGGCTACAGCTCCTCCCTGATCACCCTCTTCAACCCGGATACACGGGTGGAATCCAACCGATTCCTGGGAGCCGGGCTCATCAAACAGGATGATGGTACTGATCCTGCCAACAATCCACGTGGTGAGCGTTTCTATAATGCCGGAGGCATCTTTGCCGGCAATTATCTTGCCGGAGGTTCCTTCTTCGACTACCTCTTCGTTGATTCAGACCTTGGGGTTGTATGGCAGGATTACAAGTCGAAGAATCCCTCTGCCGATGGCACCTATGGGTTGAGAACCCAGGTCACTGGGAATACATTTGACCTGTTGGCATCGGGCTACGGCATTCTGATCCGTACCGATTCATCGCCAGAGGTCATCCAGCGTTCCCTTGCCGTATCGGGCAATCGCTTCAACAACGGCTTGGCTGTGCGAAGTGAGCTGACAGCACCTTCTGACCTCGTCTTCGGCTCCAACACGGTCAATGGCACTGTCTTCGACAATCTTCATGTCGGCGGGAACGGCAACGATCGCCTCAACGCGTCGCAGGAGAATGGCAGGAGCAAGTGGCTGAGCGGAGGACCCGGCAATGATGAGCTTTATGGGTCCGCCAATGCCCGCGATGCGTTTGTCTTCTGGGCTCCTTTGAATTCCCAGAATAACGTGGATACGATTCGTGGATTCAGCAGTGGTTCCGGCACGCCGGATCAGATCTGGCTTTCCGGGGTCACCTTCGGCTCGTTGTCCCTGCTGAATGGGGTTCTTGAAGACAGTTCGTTCACGGCGAATTCCACAGGCTCCGCCAGAGGAGGTTCGGCGCAGGTCATCTACAACACCTCTTCCGGTGATCTTGCCTACGATCCCGATGGAACAGGCGGTGGCTCGTCGACCCGCTTCGCCAGGCTCGAGGGAAGGCCCTCCCTCTCCAGTGCCAGCTTCCGTCTCTTCGGCACTTCCCCCCAGGTTCCCTCCAGAAGCATCAATCTGCCTGCCCGGCAGGGCCCTCTCCCCTTCCTTCTCGATCGCCTCTACCCGCTGTCGCAGCAGGACCCCATCCGCACCCCGATCCGGGACTTCGACGGCAATCCCCACGGATTCAGCGGCAGCTATCCAGCGGGAACGGAGCGCTCCTACAAGTATCAGGGTCAGGCGGATGTCAACGGAGATGGCAACCCCGAACAGGTGTTCACCAACCGGGTGAGTTCCCGCTGGGCCACCGCATCCGTTGATCCGCTCACCGGCCTGATCGACTATTCCGACCATGGGCAGGGCGGCAGCACCCGTGTGGTGGGCATCTACATCGATCCGCTGGTCGAGCTTGGAATCGTGGAGCGATTCAGTGACTTCGACAGTCAGCAACGCTTTCAGAACGATCTCAGGATCGATAATCTGCAGCTGAGGGCTTCAGCTGACTACGATGGCGATGGGTTGATGGAAACCTATTGGAAGGTTCTTGATGGAACCGCCTATCTGCACGCCTACATGCATGCCGACGGCAACATCCGCTATGCGAACTACCAGAACCTCCAGCAGATGACCGACTTCCTCACACCCCTCGGCTATGCCGATGTCATTCCGCTGATCACGGCCTGATCGGGCCGGGATGCCCCTGAGTACTCCCGCTGCTCAGGCCTTTTCGTCCCGTCCCACCGCCAGGGCCAGCAGGGCCACGCTCACCAGCAGCACCAGGGTGGCCAGCACGTGGATCTGGGGCGAGATCTCCCGCTGGAACGCCCCGGCGATGTAGAGGGGGAAGGTGATCGTTTCGCCGGCCGTGAAGGCCGTGATGATGTAGTCGTCGAGGGAGAGCGAGAAGGAGAGCAGGAAGGCGGCGAGCAGCCCCGGGGCGATCAGCGGCAGGGTGACCCGCAGGAAGGCCTGCAGGGGGCGGGCGCCGAGATCCATCGCGGCCGCCACCAGGTTCCAGTCGAATCCGGTGAGCCGGGCCTTCAGGGTGAGCGCCGCGTAGCTGAGGCAGAAGAGGCTGTGGGAGAGCACCAGGGTGCCGAAGCCGCGGGGCAGGTTCTGCTGCACGAAGAGGTTGAGCAGGGAGGTGGCCAGCACGATCTCCGGGCTGGTGAGGGGCAGCACGAGCAGCAGCTCGATCCAGGCCCGTCCGCGCACCGGCCGGCGCGCCAGGGCCAGGGCCATCAGCCCTCCGAGCACGGTGGCCAGCAGGCTGGCCAGCAGCGCCAGGATCAGGCTGGTGGCGAAGGCCCGGGTGAGGGCGGGATCGCGCAGGGGATGGAGCCAGTTCTCCAGGGTGAACCCCTGCCAGATCAGGTTGAAGCGTCCCCGGGGTGCGTTGAAGCTGAACAGCACGATCACGGCGATCGGGGTGAACAGCAGGGCGTAGACCAGAGCGGCCCAGATGCCGAGCAGGGCGTTGCCGAGGGCGGGGCGCTTCATGGCAGGGGCAGATCCTCCACGCCCCGCTGCCGCACCAGTGCCAGCACGGCCGCCGTCATCAGCAGCATCAGCAGCAGGGCCAGGGCGGCCCCCTTCGGCAGCTGGCGCTGCACCAGCATCAGGTTCTGCACCACGTTGCCGATCATGCGGTTGTTGGGACCGCCGAGGAACTGGGCATTCACCACATCGCCGGCGGCTGGGATGAGGCTGAGCACGCAGCCGGCCATCACCCCGGGCAGGGAAAGGGGCAGCACCACCCGGCGGAAGACGGCGAGGGGGGCGGCATGGAGGTCGCCGGCCGCCTCCAGCAGCTGGGGTTCGATCCGCTCGAGGCTGACCACGATCGGCAGCACCATGAAGGGCAGGGTGTTGTAGGCCAGGCCGCCGATCACGGCGGTGGCGGTGTTGAGCAGGCGGCCGTCGTGCAGCACCCCCAGCCCCTCCAGCAGCCGCAGCACGGGCCCTTCGTCGCCCAGGATCGTGGTCCAGGCGATGGTGCGCACCAGGTAGGAGGTGAAGAAGGGCACCACCACCATCCCCATCAGCAGGCCCTTCCAGCGACCGCCGCGGAAGCGGATCACCCAGGCGAGCGGGTAGGCGAGCAGCAGCGCCAGCAGGGTGGCGCCGGTGGCGTAGAGCAGGGAGCGGGCCAGGATCGGGCCGTACTGGCTGAGCACCTCGGTGTAGTTGGCGATCCGGCCGGTGAAGGCCATCGAGAGGCTGAAGCGATCGCGCGGTTCCGAGAGCGACATCGGCACCAGGGCCGCCAGGGGCAGCAGGAACAGCAGGGCCAGCCACAGCAGGCCCGGCCCCAGCAGCAGCCATGGCCCAAGCAGCCGTGGCCCTGGCGACAGCCGTGGCCCTGCGACAGCCGTGGCCCCGGCGGCTCAGCCCTCGGTGATGGCGGCGAAGCGTTCATCGAAGCGGGCCTCCTCCTTGGGATCGAGCGGGCCGAACACCTTCAGCCGGGCCGTCATCGCCCCATCGGGGAACATCAGCGGGTTGGTGGCCATCGACCGGGTGGCCGGATCCTTCGCCAGCACCTCCTGCACCTCCTGCACCGGCGAGATGTAGTTCACCGCGGCGGCGATCCGGGCCGCCTGCTCGGGGTCGTAGACGTAGTTCATCCAGGCGGCGGCCTCCTGGGGGTGCCGGGCCCCTTTCGGCATCACCATCACGTCGGCCCAGAGGATGCCGCCGCTCTGCGGCACGATGAAGCGCAGCTTGGGCTGTTCCTGGGCCAGCTGGGCGACGTCGCCGGACCAGGCCACACAGGCGGCGAAATTGCCGGCCAGGAGATCGTCCTGGTAGTCGTTGCCGGTGAAGGCGCGGATCTGGCCGTCATCGCGGGCCTTCTGCAGCCGCGCAAAGGCCGGTTCGGCGGCGGCGTAGGTGGGCCGGGTGGGATCGGCGCCCGAGGCCAGCATCAGCAGCCCCATCGTGTCGCGCATCTCGGTGAGGAAGCCCACCCGCCCTTTGAAGGCCGGATCGAAGAGGTCGTCGATCGAGGTGAGATCACGACCGGTCGCCTCCCGGTTGTAGGCGATGCCGGCGATGCCCGACTGCCAGGGCAGGGTGTGGCTGCCTTCCGGATCCCAGGAGGGGTTGCGCAGGGAGGGGATGAGGTTGGCGGCGTTGGGCACGCGATCGAGCGGCAGGGGCTCCACCCAGCCCAGATCGATCAGCCGCCGGGCCATCCAGTAGGGGGTGATGAAGAGGTCCTGGCGGATCGGCCTGCCGGCGGCCAGTTCCGGTTGCACCTTGGCGAAGAAGGCCGCGGCGTCGTTCTGATCCTCGCTGTAGGCGACGTCGATGCCGGTGGCTTTCTCGAAGCGCTCCACCGTGCCGGGGATCCCCTCCTTGCTGGTGTCGATGTAGAGGGGCCAGTTGGAGATCACCAGCCGCCTCTCGCCGCCTCCCTGGCCTTCGCTGTTTCCCCCCTGGCGGCAGGCGGCCAGCAGGGAGGGGCCCAGGGCGGCGGCGCCGGCCGCCAGGGAGGCCCGGGTGAGGAAGGTCCGGCGCGAGACGCGAGCGGGAGAGACGGGGGGAACCATGGGGTGGGAGGTCAGGCCGCCGGGAGCCGGTGCGCGGCGCCGTCATCCCACACGACCCAGAGGGAATCACCGGACCGTACCGGTGCTGCCGGGGTGGAGCGAGTGAGCTGTGCAACCAGTTCACTGCCCTCTTCGGTCTGGAGTTCCACCTCCAGCACCGGCCCCTGGAAGGTGACGCCGGTGACGCGGGCGCGCAGGCCGGCGTCTCCGGGGGGCGGGGCCTGGGGCTGGAGCCGCAGCTGTTCGGGCCGCAGCATCAGGGTGCGCCCGTTGCCGCAGGGAAGCAGGTTGGCCTGGCCGATGAATCCGGCCACGAATGCCGAGGCGGGGGTGTCGTACACCTGGCGGGGCGTGCCGACCTGCAGGATCCGCCCGCCCTTCATCACCGCCAGCCGGTCGCTGAGGGCCAGGGCCTCCTCCTGGTCGTGGGTCACGATCAGGAAGGTGATGCCGGCCTCGCGCTGGATGCGTTTGAGTTCCTGCTGCAGGTCGCGGCGGAGATTCGGATCGAGGGCCGCCAGGGGTTCATCCAGGAGCAGGGCCGCCGGGGCGTTGACCAGGGCCCGGGCCAGGGCCACCCGCTGCTGCTGGCCGCCCGAGAGCTGCTGGGGCCTGCGCCGGCCCAGGTCCGAGAGCCGCACCCGCTCCAGCGCTTCGCCCACCTGCCGGCGCACCTCGCTCTCCGGCTGCCGGCGGGAGCGGGGCCCGAAGGCCACGTTGTCCCACACCGAGAGATGGGGGAAGAGGGCGTAGTTCTGGAACACGGTGTTCACGTTGCGCCGGTGCGGCGGCACGGCCGTGACATCGATTCCCTCCAGGCGGATCACGCCCTGGCTGGGGGATTCGAATCCGGCGATCATGCGCAGGGTGGTGGTCTTGCCGCAGCCGGAAGGGCCCAGCAGGGCGAAGAACTCGCCGCGGGCGATCGACAGATCGAGGCTTTCCACGGCCGTCATCGAGCCGAAGCGCTTGCCGAGACCCTCCAGTGCGATGACGGAATCCAAGCCGGCCCGGCGACAACGGAAGCGTATCCGGGAGGAGGAGAGCTCGCCACCGGGTGGACGCAGCCCTGGAGCGACAACTGGATTGAAAACGGTGAAGCCCGGTTGCCCCCGATGCCGTCTCCGAGCCATTGTGCCATCGAGGCTACAAGCCTTGACCGATGAACCTTTCACAACTGTAAAGTTATGATGCGCAATCGTGAACTGTTCATGCGCCTGGTCCCCTGCTCCGTCCTGGCAGGTTCTGTCGGGCTGTTGGGCCTCAAGGCCGCGGCCCAGGGCGTGGTCGATCCCGCCGATTCGGTGGCGGGAAAGAGTCAGTACGCCTGGTCGGCTGACTGGTGGACATCAGCCGGCCAGGCCAGTGCTGCTGGCAACCCGCTGTTGTCTGCCAGTGGTTCGGAGTCGCTTGACCTCATCAATCAGGCTGGGAGCCCTGTGTACTTCCTGACCGGTTCTGTCGATGGAGGAGCGGTCGATCGCACTGCACATATCGGCGCGAATCAGTATATCTTCTTTCCTGTCTTCAATTATCTGGAATGGAAAAGCTTTACGCCTGACCCAGGAGTGGTTCCTCCCATTGGCGACGACACCTGCAACTCGGCCATTGGTGCTACAGATCCAAGCCTGATTGATGATATCTTTGCCACGCTCGATGGCGCTCCGATTGTTGCAAATATTGTGAGCTATCGCCAGAGTTGCCAGGGTCAGCCGGATATCCCTCCGGCCGACTGAACCCGCCATCGATGGCGCGTTTCAAGCCAGCGCACCGGCCGGCAGTCTGTTCGAAGCCTTTGGTACGGAGAATCCTGAGACGCTTCGCCAGTGATGGCTACTGGTTGATGCTGGAGCCATTGCCGGTGGGAACGTATGAGCTGAAGCTTCGGGGGAACCTTTTACGATGGTGGTGCCGTGCAGAACAACAGGTATCGTCTTGTCGTCAAGAGTGTGCCGGGGCCGTTGCCGCTCCTGGGCGCCGCTGCCGCCTTTCGCTGCAGCCGCCGGCTGAAGAGGCGCGTGAAGCACAGGAGGCTTCCCGTTCGCAGTGCCATCGACTGAGTTTCCCTTTCGCCAGGCTGGGCCCTGCCATGCGGTGAGCCTTGCCCGTGAGCGGGTGGTGGAGGGAGCCGGGTCGGATCGATTCCGCTCCCTTCATGCCATCGAGGGCCATGAACATCGTCTGCATCCATCAGAACTTTCCCGGCCAGTACCGCCATCTGGCCCCTGCCCTGCTGGAGCGCGGGGGACACGGTGACAGCCATCGGCGGCCCCACCTCCCGGGCCTTGCCAGGCATTCCCCTGCATCGGTATGACCCCCTGCCTGCCGGTGGCGTGCCTGCCTGTCATCCCTGGGCGGCCGACCTGCAGACGAAATGTCTGCGCGCCGAGGCGGTGGCCACGCTGCTGGAGTCCCTGAAGAGGGAAGGTCTGAAACCGGATCTGGTGATCGGCCATCCCGGCTGGGGGGAACTGCTGGCGGTGAAGGACATCGTTCCGGATGTGCCGGTGCTGCATCAGGTGGAGTTCGTGTATCAGCTGGAGGGAGCCGACACGGGCTTCGATCCCGAGTTCGCCGTTCCCGGATGGCGGGAGCGGGCGCGGCTGCGGCTCAGGCGCGCGCCCCAGCTGCTGGCCTTTCACGATCTCGACTGGGGCCTGGCCCCCACCGCCTGGCAGGCCTCCACCGTGCCGCCGGCCTTCCGGGAGCGGGTGAGCGTGATCCATGAGGGCATCGACACCGATCGGATCGCGCCCCGCGCGGGTGCCGAGATCCGCCTGGCGAAGGCGGGCCTCACCTTCCGGCCGGGGGACGAGGTGGTGAGTTTCGTGGCGCGCCAGCTGGAGCCCTACCGGGGCTTCCACCGCTTCCTGCGGACGCTGCCGCAGCTGCAGCGGCTGCGACCCCAGGCCCATGTGGTGATCGTGGGCGGAGACGGGGTGAGCTATGGCTCGCCTCCTCCCCAGGGCGGCAGCTGGCGGCAGGTGCTGCTGCAGCGAACTGGAGGGCCAGATCGATCGTTCCCGCCTCCATTTCGTGGGCCAGGTGCCCCACGCCGTGCTGCACGATCTCTTCCGGGTATGCGCCTGCCACGTGTATCTCACGGTGCCGTTCGTGCTGAGCTGGAGCCTGCTGGAGGCGATGGCCTGCGGGGCGGTGGTGATCGGCTCGGCCACCCCGCCGGTGATGGAGGTGATCGAAGACGGGGTGAACGGCCTGCTGGTGGACTATTTCGATGGCGATGCGCTGGCGGCCGCGATCGCGGCGGTGCTGGCGGATCCGCCGGCCCACCGCCCGCTGGGGGAGGCGGCGCGGGCCCTGGCGCGGGAGCGCTACGACCTCAGGAGCGTGTGCCTGCCCGCCCAGCTGGCGCTGGTGGATCGGCTGGCGCGGGGGGACCTGCGCATCTGAGGGCAGATCTCCGGCCCCAGGGGCTTCACCCCCAGTGCAGCTCCATCGGCACCGACTGCCTCGAGGGTGTGCTTCACCGGGCAGCTCTCGGCGGCGCGCCGCAGCAGCAGCCTCTGCTTCTCCTCCAGGTCCGGCGGCAGGGTGATCCACACGTCGAGGCGGGCGATGCGCCGCTGCCCGGAGGGGGCCATGGTCTTCTCCACCCGGGCGCTGCTGCTCTCCAGATCGATGCCGTGCCGCTCGGCGGTGATGCCCATCACGGTGAGGATGCAGCTGGCCAGGGCCGTGCCCACCAGGTCGGTGGGGGAGAACCCCTCGCCGCGGCCGTGGTTGTCGAGGGGGGCGTCGGTGAGCAGCTCCATCCCGGAGCCCCCATGCTCGGCCCGGCAGCGCAGACCGCCTTCGTAGCGGCAGGTCACGGTGGTCATCGAGCTGTGGTGCCGAGGGTCGGCACCATCGTGCCGGTTTCAGGGGGTCTCCTCCTCCCCGAACGGATCGATCTCCTCCCCTTCCTCCTGCGGCGGCCAGACCAGGTGCACCACCACCGGCGCATGGTCGCTGGGCTGCTCGTTGCCCCGCTGCTCCTTGTGGATCACGCAGCCCATGGCGCAGGCCAGCACCGCCTCATCCAGATAGATGTGATCGATGCGCCAGCCCCGGTCGCGGGCCCAGGCGCCGGTGCGGTAGTCCCACCAGCTCCAGTGACCGCTCCCGGGCTCGAACACCCGGAACACGTCGGTGAGGCGATCGCCGAGCACCGCCCGCAGCGCCGCCCGTTCGGGCTCGCTGGCCATGATGCCGCCGGTGAGCCGCTCGGGGTCGTGCAGGTCCCGGTCCTCCGGGGCGATGTTGAAATCCCCCACCATCACCAGCGGCTCTCCCTCCGCTTCCTGGGCCTCCAGGTAGCGCTCCAGGCAGGAGAGCCACTCCAGCTTGTAGGCGTATTTCTCCGAGTTCAGCGCGGCGCCGTTGGGCACGTAGAGGTTGAGCACCCGCAGCCCCTCGATGCGGGCGCTGATCACCCGCCTCTGCTCGCTCAGCTGCGGTGCCTGCGGATCCCCGCTCAGCAGGGCCTCGAAGCCCACCTGCACATCCTCGATCGGCAACCGGCTCAGGATCGCCACGCCGTTGTAGGCCTTCTGGCCGCTGATCACCGCCTCGTAGCCCACGTCCCGCAAGGCCTCGAGGGGGAACAGCTCATCGGCCACCTTGGTCTCCTGCAGGCACACCACCTCCGGCCGTTCGGCCGCCTCCAGCCAGGCGAGCAGCTGCTCGAGCCGCGTGCGGATCGAGTTCACGTTCCAGGTGGCGATGCGCATCCGGCTCCAGGCAGGGGCTTCTAAAATGAATCCCACAGATAAGGGTCCATCGGCGCGACAGGTTATGGCTCGAATCCTTGCTTCCCGGCTCGCCCTCCCCTGGGGGGTCGTTCTTCTCACCCTGGCCGGCACGTCCGGCCCCGGCCTGGCCCAGCAGAAGGGCTATGGACAGACCCTGGGATCCAGCCCCCAGGAGCGCGACGTCTTCGACGAAGGTCCGGGCGGCAGCAAGGATTCGATCTTCGACGCCACCAATCCGCTCGACCTGATGAACCGGCTGCGGCGCAGCACCGCCCTCGATGAGGCCACCCCGCCGGGCACCGCCGTCGACCAGGCCCTCAAGGAGTTCGAGGCCCAGTCGGCACCTCCGGCTCCGAAGGGGGCTTCGGGTTCGGGGCCGACCCGGACCCTGCAGGGGCCCTGAGGGCAGCCAGGCCCCAGCTGGCGGCCAGCTCATCGATCCTCGGATCGGGCTTGGCCGGATCGGGGCTGCGCAGCCGGGCCTGGGCCAGGGCCTCCATCGCTCCCTTGCGGTTGCCCTGGTCATGGCGCACCAGGGCCAGGGCCAGCAGCGGGCGCTGGTCCAGGGGGAAGCCGGTCACCAGCTGCTGGTAGGTGGCCTCGGCCTGGGCGGCCTGGCCGCGTTTCTGCTGCAGTTCCGCCAGCAGCAGGCCCAGCCCCAGGGCGTCGGGTTTCAGCTGCGGTTTGGTGGCCGTTGCATAGGCCTTCCTCACCAGAGCCTCCGCTTCGGTTCCCTTGCCCTGCTCCAGCTTGAGCAGCGCCATCAGCTGCAGCGCCTCCACCTGGGTGGGCAAGCGGCTGAGGATCTGGCGCAGCTCCCTCTCCGCGCCGGCCCTGTCGTTCTGATCCCGGCGCAGCTCCGCCAGCATCAGCCGCAATGACCATCGCTCGGGCTCCCGGTCGGCCAGGGTCTCCAGCAGGGAGATCGCCTCGGCTTTGCGATCCAGCCCCACCAGCAGCTCCAGCAACCGCTGCCGGTCGGCCTCGCTGGCCTCTCCCTTCTCCAGGCGCAGCTGCAGCCGCCCGGCCTCCTGGCTGAGCAGGGCGCGCTTCGGGTCCTCTCGCACCGTTGTCCCCACCTGGCGACTCCCCACCCACCAGCCGGCCCCCAGGGCGAAACCGGTGATCAGGAGGCTGAGGGGAATCCAGCGCAGGCCGGCAGGGCGTTTGGGGTTGGGCATCCTGGGCGGATCGGGAGCCTGAATCGGGGGTTGATGCCCGTCGCCCGGAGGTTACCCTCCGTGCTCGCTACATTGCCCCCACGGGCCCGTCCCCTCCCCCATGCGCCATCACCCCATTTCCCCGGTCACCGAGCCGATGCAGTACCGGGCCATCGGGGTGGTGCGGGGTGTCTACGTGCCCTCCGAACCCGACCCGCTCACCCGCGGCGTGATCCGCACCGCCGACGGCACCGAGATCGAAGCGGTGGTGCTGGGCCGGCTGCTCACCCTGATGCGACGCCACCTCGACCTCAGCGAGCCCCATCTCTGGGTCGTCTACCCCCGCTCCCGTGATGCCGACCTGCTGCACCTGCAGATGGTGGGGGTCTGGGAGCCCAGCACCCTGGCCACCGCAGACGCCTCAAGCCCTGCCGATGGCGTCGACCCGGGCGACGACCTGCCGGAGGGAGACGACTACTTCTCGGTGCGGGGTGAGCTGATCTACACCCGTCCGGAATCGGGCGAGCTGGTGGTGAAGGTGCGCCAGCAGCCCCGCCCCGACGGCAGTCGCCCCGTGCCCTTCAAGCTCCAGCTCAAGGGGGAGATCCCCCTTGAGCACCTGCGCCATTTCGTGGCCCTCGATCTGCGCCGGCGGGGGCAGCACCTCCACCTCGAGGGCCTGGAGGTGATCGGGCCCATGCCCCAGCGGGGCAACCGCGGCGGCAAGGCCCGGCGCAGGGGCGGCGCTGAGCGCTCCCCAGACCGCACCGCCCCCTCCCCGCCCAAGGTGCACGGCCGGGCGGTCACCCGGCCCGGCCGCTGACCCGGGAGGCAGGCCCATGACCACCGGAGCCTTCACGGCAGGCCTGGCCGTGCTCCTGATCACCCTGCTGGCGGTGTTCGGCCCGCCCCTTGGCCTCTCGCCCTGGTGGGTCACCGTTGCGGTGGCGGTGTCCCTCGGGGGGCTCACCCTGGATGCGGCCCGTTTCGGCGGACGGGGCGGCCACCTGCTGGCGGAGGCCCTGCCGGGGGGACAGCAGCGGCTGCGCCGCATCGCCATCCACGAGGCCGGCCATGCCCTCGCCGCCGCCGCCGATGATCTGGCCGTGCAGCGGGTGCTGGTGGGCAGCCTGGCCTGCCTGCAGGCGGGGCTGGCCACGGGTGGCTGCACCGAATTCGCCCTTCCCGATCACGCCAGGCTTCCAGCGGAGGACCTTCGCCGCTGGAGCCGGGTGCTGCAGGCCGGTGCCGTGGCCGAGCGGCTCGTCTACGGCGCCAGCCAGGGCGGCGCCGACGACCGGGCCCTGCTCGGTCGGCTCTGGGGTCTCTCCGGTTTTGATGTGGACACCGCCCAGCGGGAACAGCGCCGGGCCCGGCGGGAGGTGGAGAAGCTGCTGCGGGAGGGCCTGCCCCAGCTCGAGGCCGAGGCCGATCGGCTGCTCCTGGCCGCCCCCCGTCTCGGCCGTGGCGCCCCCCCGGCCGGGGCATGAGCCTCGCCCTGCTGGATTGCCCCACCGGCCTGGCGGGAAACATGCTGCTGGCCGCCCTGCTCGACCTGGGGCTGGAGGAATCGGTGATCCACTCCCCCCTGGCCGCCCTCGGTCTGGCGGGCACCTACCGGCTGCAGGTGGAGGAGCGCCGCAGCGGCGGCCTGCGGGGCCTGCATCTGGATGTGGAACCCCTGGAGCAGCAGCCGCCCCACCGCCTCTGGGGCGAGCTGCGCCTCCTGCTCGCCGGTGCCCCCCTCGAGGAGGGTCTGCGGGGCAAGGTGCTGGAGGTCTTCTCCCTGCTGGCGGAGGCGGAGGCGGCCGTGCACGGCCACAGCCCCGAGCAGGTGCACTTCCATGAGGTGGGGGCCATCGATTCCCTGGTGGACGTGGTGGGGGTCTGCGCCGGCCTCTGCCACCTCGGCATCGATCGGCTCGTCTGCTCCCTCCCCCCCGCCGGCCACGGCGCCGTCGCCACCGCCCATGGTTCCCTGCCCGTGCCGGTGCCGGCCGTGCTGGAGATCGCCCGCCGCCGCTCCCTGCCCCTGGCTTCCAGCGAGGGGTTTCCCCCCGGCGAACTCACCACCCCCACCGGCCTGGCCCTGGCGGCCTGCTGGGCCTCCCGCTTCGGCCCCGCTCCCGCCGTTCTGCCCCTCCAGGTGGGGGTGGGGCTGGGCAGCCGCCGGCTGGATCGGCCCAATCTGCTGCGCCTCACCCTCGCCCGGGAGATCGAGACGCTCGAGGCCGATCGGGTGGACGGATCCCCCTCCGGGGAGGAGTGTGCCCAGCAGGAGTGCCGGCAGCCCCTGTTGCTGCAGCAGGCCCAGATCGACGACGCCACCGCCGAGGATCTGGCCTTTCTGGCGGAGGCCCTGCGCCGGGCCGGCGCCGTGGAGGTCTACGGGCAGCCGATCGCCATGAAGAAGGGGCGCCAGGGCACCCTGCTCTCCGCCCTGATGCCCCCTGCCCTCGGGCCCGCTCTGCGCCGGGTCTGGTGGCAGCACGGCACCTCCCTCGGGGTGCGGGAGCAGCTCCACTGGCGCTGGATCCTGCCCCGGCACTCGCTGCCCCAGGAGACGCCCCTGGGACCGGTTCGCCTCAAGCGCACCCGGCTGCCCGATGGCCGCTGGCGCGTAAAGGCGGAGCATGAGGATCTGGCCCTGCTCGCCCGGCGCCACAATCTCTCCCTCGAGCAGGTGCGAACCATGGTGGAACAGGCGATGGAGCCGGAAGCATGAAGATCGGCAAGTTCAGCCTGCCGCTGCCCCGGCCTCCCGCCGGGCTGCCGAAGCGCCTTCCGGCCTGGCTGCCGAAGCGGCTCCCGGCCTGGCTGCCGCAACGGCTGCCGGGGGGGCTGCGGCCCTGGATCACCCTGGGCAGCCTGGGCTTCGTGCTGGCGGCCCTCACCAGCCACGGCCGCCAGCTGCTCCAGCTCAACCTCGATCTGCAGAGCTGGCTCTGGCTGGTGCTGGGAGTGGGGGTGAGCATGCTCAGCCTGGTGGCGAACGGCCTCGCCTTCGGCGTGGTGCTGCTCTGGCTGCGGCAGCGACCCCGCTGGGAGCCCCTGCTGGCGCTCTACCTGGCCACCAACCTGCGCAAATACCTCCCCGGCGGCGTCTGGCACCTGGCCAGTCGGGTGCAGGCCCTGCGGGCCGGCCATGCCGCCTTCTCCACGCCGATCCCCACGGGCCTCTCCCTGGTGGCGGTGCTGCTGGATCCGCTGCTGGCGGCCGTGGCCGCCCTGGCCCTGGCCGCCCTGGGGGGCTGGCAGATGGGCCTGGGGCTTCTCTGCCTGCTGCCCCTGGGCCTGCTTCTGCCCCGCTGGCTGGAACCGCTGCTGGCTCGCCTGGAGCGGCGCAAGGCCCGGGATCTGGGCCTCGAGCAGGAGCTGGAGCGGGAAGGGGGGCCGCCCGTCGTGGAGCCACGCGGCTATCCCTGGCCCCCCCTGCTGGCCCAGCTGGCCTTCGTGCTGCTGCGCTTCGCCGGGTTCGCCTGCTGCGTGCGGGCCTTCGATCTGCAGCTTTCTCTCGACTGGTTCACCTGGCTGGCCGGGTTCGCCCTGGCCTGGACGGCCGGACTGGTGGTTCCGGGGGCGCCGGGAGGACTGGGGGTGTTCGAGGCCGTGCTGCTGGTGCGGCTGGGGGGAGCCCTGCCGGAAGCGTCCCTGCTGGCGGTGGCCCTCAGCTACCGGCTGATGGTCACCATCGCCGACCTCCTCACCGCCGGCGTGATCTCTCTCGATCAGCGCCTCGCTCCCGGTCCCACGGGGGCCGCTTCCCAGCCGGGGACTCCTTCCCAGCCAGGTGCTTCTTCTCAATAGGCAGTATTGTTGCGAAGTGCCCGGATGGAGTGGACACGATGATGCCCTCCTCCGCCGGCCTCCGCACCAGCCTCCACGACCGGGGCCAGCGGCTCACGCCCCAGCGTCAGAGGGTTCTGGCCCTGTTCGAGAGCATCGGTGAAGGCACCCACCTCAGCGCCGAGGAGGTGCACCAGCTGCTGATCCACGGCCAGGAGCGGGTCTCGCTGGCCACGGTGTACCGCACCCTGCGGCTGCTCAGCTCCATGGGCCTGCTGCAGGAACTGGAGCTTCCCGAGGGCGGGCGCCGCTTCGAACTGGCCGGAGACGCCCACCGCGACCACCATCACCTGGTGTGCCTCCGCTGCGGCCGCACCGAGGAATTCGAGAGCCCGGAGGTGCTCGCCGCCGGGGAGGCGGCGGCCGGTCGCTTCGGCTTCCGCCTGCTCGAGTGCGTGCTCAACGTGAGGGCCCTCTGCCCCACCTGTGCCGCGCGGGAGCGCGTCTGAAGCCCTCTGTCAGCAGACCCACACAGCCTGGGCGAGGCCGGGCGTTCATTCCCATGGGAATTGCTGCATACTCATGGTGTCAATGACTCGCCGAATCACCGCAAACAGTGGCTGTCAAATTTATGTTCTGACCAATTTAATTCGAGGAAGATCCGATGAGAATCGCCCAGATTTCCCCCCTATGGGAGAGTGTTCCTCCCCTCCGTTACGGAGGTACTGAAAGAGTCGTTCATTACCTCACCGAAGAGCTCGTCCACCTGGGCCATGAAGTGGTCCTCTTCGCCAGCGGCGATTCGCGCACCGAGGCCGAACTCTTCCCCTGCGTGCCCCAGGCCCTGCGCCTGGCCGGTCACCAGGGCGACCCCACCATTCACGAAGTGATCCAGATCAGCCGGGTGATCGAGCAGCTCGATCGCTTCGACATTCTCCACTTCCACACCGGTCACTTCCATTTCCCCGCCCTGGCCCATCTGCCGGTGCCGTTCCTCAACACGATGCACGGCCCCCTCACCCATCCCGACCAGGCGGTGCTCTACCGCCATTTCGATCAGGTGCCGCTGGTGTCCATCTCCGACGCCCAGCGTCGACCCCTCCCCCAGGCCCACTGGCTGGGCACCATCCATCACGGTCTGCCGACCGGCCTCTACCGCTACGAGCCCCAGCCCGGCGAGTACCTCGCCTTCGTGGGGCGCGTGTCGCCGGAGAAGCGGCTCGACCGGGCCATCGAGATCGCCACGGCCGTGGGTCTGCCCCTCAAGGTGGCCGCCAAGATCGACCGGGTCGATCAGGCCTATTACCACGAAACGATCGAGCCGATGCTGCGGCACAACCCCCTGGTGGAGTTCATCGGTGAGGTGGACGACGCCGGCAAGCAGGAGCTCCTCGGCAACGCCCTGGCCCTGCTCTTCCCGATCGACTGGCCCGAGCCCTTCGGGCTGGTGATGATCGAGGCCAATGCCTGCGGCACCCCGGTGATCGCCTGGCGCAACGGCTCCACCCCCGAGGTGATCCAGGAGGGGATCAACGGCTTCCTGGTGGAATCGATCGAGGAGGCGGTGGCCGCCGTGCACAGGATCGACCGCCTGGACCGGGCCCGGGTGCGGGCCAATTTCGAGGTGCGCTTCTCGGCCGCACGCCAGGCCAGGGACTACGAGCAGATCTATCGCCACCTCATCCAGGCGCGCCGCAGCTCCGGCTCCCGGGTCGTCGTTCCCATGTTGCATGCCGCATGATCTGCTGGCCCCGTTCGTTCTCAAGGACGGGGAGACCTTCGCGATGCTCGATTCCCGGGGGGAGATCTGCCCGGAGACCCACCCGGATTCGGGCATCTTCCATCGCGGCGTGCGCCATGTGAGCCGCCTGCAGCTGCTCCTCTGGGAGCGGCCGCCCTCCGTGCTCAGTTCCACCGAGCGGGGAGAGACCGGTCTGCACGTGAGCCATCTCTGCAACGAATCCGCCAGTGGGGCCGCCCCCACCAGCGGCAGCGTGCACATCGAGCGCACCACCGTGCTCACCGCCACGGCCTGCCTGCAGCAGCTCTGCTTCACGAGCTACGAGGCCGGGGTGGTGCGGATGCCGATCAGCCTGCGCTTCGATGCCGATTTCCGGGACATCTTCGAGGTGCGGGGGGTGGCCCGCCGGCAGCGGGGCCGGGATGTGCACCGCTGCTCTCCGGATGGGCTCGTGCGCCTCTACCGGGGCCTCGACGACGAGGACCGCTCCACCTTCCTGCGGGTGGGTGCCGAACTGGAGGAGGTGGGGGAGGACCACCTTTCCCTCCACCTCACCCTGGAGCCCCGGCTCACCCGCCGCCTCTGCGTGGTGCTCGATTTCCATCCCGAAGGCACCGCACCGGCGCACGCTCAGCCCACTGCGGAGGAGTGGTTCGATCGGGCGCTCACCGCCACGATCGACCGGTTCCGGGAGGCGCGCCGACTGGCCGCCGGAGTGAGCACCGACAACCCGGTGTTCAACAACTGGCTGGCCCGTTCCTATTCGGACGTGCACCTGCTCTCCACCCAGCTGGAGCATGGCCTCTATCCCTACGCCGGGGTTCCCTGGTTCAGCTGCCCCTTCGGACGGGACGGCCTGATCACGGCCCGGCAGATGCTGCTGGTGGAGCCGCGCCTGGCGAGGGGGGTGCTGGGCTTCCTGGCCGAACACCAGGCCCATCACATCGATCCGGCCAGCGATGCGGAGCCGGGCAAGATCCTGCACGAGGCGCGCCTGGGGGAGATGGCGGCCCTGGGGGAGGTGCCCTTCCGCCGCTACTACGGCACGGTCGATGCCACCCCCCTGTTCCTGATGCTCGCGGGCGACTACCTGGCCCGCAGTGCCGACCGCGACTTCATCGCCACCCTCATGCCCGCCCTGGAGGAGGCGATGGCCTGGATCCGGCTCTCCGAGAGCCGCAGCGAGGATGGCTTCCTCCGCTATCTCTGCGCCGCCCAGGGCGGCCTGCGCAACCAGGGCTGGAAGGATTCCGATGATGCGATCCACCACGCCGACGGCCGGCTGGCGGAGGGGTCGATCGCCCTGTGCGAGGTGCAGGCCTATTCCTACGGGGCCCGCCGGGCCCTGGCTTCGATCCTGCAGCGGTTCGGACGCATGGGAGAGGCCGAGCGCCTGCGGGAGGAAGCCGCCGGTCTGCGGCGCCGCTTCCATTCCGCCTTCTGGTGCGAGGCGATCGGCTCCTATGCCCTGGCCCTCGACGGTGAGGGCCGTCCCTGCCAGGTGCGCGCCTCCAACGCGGGGCACTGCCTCTGGACGGGGATCGCCAGCAACGATGCGGCGGCTGCGATCGCCCGCCAGGTGCTTGCTCCCTCCAGCTTCAACGGCTGGGGGGTGCGCACCCTCGATGAGCGGGAGGCGCGCTACAACCCCATGAGCTACCACAACGGTTCCATCTGGCCCCACGACAATGCCGTGATCGGCCTGGGCCTGGCCCGGTACGGCCACAGCGCCGAGGCGATGCGGATCCTCAGCGGCCTCTACGACACGGCCAAGGCGATGCCGATGTTCCGGCTGCCGGAACTCTTCTGTGGATTTCCGCGGCGGGAGGACGAAGGCCCCACCCTCTACCCGGTGGCCTGCAGTCCCCAGGCCTGGGCCAGCGGCACGGTGTTCGGTCTGCTGGAGGCCATCACCGGGATGGGGATCGGCCGCGACTCCGGCACCGGCCGGGTGCAGGTGCTCTTCCGCAATCCCGTTCTGCCCCGGCGCATCAACCTGCTGGAGGTGACGGGACTGCGGCTGGGGGAGGAGGAGATCGATCTGCAGCTGCACCGCAGCGAGCACGACGTGGGCGTGATGGTGCGGCGCCGCAGCGCCGGTGTGGATGTGGTGATCCACAAGTGAACGACCAAGCCTCTATGCGGCTATGATCATATCCGTCGATCTGTTCCGCGCTTCCCCCATGGCTGCTCGCCGTCTCCACCCGTCTGAGTCCCCAGGAGCTGGCCGCAGCGGCACCGACGCGGCGAGTTCGCCATCGTGGACGTGCGCGAACCGACGGAATACGTGGGCGGCCACATCGCCGGCAGCTCCAACATTCCCTTCTCCCAGCTGGGCCAGATCCCCCTGCCCGCAGGCCCCGTGGTCCTTGTCTGCCAGAGCGGCGGCCGCAGCAGTCGGGCCCTCGATCAGTTGCTCAGAGCCGGTCATCCTTCCCCCCTGGCCGATCTTTCCGGCGGCCTCAATGCCTGGCAGGAGGCCGGGCTGCCGCTGAAGCAGAGCGGCCGGGCCCCCCTTCCCCTGATGCGCCAGGTGCAGATCGCCGCCGGCAGCCTGGTGCTGCTGGGGGTGATCCTCAGCCAGGTGCTGGCCCCGGGCTGGATCTGGCTGAGCGGGTTCGTGGGGGCGGGTCTGCTGTTCGCCGGCCTCTCGGGCTCCTGTGCCATGGCCAGCCTGCTGGCGGCCATGCCCTGGAACCGGGTGGAATCCTGATCCCGCTCACCAGCCGGGAGCTGGGCGGGATCTGCGGCCGCCGCGCCTTGCAACAGCAAGTTGTTATTGAGAATCGCTTGCAAAAGGGTGGGGTGCTTGTTTAGGTTGCGAGTCATTCGCAATAAGCCTCCGCGGTCGTTCTCCACCGTCCCTCCCGGAGCCTCCCCCCTTCCATGAGCTTCCGCTTTCTTCCCGATGCTCCCGCGCCCGCCGTGCGCATGCCCGCGGGCCAGACGGTGCTGCTGGACCCATCCCTGCGCTCCGGCGGCAGCTGCCTGGAGGTGCTCGAGGGGGTGGCGCGGGTCTACTGCCCCTGCGAGGAGACCGAGGGGATGACCCTCGCCTTCCTCCAGGCCGGTGATCAGCTGCGCACCGACCGCCTCTGCAGCGAGGGCGTCTGCGTGGAGGCCCTCACCCCCCTGCTCTTCCGCAGCGACGCCGAGCCCGTTGAAGGCCACGGTTTCGATGCGGTGAACGAGTGGACCCTGCAGCTGCTGCGCATCCGTCATCTCGGCAGCGCCGAGCAGCGTCTCCATGCCCTGCTGTCGCTGCTGGTGCGGAGGCTGGGCCGCCGCTGCGGCCCCTGGTGCGATCTCCCCTTCCGCCTCACCCATGAGCGCATCGGCGAGCTGATCGGCACCACCCGGGTCACCACCACCCGTCTCATCTCCCGGATCCGCCAGGCCCGCCTGATCGAGGTGCCCAGTGGTGAAAGCGGGCTGCGGCTCGCCCCGGAGCTGGTGGAATCGGCTCCCCTGACGGCCGCCTGAGCTTCCCCATGACCGGCAGTCCCACCACCTCGGAGAGCCTGATGGGCAGCCTCTGCCGGGAGATCGATGCCCTGCGCAACCGTTGCTCCCAGCTGATCGGCGAGCTGGCCCGCTGCCGCCAGGAGTCTCTGCGGCTGCGGCTGCAGGGGGAACTGGAGGGCATCCGGCTGCGGCGACAGGAGCTCCGCGTCACCCTCGGGGTTCTGCAGGGCAGCGGCCTGGGCGATCCCCTCGGCCTGGAGTTTCTCAGCGAACTGGTGGGCCGTCCGCTGCCCGGCTGAATCCAGGCTTCAGGGCCCCAGGCGAGGCTTCAGGACCCCAGGCGAGGCTTCAGGCGACGGAAGCGGGCTGATGGGTGCCGGCGCTGAGTTCGCCGTCGAGCACCAGCATCGCGGCGGCGTCGTCGCGGCTGTAGCGAACCCTGCCCAGCAGGTGGGCCGCCGTGTTCTCGGCATCGATCTGACCCTGCACGATCGGGTCGAGAAACACCGTGGTGCGCACGTCTCCGGCCCGCTCCGCCATGCCGTAGAGCTGCTGCAGGGAAGAGGTCACATCCGCCTCCATGGCGAAGATGGCCGCGAACACCTCCTCAGCGGAGGTCCAGGTCTGGGTCGGGGCGCCCACGTCATCGAGGCGCACGCTCTGCCCCCGGGCGATCAGGTAATCGGCCACCAGGCCGGCATGGTGCTGTTCATCCTGGGATTCGCCCCTGAGATAGCCGGCGAAGCCCCGCAGGTCCCGCTCGGCGAACCAGATCGCCATGGCCCAGTAGCTGGCACTGGCCTGACGCTCGAGGGCCAGATGCTGCTGGAGCCCCTCCAGCAGGGCGGCCTCCATGGGCTGGGCCATCGCCCGGCCGGAGGGGCCGAGGGGAACGGCACTCCTCTCGCTGGCCAGGGTGGAGAAGGGGCTGGTCACGATGGTTCCGGTCCGGGTGGTGGGTGTCTGAACCGTAGCGGTCCTTTCGGGCAGCCCACCCGAACCTCCCGTGCGGGCTGACCCACGGCGGGGTGACCGATGGCACAGAGGGGTGTGACCCAGGCCCAGGGGCCGGTTTTCCCCGCTGGGATCGCCCTAGCGTGATCCCTCTCCCCCTTGTCCACCCGTTTCACCTCCCTGCCATGGCGCAGCCCCTCGGTCCTGTGTGCGAATCCCCCTCGCGGAGCGGCTCGTCCGATTCCACCGGGGGGCCTCTGCGAACCGCCAAGAAAAAAGGCTGCAGGAAGAGCAAGTGCTCGAAGTGGAAGGGCGGCAAATGCTGTTGCGGCAGAGACTGAACCGGCCTCGGAGCCGGCAGAGCGCTCGGCACCCGCCCGGCAGCGGCGTCGGCATCGGGAGCACGACCGAACGGCTGCGGATGCAGGAATTCAGCCTCCTGTTCCGCCTCTTCGATGGCGATGGCGATGGAGGCCATCTCCGTTGCGGAGGTGGAGGCGGCCCTGGGCTGCCTCGATGGCAACGGCAGCATCGACTACGGGGAATTCGTTCAGTTCCTGCTCGACTTGGAGGATCTGGCGATCTCCATGGCCGACATCAAGCGCCTCAGGAAGACGCTGGTGCACGACAGCAGCGCCGCCCGGTCCCCCAGGATCGGCCTGATCGAGGTGGATTGCGACCTGGGTGCCGGCATTCCCGGTGCCGGTTCGGGCATCGAACTGCTCAAGCAGGCCGCCAGCCGCCAGCAGGCCCTGCGCCGGATCAGTGAACACCTGATCGAGGAGATCGAAGTTCACCAGCGCCCCAGGGCCAACGCCGCCGAGGTCGGGCACGCCGGTGATCACACCCCCCATGCCCGCCACATCCACACGATTTCCCGGGTGATGGGCGAGACCGCCGCTCTGGTCGACGACCTGGGCCGGCGGGGTCTGTTCCCCGTCGTGCTCGGCGGAGACCATTCCACCGCCGCCGGCACGATCGCCAGCCTGCGCAGGGCCCATCCGGACAGCCGGCTGGGGGTGGTGTGGATCGATGCCCATGCCGACCTCCACTCTCCGTACACCACTCCGTCGGGGAACATGCATGGCATCCCCGTCGTGACCACCGAGGAGGTGCGCCGCATCGGGCCGGAGCGGGCGGCGGCCTTCTGCCTCGGCCACCTGGCGAGCTGCGATCTGATCTACGTGAGCTTCGATGTCGACAGCATGGATGCCCCGATCTGCAAGGGCACCGGCACCCCCGTGGAGGGTGGTCTCTGGGCCGAGGAGGCCAGCCGGATCAATCGCGCCCTGCTGGCCGATCCCCGGGTCTGCTGCTGGGAGATCTGTGAGATCAATCCCCATCTCGATACACTCGATTCCCTGGCCGAGATCTCCCTCGGCGTGTTCCAGGGGGTGCTGGAGGTGCTCGAGCAACGACTGGCCGTTCCGTCTGCGTGAGCACCACCCCCGGCGATTCCTCGGGGAGCGTTCACAACCTCCTCACCGGGCTGCTGGGGGCGACTCCGGTGCGGCCCGGCCGGCTGGCGCGGTTGCTGCCCACCAGCGGCACCCTGCATGGTCTGAGTGATCGCTGCAAGGATTCCAAGGGGCTGTCCAACCTGCTGGCGCTGCTGCGCGGCCTCGGCCAGGTGATCTTCATCAACAATCCGGTCAGCGGGTTCGTCCTGCTGCTGGCCCTGGTTCTGCAGGCACCGGCGATGGCGGCCCTCGCGGCGCTGGGCATCACCGCCGCCCATCTCTTCGCCCGCCGGCTCGGCTGCGAGGAGCCGGCCCTTCGCAACGGCATCTATGGGTTCAACGGAGCCCTGGTGGGCTGCGCCGTGGCGGCCTTCGCCCAGCTCGGGGGGGCTGCCGCCCTGCTGGCCTGGGGCCTGGTGGTGGTGGCCGGCGCCGGCCTCACGACCCTGCTGGTGGAGATCCTGGGCCGGAGGCTGCTCGGCAGGCTGGGGCTGCCGCCCCTCACCCTGCCGTTCTGCCTGGTCAGCTGGCTGGCCCTCGGAACGGCCCGACTGGCGGGCCACCCCGCCTTCCCCCTGCAGGATCCCGCCCCGCTGCTCCAGGCCGAAGGCCCCCTGCAGGCCCTGCTCCTGGCACTGCCGCGGGGGTTCGGGCAGGTGTTCCTCTGCCCGGGCCTGGCGACGGGAGCCCTGGTGCTGCTCGCCGTTGCTCTCGCCAGTCCGCTGGCGGCCCTGCTCGGCCTGATCGGTGCGGCCGGCGGTGCCCTCACCGGGCTGCTGCTCCAGGGCGGATCCGATGCGGTGGGGATGGGCCTGTGGAGCTACAACGGCGTGCTCACCGCCATCGCCGTGGGCGGCACCTTCTACGCCCCCACCCGCCGCAGCGTGCTGCTGGCCCTGGTGGCCGCGGCCCTCTCCGCAGCGATCACCCCGCTGCTGGCCGGTTGGTTCCCGCCGGCGCTGCCGGTGCTGACCCTGCCGTTCATCGTGGCGACCCTGGCCACCCTGCTGGTGGTGCGCCATGCCCTGCCGGCGCTGATCCCGGTGGCGCTGCACTCGATCCTCACCCCGGAGGAGCACCGTCGCCGCTTCCGGGTGGCCCGCTCCCTGCTGGCCGACCTGCGTCGCCAGCTGGCTGCACCCGGGACCCGCTCCCCCGTGCTGCGGCTGGCTGCAGGCGCCGATCCGGTCCTGCTGGAGCGGATCGGCGCCCTCTTCCATCAGCTCGACCACGACCGCAACGGAGAGCTGAGCGTGGCTGAACTGGCGAGCGGTCTGCTACGGCAGGGGGAGGGCAGCCTGGCGGAGATGGCGAATCGCTCCCGGTTCCAGCAGCTGGCCATGGTGCTCGAGGCGATGGACCTCGACCGCAACGGCAGCGTCGATGCCACCGAGTTCAGCGAACTGATGCTGCGGCTGCACCGCCTCAGCGAGGGACACGATCGGCTGATGCGGTATCTGCTGCCGGTGGATGGCAACGGCGACAACCGCCTCGATCCCCTCGAGATCAACCGCCTGCTGGTGAGCGTCGGCCAGCCGGCTCTCAGCGCCGCCGAGAGCCGCCGGCTGTTCGGCGCAAGGGAGGCGGGTCTCACCTGGGCGGAGTTCATCGATCGCCTGCTGCTCGCCTGAGCCCTCAGCGGCCGCGACGCTCCAGGCTGGGCACCAGGGCCAGGGCCGCCATCAGGCCCAGCAGCAGGATCAGCAGGGCGGGCACCAGGGCCGACCCCACCCGTTCATCGCTGGCGTACTGATAGACCCGCACCGAGAGGGTGTCGAAATCGAAGGGACGCAGGGCGAAGGTGAGGGGCAGTTCCTTCACCACGTCCACGAACACCAGCAGGGCTCCCACCAGCAGGGGGCCGCGCAGCAGGGGCAGGTGCACGCGCCTGAGCACCGCCAGCCAGCCGCAGCCCAGGCCCGTGGCGGCTTCGTCGAGATTGGGGGGGATGCGTTCGAAGGCCGCGTCCAGCCCCTGCTTGGAGACGGCCAGGAAGCGGTCGCCGTACCCCCACACCAGCAGCAGCAGGGGACTGAGGTGCAATGGACCGCCCACCAGCATCAGGGCCAGTGCCAGCACCGCCCCGGGGATGGCGTAGCCCATGCCGGCCAGGAAGGTGAGCCGGTGCAGCAGGGGCTGGGGGAACCAGCGTCGCGCCAGCGCCAGCAGCAGGCCGCAGAACAGGGTGATCAGGGCGGCCGCCAGGCCCAGGGCCAGGCTGCGCAGCGCCAGGCCGGTGAGTTCCCCGGTCGATTCCCCCTGGAGCTGGTCCCAGCTGAGGGCTGCCCAGAGGAGCGGCAGGCCGAGGCTGGCCAGGGGAGGGAGCAGGGTGAGGGCCTGGGCCCCCAGGCGCCTCCAGCCGCTCAGCTCCCAGAGCGGGGAGGCTGCCTCGTCTCCACCCAGGTTCCAGCGCCGGCTGCGCCGCCGCAGGTGCCGCTCGGCCCCCACCAGCAGGGCGACCAGGGCCAGGGCCACCAGGGCCAGGGCGACCGCCCCCTGGGGATCGCCGTCGTTCTGCCAGCGCTGCAGGATGCCCACCGAAAGGGTGGGAACCCCCAGCAGCTCCACCGCCCCGAGTTCGTTCACCACCTCCATGCCGCTGAGGGCGATGCCGGCCCCGATCGCCGGCAGGGCCATCGGCAGGGCGACCCGCCGGAACCCTCCCCAGGCCCCCACCCCGAGGCTGCGGCAGGCCTCCATCTGGCGCCGGCCGCTCACCGAGAAGCTCTCGGTGGAGAGCAGGAACACATAGCTGTAGGTGCTGAGGGTGAGCACGGCGGCGGCCCAGGCCGGGCCGTGGATGCGCCAGCTCAGCCGGCTGCCCAGATCGATCAGGGTGGCGGCCAGCAGGTAGGCCGGGGTGGCCAGGGGCAGAAGCTGGGCGATGCGCAGCCAGCGGCGGCCGCTGAAGGAGCAGCTGGCCGTGAGCCAGCCGTTGGCGGTGCCCAGCACGCCCCCCCCCACCGCCACGGCCAGGAGCAGGGCCAGGGTGTGGCCCACCTGCTCCCAGCCCCGCCGGCCCAGGTCGAGTCCGCCCGCTCCGGCCCCGAGGGCGAAGAGGCCCAGACCCAGCAGGGGCACCAGGGCCAGGCCGCCCACCGCCACCACCAGAACCGCCAGCACGGAGCGGCCCGGCGCCCGCAGGCCGCTGCTCTCCCCGGCGCCTGCCTCCCCTGCGAGGGTGAGGGTCATTGCCAGCCGCCGGCCTGCATCAGCTGCACGGCCTCCTTGTTCGTCGCGCCCATCTGCTCGGCCGAGACCCCGTCATCGCGGAAGGAACCGAAGCTCCGCAGGATCGGATTGTCGCCGAAGCCGCGCAGGGGATATTCGTTGTTGGCTTCCGCGTAGCCGCGGCCGCCGCTCGGGGAGGCGAGGAACTCGATCAGCCGGGTGGCCGCCGCCACCTTGGTGGAGCTCCTGGTCACTCCGGCGCCGCTGATGTTCACGTGGGCGGGGTCGGGAAACACCATGCGCAGATTCCCTGCCAGGGCCTTGTCGGCCGCACCGTTGGCACCCGAGAGCATCCGCGCCACGTAGTAGGTGTTCACCAGGGCCGCCCCGCAGTCCCCCTTGGCCACGGCCCGGGCCAGGGGGATGTCGGAGGTGAAGAAGGGCTGGCTCACGTTGGCCACCATGCCCTTCACCCAGGCGGCGGCGGTCTCTTTCCCCCGCAGCAGGATCTGATCCGCCACCAGCGACTGGTTGTACACGCTCCTGCTGTTGCGCAGGCACAGCTTTCCCTTCAGGGACGGATCCGCCAGGTCGGCGTAGGTGCGGATCGAAGCGGGGTCCACCTGATCGGGGTTCACCACCACCGCCCGCACCCGGCGGGTGAGCGCGAACCAGCGTCCCTGGGAGTCGCGCAGGGGTTGGGGCACGTCCCTTTCCAGGCTTTCGGAGCGGATGGGCTGGAACAGGTCCAGACCGGTGGCCTTGTCGAGCCGGGCCGCATCCACCAGCACCAGCACATCGGCGGGGCTGCCGCTGCCCTCGGTGCGCAATCGCTCGATCAGGGCGTCATCCTTGCCCTCCAGCAGATTCACCTTGATCCCGGTGCGGGCGGTGAAGGTGCGGTAGAGCTCCTTGTCGGTGTTGTAGTGGCGGCCCGAGTAGACCCCGATCTCCGTGACGGCGGAGGCCTGGGGGGCGCTGGCGCCGGAAGCCCCCTCCTGCCCTGGGCGGCTGCCGCACCCGGCCAGGGCTGCGGCCAGGCCGGCGCCGAGGAGGGCACGGGCGAAGCGGGGGAGCGGAGAAAGGGAGGGTGGAGAGAGAGGGCGCGGGGAGTGGGTCATCGGGCAGGAAATCTTCCCAAAGGAAGGGAACTGCCCGGAAGCTAAAAGTGGGGCTCCGCTGCTCCGCGTTCAAAAGACCCCAGCCCAGGTGACAATTGCTACCTGGTCAGGAGTCCGTTGCGCCGGGCGGCTGCAGGTTCAGTAGGGGTGGCGGCCGGTGTGGCGCACCGGCACATAGGCGGGTTGCATCAGGCCACCGCCGCCGTTGTCGTCATCCGAATCGAATCCAAGCCACATGACCAGGCCGAGAAGAGCGAGAACCCCTCCCAGCAGAAAGAATTCGGTCATGGCGAGGACGCGTGTTCCGCAACACTAGCCAGGTTTTGCCTGCCTGCCGTAGTCATTGCGGCAGTCGGTTCTCCCCCCTCAGGCGGCGGGCACCAGGGCGGGCACCAGGGCGAGCACACCCCCGGCGAGGCACAGGAGCAGGGCGAAAGCTGCGGTCATGCGGGGGGAGAGACGGCGGGTGAGCAGGAAAGCGCCCAGCACCAGCGCCGTGGAGGTGAGGGCGGCCGCCAGCCACCAGCCCGGTGCTCCCGAGGGTGCTTCCTGGCCATGGAGCAGGGCATGGATCGCCACCGCCGCCAGGATCACCCCCCCCGCCAGGCCCGTCGTGGGGGTCCGTCCCTGCTGGTGGCGCAGCAGCAGCAGGCCCACCGCCGAAACGGCCAGCGCTGCCAGCAGTTCGGCCCAGGGGATCCCGGCCCCGGCCATCCCCAGCATCCCCCCGAGCACGGCTCCGGCGAGGGCGAAGGCCAGCAGGGCGGCGTCGATGGCGGAGGAAGCCGCCCCCACCCCCAGCAGAAGCAGCAGGTGATCCCCCCCCAGCAGGGGATGGGCGAAGCCGCTGAACCAGCTGGCCTGGGCCAGGCCGTGGGCGGAGGCGGGGAGGGCGGAGAGCAGGCTGAGCCCGAAGCCGGCACCGCCCGCCAGAGCCAGGGAGCGAACGTGGGAGGGAGTCATCGAGGAGAGGCCGTTCCTGCTCTCAGTATCCCTCCGCTGGCGCTGGCGGGGGGGATCAGCCGAAACCCTTGCCCGCATCCCTGGCCACGCAGGCCTGGAGCTGCTGCCGCAGGCGGTCGTGGTCGAGATCCCGGCCGATCAGCACGAGCTGGTTCTTGCGTTCCCCCGGCCAGTCGGAATCGTCGATCGAGAAGCGCTTGCCGGCCAGATGGAAGACGTGCCGCCTCTCGCTCTCGTTGAACCAGAGGATGCCCTTGGCGCGGAACACGCCGGCCGGCAGCTGGTTGTCGAGGAAATTCTGAAACTTGCGCAGGGCGAAGGGGCCCTCGCTCTGGAAGGAGAGGGAGCTGAATCCCTCGATCGCCAGGTGATCGGGGTGGGCACCGTGGTCGTGGTCGTGGTCGTGGTCGTGGTGCTCGTGGTGGTGGTCGTGGGCGTGATGGTCGTGATTGTGTTCGTGTTCGTGATCGTGAACGCAGAGGCCATGGTCGTGGTCGCAGGCCTCATGGTTCGCCTCCCCGATCGACTGCTGCCGGGCCACCACCCGATCGCTCTCGAACAGGCCCACGCTGAGCAGCAGCGGCAGGGGCACCTCCCCGTTGACCGAGCGCAGGATGCGGGCCTCGCCCTTGATCTGCCGCAGCAGGCCTTCCACCTCCTCCAGCCGTTCCTCGCTCACCAGATCGCACTTGTTGAGCAGCAGCAGGTCGCCGTACACGATCTGGGCCCGGGCCACCTCGCCCTGCAGCAGGTCCTCGTCGAAATTCTCCGCATCCACCAGGGTGATGATCGAATCGAGCCGGGTGAGATCCCTCAGATCGCTGCCCAGGAAGGTCATCGCCACCGGGAGGGGATCGGCCAGGCCCGTGGTTTCCACCACGAGATAGTCGACCTTCTCGGGGCGCTCCAGGATCCGGTACACCGCATCGAGCAGCTCTCCGTTGATCGAGCAGCAGATGCAGCCGTTGCTCAGTTCCACCATGTCATCGCCGGTGGCGACGACGAGTTCGTTGTCGATGCCGATCTCGCCGAACTCATTCACCAGCACCGCGGTCTTGAGCCCCTGCTGGTTGCTGAGGATGTGGTTGAGCAGGGTGGTCTTGCCCGCCCCGAGAAAGCCCGTGAGGATCGTCACCGGCAGGCCGGTGGGGGCCGGATCCATCACCGCCGCAGCCACAGGGTCACGCGCGGGGGCGGGGCGGGTCGTGGTCATGGCTGGCGCAGCGGGCAGAGGAGTCGGATCCGAACCATAGGAAGGGTGCGGTGGGCCGGGGCCGCGGCCTTGGCTCACCCTCCCGTCAGCAGCCGGCCTCCCTGGTAGACGAGCAGGGCCATGGTCCAGGCCAGCCCCAGCGACCAGGAAAGGGAGAGCAGGGCGAAGCCGCGGCTCTTCGATTCCTGCAGCTGGGCTGCGATCGTTCCCAGGCAGGGGGTGTAGAGCAGCACGAAGGTCATGAAACTGAGGGCCTGCAGCGGGGTGATGGCGGCGCCGATCGCCGGGCCCAGCTGGGCTTCGCTGGTGCCGTAGATCACCGCCATCGCCCCCAGCAGGATCTCCTTGGCGATGAAGCCGAAGAACAGCGACACGGTGAGGGCCGGGTTCATGCCGATCGGTCCCAGCAGCGGCTGGAACAGCGCGCCGATGCCGTCGGCGAGGGTGTGGCCGGAGCCCTGGGTGGCCCCGGGGGGCAGGTGGGTGAGCAGCCAGATGGCCGCGGCGCCCACCACGATGAACCCCCGGGTGGTCACCAGGAAATTGCCCATCGCCAGCCAGGCTCGGCGCAGCACCGTGCTCAGGCTCGGGGAGCGATAGGGCGGCAGCTCCAGCACGAAGCCCTCCCGGCTGCGGTACATGTTGCGGAACACCAGCCCGGTGATCACCGCCGCCAGGAAGCTCATCAGGTAGAAGCCGAACACCACCAGGCCCGGCGCCCACCAGGGCCTGGGGAAGAACACCCCCGCCAGGAACAGGAACACCGTGAGGCGGGCCTGGCAGAGGGCGAAGGGAAGGATCAGCATCGTGAGCAGCCGCTGGGCCGGATCCCGGATCACCCGGGTGCCGAGGATCGAGGGCACGTTGCAGCCGAAGCCCATCACCTGCAGCACGAAGGCCCTGCCGTCGAGCCCCAGCCAGTGCATGAAGCCATCCATCAGGAAGGCGGCCCGGGGCAGGTAGCCCGAGTCCTCCACGATCGCCAGGATCAGATAGAAGAGGAAGATCACCGGCAGGAAGGTGGTCACCGTGGCCACCCCGAGCCACACCCCGTCGAGCAGGAAGCCCCGCAGCAGCTCCGGTGCCCCCACCGCCGCCAGGGCCGGCTCCAGCACCAGGTTCCGGATCCCGTCGCAGAGGCTGCCCAGCAGATCCTGCAGGGGAGCCCCCACCAGGTAGAGGCTCTGGAACATCGCCAGCACGATGCCCAGGAACAGCACCGCCCCCACCAGAGGGTGCAGCAGGATCCGGTCGATCCGCCGGCTGCGCCGGTTCCGCAGCCGTTGCGGCAGCTGCACGCTGGCGGCGGCCAGGGCGGCGATCCGTTCCTCCAGGTCGCCGGGATCGGCGAGCAGGACCGGAGCGTCGCCGCGGGGGGCCCGGGGCGGATGGCGTTCGGCGCAGATGTGCAGGCAGCGGATCAGCTCGTCGATCCCCTCGTTGCGCTTGGCGCTGATCGCCAGCACCGGCATCCCCAGCTCCTCGCCGAGCCGGGCGGTGTCGATGGTGATGCCGAGATGGCGTGCCTCATCGCTCATGTTGAGGGCCACCACGGTGGGGATGCCCAGCCGGTGCAGCTGCAGCGCCAGCCGCAGCTGGGTGGTGATCTGACTGGCATTGAGCACCACCAGGATCAGATCGGGAGGGGTGTGGCGCAGGAACCGCTGCACGATCGCCTCGTCGGCGCTGCTGCCGGAGAGGTCGTGGATCCCGGGCAGATCCACCAGCTGGAAGGGGCGCCCTCCGCTTCCGGGCGCCATCGTCCCCCGCAGCAGATCCACCGTGAGCCCTGGCCAGTTGGCGATCTGGGCATGGCCACCGGTGAGGCGGTTGTAGAGGGTCGACTTGCCGCAGTTCGGCAGGCCGAGCAGCGCCACCGTGCAGGTGTCTGCCGTGGCTGCGGTTCGGGTGGCCCTGCCGTGGCAGCTGCCGCCAGCCTTGAAGCAGGAGCTCATGGGCGGGGCCGGGGCAGGGGACGGGGGATGCTGATTCCGGTGTACTCGGCAGGGGACTCCCCTCCCCCAGCAATTGATCCCCTTCCAGGTGACCGATGGCACAAGGGGCGCACCGTCTCAGGGATCGACCCGCAGCACGTAGGTGACCGTCATTCCCTTGCCCTTGATGAAGATCGGCTCCCGTTCCTCGAATTCGCAGAGCCCCGCCATCTGTTGCCGTACGGCCCCGGTCACCTGAATGTGATCGATCAGGCCATGGGATTCCATGCGGCTGGCCATGTTCACCGCATCGCCCCAGAGGTCGTAGATGAACTTCTGACGGCCGATCACACCGGCAACCACCGGCCCCACGTTCACTCCGATGCGCAGACGGCAGCATGTCCGTGGCGAAGCGCAGAACGGCAAGGGTATGGTCCTGCCTGGGCTCCGGCAGACCGGCGGCCGCCATGTAGGCATCGCCGATGGTCTTGATCTTCTCGAGCCCATGGGCGAGGGCGAGATCATCGAAATCGGAGAAGAGCCGGTTCAGCAACGCCACCACTTCGGCCGGTTCGGTGCCGGCGGCGATCCGGGTGAAGTTCACGATGTCGGCGAACAGCACCGTCACGCTCTCGTAGCCGTCTGCGATCGTTCCTGAGTCGTGTCGCAGCCGGGTGGAGATGGATCGAGGCAGGATGTTGAGAAGCAGGGATTCGGCCTGGTCGCGGTAGCGATCCACTTCCCGCAGCAGGTAGAGGCTCGCCAGGGCGATGAACAATCCCAGGCTGAGCAGGCTGGAAACGCTGAAGGAAAGACGGGTGATGCTGCTCACGGTCGGGGCGTGAGCGAGGGAGAAGGGCTCGAGCAGGGCCACCAGGGTGACGGCCGCGGCGAAGAGGCCGAGCATGCCGATGGCGTAGCCCGCTCCCAGGGCGAGCACCGCCCCGAGGGGGGCGAACACCGTCCAGGGAAGGGCGATCATCCCGGAGGCGAGACCTCCGGACAACACCTGGGCCCCTGCCGGACAGATCAGCACGTCGAGCAGCAGCATGACCGTGATGGGGGTGTAAAGGCGTGGTGCCAGCACCAGCAACCCCGCTCCGGTGGCCAGACAGGTCGCCGAGGCGATGTAGGTCCAGCCCATGGCGGTGAGCCCTCCCTCCCGCACACGGCACCGCAGCCGTTGCCGATTGGAGGCTGCCGTGAACCTCAGATTGCCCGAATGGAGTCTGCGGGGCAAGAACAAAGCCGGCGGCCAGCCGGTGTCGGGTGAATGAATCCGGAACAGCGGCTCGGAAGGGTATAAGTTTTGTTGCCTGGGCGATCACTCCAGCAAGACCCCGCTTAGAAAGTTTACGGTAGAGGATATAAGGATGTGGTGAGCATGCTGCTAGCTTTGTTTACACAAGATATGCCTGATTTTAGGCCAGGTAAACATTTGTCCAGGTGATGCCATGGCAAGCGATCATCCGCTTCTGCAGCCCCTGCAATTCCGCAAGCTTGCAGTGAAGAATCGAATCTTCCGATCGAATATCAGTGGCCGGTTCGATAATTATGATGGATCAGGCAATCAGGCTCGCATCAACTGGGAGAACAAATTCGCTGCCGGTGGGGTCGGGGCCATCATCACATCCTTCGTTCCCGTGATGATGAATGGCCGCATCGTTCCCAACTATGCCACCATTCATCGGGATGATCGGATCCCTTTCTGGCGCCGACTTGGAGAAACGGTTCATGGCCATGATTGTCGGCTGATCCTCCAGCTCAGCCATTCCGGCCGGCAGAGGGATATCCCTGGAGTGGAGAACCCCGGGGTTGCTCTCAGTTCCACCAATGCAACCGAATCGTTTCATGGCCTGCTCTGCCGCGCCCTGACCCGGGAGGAGATCGGCACGGTGGTTCAGGCCTTCGCCTCCGGGGCAAGAAGGGCCCGGGAAGCGGGTCTCGATGGCGTTGAGCTTCACGGTGCCAATGGCTATCTGATCACCCAGTTCCTGAGCTCCGGCATCAACGATCGCTCGGATGACTATGGTGGATCCTTGGAGAACAGGGCTCGTTTCGTGCTGGATATCGTGGCTGCCATTCGCAGGGAGGTTGGCGATGACTTTCATCTGCAGATGAAGATCAGCGCCGAGGACTTCAATAATGCTGTCATTCCCTGTGAGAAGCCTGGCAATACCCTTGCTGAAACTATTCAGGTCTGCAAGTGGCTTGAGCAGGCTGGAGTCGATGCGATTCATGTTTCCGTAGGCAGCCTATTCCCCCATCCTCTCAATCCACCCGGCACCTTTCCGCTCTCTGGGCCTTATGCCACCGATAGGGCTGCAAGCTCCTACGACACGATGCTCTCCAGTGGCAATGAGACCTTGCGCAACTATCTGCTGTTTCGCTTTCGGCTGCTCAGGCCCATCTTTCGATTGTTGTGGAATCGTATGCCGAACAGGCTTTTCAAGGATCCGAATGTGATCTCCGGCAGGCAGCCAGCCGCTGATGAGTTTGACGCAGCCTTTCTTGGCCATGTCTCCCTGGAAACGATGGCAGAGCTGCTCAACCGATTTCAGGGGCGCAATCTTGGCTACGCCCGCAAGATCAAAGAGGCTGTCAGCATCCCCGTGATCTGTACGGGAGGTTTCCAGCAGGCGTCTGTGATCAATCAGGCCATCGCGGAGGGGTTCTGCGATGCGGTGAGCATGGCCCGCATGCTGGTCGCCAACAATGACCTCGTCAAGCAGTTCGAGGCCGGAGCCGACCTGCCACGCAGGCCTTGCACCTACTGCAACAAGTGTCTTCTCAACACGCTTGAGAATCCACTTGGCTGTTATGAATCTGCGCGGTTTGGTGGAGACTACCAGGCCATGGTTGATGAAGTGATGACTGTTTTTGAACTCCAGCCCTTCCCGTCATGATTCGTCTGCTTTCAAGGATCCTGACAACCATCGGAGCACTCGTCCTGTCTCTGGTTCTGATCCTGATCCTGATGCTCGGCCCCCTGCCGTGGAACAACACCTCGGCTTCCTTTGCCGACATCGATGAGCACTTCCGGTATGGATCAATCGGAGGTGAATCCAGCAATGGTCTTCCCTACTGGATCTGGAAGGTGCTGCCGGTGATGTTCGAGGAGAAGCTCCATGGGGCCGGGTACACGGCCTTTGGGTTCATGCAGGAACCGGGGAGGGAATTACCGGTTGGTTTTGCCAGAAGCCGGGCGAACGGCATCGATGTCATCACTCAGAACTGTGCCACCTGTCATGTCGGACAGGTTCGCACCAGCCCTGAGGCGATTCCCAGGTTGATTTCGGGAATGCCTGCTCATAATGTGGATCTGCAGGCCTATATCCGTTTCCTCAGGGAAGTGGCGGATGATCCCCGCTTCACTGCTTCCCAGCTTCTGCCGTTCATCGAGGCCGAGAGTGGTGGCCTCAATCCCATCGAGAATCTTCTCTATCGCTTCGTGGCCATCCCCCGTGCGAGTGAAGCCCTTCGCATTCAGGCGGCCGGCCTTTCGTTCATGGATCGCCAGTCCGCCTATGGACCCGGGCGGGTCGATACCTTCACCCCGTACAGAACTCTGCGCTTCAACGTGCCTCCCGAGCAGTTGCGCCAGGAGGAACTGCAAGGCATCGCCGATTTTCCGCCGATCTGGAGGCAGCGGGCGCGCCTGGGCCTCAAGCTCCACTGGGATGGCAACAACGATTCGGTCGATGAACGCAACAAGAGTGCAGCGCTTGCCCTCGTGCAACCGGCAACGATCAATTTCCCATCGGTTCATCGAGTACGGGATTGGCTGCTTGATTTACCCCCTCCCCCCTATCCTTTCCCGGTGGATGCCCAGCTGGCGGCCGAGGGCAAGAGCATCTTCGATCACTCCTGCGCTGAGTGCCATGCCTTTGGAGGGCGCAAAACAGGGACGGTGGAGGCGATCGAGGAGATCCGCACCGATCCCGGCCGGTTGGTTTCCTATACCGAGCAACTTGCCGCGAACCAGTATTCACTCTTTTCGGAGATTTCCTACAAGGGTGAGGATCAGCGTTTCCACCATTTTCGCAAGACAGATGGCTATGCCAATCTTCCCCTTGATGGGGTGTGGCTCCGTGCCCCTTTCCTGCACAATGGTTCGGTGCCTACCCTCTGGGATCTACTCCAGAAGCCTGAGGATCGACCCAAGGTCTTCTACCGTGGCAACGATCTCTATGATTCGCAGAAAGTTGGTTTTGTGAGCGATTCTCCCCAGAGCAAGGGCAAGCCCTACTTCAGGTATGACACAGCTCTGCCAGCCAATGGAAATTCCGGTCACGACTATGGCACGGATCTCTCGGTGACTGAGAAGCAGGCACTGATCGAATATCTGAAGCGGCTCTAGTCTTCCTGCGGATGATCGCATCTCTCTCGCTTCATACCCTGGCTCGATTCCCCATGGTTCCGATCCCAAGTCCTCCCCACCGATCATTCGTTTGCCGCGGTGCGGCACTGGCCACCACCGTCTGCTGCCTGGCGTTCCTTCTGTGGTTGCTGCTCGTGCCTGCTGTGCCTGTTCAGGCCCTGCCGGAGGGGGCCCCTGAAGCCTCCTCCCCCCGGGCGATCCGCGATGCCACGCAGAGCCACGGGAGCGCGGAGACCCCTTACTGGATCTGGGTGGTTCTGCCCAGGCTGTTTCCGGACTATCTCCCCGCTGCCGGTGGCTATCTGTCTCTGGGATTCGCATGGCCCGAAGGTGAGGAGGTGCCCCTCGGGATTGCGAAGCGTCCCCGCACCGCTCTGTCGCCCTCGTTCCAGCAACTGGACTGCCTGGCCTGCCATCGGGCTGGGGGTGGTCCGGTTGCGGAGGCGACGACAACAGCGGACGGGGCGCGCCTGATCCGCCAGGCGATGTTCAGCCATGGCGCCTATGAACAGTTCCTGCGCCGTTGTGCGGAGGATCCGCGCTTCACGGCCGGATACCTGCTGCCGGCGATCCGGTACAACGTGCCCGTGAAGGGTCTGACGGCGTTGCGCTACCGGTATCAGTGGATCCCCCAGGCCCGTCGAACCCTTCTTCAGCTCGATGGCCAGACATGATCGCTCCGCACGGCACAGCGTGGTGCATCAGCGGGCTGGTGGATCCGAGCCGGCTCCAAGGGCGCGCTTCAGCACGAAGCCATTGAGGAGAGCGTAGCTGCAATCGAGCAGGCCGATCGGCAGGAAGGCGATCGACTGACCCTTGAGGAAATAGAGAATCAGCCAGTACAGGCCGATGGTCATGCGCACCACAACCCCGAACACGGCGTTCCACCCGTAGCGTTCCGGATCCCGGCCACCGGGGAGATAGAGCAGGGAGATGAACAGCAGCAGCAGGCCAGCCTGTCGCATCCAGAGGGTGGAGGCCCCCCCACCGGGAAGGCCGAATCGATCCAGAGTCCACTGGGGAACGAGGATGAAGGGCAGGGCCATGCCGATGATGTTGATCAGAACACCGATCAGAACGACCCGATCGAGCAGGGCGTAACGGCTGTTCATGGGCTGCAGAGGTGGGAGGACCGTCGCCTCAGCGGTTGTGGAAGCGCTGATGGCGGAAGAAGAGGTGGCTGTCGCCGTAGGCGGAGCTGAGGAAGGGGGAGGTGAGCAGCAGATCGGCGATCGGTTCGGCCTGGTCCCTCCGATCGCCTTCCCCATCCTGGCGGGGGGGAGGCGCCCAGATCTCGTAGAGAAGCGTTCCACTGGAGAGGCTGGCCAGATCCTCGCGGAAGTCATGGCCCGGAGCCTCCGGGAAGACCAGCTCGCCATTGGGCACGAAGAACACCTGCTCGGGAAAGCGGGGCTGCTCGACCCGGTGGCCCTTCTGGTCGATCTCGGCCAGGTTCTCGAGATAGAGACGCGTGGGGTAGCGGCTGACCCTGCGGAAGATCTGATTGATGAGTTTTGGGCCGAATTCCGGCACAACGGGCACGATGTTGGAGAGCTCGTTGGCGAAGAAGTTGTGATTGCCGTTCTGGCCGGTGAGGGAGACCAGGGCGGAGAGGTTGGCAGAGGCACACCCATCCCGGAACAATTTGAGGGCCAGGCCCGGAGCGAAGCCTCTCCGCTGGGGATCTCCCGTGAGTGAAAGGCGGATCAGCCCGTGTTCGGCGCCCTGGAACAGGCCGCTGTAGGGCTGGCCGGCCCGGGCCCGCCACTGGACCCGGGCAACGCTGCCGTGGGCATGGATCGCCTTGCGCCAGCGGCGGGGCACCTGATCCTCCTGGCGATCCATCTTGATGCGGAGCGGTGTGAGGAACAGGCCCAGCACATGGATCGGTGTGAGGGCCGGCAGGGTCTCATACCGGCTGGGAAGGATGCGCTCCTTCCAGAGGTGATCCAGTTTGGCGGCAGCGGCCCAGGTCTCGTACTCCTCCGGCAGGGGCGCAATCGTGGGGGATCCTTCCATGGATGGGTGCCTTCGGTCAGGTTCGGGAGAGGTTTCGCCAGGGGGCGAAGGCATGGGGAACGCCCTGGAGTGCCGGTCGCAGTTCGGGATGGTGCCGCAGGATCACATCTTTCATCGTGGTTCGGTCGATGAAATCGAGGCCGAACTGGGTGTAGATCTCCTGGCGGTAATCCGTGGTGAAGAAACGGTCGCTCTTGAGGCGGCGTGAGGCCATCAGGATGAAGACGCGAAACGCCGTGTCGCTGAATCCAAACCCCTTGGGCAGGTCTTCCGCATACATCCCCACCATCAGGTCCACAGCTTCGAGATCGTTGTCGTAAACATCTCGCAGTTCGCGTGCCTGATCGGGATTGCTGGGGCAGATTTCCTCAAAGGATGAGACACGTCCCATGCCGATGAGTTCACGGAATTGGTTGTATCTGGGCACACCTCGCTCCCGATCCCGCAGGATGTCCACCATGGCGAGATCGAAAGCCTGACCATTATCTCGAACAAGAGTTTGCAGAAACTTTGGATAGTTGTGCAACGTGATGGCGCCGGGATAGGCGATGCCGAGAGAATACCAGAGATCAGAAGGGGAGATCTCCTCCATCAGCGCACGGCTGCGGTTGCCAGAAACCTCCTGAAAGTTCTTCTCGCAGATGAATTCACCCAGATGGCTTGAGTAGAATTTCCACTCATCCGGAATCAAGGGGTGAAGGCGGTAGACCGATACGAATTCTTCAGTGATGGCATAGGGAGCAGCTCCTTGTTCCTGGGGACTGCCAATGATGCCGCTCAGAATCTCGCCCTGGCCGATCCTCCCGAACGCTGTTCTTGAAGCTCTGGCCGAGGATTCCCCACCAGTTCGTATCCATGCCGATCCGCAGGGCGGGATGGGGAAGGATTCCTGGTGTCCATTCCACCGTGTGGATCTTGGCGGTGAGGGCGGCAGTGATCAGACGGGCATGGTCAAACAGTTCCTGATCATTCCAGCTGGGGTTGCGATGTTTCAGCTCATCGCAGATGTGGTTGTGCTCCTTGGTGAACAGGGTGTGAAGCAGACTCAGCCCCACCCACCAGTTGTCGCTGAACCCGGTGAAATCGATGCCAGGCAGGTCGGGATCTTCCAGCAGCCTTCCATCTTCGCCGATCTTGATCTTGCCATCGCTGTGGGTGCGCAGCGCGTCGACGCGTTCAGCGGTGCTTCCATAGATCTGGGAACCATCCCACCAGTGCGTGCAGTGGTTGATATGGGTGGGAAGTTGCTGCTCATCCCCTTCGGGTTGGCTGGGATCGGGCTGGGTCTGATCGATTTCCAATGGCCGATGGTCTTCGGGCCAGGGATCATCCGGTTGGAGAGGAATCGGGATCTTCTTGCTGGGATCATTCTCACCATGGGAGAACCAGTCATGATTCTCGAACTGAATCCAGGCAGCGGCCAGTACGTTGAGAATGGTGGCCGGCTTGAACTCTTTCCGGGTCATCAACCTTCGGCTGATGGTCCGGGGATCGGGGCTCATCAGTCTTTGCCGATCGGGCTTCGCCTTCTCCAGGGGTACGTTGCGACCGAAGCGGGTGCCTGCCATCCCCATCTGGGGGTCGCCGGGATCGTTGTAGCTGCCGTCCTCCATGCGAGCCGTGAGATGGCGATCGTCCTGGGGGGGAGCGGGCTGGGGCAGTTTCTGCCGGTCCGGAAGCTGGGAGGTGTCGTGAAGATTGTTGGTGCGGAGGCTTTTCCGGAATCTGGAAAGTTCAATCAGAGCCAGGAATGGGAGGCGTTCGTGCCAGGGTTTCTTGCTCATTGTCGATGGGGGTGAGCGAGGACAGAAGGGGACTCAGATCAACCTCAATTCCCTGATGTATTTCTTCTTGCTGCAGAGGGATAGGGAACCACGGAGAACAGCTGATTCAGACGACTGAGAATGCCAGGCCAGCAGGAGGGAAGCGGAGAGCAATCGAACCGATTCCACGCTATGGATTGCGGCGGAGAGTTTCCCGCTTCAACACAGTTCGTAAACATCTTCCTGCTGCCGGCACCAGTGGATCTGCTACCGGTTCATTGCAATTCTGTTTTGCTGTGCCGGTCGTTGCAGGCCCCGCAGAGCCCGTAGAACTCGAGGGTGTGGAAGAGGGGCCGGAAGCCCTGCAGATCGGTGCCGGCCAGGGGCGGATCGTGCATCGGGCAGTGCGGCAGCGGCACGGTGATGCCGCAGTCGACGCAGGTGAGGTGATGCTCATCCCGTTCGGCGGGGGCGTAGAGGGCCTCCCCTCCCGGCAGGTGCCGGCAGCGCACCAGGCCGCGCTGCTGCAGCTGACGCAGGTGCCGGTACACGGTGGCCAGCCCCATGCCACCCGGCTGGCCCCGCAGCCGGGCGTGGAGGCTCTGTCCGCTCAGTTCGCCCTCGGCCCTGCGGAGCTCCGCGAGCAGCAGCTGCTGGCGGGCCTTCAGGCGGGGGGAGGCGGAATCCTCCATGGCAGGAGCAGGGATGATCCGGTTCTACCCCGGCGGCCGCTCCTGCGGTCAGGGGGCCTCCCAGATCCCGGTGGCGAAGCTTGCGGTTGCCGCCGGCGCCTCCCCGGCCCCGAACCAGGCGGGAACGGCGGTGTAGCAGGCGGCGTTCTTCTCGTTTTCCCGGGCTTCCACGCGCCAGCAGCAGGCCCTGCCCCCCTCGCGGCTGCGCAGCAGGTCGTTGGCCCAGCCCCACACCAGTTCGGCGCTGGCCTCCATGCCCACGTTGGTCATCACCCGCAGATCGAGGGCCCCCTGGTCGTGGAGCGAGCGCCATTGCTCCAGCAGGGGATCGTCGGCGTTCACCAGGAAGGTGTGGTCGAACTGGTCCGCCAGGCGGGTCTCCAGCTGCCGCAGGCTGGAGAAATCCACCACGAAGCCGTGCTCGTCGAGGTGGAGGGCCTGGAACCAGCAGGTGAAGCTGCGGCTGTAGCCGTGCACGAAACGGCAGTGCCCGCTGTGGCGCCACTGGCGGTGGCAGCAGGGGTAGTCGGCGAAGCGCTTGCTGCAGGTATGGGCCGGGAGGCTGGGCATGGGGAGGGGCAGGTCCGCCGGGGGGCCACGGACGGGGATGTCCTCCAGCTTCCCAGTTCGCCTGCGGGGGGACCCCCAACCCCCGCCCATCGGGCCTGATCCAGCGGTACCGGGAGGAGCTTCAGACCCGCCAGTACGCCCGCCCTACGGTGAACACCTGCGAGCCGTGGCTGCGGCGCTTCCTGCGGTTTCTCATGGCCTGCGAGACCCCCGGCCGATGGGGAGTGTGGAGGTGAAGGCCTTCCTGAGTCATCCGGCGGTGGATCTGCAGGTGAGTGCCTCCACCCGGAACCAGGCGCTCTCGGCGCTGCGCGAAGGTAAGGGCGGCAAGGATCGGTGAACTCTGCTGAAGGTGCGCCGGCTGCTGATGCCCCATGCAATGGCGGGGAACTACCCGAATGCCGAGCGGGAATGGGCCTGGCAAGGGATGTTTCCCCAGCAGAACCGGAGGCAGGAACGGGCATCTGGAACTCAGGGGCCGCCACCATCCCGATCCGAGCGTGGTGCAGAAGGCGGTGAAGCGGGCAGTTGCCGCGTCTGGGGTGACCCAAGCAGTCAGCTGCCAACCGTTTCGGCACTCCTTGGCTACCCACCTGCTGGAGCGGGGCCAGGACATCCGCACGATCCAGGAACGGATGGGTCATCAGGATGTGAGCACCACCATGAGCTATATCCATGTGCTGAACCGCGGGCCTCTCGGGGTACGCAGCCCAGCAGATGTGGTGTAGCCATTCGAACAAGTGGTTCACGGACCCGTGAACCACATCTGAGCCTGCACGACTGGAGGACAGACCCGAAGCTGCGGTAGCCTTTTCAAGAAGATGCCGAGGAGTGGCCGCCTTGGTTCACAGAAAGGAGGTGCTTCGGGATGTGGTTCACGGAAACCATCCAATGCAAAGTTGGGATGACCTGAGCTGCCGGTCAAAGGGCACAAAGGCAAGCCGGGCCGCACCATTTCTGGTACAGTGATCGAAACGGGCTGCTCGCGGAATGGGAATTCCCCCTGTCCTCCGAGTTGTTTTCTTCCGTTCTCAATCAGGGAGGGAGCCAGTGAGAGAGTGGTTGCTTGATCTGAGTAGGGACGATCGCAAAGCGATTGGGTGCGACATTAAAACAGCTCAATATGGCTGGCCTCTTGGGATGCCCCTGATTCGAAAGCTCGAACCTGGCTTGTGGGAGGTTCGATCGACAATTGATAGAGGCATTGCTCGTACTATTTTTACAGTTGAAGAGGATGTGATGATTTTGCTGCATGGATTTGTGAAGAAATCCGCGAAGACCCCATCTACTGATCTTCAGGTGGCAAGAGATCGACGCTCTAAGCTGAGAGGTTGCCATGATTGACGAGAAGCTTCTGGGAGGTGATTTTGACGACTTCCTCCGCAAGGAAGGAATCATTGATGAGGCAGAGGCTGTGGCCGCCAAAAGAGTGATTGCTTTTCAGATTTCTGAGGAAATGAAGAGGTCAAACATTACAAAGACAGAGCTGGCGCACCGTATGAATACGAGTAGACCTGTTGTAGATCGTCTGCTAGATCCTTCGAACCAGTCTGTGACGCTCTCCACTCTTGGGCGAGCAGCGTCGGCAGTAGGTAAGTCGTTGAAGATTGAATTGTCCTGATAGCAATCCCAACATCAAGATACAGAAGCCGGGAGCGAAGGTTTCTTTCTTTGCCAAGGCTACTCCCCGCTTCTGATCTTGGCGTTGGAATGATGCGAACAGCCGCACCGAATCACCACTGCCGGCGGGGGGGCCCCCACCAGCGCCACCCGGGAACCGACCGGAATCAAGAGATTCACCCCCGCAGCACCCAATCCTCGCTGCGGGTATGGCGTTACCAGGCATTCTTGAGGTGGATGGAATGTCGCGGGAACACCGACTCCGGCGCCAGCACGCCGGGGGAGGTGACCGTGAGCCGCGGATCCGGCAGCTCCAGCAGTTCCACCGTCTTGGCGATCTTGGGCAGGCTGCCCCGTAGCAGAGTGATCGAGAAGAAGAGATCCTGCAGCGGCGGGGTGAGTCGCTAGGCGGCGATCGCCAGACCGGCCAGCAGGGAGATGATCTGGCGGATCTCGTTGATGTCGCCGCTGCGCAGATAGGGTAGAGCACCGACCCGTCGGTGCGCTGATGCTGAAGAACATCTACGCAAGCCAGCAGAATGTGATCAGCGATCTGCATCGCCTGCATCTGCTGAGGTGCTATTTCGGGGCCCTGTTCAGCGGCCACAATCGCTTCATCTGGGGCATGGGATTCACCAATGCCAGCAATTTCCTTTGCAAGGACGTGGATCTGATCAAGGGCACCACCCATGCCCACAACGTCTTCGCTCAGGTGGCGGCCGACAGCGGCTTCTTCGCCATGCTGGCCCTGGTGCTGATCTTCGCCTGGTTCCTGCTGCGCACCTGGAAACGGCTGCGCTGGTGCGGTGATCCGCTGATCCTGGCCTCCTGCTGCCTGTTTCTCTATCTGTTGCTGTTCATGCAGATCGAGGGGGGATGGGGCAAGGTGACCTTCCTGCAGACGCTCACGGGGCTGTCGCTGGGGGCGCTCACCATGGTGAGGCCCGCCGGGCCTGCATTACGGGCGGAATCCGGTGATGACGAAGGTTCCTGACGGGAAATTCACCACTGGCTGAAGGACTCGATCGTGCCATCGGCCTCGATGTTGCAGTAGCCGTGGGGATCGGTGCCCTGTCGCCGCACTTTCCAGTCGAAGCTCAGGCCCGAGCGGCGGATGTCGGCCAGGGAGACCTCGCCGGAATCGATCGAGTCCTGCAGCGTGGCACCGACGTTGACTGTGATTTCCGCCATGGAGGCAGCGGAGAATGCGGTAGCCACGCGATTCTTGCAGATCTGCCCAAGCCGTTCGGTGATGGCGTCGATTGCCCGCTCATCGGAGGCCCTGGCAACCGTGACCGGGCTGAGCAGGAGAAGTACGAGAAGAAGGCCAGGAGAACGAAGATGGCGCATCAGCACATAGAAATAGCTGACACTCAATCTACGGCCTCCTGAGATGGCATGCTGTGAACTCACCGTGCGCCAGGATCTGGATACGCACGATGGAAGTTGCGTTCAGTCGATGCTGCTGGCCAGCGGCAGGGTCTTGCTGCGGGCGATGCGCTTTCTCAGCCTGCGGCTGTATCCAAAGGCAGCTGCGGCTCCAAGCACCGGCAGAGGGGCGGGCACACTCTCTGGGTGAGGGGTGAAAGGCACGGCATAGGCGTATGTAGCTACTTCCTCCTCTGCAAGCACAGACAAACTGGCTACACCGTTATCTTCAGTAAAAAAAGACTTAACATCTACACTAGGCGGTGGTGCTAATAGTCCGGAGGCAAAATATGGTCCCGCATCATCCGGTGCTCCGAACTCATTTAGCAGGCCCAATCCCTGCCCTACAGCTAAGGCAAACGATCTGGCAGTGGCACCGAGTATGTCTGTTGGATCCCACCAAGGTGTCTGCGTCAGGTCTATATCGCCAACATTTGTTCCATCACCAAATACTCCTGAAGTGGTTTTTATCTCGTAGGTCTGCCCACTGACACTGACCAGACAGCTGGTGGGAACTGGATCGGGGAGTGACGAGGGTTGGCAGTCTGGCACCGCCACAACAGCACGTGCCTCCAGGGGGGCAAGGGCATGAGTCATCGCGGCACCGCAAAGCCCTGCAAGGAGAAGGAAATGTTTCAATGGACAGCGCGATGTGGTACCTGCCTGTAATGTAGCTCGGACATGTAGCTCGGACATGTAGCTCGGACATGTAGCTCGGACATGTAGCTCGGACATGTAGCTCGGACATGTAGCTCGGACATGTAGCTCG
Source organism: uncultured cyanobacterium (assembly GCA_963847745.1). Classification (GTDB taxonomy): domain Bacteria; phylum Cyanobacteriota; class Cyanobacteriia; order PCC-6307; family Cyanobiaceae; genus Cyanobium. Next base: position 56,351 of record CAWKAW010000002.1, on the reverse strand, counting down.
GACATGTAGCTCGGACATGTAGCTCGGACATGTAGCTCGGACATGTAGCTCGGACATGTAGCTCGGACATGTAGCTCGGACATGTAGCTCGGACATGTAGCTCGGACATGTAGCTCGGACATGTAGCTCGGACATGGCTCCATGGCTCGGATTGTCTCGATTCGTAATACAGGTCTTGAGATTAGGAGGATGTTGCTTCCATCGGAAGTCAGTCGCGTTGTCGCCAAGAGCAACATCTTGACAGGATCGGCTAGAAACACCAAGGTGTGTAGGTTGTTCAAAGAACAGATTCAACCCCCATGACCGTTCCAGGTAGGCAGGCTGCGTTATTTTCCCTAATTTCTACAGCAATCCTGCTGTCCCCAGCGGGCAAGGCGGCGGATTTCGTGGTCACGGAAAATGTATGGGGTGTTCCATCCACTCCAGGAACTTTTGCCTGGGCCATCAACCAAGCCAATACTACGCTAGGACAAGACACAATTCTGCTGAATCCTGCAGCTGGCAAGGAGATCTCTGTTGATGGGTCAACACCTGTCTTTTCATCTTTCCTGGCGCAGATCACGGATGACCTCACTATCAAGGGCAATGGCGTGACATTGGTGGGGGACCCAGTTTTCGTCTCTAGCGGTGGTGTCATATTCAATAAGTACCAAGTTTCTGAATACATCCCGGGTTCGGATGTTCTCGTTCAAGAAGCCTATTCCTTTGCAAGCATCGATACAGGCATAAATGTATACACTCACAACCTCTCTGCCGACGGATTGAATGGTTTTCTCCAGCTGGGCGCCAACAGCACCGCCACTGTAAACGGAGGGCAGATCAAGAACAGTGTGCCCTATGGAAACGGGCCCAGGCCAGTGTTTGAAGCAAATCAAGATTCAACACTCAATCTGGAAGGGGTTCATATTGATCGAGTGAATCCATTTTTTGAAGCCGTGGGTGCGGCTTGGGCCGGGGCGATTCAAGGCGTAGACGCCACCCTGAATGTGGTCAAGAGCAAGATGATGGGTGCTTCCACATCGGCCGGAAGCATCAACTGGGTCGGCGGCCTTGCCAATGTCGTTTCCTCGGTGATTGATGGTGGCAACGGGCTGGGCGGGATCTCCATCAGCGAAGATGGTGTGATGAATTTTGTCAATAGTATTCTGCGCATAGATGGAACTGGCGATTCCGCCTCCACCCGGCTCCAGGCTTACGATGGTGGAGTCGCCAATCTATCGGCAGCAACGATTCTTGCCGACAACCTTCCCATCGATTTCACAGGCTGCGGTTCTGACCCTGATAATTATCGATGCAGCGGCTACCCGCTGCGGGCATTCAACGAAGGGGAGATCCACCTCAACAGCAGCGTTGTATCCTTGATCAACTATGCCATAAACGAAGACAACAACGACCCCGCCTACAGTAACCTTCCCCTCGAGGCTGCTTCCAGCAGCCTGCCCGGCATTTTCTCTGCCGATCCCTACAGCTTCGTCTCACCCACATCCACACAGGATGCCAGTGCTCTGAAGACGCTGTTCAGCCAGGTTTTTCTGCTCACAGAGGGTATTCCTTTTGCCCTGCTTGACGGTTCTGCCTACAACCAACTTCCGGAGGGAGCCTATCCTTCACCGACAGGACCCCTGATCCAAGGGGTGCCGAATGCCACGACAGCCAACCTCCTGCTGAATCCGATCGACGACAGCGTGATCACCCACGATGTCTACGGGAATCCACGCACTGTCAACGGGTTCCGCGACATCGGCGCCGTTCAGAGCCAGCAGGTGCCCGGCCCCCTGCCAGTTCTTGGAACGCTTGCCGCCTTCCGCTGGAGTCGCCGGCTGCGCCGTCGCCTCTCCTAAGAGTTTGCTGAAAAACCCGGCGCGACCTGAGAAACTGGGTCAACTGCCCAGTCGTTGATGCGAGGTCAGCAGGAGCGCAGCGGCTCCCTGTTCTCTTACATCTCAATCGAGGAGCGGATCCCGGCCAGCCATCCGCTGAGGCGGATCAGGAAGCTGGCGGATCAGGCTCTTGATCGACTCAACCCAACCTTCTGCCAGCTGTACGCCTTGGATGGGCGACCATCGGTGCCGCCGGAGCAGCTGTTGCTGGCCTCTCTGCTGCAGGCGTTCTACGGCATCCGCTCGGAGCGGCGGCTGCTGGATCAACTTCACTACAACCTGCTCTTCCGCTGGTTTGTCGGTCTGAGCCCGGACGATCCGATCTGGCATCCCACGACGTTCACCAAGAATCGGGAACGCCTCCTCAACGAGAACGTCATGGGCAAGTTCCTGGAGAAGCTGATGGGATCGCCCGAGGTGAAACCGCTGCTCAGCGATGAGCACTTCTCGGTGGATGGCACCCTGCTGCAGGCCTGGGCATCCCACGCCTCCCTGGAGCGGATCGATGGCCAGGAGGATTCTCCGCCTCCGCCTCCGCCGGCAGGGCCTGGGGAGGGATTCGGCGCCCCAAAGGAAGGAAAGAAGCGGGCCAAAGGAGACTTCCGTGGCGTCAGGCTCAGCAACGAGACCCACCGCTCAAGGACCGATCCCGAGGCGTTGTTGGCCCGCAAATCCAATGCTCATCCAGCGCAGCTGAGCTATCGGGGCCATGTGCTCATGGAGAACCGCCACGACCTGGTGGTGGATTTCAAGCTGACGGTTGCCGACGGATATGGGGAGCGGGATGCGGCACAGGAGATGGCCTCTGATCGCCCTGGTGCTCAACAGAAGACCATCGGCGCTGACAAGAATTACGACACCAGGGGGTTCGTCGCTGAGATGCGACGACTGGGGCTGACGCCCCAAGTAGCGCAGAACACAGCCCGCAGCGGGGGTTCGGCGATCGATGGCCGCACCACCCGCCATGAGGGCTACGCCCAATCGATCAATGCCCGCCGGGGTATCGAGAAGATCTTTGGCTGGATCAAGGAGTTCGGTGGCCTGCGCCAGTTCAAGCTGCGGGGGCGGGACAACGTCAGTGCGGTATTCGGGCTGCACGTGATCGCCTACAACCTGATCCGCCTGGGCAACATCCTCAAGCCGGTGATGGAGGCAGCATGAGCAGCCAATACCCCAGAGGTGTGCCCAAAGGGACCCCAGAAGGGCTCAGAACAAAAGAAATAGGGCCAGAGCAAACCGTTTACGGGCCTGAAAGGCGCCGATCAGCCGCGTTCAACAGGAAATCCTCTCACAGCTGGGGAAAACTCGGCCTGCGAGATGGTTTTTCTGCACACTCTTGAGCGTGGCGCCAAGGCTGACACGGGCTTCGGACATGCTGACGTTAAATTGATCCGTGACACGCAGTTTGCAGGCATTGCCGAGCCGCTGAGCCACGGCATCGAGCTTGTTGGCCTGGGCTGGTGTCTGCATCAAGCAAAGCAAACACGCGGCGATTCCGTAGGTGGCTGCAAGGCGACGGACTTGGTACATGCTGAAGGAATTGTGCGTTACCAGTATCGCATTGGCATGCGTATTAGCAACGCCTGTCACCGGGTCTTGCGTTGTTCGACATGTGGCGAGTGTCTGTTGCTTGCTGTTATCAGCCAGTGGGCCGAAGAAGGGGTGCTGGGCAAACATCGCAAGAGTCGCGATTCACAACTCTCGTTGCAGTGGACGAAGGATTCGGAGGTGGCTGGCTGCTGGAACTTACGGGCGTTTGACTGACTTCCTCCACAACAGTCCTACGATCCCCGTAGCGGCGCCGGCTCCGACCAGTAGGTAGCCGATAGGGATCAGGGCGAAAGCTTCCCTAAGCGTGCCATCGTCCTCCACCTGCACTCCGATCCGCCGGTAGGCCACAGCGCAGACGGCCGCGCCGGTGAGCAGCAGCAGCGAGAGGCGGATGAGCGTGCGTTTCATCGCCGCAGCTGCTCCAGCAGGGTCCGGGTGAGCGCCAGCTCACAGCGGCTCGTGACGATGCCGTAGCCCGTGCCCTGGAAGCTCACCGACTTGGCATAGGCGCACACCTTGCGGCGTTCGGCGCGGAAGGCTTTCGCCTGCTCTTTCGGGTCGGCACTCGTCTGGTAGAAGCTGGTGAGGTTGTCGCGCCAGAGTGTCTGAAAGGTCTCGCTGGGCACCTGCCCGGCCTCGCTGGCGACCCGCACCAGGGCCTTCTCCAGCTCCCGGTCCACGGCCTCGAGGGCTGCCATCAAGCAGCGGGTTTCCGCCACGGTGCTCTCAGATGGGGTGCACACCTCCGCCGCTGCTGCCGGCAACGGCAGCAGCGGGACCAGGGTGGCGGCCAGCAGCAGGGGGAGACAGGAGCGCATCGTGGGCCGTTTCTCCAGACAGAGGTTCATGCTGGATCATGCTCTTGCGAGCCGCTGCCATTCTTCATCATGTCGAGCTTGTTCTCCCGCTACCTCCCGCTGGTGCTCGCCTGCATTGCCGGCGGCCTGGTCAGCGACCCGGCTGCCGCATGGGCGGCCCCAGCCGGCAGCAACCTGGGGGTGCTGCTGCAGGCAGCGGGCGGCAAGATGCTGGGTCTTTACGACGGTGTTCGCTTCGTGCGCATCGACACCTCCGACGGCACCCGCATCACCGTCACGATCAACTGCGAGCAGCAGCTCTGGCGGGTAGCCCGCATTGAGCCCAGGAACGGCCGAGCGGACTTCCGTGACGATCCCTTCCAGAGCGCTGCCGGCATCGGCCGCAGCAGCTGGTGCACCAGCCCCGTGCGCACGATGGAGTGAGTCTGGACTCACTCCATCGTGCGGCTGCACGGGTACACCGCCACATTGCGGTGGGCCAGCGAGCGCACGAAGCTGGGCACCATCTGCATCGGGGTACAGCGCGTCAGCGAGCGGCGCCTGCCCGGAGCCCAGCTCAAACAGCACCCGCCTGGATCATCGATAGCCCTTCCATGGATCGCCAATGCGGTCTGCTGCTGCATGCCCCGCCCGGAGCAGACCTTGAGGGTCGCCGAGCTTTATGGACAATCATGAGAAGAGTTGACAAAGGCTGGCTGCTATCGAGTAATTTGCATGAAGACATAGGTCTGCACATGGGCAAAGCACTCACCATCATCATTTCGCTGATTGCCGGGGGTGCAATCGGAGGCTTTGTCGGTGGCAGTCTTGGTTTCGGGGCCGGCGCCGGGAATGGCATTGCTGTTGGCCTTCCAGCAGGTGTCTGCGGTGTCACCAGGGCCGCGCAGGATGAGGGGTTGCTGAGCAAGGCACAGGTCGACCAAGTGCTGAATCGAGCCGTGAGCAATCTGAAGGCCATTGCTCCTGATGCAGAGGCAACTGAAACAATCACCGGGGCATCAGAAGAGTGTGACAAGATCCTTGCGAAGCTGAAAGATGCTGCCAAAAAATAGGCAGCGACTCAAAGTAATTAGGGCTTGCTGAAATTCATTGTCGATCTCTCGTGACGCACCAGGGCCGACGCCCTCGCGGACTTGGTCCCGCCCAAATGATAACGACTGAACTCGTAGAAGCCGGCTAAAATGCCCCCAGAAGCGCTGGACGGCGCCAGGGATCGCACAAGCAGATGATCGCGATGTAAACAGAGACAAGGAAAGCAAATAAAAGGCGCAGTAGCCTCAGGATCTTCTCAGCATTCATCACAAAGAAGGCCATTTTGATCACTGCTCTTGATGTTTCAACCAACTTCGTCATGATTCTATCGAGACCATACTTGCGCTTGCTTGTTCCGATCCTTCCTTCGATGACTGAACGCTTTCTCAAGTCTGATTTGAACAACTCCTGTTGCTCCTCAGACTGGACTTCTGGCTCTTTTTGCTTTTTGCGGGGTCGGCCGCCAAGCCGGATCCCATTGGCTGCGCAGAACTTCTTGTTCTCGACGGTCATGTAGATCGCGTCGGCACAGATGCGGGCTGGATAATATCCTCGCTCCTCCTTGTATTGCTTGGCTCGCTCAATCAGGTCGTTTCCCTCATTGTAGCTGTCCCAGCTGATCCGATCTACATCCACAAATCCATTATCATCTGATATCGAGATCTTTGCGCCGAATTCTGTTTTCCTGCCCGCTTTGCCCCGCACAATCGGACGGACATGTGGTTTTGCCAGATTCACGATCCTGTCATCGATACGCCTGCTATCCGCGTCATACATCTCCTGCTGCTGTCGGTATAGCTCACTGGTCACCAGCAGCTTGCGGTACAGATGGGACTCAAGCTCAGAAAAGACTGCGCCGCGATGGATCATGCCATCAATCGCAAGGAGATTTCTCCTGATCTCGTTGAGCTGAAAGCGCTTCGCCTCTCGGATCTCGGCCCGCCTAGGCCTCTTCTTCTTGATGATGGCAAGGAAACGGTTGCGAGCCTTGTCGCGGTTGCAGCGGGGCTTGCGGTTGATTTTTCCTTGCAGCTGCTTGAACAACTCATCAATAATCTTCTCTGTCGCTTTTCTGGCTTCATTGAGCAGTCTCAGGTCGACAGGGTAGGGGATGTCATCGGGTACGCACGTTGCATCGAGAATCAGGGTTCCTCAGTTGCTGCCCGCCGCCAGCGACGCTGGTCTCACCCCAAGCTCCGCCTCAATGGTCGCAAGCTCCTCCGTCTCCGTCGCTTCTCCCCCATCATCCTGAGCCGCGGCCAACAGCTCCTGAATCATCGCGATACCGTTGGCCTTGGTCATGTCATTGCAGACCTTGATCAGGTCCGGGCCAATGCGCTTGCGAAAGTGCACCATCATCGATGGGTCAAACGGGCGCAGTGCCTGGTAGCCGCTCAGGCCTATGAAGAATTGCAGGTACGGTGACTCCGTGATCAGATCCACCGTCTCTCGATTCCGTGGCAGCGCACCTTTTGCATCCGACGGTTGCTCCAAGGAACGAAAGGATATAGGCCCTGTGCGCAATGGCTACGCCGATACTTGAGCCCAGCTGTGAATCGACAGGAACTTCGCAGCTTGATTCGCGCCGCTCCGTGATCAAAGATCCGGCCTCCGATCTCCGTGTGCCTCAAGGTCAACGCCCTTGATCAAGACTTCGGCGCAGGTGCCTACCCAATTCATTCTTGCTTTGGGCCTCGCTCTCAGCACAGATGCCACAGTATAAAGCGAATGTTCCCGCGTCGGCCACAACGCCGGACAAGGTCCGCACCGAGTTGCTCGGCGATCTCGATTTCTTCGATGGCATGCCGAGCCAGGAGACCGTCACAAAGGCCTACGACTTCCTCGACACGGCCCGTGGAGCGGAAGCCTTCCTCAACGGCATTCCCGCAGCTTCGATCTACGCAGTCCTCGAGGGCTTCAAGGCGGCCGGGGTCAATGTAGGTGATCCAGGCATTTTCGAGGATTTGATGGATGCCTGCTTGCTCTACCTGAGCGCCCAATCGACCACCATCTAAACATGTTTGAGCTGAACGTCAAAGATGGCCCAATTGTTATGGAGGTTCCGACGGGTGTGCTTGGACCCGTTGACGACGCCTATTTCCGCTACGTCACGGACTTCGGTTTCACCGGTCCAGACCAGGGCAAAGGCGGCAACTACCTGTTCGCGCACCGCGACTACAAGGGTGAGATTCCTGAGGGCTATTTCGTGGTGAGACCCCCGAGCTACCGCAACCTGTCGTTCTTCCGGGCATTCGTCAAAGATGGCGATCTCAAGGCATCGGTGGCCAATGTGAAGGCTGGCTTCCGCACCGACCCGTTCTCGCAGGCGGCGAATCTGACCAAGCAGCGCTTCGTCGCCCTCTAGGGCAAACAGGTGAACACTGTTCACGCCAACGACTTCTACTTCTTTGAGGAAGTCAACGCTGTCATCCAGTATGAGCCGGCCGACTCGTTCCACCCGGAACTGGTCGGGCTTTTCGCCTCGATCGGCATCAAGAAGGGCCAGCCCTTCAAACCCGACGCTCGCATGAAGAAAATCCTCACCGAAGGGGGTACATCGGCAACGCCACGGCCCGCGCCATCACCTTCTCTCTGCGCAATCCGCGGTACTACATCTGGCCCGTTCGCAAGTGGAACACCCCGTTCACCGGCGGCGGCAACTACGCCTTCTACAACAAGGGCGAGCGCATGCTCGACGACCGCATTTTCATGCACTACTACGCAACGGGTATCGCCCCGGCCGTGACCGAACCCAGGGTGGGTCAGGGCTCGGTCTACGGCATCGCCGCGCAGGACGTGAATGGCGACTTCCTCGATGGTGGCAAGGCCTACTCGGTTCCGCTGCCGGCTCCGGTTCCGCCCAGGGACTTCTGAATGTCCTTATTCGCCTCTATGGCCCGTTCAGCCATTCTTCGACAAGACATGGAAGCCGGGCAATTTCGAGCCGGTCAAGTGATTTGTTCTTCTGCATCATGAGTCGATTGTCTCTATCAGACAGCTGACATGCCCCTCAAGTGGAGAGCCACCTCCAGCTCTCTGCTCCGCCACCCCAGGCTCCTTTCCTGCCACTCGGGGGCAGCGATGAGCTGGTCTGAAGGACACTCACCCGAAGGACCGGATCAACCTGATAGAGCCGTATCGCTCAGCGGCCCTCGTTCACGCCCCGGTTGATCACGCAGCCGGCCGTTCCGCCGATGGCGGCACCACCGAGGCGGTTGAGCAGGCTGCCTCGGGCCAGGGCACCGCCGGCCACGCCGCCGATCAGCACCCCGTTCACACAGCGCTGACGATTGGCCGCCGCCTTGCGTTCGGCCTCATCGGAAGGGTTGGTGGTCTGGGCCACGGCCGAACCACCGAGTGCGCTCAGCAGCAGGGCGCCGACAAGCAAGGGGACGGACCGCGACATTGGGAGCACGCCTTGATGTGGATGGGCCGAGGGTATCGGAGCTGCCCCGTTGCATGCCAGCCGCACCTGCCAAGCTCGCGGGTGCATCGCGCCCACCTGGATGCCGGGGGGGTGCATGGGGCAGAGTCGCAGGGCGTGGCCCATCTTCCGTGAGCGATCCCAGCACGCTGCTCCCGCCACCGTCAGACCTCCCGGGGGCCGCGGCCCTGGTGCAGGCACTCCCGGCGACCCTCCGGTTCGATGCGGCTGGCCTCATCCCGGCGGTGGCGCAGGACTGGCTCGACGGGGCGGTGCTGATGGTGGCCTGGATGAACCGGGAGGCGATCGAGCGCACATTGACAAGCGGCGAGGTGCACTACTGGAGCCGCTCTCGCGGCGAGCTGTGGCACAAGGGCGCCACCAGCGGCCATTTCCAGAAGCTGCGCGGGCTCCGCTACGACTGCGACGCCGACGTGCTGCTGCTCACGATCGAGCAGGTGGGCGACGTGGCCTGCCACACCGGCGCCCGCAGCTGCTTCTTCGACGAAGGTCCCATCCTCCACGGCCGGCGGCGCCGGGGCGCTGCCGCCGCCGGCGGACGTCTGCACCGAGCTGGCCCGGGTGATCGCGGCGCGCCGGGAGCGGCCGGAGCCGGGCAGTTACACGAACCGGCTGCTGGCGGGAGGCGACAACCGCATCCTCAAGAAGATCGGTGAGGAGAGCGCCGAATTCGTGATGGCCTGCAAGGACGACGACGCGGCCGGCATCGCCGGAGAAGCGGCGGATCTGATCTTCCACCTCCAGGTGGCCCTGGCCCATCACGGCGTGGAGTGGCGAAGGGTGCAGGAGGTGCTGGCGGCGCGGCGCGGCGCGCCGCGGCGGCAGTGAGGGAGTCTTGGCCTTGGCGAGCGATCCACGCCTGAGCGCCTTCCGCAGACGTCTGGCCGACGGCCAGCGGGCCCGCTGGCTGTGGGCCCTGGGTTCGGGTCTTCCCGGGATCGGACTGGTGGTGCTGGTCGCCCACGGTCGCTCGCGCCGATCGCTCACCCCGGCTCTGTTCGGCCTCACGGCCCTGGCGGCGGGGGGCTTCGCCCTCGGCTCCTATGCCGGCATCAGCGTCGCCCCGGCCCGCAGGGGGGTGGAAGCCGGCCGGGCTCCGGGAAGGGCCGCCGCTGCCCTGGTGGTGGCGGCGGGCACGCTGCTGTTCGCCTTCGGGCACAAGCACGGCCAGGATCGTGCCGCCGAGGAGGCGAGGAAATGGCTGAATCTCGACCGGTGACCGGCCGCCTGCCGGTGGTGGGGGTGATGGGAGCGGGGCCGGAGGCCTCGCCGCAGGCGCTGGAGCTGGCCGAGGAGCTGGGGGCGGAACTGACGCGAAGGGGCTGGGCGGTGCTGAGCGGCGGCCGGCCGGCGGGCGTGATGGCGGCGGTGAGCCGCGGGGCCAGGAGCCGGCCGGGCCATCTGGTGATCGGCGTGCTGCCCCAGGCCGCCGAAGCCGATGCCGCAGATGGTCCCGCAACGGCCGACCTCGACGTGGCGCTGTTCACGGGGCTGGGCCAGGCCCGCAACGTGATCAACGTGCTGAGCGCCGATGTGGTGGTGGTGTGCGGCGGCGGCGGAGCGGGCACGGCCTCGGAGGCCTGCCATGCGATCAAGGCCGGCAAGCCCCTGATCCTGCTCGCGGTGCCCCCGGTGTGGACGGCCTTCTTCCGGAGCCTGCAGCCCGGGGTGGCGGTGGTGGAGGAGGTGGAGACCTGTTGCGAGGCGATCAGGGAATTTCTCGGGGAGAACGGATGATCCGCCGCGCGGCTCTCCTCTGGCTCCCCACAAAGCGGAGGAGCTGCTGACCGCCCCTGGGAATCATGGATGAACGATCGCAGGCAATGCATCTTCAATCCCTGCTCTGCTTGTTTCCATGACCCACCCCCAGCGTTTGCTTCCCCCTGACCTAGGCTCAGCCACCTCGTTCAGTTTCCAGGGCTTCGATCCGATCCTTCAGGCCAGAAGATTCCTCCTGTGCCCCCTCTTTCCCTTGGAACCCTGCTTCAGACCCATGGCCTTCGTTAATGAAGTCGTCTCCGATGCCGACATTGACAAATATGGGCTCCCCTTCAAGAAGGGAAGCGGAAGATACTGGACGAGAGATGCCGACCGTGACATGTATCTCTGGGGCGGAAAAGGAGGAAATCCAGCCTTTGGTGAGGATATAGTTGGATATTCCATCTGTTTTTATCTGGATAAGCAGCTATAAGATCACTGGTGTCATCCGGGAGACGGTTCTATCAAGTTTTCGGAGTCGCCGTATCTAATCGAGTGGGAAAAGATTATCGAGTATGAGCCCGCTGACTTTCTGGGCTTGAAAGATCGATCAGATTAATTGATATTCTGAAAGAAGCCTTGATCGTTTATGGGCGAAGATGGAGGAGAAAACAAATACACCCCAGTCAGAGATAGTTTCTTTTGGTTTTTAACCATAGACTTTGGCCTAGATTGGAAGACATCTGCTTTCGCGAGAGTCGCCTAGTCAGAAGGCTAGAGTTTCTTTGCTAATTGCCATTCGAGTATAGACATTGTCGATGATTGCATTACTTGCATGCCGCCATGCTGCCTTGTCATCTGTTTCGGGAGGCTTTCGTCTATTCGGAGAATGACGTATATATAAGCTGCTGTATCATAATTAGCCTTGAAATCTATAGCGCGTATCTGCTCCACTTTGCCTGAATAATCGTGGCACTCACTTTAAAGCAAGCAAACGATCGACTTGCAGGTATCTCGACACAGCAAGAGCTGCATGCTTATCCGCAAGCTAGACGTGCACTCTAAGGGTAGTCTGACAGTTCTCTATAGCGGGTCTGCAGGTAAGGTGCCTGGTGATCTTTCTCTGAGGTGAGTTCGAGAGAATTGGTGCAAGCCATGCTTGCTGCTGGCGATGATATTCGAGGATTAATGCAACAGATGCTGCAAGATTTCTCGATGTCAATGCGGACAGCGTGAATCGAAATAAGCCGTTATATGATGCATTGCGGAGGATCTTTGGTGATGATCCTAATAAGAGGAAGCCAGTCCAACCGCTTCCTGTATGGGGACTACGATGGCACGACGCGCATTCCCAATGGGGCTTGGGATATTGTTTCTGCCAAGTTTGTGGATGCAACGAAGGGAGAAGTCGTCACGCTTACCGGAGGTGCAGACCCGGGCCGAGTCTTTGCGCAGACGGAAGTGGCCCATCTGCTGGCGAACAAGAAGATCACCAGCGTGGATGGTATTCCCCATCAGCAGCTCTCTGCACTTTCTGCTCAGCAGGCTTTCGAAGCGATCAAAGCCCAGTCGGAGGTTCGCTCGAGTCAGCTGAAGATCGTGGTCGATGCCCAGGGCCAACCCATTGATTTCAATGGTTCGTATCGCCTCGATACGACTGCCTTCTTCGCGGATACAGATGCCGTGACCGGCAAGGCGGTGGATGGGGATCTGATCACAAGATCCATGGCGGATCTTGTGCCCCAGGATCGCCTCCTCACCCATTCCGAAGGCATCAAGGAACTGCAGACGATCCATGAAAATCTTTCGCAGAACCTGCCGGAAGAACCAGGAAAACAGCCGAAGCATGCTCACCTCGATGATGTTTCGCGCCTGTTCCGCAGCCTCGATCTGATCGGCACCGCGATCGATATCCTTTCCCTTGGCGCTGCCGCCCTCGAGGCCAAGGCTGCCCTGGATGCCGGTGACAGGGAGAGAGCCCAGACCATTCTCGTGGACTGGGCGCTGGAAAATGCCAGCGCCATCGTGGCCGGACGTCTTGCGGCCATCGCCACAGCTCCCTTGCTGGCCGCCGGTCCCCTCGGGGCACTCCTGGCTGCCGGTCTCACGATCTCCGCCAGCGCTGCTGGCGCAACCTATGGTGATGATCTTCTGCGCCAACTGTTCGCCCAGCTGACGGCATGGACCGATGGATTTATCGATGATCTCAAAGATACATTCTACATGGCGGAAATCACGGTTTCTCCGCTGATTCTTGACCTCGACGGAGATGGCATCTCCACTCTCTCCGTTTCCTCTTCCGAGGCCTACTTCGATCATGATGGCAATGGTTTCGCCGAGCGCACGGGCTGGGTGGCCCCGGGAGATGCTCTCCTGGTGAGGGATCTCGACGGCAATGGGCGCATTGAGACCGGAGCTGAACTCTTCGGTAATCAAACGCTGCTGGCCAGTGGCAAACCAGCCTGGAATGGTTTCGAAGCCCTTCGGCAGCTGGACAGCAATTTCGATTCCAGGATCACGCCCCTGGATAGTGTCTGGTCAGAATTGCGCCTCTGGAAGGATGCCAACAGCAATGCCTCGGTAGAGGCCGGAGAGTTGCTGGAGCTGCAGGTGGCAGGCGTCTCTGCCTTGAACCTTGCCTACACCTACGGCTTCAATGCAGACGAGGCGGGGAACATGCACCGTCAACTGGGTACCTATCTTGCCTCCGATGGAACTTCCCATCTGATGCATGACGTGTGGTTCGAGGTCGATCTGGCGCGCACCCGGCAGTCGGCTCCCCTCCCCGTGAGTGTCGAGATCTCTCGATTGCCCGATCTTCCCGGATTCGGCAACGTGCCCAGCCTGCATCAGGCGATGGCCCTGGATGCATCCGGTCAACTGATGGAATCACTCCAGCAGTGGTTGGCTGCCGCTCCCCAGGAGCGTGCCGGACGGATGGAAGCCTTCATCCTCCAGTGGACGGGTGTGCAGAACCTGGAGGATCCCAATGCGCCGGACGATCCGTTGCCCCGGCGCCGGCTCGCTGCCCTGGAGCGATTCCTCGGCAGGGACTTCCGCTCCGGATGGGCGGTCACGGAGCCTGGTCACCGCGCCTATGTGCTGATCGAGGAGGCCTTCGATCAGCTCAGCCTGGAGCTGGAGAATCAGCTCCTGGCTCAGACGGAGGTTCTGCCGCTGCTGCGTGCCTCTTCGAGCGGACGCGATCTGGAGGCCCTTCTTCACAATGTGAACGTTGACCATCTGACTGCCGACCTGCGCGACCTGTTTTCCGTGAATCCGGATGTGGAAACCATCACGAGGCTGGGCGATATCCTCGACAGGCTCGCGGCGGATGATCCCTCTCTTCGGCAGGCCCTGCTGGAGCGCTCGGGCACGGAAGCGGGCCTCTTCGGAGTCCAGCTGCTCGCCATGACCTCCATCGACTCCGTGGTGCTCGGTGGCGACATCGATGAGGCACTCATTGGAAGCGCTGCTGCCGAGTGGATCGATGGCCTGGCCGGCAATGACACCCTCTACGGCTATGCCGGCGCAGACATTCTCATCGGCGGGCCAGGCGATGACATGCTGGTGGGGGCCTATGGCAGTGATGTCTATGTTGTCTCAAGTGGTGCCGGCAAGGATGTCCTGACGGAATACGACCCCACCCCCGGCAATGTCGACGAGGTGCGTTTTCTGGATGTCGCCAGCACAGAGGTGCAGACTCTGCAACGGGCTGGTTCCGACCTGGTGATCGGCTATGGAATCGCTGACCAGATCACCGTGAAGAACCACTTCCTCGGTGATCCCTATCGCATCGAGCAGTTTCGTTTCCTCGACGGAGTGGTGTGGGCAGAGGCGGAACTCTCCGAGCAGATGCTGGCCGCCAGCCAGATCCTGTGATGCCACCCGGCCGTGAGCGGCAGGCAGGAGATCAGCCGGTAGGGTTCACCCTCGTTCTGCTGCCGGGTGGTGTGAGCCGTGCGGATGCGCTCCACTCCCCTGTCGCCGGCTCTGCTCGTTTCCGCTGCCCTGGGGCTGCTCCTGACGCTCTCCAGCTGTGCCCAGGCCCGGGAGCTGCCCGGTCTTCCGGCCACCGTGCTCTCGGTGCGCGACGGTGATTCCCTCTGGGTTCGGCTCCACGGCCAGCGGCGCACCGTTCGCCTGGCCTGCATCGACGCCCCCGAACTCGACCAGGCGCCCCATGGCGCCGCCAGTCGCGCCTACCTCCGCACCCGGCTCCCTCCCGGCACTCCGGTGCGGCTGCTTCAGCACGACACCGACCGCCACGGCCGCCTCGTGGCCGAGGTGATCGGCGACATCAACTACAACCTTGCCCTGGTGGAGGATGGCCAGGCGTTCGTCTATCCCCGGCACGTGCATCAGTGCGACGAACGGGAATTCCGCGCCGCCGAGTTCCGCGCCTCCCGCCACCGCCATGGGATCTGGCAGGAGCCGGGTGGCATCACCCGCCCCTGGGACCATCGCCGTGACCGGCGCCGGGAAACCGGTGACCGTCGCTCCTGAGCCATGGCGCCATCGTCCTGCGAAGTGGTGGTGATCCAGCACCTGGAGCGGGAGAGCCCCGGCCTCCTCGCCGCTGCCGCCGCCGAGCGGGGCTGGCCCCTCCGGCTCTGCCGCGCCTTCGCCGGCGATCCCCTGCCCGATCCCTCCCGCGCCGATCAGATCCAGGTGGTGCTCGGCGGCCCCATGGGGGTGGCCGATCTCGCCGATCCCGCCTTCCCCTGGCTGGCACCCACCGTGGACCTGCTGCGCCGGCGCCTCGCCCTCGATCTTCCCGTGATCGGCATCTGCCTCGGTGCCCAGCTGCTCGCCCTTGCCGGCGGCGGCGGCGCCGCTCCCCTGCAGGTGGGTGATCCTCCCGTGCCCCACCGGGAAGTGGGCTTCGGGGCGCTGCACTTCACCCGAAGCCCCAGCCAGGAACCGGTGCTCCGCGGCCTTGCCCCCAGCGAGGTGGTGCTGCACTGGCACGGGGATCGCATCCAGCTGCCCCCCGGCGCCACCCTGCTCGCCTCCACCCTGCCCTGCCCGGAGCAGTTCTTCCGCCTCGGATCCCGCGCCTACGGCCTGCAGTTCCACGTGGAACTGGCCGCCGCCGATCTCGACACCTGGCTCCGGGACGACGCAGGCTTCGTGCACTCCGCCCTCGGGGCCGGTGGCGTCGAGCGCATCCGCTCCGAGGCCGGCCGCTGGCTGCCGCTCGCCACCCCCAGCTGGCGCCGGCTGATCGACAACCTGTTCACGGCCCTGCAGCCGCCGCTCTCAGCCTGAGGCGGCCAGCCAGCCCTGCAGGCTCTGGGGTTCCTGCCGGTCGCTGCTGGTGATCTCGATGATCCGGCCGATCGCGGCCGGCGTTTCGATCGCATCCAGACACACCCGTGCCACCAGCCGCCGCGGAATGCTGCTGCTTTCCTGCTCGTTCGGGCCGCTGAACACGATTCCCTGGTTCTCGATCCCCTCCTCCGTTTCCTTCAGACCGCCGGGGCGCACCACGGTCCAGTCCAGACCGCTCTGAGCCAGCCAGCGCTCGCCCACCCCCTTCCAGATCAGGATCAGGCCGAAGAGGTTGAGGGGGTGCAGCAGCCGGCCGCTGCAGAGCGAGCTCACCAGCACCACCCGCTTCACGCCGGCCGCCTTGCAGGCCTCGATCTGGGGGCGCATCGCCAGGGCATCCACCTTGAGCGGGCCCAGCAGATCCACCGAAGGCCGTGCCCCCGTGGCGATCACCAGGGCGTCGCAGCCCTGCAGAGCCTGCTCCAGGGCGGCTCGATCGCCCAGCTCCAGCCGCACCGTCTCCGCCCCCTCCAGGCCATCGGGAACCTCGGAGTTCGGCCGCAGGATCGCCCTCACCCCCCAGCCGCGCCGCAGCGCTTCCTGCACCACCCGCCAGCCGGTCTTGCCGGAGGCCCCCGTCACGGCGATCCGCCCCATCGATCCGCTGCCAGCAGCCTCCGATCGTAGGCAGCACGAATGTCCGCATGCAGGGCAGGGCGCCTCCTCATCGCCCTCAGGGGCGTTCCGGCTCCGGGATCGGCCGGCCGAACGGGGTGGGCTGCCGGTAGAGCCATCGCAGCGTGGCCCGATCCCGCGGGCTGAGTTCCGTGACCGGATCGGCGCCCGGCACGGCGGCCATGGCATCGGCCGGATCGCTGCTGTGGCCCCACAGGCCGAAGGCGTGGCCCAGTTCGTGCAGGGCCGTGGCCTCCAGGGCCAGGGCTCTCTGGCCGGGGCTGAGCAGCACCTCCACCACCGGCTCGAGCCGCCAGATTCCGCCCCGTTGCACGGCCTGCAGCTGCAGCATCGCCCGGCCGTGGCTGGCCCGGGTGCGGCCCTGCCCGTCCTGCCGCAGGGGTGGGCGCCGCCGCCGGATCCGCACCTGGGCCGCCTCCGGATCCGCCACCCTGCGGATCGGCACCAGCGCGCCCCAGCGCTCCAGGGCCGCCTCCACCGCCTCCACCCAGCGCCGATCCCAGGGAGCCGAGGGGCCCCGCTCCACGGCCGGCTCCAGCCAGACACACCATTGATCCAGGCGCGGCCAGCCCAGGGGGGTGCTGGCCAGGCGGTGGGCATAGGTGTCGCTCCCGGCGGGAGTGCTCGCCGCTGCTCCCGCCCCGCCCGGAACCCGCAGGCTGGTCGGCTCCGGAGCCGGCCGCCGTTCCGCCGCCGGCCCACAGCCGGCCTCGAGGCCGGCGGCCGGCACCGGCAGCACCGGCGGCAGCAGCAGCCCGCCTGCCAGCAGCAGCGCCAGGCCCGCTCCCATCAGGGGGCCAGGCCCACCCCACGGGCCATCAGGGCGGCCAGCAGGGGAAGGGCCGCGAAGCCCGCCAGCTCCAGGTTGAGAATCAGCCGCAGTCGGGCCACGAGGGCTTCGCTCGGCTGGGGCAGCTCTCCCCTGCGCAGGGGACCCGCCCAGCTGCGCAGGAAGGTGACGGTGGGATAGAGGGAGAGAACGCCCACCGCCACGAAGGTGGCCACCTTCAGCCAGAAGAGGGGATTCTCGGTGTAGAAGCTGGTACCCCTGCCGTAGTGGAGCACCCGCAGGATGCCGCTCAGCGTCAGGGTGAGGGCGGAGAGGCCGTACACCACGTCGGTGATCACGATCAGGAGGGAGTCCCCCCGTCCGGGTTCGCTGCGGATCAGCTTCCGCTGAAGGGCAAGGGCGGCGAAGCAGACCATGAAGCTGAGGTGATGGACGTAGGCCACCAGGGCCTCCGGGATCACTCCGGTCGGGAATGGGACGAGATCGGCCATCGCAGGTCTGGGTGGAGGGTCCGGGCGCAGGGGTGCGGCCGCTGGACCGTAGCCACCGCTTCCGGTGGCGCAGCAACCGGGAAATGGGGGACTGAGCACACTTTTCAGGCGCGATCGTTCATCTGGAACCAATCGCTAAAGACAAACCGTGAAGCCTTTCTGTGGGTTTCCCGCTTACCCGATATCAACCCTAGGTTCAATTCAGTGCCGCAGCCCAACCATGGCGAGTTCCCTGAGTGCCTTCCTGGGCGAGATCGGCCGCCATCAACTGCTCTCCCCCGAGCAGGAACTCACCCTCGGCCGCAAGGTGCAGGCCATGGTCGCCCTGCAGGAAAGGTGTCATCTGGCGGGTGGAGAGGGCCCTGCCTGTGACTACGACGATCGGGAACGGCGCACCCTCCGTTGCGGAGAACGGGCGAAACACCAGATGATCACGGCCAATCTGCGGCTGGTGGTGAATCTGGCCAAGCGCTATCAGGGCAAGGGGCTGGATCTCCTCGATCTGATCCAGGAGGGCACCATCGGCCTCACCCGGGCGGTGGAGAAGTTCGATCCCACCCGTGGCCATCGATTCAGTACTTATGCCTACTGGTGGATCCGCCAGGGGCTCAACCGGGCCCTCTCCACCCAGAGCCGCACGATCCGGATCCCGGTGAACGTGAATGAAAAGCTCACCCGGCTGCGGGCCGCCAAGGCACGCCATCTGCAGGCCCATGGCCAGTCCCCTGCCCCGAAGGAACTGGCCCGGGCCCTCGCCCTGCCCCTGGGGGACGTGGAGGAACTGCTCGCCTGCGAATTGCGCAGCGTCACCGTGAGCCTGCAGGGGGCGGTGCGATCGAAGGCCGACCCCTCCGAGCTGGTGGACGTTCTTCCCAGCCAGGAACCGGCCCCGATGGAGCGGGCCGAGCAGGCGGAACGCACCGCCTCGGTGTGGACCCTGCTCGACCAGGCGAACCTCACCCCCAAGGAACGCAGGGTGGTGATGCTGCGCTTCGGGCTCGACGGCAGCAATGAATGGCGCACCCTGGCCGAGGTGGCCCGCCAGCTTTCCTGCAGCCGGGAATATTGCCGCCAGGTGGTGCAGAGAGCTCTGCGCAAGCTGCGCAAGGCCGGTGTCGACAGCGGCATGGTGGAGGAGTGAGGGCGGCCCGCACGACAGATCCGTAGGGTCACCCGCCCCGGCCGATCCCAGGATCTGCTTCCAGAATGGTCGCGTCCTCCATCCCTTCCCCGGAGATCGCCATGGCCGCCGCTGCCTCGGCCGCGGGCCCCGAAGCCCACACCACCGTCAACGTCGAGGTGCTGGAAGGCACCGTCGTCGACGAGTCGCTGCTGGCCAGACTGCTGCGCCGGGCCGGCCGCACCGTCGCCCGGCCGGCTCTGCAATGCTTCGAACTGCTGCTCGATGGCGGCACTCCCCACCAGGCGAGGCTCACCGTGCTGGCGGCCCTCACCTACCTGCTGCTGCCGGTGGATCTGATTCCAGATTTCATCCCCGCTGCGGGCTTCGGAGATGACATGGTGGCGCTCACGGCCCTGCTGGGTCTCTGCTCCCGCCACCTCACCCCCGCCATCCGCCAGCGGGCCCAGCGCAGACTGGATGAGTGGTTTCCACCCTCCCGCTAGGTGCCGTCCGCCCGATGCCGTCTGTCCGTTCCTCCTTCAGTGCTCACCAGATCGAGGATCTCCAGGTGTTCCTCAAGGACTGGTTACGGCACGCCGGCCGCACCCAGTCGGATCTGAAGCGGGCCCTGCGCGCCCCTTCGATTCGCATGCCCGTGCTGATCGAGGCGCTGGATGGCATCCATGCCCGGGAGGGCCTCTGCGGACTGGCCGAACGGCTGTGCGGCATCGAGGAGCTCTGGCAGGGGGAGGACCGGGGCCTGGACCCCGATCAGGCCCCGGCAGGAGTGGGTGGCCTGCAGGATTCCCTGGGGCAGCTCGATCTGCTGCTGGAGGAAATCCGGGCCGATTCCGAGGCTGGGGGCGGCAGCTGAATCTGTGGATCAGCCCACGGCTTCCACAGGCTCTCCGTAGGCCACCAGGCTGCGATCAGCGCTGAGCAGGCGGAGACTTCCCACAGGCTCACCACGCTGAGCACCAGCGGCTGGGGTTCGGGTCGCGACACGGCTCTGGCGGATCAGCCGAACAGGTGGTCGATCGCGCTGGCGAAGTCGGCCTTCAGATCAGCACGGGCCACGACAGCCCCCCGCAGGAACCCACCTTGCCGAACGTCCGAGCTGGTGTGCACCGGCACCCGCCGCACCAGCGGCCGCCCGGCCTTGGCAATCACCACCTCTTCCCCTTCGAGGGCCTGGGCCAGGTAGCGGGAGAGGTGGGTCTTGGCGTCATGAAGGTTCACCTGCAGGGCACCGCTCCCTTTCGTGAGCAGCTCAGTCCTCTTGCGGCTAAGTCGAGTCCACCCCCGTGATCCGGGCTGGTTGCCGGGTGGTCTCCCACGGCCCGGGTCGGGGGTTCCGTCGATTGCGCAGGCCTGCGCCGCTGCAGTTCACAATCTGTTACACTTCTCGTAACACAACGCAACGTCCATGACTGATTCCTCTGCCCGCTTCGGTTTCGTCGCCTTCGCTGAAACCTGGAACGGTCGCCTGGCCATGCTCGGCTTCGTGATCGGCCTTGCCACCGAGCTGCTCACCGGCCAGAGCATCCTCTCCCAGATCGGACTGGGCTGAGCGTCATGAGCACCGACTACACCGCAGCCATCACCGGCGTCATCGCCCTCGTCGTCCTGCTCACCGGGATGGTGGGCTTCGTACTCAGCCGTCCCAGCGACCTCTCCCCGAGCGGCTTCCGATAAGGGCTCCTGTCCCCGCCCTGCTGTCTGACGCCTCACCCTCTTCCCCTCCATCGCCCTACCCATGACCAACACGCCCGCCAACGAGAAGTGGTTCCAGAACCGTGACGCTGAGCGGATCCACATGGATCAGCTCAAGCGCGTTGAACTGTTCAATGGCCGTGCCGCCATGCTCGGCATCCTGATCGGCATCGCCACAGAAGCCCTCACCGGCTTCGGCATCGCTCACCAGATCGGCCTCGGTCCTCTGGTGGATGGCTACGCCGCCTGCCGCACGCAGTTTCTGCCCTTCTGCTTCTGAGTCGTTCGCCCAGACTCAAACAACCCCAGACCCCAGATCCAGGGGCCTGGGGTTCTGTTCTGACTGGTGGCGGTTCATTCCGACCGCCTGCAGCTCCACCTGCCTGCGCCGCCGGGCCGTACGGCAAAGGGAGGCACTCGCGTCCGCCTGCTGAGAAGGCAGAGGAAGGGTCTCCTGGCTGCGTCGCTCCTCGATGGCATCGCTCAGCCGAAAAGACCTTGTTGCCGGCGATCGGGTCACCTGCTTTCATCAGCAATTTCTCGCCGGATTGAGTGGTTACAGTCAGCTCACCTTTCCTCAGGATACCTGCGTTGAGGACAGGATGTTGATGAAGCGGCAGCTTGGTGCCGGCAGGGATGGTTATATTCAGTAGGGTCACTTCAGGCTGACCTGAAGGGTAGGCAGGCAGCTTTTCCCCGTTCCAGCTCTGAGTTGTCTTCAAGACAACATCAACAGCAACGGAGGGATCAACCTGATCGGCTGATGCACTCCCGGATACGATCAGAACCGTCAACAGCGATCCGATCGATCTCTTCATGGTCCCATCCTTTGGGAAGCCTCGCTGCTGAAGCGTGAAGGCAGGAGTTGATCAGCCAATCTAGTCTCCATCCTGTGCCGGCAGCCGAGCCTGCGGCGCAGCTCCGCAGGCTGCGGCTATCGCCACGAAGATCTGTTGGTACCCCGATCAGCAGAGCGTCCGGCAGGCCGTTGTCTGTGCTCCAATATTTCCAGCGGATGTCCCGATCCAGGCCCGATGCGCCATCCCACCCTGCCGCTGCCTGCTCCCTCCGCTGAGGGGAACGAGGGGGGCTGATGCAACCTGATCCTTCGATCCCCAGACCTGCTGACCACCGGCGGGATCCCAGGCCGATGGAGGCCGAGCTGGAGCGGTGGCTGCCCAGGGGGAAGCCGTGACCTCCCGCGCCCCCGAGGCCCTGCTGGATGAACTGCTGGAGCTCCGCAGGGAAACCGCTCTGCTGCGGGATTCCTGCCGCCGGGTGGGCAACAGCCAGGAGGCTGCCCGGGCAACGGTGGCTCTGGGCAGGATCGATCGCCAGCTGAAGAAGCTCCAGCAGCGCCCCACCCGGGGGTGGCTCTGGCTGCGTGCCCTGCTGCTGGGCCTGCTGCTCGCCATCCTGCTGCACCTTCTGATCCGCTGATCGGCCCATTGCTGAGCGAGTGCGCCGGGGAGCCCTTGCGCCAGGCCTCCCGCCTCGGGCTCCTTCGGGTCAAGCGTGGCGACTGGCTGGTGATGGCCGTGAAGCCGCGGCCGACCACCGAAAGCCCATCGATCGATGGAGGGCACCGGCAGGCTCAGTCGTTCTGGGCGTGCTCGAACCCACGGGAATGGAACAGTGATTCTCTACCGCGACCGCGACCGCGACCACGACTACGCCTGGTTGCCCACCCGCTACGAGGGCTGATCGTCGCCCGACGGCGGTGGCTGGAGGACCCAACCGGCGGCCTGCCGCAGCCGCTCCACGTCCTGGGACAGCCGCAGGGCCTGCTCGCCGTGGTGAAGCGCAAGCAGGGCCTGGGCCCTGGCCACCTCACGGATGCCGGGTACCGGCAGCAGGCTGATCAGGGAGAGTCCCTTCTGCAGCCACAGCCCCACCTCCAGACAGTGGGCGCCGTCGCGGCCGATCGCCTGGAAGGCATCGTCGAACAGATCCTCCAGGGCCAGCTCGGGTATCCGGAGTCGGTCGAATCGCCTGGGTTTGTGAGGGTCTTCCCGGGGCTGTTGGCTGGCTGCGGCCCACTGGGAGAACAGACGCACGAACGAGCCGATGATGTGAATCGCGGTCCCGGGGTCATTCACGGCCGGGGAGAGGGCCCTGCTGGCGATTTCCGAGAGCACCACCAATCCGAACCGGGGGTCGTCGTCGAATGTGCGTCGACTGCCGATTCGAAACGCCGCCGCCAGGCGCTCGCTGGTGCCCGCCTCCAGCTGCTGCGGGCTGATCGCACGCGCCAATGGCCGCTGGGGGCTGACGAACGCGCCGGGGAGGGTTTCGATCGTCATCTCGAGATCAAGAGATTCAGCTGCCTGCTGCAGCTCGGCCAGATCGATCCTCTGCAGATAGCCCACCTCCTGAACACGGATCAGCACACCCCGGTCAGAGGGGGCGGTGGGCGAAACGGTGACGACCGGGGAGGCTGGGGTCTGAGTGCGAAGAGTGGGCTGCCAGCTCCGCTCCAGCAGGGCACGGACGGTCGCCTTCTCCACCCTGGAGATGGTGTTGGTCACCCGGCCCAGTCGGGCGATGCGGTCGACCCAGGTGACGAAGCTGAGGACCACCACCGCGAATACCCCCACGGTGAGAAGAAACAGGGCCAGGCGGCCGCTGCGGCCGTAGACCCCGTTGATCAGGGCGATCAGCGCCACGATCCCGAAGATGAACGCCCCGATGAAGGTGGAAAGGGCGTACTGGGAGATGTCGTCGGCCACCACCAGGGCGAAGGCGCGGGGCGTGGCGACGGTGCCGGCGGAGTCGTAGGCAGAGAGCATCGAACCGGCGGCAAAGACCGCGATCACCAGCATGCTCGAGGTGATGATCCGCAGCAGGGTCTCGAGCGTGTCGACCGAGACATCGGGGAGGCGGGCGGCGGGCAGGAACTGATCGGCGAGATGGGCCAGTCCGACTCCGATCAGCGAGATCACACAGAGCAGCAGCGGCCGCACCCAGAGCTTCTCCCGCAGGCGGTTGAGCGCGAAAGCCAGGCGCTCCCGCAGACCCGGGGTGAAGGGATGGGGTGGCATCGAGGATCTGCGGCGCCCGGAAGCACCGCCAGATGGGTCCACAGCCTATGCAGCACGCCATCCGCCCTCCAGGCGAAACAGGATCATGAGCTTTGCTTATGCTGAATGTTCAAGCAGCTCAGATCCTCTGTGCAGCAGTCGATCTGCGACAATTGAATGATTGATGGGAACGATATCGAGTCGCGATCGACGTTGCGGGAAACGACGTTTATGGTATGGTCGAAACAACGGACGCCAGTCACTCATCGCTGGCATGCCTGAGTTCATGTGAGGCACGGCGAGGCCTGTCCACCGGATCTCAGGTTGATATTCCCTCTGCCTGCCATCTCGCGATGGTGTGAGAGTTCAGGTTTGCGGATCTGCATCAGCGCCTGAATTGCAGCGGAGATCCCACAGCGTTGTGAGCCCCGCAGGGAGGCCATTCATCCCAGGCTGGGCGTCTGTTGACATCAACAAGGAGAGAACACCATGACAGCAACCAACACCATTGATCAACCGATGAACCCTGTGAAGGGTGAAGACCGTTCCGCGACAGATGAACGTCTCAGGCAGGCCCTTCTGGACAAGCGACAGGCCGAGATCGAGGCCTGGAACCGCCAGATCGAGCAGTTTCGCGACAACCTGAAGGGCTTCGCCGAGGATGCCCGTGCGGAGGCCCTGAAGCGTCTGGACGCAATGGTGCAGGCCCGCGATCAGGGCATCGAACAACTGAGAGAACTGCGGCAAGCCACCCACGACAACTTTGATGGTCTGCTCAGGCAGACCGATACGGCTTTCCAGAAGCTGGCCGATCAGTTCCACTCCCTGGTTCAGCGCAACACATGAGGGAGCCGGATACCGCCCAATGCCGATCGAACCCATGCCTTCATGACCATGACCCTTCCCAGCGATACCAACACCAGCACCGTTCTCGACCTCACCACGGCCCTGCGTGAAAGGGCCGGGGAGCACACGCCGGCCGGCATCACAGAACTGCTGACGCCGGAGTGCAGCCGGGCCTCCTGGTTGCTGGTGGGCAGCAACGCTCTGGCCGAAAACGATCAGGCTGTGGCCCTGCGCATGCTTCTTGAACGGGCCGCTTCCCTGAAGGTTGCGATCGCACTGGATGTCCGCTGGCAACCGCAGAACTGGGGCCTGGCCCCAGGATCACCCCCGACCAGTGAGGTGCTGCGACGGTTCCGCACCCTGGCGGAGGCCTCAGCCCTGATTCGCACGACCGATCAGGAGGCTGAGTGGTTTTTCCAGTACACAGATCCGGTGCGGATTCACCTCACCCTGCCCCAGCGGCCCGCTGTACTGATCTCTGATCAGCAGGGGCCCGTGCGCTGGTGCCTCGGCGGCCACAGCGGCCATTTGCCGGCAACCGCTGACAGCGATGCGTTCCTGGCGGTTCTGCTCGACGGCCTCTGCCGCCATCCCCAGTTGCTGGGCAGCGGTGGGCCCGGTCTCGATGCCGTGGCCGACCCCGAAGGTCTGGCCGATCTCCTGCGCAGCGCCGCCGGGGAGAGGGGCACGGGGTAGGGCCAGCCGGCACCGACGATGGGGAAACAAGGAAGTTCGCGGTCGGCCGCGGCCCTGGCCCCACATGGTCAGCCCGATTTCGATCGAGCGGATGACCCTGGCCGTGGAAGGATCTAAGGAACTGGGGCGTCGTCTGGCCAGAGAACTCCGGGGCAGTGCCGCGCCGCCCGGCGAAGACCTGCCGTTCTGGCTGGATCGCAGCAACAGACCCCTGCATCCCAGCACGCCGACCATCGAGATCGGGCTCAGGAACAGGAACCAGGTGCTCTACGTGCCTGCCGATCCCGCCCGGAAGCTGCCCCAGCAGACCCTGGTCACCCTCACCAGTCCCGACGCCATGGCGAATGGCGTCGACATCTGGGGAGTGATGCGACGCCTCAACCGCTGGGCCCTCGATGCCCAGATCGCAGATCCCACCTCCCTGCGTCCCCAGCTCCGACTCGAAACCAATTCACGGGTGCTCCAGGGGAGCATCACCCTCGGCTGCACCCCTGCTGGGCGTGTATCTCACCGTGCTGCTGTTCGGCATCGATCCGAACGTTCTCGCCGGGGCCGGTGAGCTGGCCGTGGCCATCGGCTTTCTGGCCCGCAGCCTTCTGGAGGATCTGATCAGCGGCATCCTCATTCTCAGTGGCGACCGTTTCGCGATCGGCGACTCCCTGCGCGTGGGCCCCCAGGCGGGACTGGTGGAGGGGATGAATCTTCTCAGTACGCAGCTGCGCGGCGGGGAGGGAGAGCTGATCATGATCCCCAACAGCACCATCAGGGTGACCGAGAACCGCAGCAAGGACTGGGCTCGGGTGAACTTCACGATCGACATCGCCTGGGACAGCGATCTGGCCCTCGCCGGCCGCATCCTCGAGGAGGTGGCGGAAGGGCTGCGCCAGGACCCGGAGTGGAAGGCGATGATCCTGGAACCACCGCTGCTGCTGGGGGTGGATCACATCGAGCATGCGGGCCTGCGCCTGAAGCTGAGGATCAAGACCCAGCGCCTGATCCGCAGGCCGTGAAGCGAAGGCTCCGCTTCTGAGGCACCCCGGGGGGATCAGACCGGCGAGCTGCTGGCCACAAACCGCTCCGCTGCCACCTGCAGGTTGGCCAGCAGCCGGTCACTGCCGAGGCTGCGCCCCAGTCCGGCCCGGCGCACCAGTTCCAGCACCGAGGGGTTCAGCCCCACCAGCCAGAGCTCGATGCCCTGGGCGCGCAGCCTGCGCTCCGCCTGCGTGAGCATCTTCAGGGCGGAGTACTCCAGATCGATCAGGGCGCTGGCATCGAGCGCCAGCACCCGCGGCTGCGCTTCCTCGATCAGACCCCGGATCTCCTGGCTCACGGCCTGCGCATTGGCGAAGAAGAGCCGCCCTTCCACCCGCACCATCAGCAGCCCGGGCCAGATCTGATCGCCGGGATGCTCGCCGCTGACGGGCCGGAACACGTCGCTGCCCGGTTTGCGGGCCACCGCGTAGACCGGTGGATGCATCTCCTGCTGGGCCAGGGCCAGGAGGGAAATGACCACGGCCACCAGGATGCCCTTGAGCGTGCCGAGCAGCACCACGCCGGCCAGGGCGAACACGGCCCAGCGGAACTCGTTGTGTCGCACCTGGCGGATCTCGAGGAATTCGGCGGGTCGGATCAGGTCGAGCGAATAGACCAGCACCACCGCGGCCAGAGCGGCCTGGGGCAGCAGCGACAGCCAGGGCGCCAGGAAGAGCATCACGGCCAGGGCCACGGCGGCGGTCACCAGGGAGGCCAGCGGTGTGCGAGCGCCGGCCTGCCGGTTGACCGCCGTCTGGCTGGTGCCTCCCCCGGCGGGCAGGCAGGAGGTGAGCCCCCCCGCCAGGTTGGCCAGCCCCAGGGCAAGGAGTTCCCGGTCGGGCTGAGGACGGGGTTCCCCCTCGCCCTGGAAGGCCCGGGCTGCGGCGATGCTCTCGGTGAAGCTCATCAGGGCGATGCCCATGGCTCCGGG
Source organism: uncultured cyanobacterium (assembly GCA_963847745.1). Taxonomy (GTDB): domain Bacteria; phylum Cyanobacteriota; class Cyanobacteriia; order PCC-6307; family Cyanobiaceae; genus Cyanobium. Next base: position 29,315 of record CAWKAW010000002.1, on the reverse strand, counting down.
CCAGAGGCTGCCGAACCATTCCGTGCGCGGCAGCTGCAGCATCGGCAGGCCGGAGGGCACGGCCCCCACCGTGGCGATGCCCCGCTCACCCAGGGCCAGCAGCCCCGAGAGCGCGACCGCCGCCACCACGGCCGCCAGTGCCGCCGGCACCCGCGGCGCGGCCCGGGGCAGCAGCACCAGCAGCAGGAGCAGGCCCGCCGAGAGCAGCACCGTGGGGATCGACGACTGCGGCAGCTGCCGCAGCACCCCCAGCAGGTGGGGGAAGAAGCCCCGTTCCCCGATCGAGAGGCCGAACAGCTTGGGCAGCTGGTCGAGCACGATCACCAGCCCGATCCCCGCCTTGAAGCCCACCAGCACCGATTCGGAGAGGAAATCGGCGAGGAACCCCAGGCGCAGGCCCCAGGCCAGCAGCAGGAAGCCCCCCACCAGGCCGGCGACCGTCGCGCAGGCGGCAATCAGATCCTGGGGCGAACCGCCGCCGGCGACCCTCGCGAGCTCGGCGCTGAGCAGGATCGCGAGGGTGGTGGTGCTGCTCACGCTCAGCGCCCGTGAGCTGCCGCTGAAGGCGTACACCAGCATCGGTGCCAGGCAGGTGTAGAGGCCGATCTGCACGGGCAGGCCGGCGATGGAGGCGTAGGCCATCGCCTTGGGCACCACCACCGCGGCCGCCGTCAGGCCGGCCACGCCATCGGAGCGCAGCCACTCCCCGGGGTAGGACCGCCACCAGGGCCGAGCGGGCTGGCGCCGGGCGCGCCGGCGCAGGGAGGAATCGGACGTTGGGGCCAACCGTCGAGGTCATCCCGTGGTAGCAACGGCAGGGCGGGGGAACACCCACGGGCTGATGATCTGGCCCAGCTCCGGAATCCCTGCCAGGGAAGATCTCCCGGCAACGCTTCCAGCCAGAGCGACAGGAGGATGAGGCCGGAGAGCAGGCCCACATCCCTCGAGCGCACCCACCCTCCTGGTCCCGGCATCCCTGCCTGTTTCGATCGGGCCGAGAACGTGCTGAGAGGCCAGGAATGCCGCCCCGACCAAGGCAATCCTCCATCATCTGCCGGAGAGCCGGAGCCCAGCCATGACCACCCCTCCCGCCCAGTTCAGCCCGGAGGATTGGCGACGGATCCGCGATGCACTCCGCCACCTGGGGCGTGATCTGCACCATCGCTCCTATGAGGTGACGGCCCAACGACGGGAACTCCTCTGGGAGGAGATGGATCGATGCCTGGCCCTGGCAGAGAGGATCGAGCAGGTTGGGCTGCACCGGGAGGAATGAGGCCGGGCCGGGATCTCACTCCTGTCCTCCCTGTCCACCCAAGGGGACCAGGCGGATCTGCCTGGTGCCCAGCCTGATCTCGAATTCATCGCCCGGCTCCAGGCCCAGCTGGGTGGTGTAGGCCTTGCCCACCAGCAGGTTGCCGTTGAACTGCACCCTGGTGACGTAGCTGGGCTGCCGCCCCCGTCTTCCGGTGGCGGAGCCATGGCCATGGCCCAGGTTCACCCCCTTGGCCTCCAGCAGAGCCTCATAGAAGGCCGTGAAGTTCAGCCGCTCGCTGCCGTCTTTGGTGGTGGAAATGTATCCACTGGCGCGCACCAGGTCGCTTTTGCTGGCATCGCCCATCTCCTTGATCTTGGCGAGCAGATCGGATCCGGTGAGCATGGTCTGAGATTCAGGATTGTGTGGCTTGACCCTAAGGCTTTCCTCTCCGTGCTGGGAGAGTGTTCTCCGCCCATCTTGGTTGGAGCTGGGTCAACCGTACCGTGCTCAGGCAGAGCCTTCAGCCGGAGCGATCACGGCGGAGGGATCGAGGTGACCATGGGCCCCAGCCACGATGGCCTGCTGTCAGTGGGTCCCCAGCTTCCGGAAGATGCCGCCCCGCCACGAATCCTGGCGGTGGATTCTGGCGGTGGATCCTGGCGACACCCTCTGATGGGCCGGCACGATACAGAACGGGGGAGACGGCGGGGATACGATGGAGTGAAATGGATGAGGCTGCTGCTGATTCCTGATCGCCAGAGCCATGTAGCTGTTGCCTGCGGACTTCACTGTTCATCCTTCTTCATGAGGAGCAATTATTATGTTGCAGGTTAAATTCTATGGGGTGCGCGGATCCATTTCTGTTTCAGGTACGCGGTTCACTGAATTTGGAGGCAATACAACCTGCATTCAGATCATGGCCCCTGAGAGCAGGCGGATCGGAATCATCGATGCCGGCACGGGCATCAGGCAGCTCGGTAACGATTTTCTTGAGATGCAGAATGGACAGACCGAGATCTTCATTGCTTTTTCTCATTTTCACTGGGATCACATCCAGGGATTTCCTTTCTTTGCACCTGCCTACGACAAGAACATCAAAATCAATCTACTCGTGAAGGGGGGAGACAAAAGAATAAGGTGCCTGAAGGATGTCTTTGCCGCTCAGATGCAGGAGACATATTTTCCGGTTTCCCTGGATGACATGGGCGCCAGGTTTGAGTTTATCCTGCTGGAAAACAATTGCCAGGTCTTCATTCCGCCCGATGGGGTTCCGGTTAAAGTGACTGCGGTGGAGCACAATCATCCTGGCAGGGCCTATAGTTATCGCTATGAAAGAGCTGGGCATTCGGTGGTCTTTTCAACGGATGTGGAGCATGGTGATTCGATCGATGCGAACATCGTTGAGCTGGCCCGCGATGCCGACATCCTCATCCACGACGGGCAATTCTCAGGAGAGGAGCTGGCCTCGAAGAGGGGTTGGGGGCACAGCAGTTACGAGCAGGCCGCTGCAGTGGCCACCAGGGCCAACGTCAAGCAGTTGGTCGTCACGCACCATGATCCAGATCATGATGACGACTACCTGAAGGATGCAGAAAAGCGATGCCAGGAACTGTTTCCGCGTTCTGTCTTCGCGCGTGAAGGCATGGTGGTGGCCACCTGAGAGGGATTCCGCGGTTCAGCCTGCCAGACTGAGTACAACGCAGGGATGATCAGGATCCGTGAACAGAAGGTGGTCGTCGTCCCTGCTGCTCTGGAGCTGAGCCATGCAGGCTCTTTTGTTGGACATCGTCATCATCTTCGGCCTGGCCGTGGCGGCGGCGATCCTCTGCCATCGCCTGCGCACGCCCACCTCGATCGGATTGCTGTTGGCTGGGGTGCTGGCGGGGCCCGATGCCCTGGGGTTGGTTCGCAACATTCATGAAATCGAGCTCCTGGCGGAGATCGGTGTGGTGTTGCTGCTGTTCGTGGTGGGCCTGGAGATCTCCGTGGCGGATGTCTCGCGTCTGCGTCGGCAGTTCGTGCTGGGAGGTTCGCTTCAGTTCTTCGGCACAGCCGCCGTGATCGCCATCGCCCTTCTGCCGATGGGGATGAAACTGGAGCAGGGAATCTACATCGGCTTCGTCACGGCTCTCTCCAGCACCGCGATCGTGCTGCGCCTGCTGCAGGAGCGGGCGGAAATCGAAACGCCCCATGGGCGGGCGATTCTCTCGATCCTCATCTACCAGGACATCATTGTGGTGCCGGTGATGCTGATGGCGCCGCTGCTCGCCGGCGTCGGAGGAGCATCCGTGCCGGCGGCGGTTGCCGGGCTGCTGGGGAAGATTGTTGTGGTGGCGGTGTTCGCCTACGTCGCCTACCGCTGGCTGGTGCCGTGGGTGCTCGAGCACATCACCCGAACCCGCAGCTCCGAGGCGTTTCTTCTGGCGGTGTTCATGCTCTGCGTGGGGATTGCCCTGCTCACCCAGTCGATGGGGCTTTCCCTGGCCTTGGGGGCCTTTCTGGCGGGGTTGATCCTTTCGGAATCGAAGTATTCCCACCAGGCGGTTTCCGTGATGCTGCCGTTCCGCGATGTGCTGATGAGCCTCTTCTTCCTTTCGGTGGGGATGCTGCTCGACATCCAGTTCCTGCTGGAGCACCCGGTGCGGATCGCCCTGCTCACCCTGGCGGTGGTGGTCGTCAAACCCCTCATCGCGGTGGTGGCCGCGCTGGTCGTGGGTCTGCCCCTGCGGAGTTCGGTGCTGGCCGGCCTTCCCCTGGGACAGGTGGGCGAATTCTCCCTGGTCGCCACCAAGGCGGCCCTGGGCGTCTCGCTCCTCAGCCAGAACGTGTTCCAGGCGGTGCTGGATGTTGCGGTGCTCAGCATGATGGCCACTCCCCTGCTGGTGGCAGCCGCCCCCCCTCTGGCCGACCTGCTGGGCCGCACCCCCCTCACCCGCCTGCTGTCGCGCCAGCTGGGCTCCGCTGGCGCCGCTGCCGCCGAACCCCCTCGTCCTAAGGAAGGGCAGGTTCTGATCGTGGGCTTCGGGGTGACGGGGCGGAACCTGGCCCGCTGCGCCCGCCGCTGCGACGTGCCCTACACGGTGGTGGATGTGAACGCCGCCCTGGTGCGGGAGGGGCAGAACAGCGGGGAACCGATCCATTACGGCGATGCCACCAACGAACCGATCCTGCGGCTGGTTCATGCCGAGACAGCCAGGGCGATCGTGGTGGTGATCGATGATCCGGCCGCCGCCCGGCGGGTGGTGGAGCTCAGTCGCCGCCTGAGCCCCGATGCCTTCATCCTGGTGCGCAGTCGTTACCTGCGGGAGGTGGAACCGCTGCTGGCCCTGGGTGCCGATGAAGTGATCGCCGATGAGCTGGAGGTGTCGATCGAGGTGTTCTCCCGGGTTCTGGCGCGGATGCTGGTGCCTCGCGAGGACATCAAACGGCTGATCGGAGATGTGCGAGGGGAATGGCGCCGCATGGCCCGCCACCTGGCCCCCGAGGCCACCTCGGCCGCGGATCTGAAGGTGGTGCTGCCCCATCTGGCCACCCACACCCTGCGCCTCGGTCCTCTCTCCCCCCTGGTGGGAAGCAGCATCGCCGGCTGCGGACTGAGGGCGGAGCACGGGGTCACGGTGCTGGCGGTGACCCGGAAGGAGGGGGAAATCATCAGCAATCCCCGCGGCCTCACCACCCTCCGGGAGGGCGACATCCTCTTCGTGATCGGTCCCGAGGCCTGGGACCCCGCCAGCATTCGGTGAACCCTCCGTTCAGGGAGCCCGTCAGGAGCAGGCCCCAGCCATCTGAACCTGCTCCACCGTGTCCCCATGGGGATCGCTCGCCACCCTGATCGCCGATCCTGAAGGGACGGGCCGCCTCAGGCCCAGGGTTGCCAGCACCCACACCCCGCCGTAGCAGAGCCGGCCGATCAGCACCTCCCTGCTGTGATCTCCCTCGGTCTGGATCGCCCACACCAGTGCCAGCCTCCGAACGCCCAGAGCTGCCAGCCCCGAGCCGGTGCCCGGAGCCACCACCAGCAGGATCGTGAGGCCGGTGCTCCCTGGAAGCAATCCCACCTTGGTGGGCTGAGCCGGAATGCGGGACTCAACGACTCCTTCGTCAGGGAGGCGCGGTCACCTTCGCAGCAATCAGGAGTGCCCGTCTGCGTGCCGGGAAGGAACACCGGCCTGTCGTGGCTCGTGGCCACAAAGGCCTGCAGCTCCGGGGGGATGGGTGCAGGGCCGGCACTGGTGGGTAGGTCATCACCGCAGCGGCGTTCTGATGCGCCCTGGGGTCTCCGACCCTTCGACCGTCCCCGCGCCCGGGGGCGGTTGTTCCCGGCATCAGGAACGATCAACGGTTCTGCGGTCTGCCGGCCGTGCCCTTCTGCCCTGGCCCGTTCACCAGGGGTTGCTGAGCAGGCTGAATCCGGCCCAGTAAGCGGGAAGGCTCAGGTCGTTGCCGGAGTTGGTCTCGATCCCCTGGGGCAGGGAAATCTCCGCGGAGCGGGTACGCAGTCTGCCGCTCTCGCTGCGCACAGAGCCGCGCAACAACTTGCAGAGGGTAGGGATCTGTGATGTGGAATTCTCTCCACCAGGCCAGGGTGTCTCTGTCGTACGGGTTACGTTGTAACCGCTCGTCATGCCGGCGTTTTCTCCGCCCGGATGCCTCCGCCCGGATGCCTCCGGACCAACGCCCCTGGTTACCGAGGCCATGGCATTCCCAGGCTTGCTTCGGCCCGCCCCCCGCTTCGGGGCGATTCCCGAGAATCCCTTCCTCACCCCCCTGCCATCGGGCTTTCTCTGGGGGGTGGCGACGGCGGCCCATCAGGTGGAGGGAGGCACGACCGCCAACGACTGGGCCCGCTTCGAGCAGCAGCCCGGCGCGATCGCCGGGGGAGCCCGCAGCGGCCGGGCGGCGGACCACTGGAACCGCGTGAGCGAAGACGTTGGCCTGATCCGGGAACTGGGTGCCAACGCCTGCCGGCTGTCGATCGAGTGGAGCCGGCTGGAGCCGGAGCCGGGCCGTTGGGACGAAGCCGCCTGGGATCACTACGGCAAGGAGATCGAGCAGCTGGCCGCGGCCGGGGTGGAGCCGATGGTGACCCTGCTGCATTTCACCCTCCCCTGGTGGCTGGCCGTGCGGGGTGGGATCACGGCGGCCGACTTTCCCGAGCGGTTCGCGGCCTTCGCGGCGGAGGCCGTCCGGCGGCTGGGGCAGCGGGTGCGCTGGTGGTGCACGGTCAACGAGCCCAATGTGCAGATGGTGTATGGCTATGTGCTGGGTCTCTGGCCACCGGCGAAACAGGATCCGCAGCTGGCGATCCGCGCCTTCGCCGGCCTGCTCGCCGGGCACGCCCTCGCCGCCCGTGCCATCCGGGAGGTCCGCCCCGATGCCCGCATCGGCGCCGCCGTGAACCTGGTGGTGTTCGAACCGCTGCGGCGCTGGAATCCGCTCGACTGGATCGCGGCGCGGCAGACCGAGCGCGGCTTCAACTGGGCCTTCTACGACGCCGTGCAGAGCGGTGTCATCCGCCTGCACCTGCCTGGTTTCCCCTCCCTGGAGGACCCCATGGCGGCGCTGCTCGGCTCGGCCGATTACGTGGGCGTGAACTACTACCGGCGCAACCTGGTGCGCTTCACCACCCGCCTGCCCGGCCGCGTGGCGCTCCACCAGGGCAGGGGACCCCTCAGTGACGCGGGCGTGGAGATCTATCCGGAGGGGTTGCTGCAGGTGGTGCGGAGCGTCTGGCGGCGCTACCGGCTGCCGATCGTGATCACCGAGAACGGCGTGGCCGATGCCGGGGGTGAGCGGAGAGCGGCCTATCTGCGCTCCCATGCCCATGCCGTGGCCCGCGCCCTGGCGGAGGGCATCCCGGTGCAGGGCTATTTCCACTGGTCGCTGCTCGACAACTTCGAGTGGGCCGACGGCTACAGCCTGCGCTTCGGTCTCTACCGGGTGGACTTCGACACCCAGGAGCGCATCCCCGGCCCCGCGGTGGCCGAGTTCCGGCGTCTGGCGGCCCTCGTGGCGGCTTCACGTGCTGGGGCGCCGGCGGTTCCGGAGTGAGCCAGCGGGAAGGTCGACCCCTGCCGCTGCCGCTGCCGCTGCCGCTCGCCCCGGTCCCTGGCCTCAGCCGGGGATCCAGTCCGTCCATCCAGGTTCTGGCCAGATTCTGGCCAGGTTCGGGCGAGGTTCCGGGATGTGCAGAGGTCTTCAGGCCTCGGAGTGGATCTGGCCGCGGATCCGGCGCACGATCGTGGCTGGCGTAGGGCTCGAGCTGGGAGCTGATGTAGGCCCGTGCCTGACAGGAGAGGGTCCAGCCCAGGGGGATCTGACGCTCGCGCTTGGAGTCCGGAAGCCTGTAGTTCTGTACCAGAGTGATCGCTTCTGAGCTCCTCCGCCGTCACGGCGCCGGAATTGTCGTAGTACCCACCATCCACGAATCGATGCTCGCGCTGCTGCACTGTGCCGCCGTGCTGTAGCGGATGTCCTGCCGACGGCGCTGTCTGGCACCGTCGGCCGCTGTCCACCTCGGTGGAGTTGAGCACCAGCAGGGGAGACTGGCGGGCATCGCCGGCCCGGTGGACCTGGCCGGCGTAGAAGGAATCGGCGAGAGGGATCGGCGCCAGGGTCGGCTCGCCCCGGGGAGCCGGGTGACGCCACTGTCTTCGAAGGAGAGTTCGAGTCCGAGGGCCCGATCCCAGGCCGGCACGGGCAGGGGATAGAAGCGCTGGGTCCTGTCACCGAACAGCATCGCCGCCAGAACAGGCGAGAGGTGGTCGTGATCGAAGGCCTGGTCGATCCGCGCCACGATGGAGCGGTTGTCGCCTCCCGGGTCGAGAGCCGGGGCGTAGAGACTGGCGCCCACACTGCCCCCAGAGACGCCGCTGATGGCGAAGGTGTGGGCATGGAAGCCGGGCACCTCCGGGTGAGCAAGCCCAGAGCCGTGCCGTTCCAGCTCCTGCCAGCGGCGGGGCTCTCGGATCCACTGGTCGAAACGGCTGGGCAGATCCGGCAGGGCCGTGGCCGCCGGCTGCTCCTGCCCGGGGGCTCCGGCCAGCAGGCGCACGGAGTGGTTGTCGTTCACGCGGAAGACGGTGAGCAGCAGCGCCCCGGCCAGCACCTGGGAGAGCACGGGGATCTTCGTCTGGATGCCGAAGGCGTGCAGGGTGGAGCCGAAGACCGCGAAGCTCGAGAGGGCGTACTAGAGGATGGCGATCGAGCCCAGGGTGCGGGGAATCCCCACGCCCTTCGGCATGAATCGGGCCCGCACCACCACGGAGTCGGCGGAAGCGCCGGGCCGCGTGTCCGGTCGGATGTACCGAAGGTCAGAGAGGCGTCGGGCGGAATACCAGAGCATCCCCCCCAGCAGGGTGCCGAAGAAGGCGGCGGTGCCGCACTGGATGCGCAGGTAGATCAGGTAGCGGGTGAATTCCTCCACGGCGCGGGAGAAACGCTCCCAGCCGGGGCGGAGCCTGCTGTTCCAGAAACCGAGCCAAACTCATTCCGAGGATGTCGTTCTGTCCATGGCCCGACACCCCGCGAATGTCTTCCGGAGATCTAGAGACACCCGGCACCGATGGCAGTCTCTCCTTCAGGCTTTTCAAGCATGGTCCGTCGCCTCACGTCAGCTCCCCCATCAGGGGGGAGCCCACTGCTGCGGATCCGCAGGGGGCGGCAAAGCCGATGACGGCCCGGCAGAGTGGGCTGACAGTGGCCCCACGGACCGCCCGCGTCCGTATCTTTTCCCTGGTCCGATCCTTCCCTCTTCCCGATCCCGTGTCTTTTCCACCCCTTCCCCTTCCCCCGAAGGTTCTGCTGGCGGCGGCGCCCCTGATCCTCCTGCCCGCCCTGGCTCTGCCGGCCCTGGCCCAGCAGGAGTCCTGGCGGCTGCAACGGGGCAGCAAGGTAGGGCCCGAAACCAGGATTGAGCCCGTGGATTGCGTCACCGACGCCAATAAGGTGACGACCTGCGGCACCAAGGTGGTGAATCCCAAGGGGATCACTCCGGCCAAGCCGAGTTACCAGCCCTTCAGTAACTGATGGCCAGGTTGCCGGGACTGGGCGACGACGACCTCTTCCTGCGGGTCATCGATCGCGGCGAGCAGCAGCTCGCCAAGGTGCTCGGGGCCGTGCTCTTCGTTGTGATGCTGGCGGCCTCCTTCCAGCTCATCTGGCAGGTGGTGCTCGGCCTGTTCAACCCGGGCACCCTCTGGATCGGTGAAAAACTGATCCGCCTGCTCGGTGATCTTCTCAATCTGCTCATCGGCCTGGAGGTGCTCCAGAACATCACCGCCTATCTGCGCCGGCGGGTGGTGCAGATCGAACTGGTGCTGCTCACCGCCATCACGGCGGTGGCCAGGAAGGTGATCGTGCTGCCGCCGGGGGCCGAAAACAAACCCCAGCTGCTGCTGGGGCTCGGAGTGGCGGTGCTCTGCCTGGCCGCCGCCTTCTGGCTCGTGAGAAGCCTCACTCTGCGCCAGCCTCCCGCCAGAACAGGGCCAGCCATACGGAACCAGGAGGAGGATCTGTGGCAACCACCCGGTGACGGCGGTGGGGAGTGATCAGCAGACTGTCTCCCCGATTCAGTTCCACCCATTCGCCGGGATCGGCGAATTGAAGCCGGGCTGATCCCTGCAGCAGGGTCACCCACTCGTGCTCCTCCTGGTCGTACCAGAACCCCGTCGGACTCTTCGCCTGGCAGGAATGGATCCGCTCCAGCCGCAACTGGGGCGTTTCCACCAGAACGCTGCTGTTCTCCGTGCCCAGCGGCGGACAGACTCCCGCCAGCAGGTTCGCGTCTCCCGGGGCCGCAGACCCTTCCTCCCCCCAGCGTCTGCCGATCTCGAATCCGCAGGAGCGGGCCAGGGTCACCACTTCCCCGTGATGGCTGCAATCCCTGAGGGCCTGGAGCAGTTCGGGCCTGCTTTCGCAGAGTGCCACGAAGGCATTGAGCTGGCGCACCTTCTCGAGAAATTGCTGCAGTTGGGCTTCGGCCATGGTGGAGGTTGGTCGGGTCAACTCAGACCAGCGCCCTGATCATCCGCCAGCGCCGGAACCTCACTCCCGCGAACGGCACCACCTCCTCCCCATCGATCTGCCAGCCCAGTTTCTCGAACAGGGGCCGTGACAGCTGACTCGCTTCCGTGCGCAGTCGGTGGCAACCGCACCTGCGGGCGTGGCACTCCAGGGCCCTCACCAGGGCTGTCGCCCTTCCCTGTCGAGCGGCGCTGCCGCGGCAGTAGAGCAGGGAAAGTCGATCTCCAGGATCGAGGAGGGCAAAAGCCTCGATCCTGCGGAGGTCCTGCGGATCGCAACTGACAAGACCATACCCGCGCTGCAGTGTTTCCCGGAAACCATGATCACGGCCGGCATGCTCTGCCCAGGCCTGGATCTGTGCCGGGCTGTAGAGGCCCGTGGCCTGGCTGATCACGGCATCGCGATACACCTCCACCACCTTGCTGAAGTCCTCGGGGCGGAGACGGCGGATGGGAGCCATCGAAACATTCAGAACCCGGTGGATTTTGGCGCAGGGGGTTGGCAGCCGTCGACGCTGGTGTATCTTTTAACTGTCAACAGGTTCCCCTCCAGCCATTCCACCGTCGGTTCATCCTCACTGCCCACCGATGCAGCCAGAGGAAGAATCACGAGGCCCCAGCCCCTGTCGAATCACCTTTACCCCCTCCCCATCGAACCCATGCTTACCGGATCGGAATTGCTGGCCAAGGTCAAGGAGCTTGGCGATGTCGGCAAGTCGGAGATCGTTCGTGCCTGCGGGTATGTCTCCACCAAGAAGGATGGGGGCGAGCGGCTGAATTTCACCGCCTTCTACGAGGCCCTGCTGGAGGCCAAGGGTGTCGAGCTGGGTTCCTCCGGCAAGGTCGGAAAGGGCGGCCGCAAGCTCAGCTACGTCGCCACCGTGCAGGGCAACGGCAATCTGCTGATCGGCAAGGCCTACACCGCCATGCTCGATCTCAAGCCGGGCGATGAATTCGAAATCAAGCTCGGTCGCAAGCAGATCCGACTGATTCCCGCTGGCTCCAGCGAAGACGACGAGGATTGATCCTTTCCCCCTGATGGATCGGGCTCGTGGGCGTTCCTCGCTCTGCGGGCCCAGCCCCCCTCAGACTGGAATCGCAAGGGGAGAACGGTCGGATGCGCTGGATGGTGCGGGTGCTGGCAGTGGTGGTTCTCGGCCTCGCCCTGGTCGGTGCGTTGTTCTGGCCCCCACCTGCCTGGGGTGCGACGGAGGCTCCCCAGGCAGGCCCCGGCGCCCGGCTGTTCGAAAACCACTGTCTGGGGTGCCACGTGCATGGCGGCAACGTGATTCGCCGCGGCAGGACTCTGAAGCTGAAGGCGCTCGAGCGCAACGGCATCGCCGGCCCGGAGGCGATCGCCGTGATCGCTGCCGAGGGCATCGGCAGCATGGCTGGGTACGGGAAGGTGCTGGGCGAGGGAGGCGCCGAGGCCGTGGGCCACTGGGTATGGCAGCAGGCGCTGACCGGGTGGCCGGAGGGATGACCAGTCATCTCAGGCCAGCACTGGCTTCTCCTCCCATTTTCTACCTGTGCCACGGCTCGCAGTGTCCATTGAGTTAGGTTAAGCGTCCCCCGGGTATCTAGACAGATATTGGTGTGAGAACCTTCCCCCCATGACTTCCAGCATTTTCAAGGTGCTGTTCCGCGGCGCCACCCTGGCGACAGCGGGCAGTGCCCTTCTGATCAGTCCCGTCCTTGCTGGCCCGGCCACCGAAGCCGCCGAAGCTGTCGAGACCCAGCAGGCTGCCCCTGTCGCTTCCGGGCTGGTCATCAACGCCGACAACCTCCCCACCGAGACTGAGGTCGCCCAGACCTACGTCGACCCGGTGGTGGCTGAGGTCGTCGAGGTCGAGTCCGTGAACGGCTGGTACCTGACCGTGGGTGCTGGTGCCGCCTGGCCCAGCGACATGGACATCCGCAGCCGCAATCTCGATCCCAACCAGAACGGCACCCTCGAATTCGGTGGCGGCTTCTCCGTTGACGGCGGCCTGGGCTACGACTTCGGTGCCATCCGCGCCGAGCTCACCTATGGCTACACCCGTGGCAGCGTCAATGATGTGTCGGCCTCCGGCTTCGACATCAGTACCTCTGGGATCGTCGACAAGAACGACGTGATGGCCAGCCTCTACTGGGATATCCTTCCCGGCCGCTGGACCCCCTACATCGGTGGTGGCGTGGGGTACACCAACCTCAGCACCCCCAGCATCAACTTCGATGGCTTCCGCTCCAACAGCAAGAGCCAGGGGCTGTTCGGATGGCAGGGCAAGCTGGGTTTGAGCTACGCCCTGGCCTACAACTGGGACGTCTACGTGGAGGGCACCTACTCCGGCGCCGAGGGCTTCAGCGGCAATCGGGTTCGCTTCGATTCCTACAACGACTTCGGCGCCAAGCTCGGCTTCCGCTACCGCTTCGCCAAGCCTGCCGTTGTGGTGGTCGAGCCCGCTCCCGAGCCCATGCCTGAGCCCGCTCCCGAGCCCATGCCCATGCCCATGCCCGAGCCCGAGCCCGCTCCCATCCGCGGCCTCTGGTGAACCAGGCGCAAGGGAGGGTCGAACGACGCTCCTTCGCCATTCCGGAGCGGGCCGAAAGCCCGCTCCTTTTTTCATGGCGGCCCAACTTTTCATGGCGGCCCATCTCGTCTCCTGCCGGCGCCTCGCCGGAACCGGGGAGCGGCCCGGCGCTCAGAACGCCTGGATCCAGGGATGGATCTCCACCGCGGTCCAGATGCCGTTGCGCCAGTACACATCGTTCTTCACCGCAGCCTCCACGTCCTCGTGGCTGCGCGCTTCGTAGATCCCGAAGACATGGGTACTCCCCTCGGTGGGCCCGAGGGTGACCAGCAGGCCCTCCTCCTTCTGCCGCTGAAGACCGGCCAGATGTTCCTCCCGGAAGGGGGTGCGGCGCTCGAGGGCATCCGGGCAGTAGGTGCCCCAGAGAACGAATTTCATGGATCGGATCGCTGGATCGTTTCCTCAACACTGCCCCAGCGGCCCATGAACGGCCAGCGCACCCGAAGTCTTTCCTGGCCCTGGCCGGGCCAGAGCGGCCCCAGGCTGGCCGCCAGCTCCGGCAGGGGATCGTGGCCGCTCCTGCGGCACCGCTGCACCGCCGACCAGGTGCCCACGCAGCCGAGCAGCTCCGGGAGGGTCCAGCGGCGATCGATCCAGATCCCCTGGGGGAAGGGCCATTCCTGGCCGGGAAAGGGAAGACCGGCGAAGCACCCATCCACCCAGCGCCGCTCCTGCGGCCACCAGGGGCCAAGGGTGTGCTCGGTGAAGCCGTGCAGCAGGTTCTGCAGGTGGGGGTCGGCGAGCAGGGGCGGCAGATAGCCGATCCAGGCCATGGGCGCTCCGGGGCGGCAGACCCGCCGCACCTCCCGGTTGAAGGCTTCGCCGCCGAACCAGTGGATCGCCGCCGCCACCAGCACCCCGTCGACACTGGCGTCGGCCAGGCCGCTGGCGGTGGCGGATGCGCAGCGGTACTCCACCCGGGGATGGGGAACGGCCAGCGCCAGCTGGTCGGCGCTGGCATCGGTGGCCACCACCGCCTGCACCCGCTTCGCCAGGGCGACGGAGGCCTGGCCGTTGCCGCAGCCGCAGTCCCACACCGTGCTGGTGGCCCCGCTGTCGGGCAGACGCGCCGCGAACGCCGCGAAGAACTCCTCCGGGTAGGTGAGCCGGTAGCGGGCGTAGTCCGCCGCCACCGCCCCGAAGAGGTCGCTGGCTTCGCTCATGGCCCGGCAGGTTCCCCTCTGCGGAAGACCAGCAGGCGGTTGTTGGCCGGCATCGCCCGATCTTCGAGGGCCTCCAGCCCCATGGTCTTGGCCTCGGCCGTGAGCAGCTCGGCATCCCGCACCCCCATGGCCGGATCGAGGCTGCGCAGATGGGCATCGAAGGCGGCGTTGCTGGGGGCTGTGTGCTGTTCTCCGTAGCGGAACGGGCCATAGAGCAGCAACAGTCCCCCCGGCGCCAGCACCCGGGCACTGCCGACCAGCAGAAAGGGCACGGCCGCCGCCGGCATGATGTGGGCCGTGTTGGCGGAGAAAACAGCGTCCCAGGGGCCTCGGGGCCAGTGGGGCTGGCTCACCTCCAGTTCCAAAGGGGCAGCGATGCTGGAGCCCTCGGCCAGCCCATGGCGGCCCTCCGCGGCGATCCGCAGGGCCAGCCCCTCGAGGTTCGCCGGCAGCTCGCTGGGTTGCCAGCGCAGCCAGGCCAGGTGGCGGGCCATGTGCACCGCATGCTGACCCGTACCGGAGCCCACCTCCAGCACCCTCACCGGCTGGGCTTCGGAACCCGGGGGCAGCCAGCGACGCAGCTCCGCAAGGATCGGATCCCGGTTGCGCTCGCAGGCGGGGGAGAAGGGCAGGGGCCGGCTGGTCATGGCGTCATCATGGAAGCAGCTGCCCACGGGTCATGCGCTCCCTCCTCCCTCTCGCTTCCTCCCTCCTGCTGCTGACGCTCTCGATGGGATCCTGCGGCCCTGCCTTCAGGGCCGCCCCTCCCGCCGTCGGCGCTGCCTCCGGCTCCCCGATCTCCTCCCTGGGCTGAGCGGGCCTGGGCTGAGTGAGCCTGGGCTGAGCGGGAGAGTCTCACCGGGCTGATCCGCCGAGGCGCTTCGTTGCGGCCCGGGTGATCGCCTCGGAGGCCGTCACCTCAGCGGTCCAGTCCGCTGCGCAGCTCCGCACAGAACGCGCCGGCGGCCGCGGCCACGTCGCTGCCGCCGGCGTGGGCCGCGGCCATCACCTTCACCAGGGCGCTGCCCACGATCGCGCCATCCGCCCCCCAGAGCCGCACCTGCCGTGCCTGCTCCGGGCCGGAGATGCCGAACCCCACCGCCACCGGCGGATCCCCCTGCTCCTTGAGCTGGTGCACCAGGGGGCCCACCCGGGCCTCCAGGGCCGAGCGCACCCCGGTGACCCCGGTCACGCTCACCAGATAGGTGAAGCCCCGGCTGGCGGCATGGATACGGGCCATGCGTTCCGCTGGCGTGGTGGGGGCCACCAGCAGCACCAGATCGAGCCCCTGGGCGGCGGCGATCGGCGAGAGTTTCTCGGCTTCCTCGAGGGGCAGGTCAGGCACCACCAGACCGGCGGCACCGGCGGCGGCGGCCTCGCGGCAGAAGTCCTCCATGCCGCGGTTGAGCAGGGGATTGCTGTAGGTGAACAGCACCACCGGAACGGTGAGCGTGCCGCGCAGGCCGGAGAGCATCGCCAGCACCGATCCGGGGGTGGTGCCGGCGGCCAGGGCCCTGCCGGCGGCGGCCTGGATCACCGGCCCATCGGCCAGGGGGTCGCTGTAGGGAATGCCCAGCTCGATCAGGTCCGCGCCACCCTGCTGGAGGGCGAGCAGGGTGGCGCTGGTGGTGGTGAGATCAGGGTCGCCCGCCACCAGGAAGGGCATCAGGGCGCAGCGGCCCTGCTGCCGGAGAGCTGTGAAGCGCTGCTGGATGGGGGTGGGATCGGTCTGGATCACATCTCGGCATCGGCCTGGAGCTGCCCCACCTCCGCCAGCAGCCGGGCCTGCTCCTCCGGACCGAGGGAATCGAACTTCGCCTGCAGCACGTCGTCGGTGTGGGCCTCGTAGCCCGCTCGGTAGTGCCTTCTCTGCTGCATGTAGGTCATCTGGCCCGTCACCACCCGCAGCAGATAGGAGCTGGTCCAGCCCAGCACGATCAGCATGAGCAGGAAGGAGGCGGCGATGCCGGCGGAGAATCCCTCCAGTCCGCTGGCCTGGAAACCCCAGTAGCCCAGACCCCCCAGCCCGAACACCCCGAGCCCCAGCAGCAGCGCCTGGCCCCGGGTCACGAGGAGGTCTCCCCCTGTCCCGCCATGCGCAGGTTCAGGAAGGGAGCGAAGAGGATCAGGCCCGGGAAGAAGAGGAACACCAGGCCGTAGATGAAGGTGCGCTCGATCTTGCCCATGACGTACCAGCGCTTGTGCATCCACCAATAGAGCGCCAGGGGCACCACCACCAGGTAGGCGCCGGCCAGAGCGGCGTAGAGACCAACCACCAGCAGGGTCTCGGTGCAGACGGAGCTCAGGAACCCTGGCAGGGACATGGGAAGGAGCCGCTGATGGGGCCAAATCTAGGATGCGCCGGTGGGGGCATGGCGGAATCGGTAGACGCAGCGGACTTAAAATCCGCAGGTGGCGACACTGTGGGGGTTCAAGTCCCCCTGCCCCCATCGCTGAAAAGGCTTGCCGCAACTTGATTTTGACAAGGCGCTGATGGCCGAGGCGGTTTTGGGGTTAGGCACGATTTAGGCACGAAAAAGCCCAAAAGCGGCCAAACTAGGCACGGTTTTAGGCACGCCTGCCATGCCCCCCAGGGACCCGTATCTGACCCGTGTCAACCGGGCTCTTAAGGAGCTGGGATGCGGGGTGGCGATTGAGGTTGCCCCCTCCGGCAAGCGCCTGCGGCTCAGGAGCACGATGCCGCTGCCCGACGGCTCCTGGAAGCAGCAGCGCATCAGCACCCCGATCACCTATCCCGCGGGGTTGGAGCAGGCCCGCAAGCTCGCCGAGGAGCTCGGCCGGGATATCGAGCTCCACCGCATGGGGCTGGACCCCTTCCCCTTTGAGCGCTGGTTTGATGACTCCCAGAAACGTGGAGGCGGCAGGAAGGGTGGGGAGGCCGAAGACGGGATCAGCGGCGTGCAGGCGATCCGCCGCACCGAGCAATGGTGGATCCAGCAGCGCAGGCGTGGTGTGAGTGCCCCGGTCTCCTGGGCCACCGACTACGCCTCGCCCCTCAAGCCACTGCTGTCTCTGGAGAAGATCGATCTGAAGGTGCTGACCGCTTTGGTCGAGAGCAAGGAGGTGGGGAGCCGCAACCGGCGTCGGGCTTCGATCGCCACCGTGGCGGTGGCCCGTGCGATCGAGCTGGGCCCGGAAGCCGTCCAAAAGCTCAAGGATCTCGGCAAGGGGTACACCCCACAGAAGGATGCCGCCCCACGTGAGCTGCCCACGGATGCGGTGATTCTTGAGGTGATCGATGCGTTGCCGGCCGATTGGCAGTGGGTTGCCGGTGTTTGCGCCACCTATGGCACTCGCCCCCATGAGGCACTGATGAAGGCTCAGGTCCAGCCCAATGGTCTCGTGGCGATTGAGGGAGGAAAAACCGGAGCCCGCCAGGGGCTGCCACTCCCGAAAGCCTGGATCGATCGCTGGTCGCTTGAACGCAGGCGCCTGCCCGGCATCAACCTCGATCGGGACCACCGCACGGTGGGAGCACAGCTGGGTGTGGCGCTGCGGCGGTTCGGGGCACCCTTTCAGGCCTATGACCTGCGCCATGCCTGGGCGGTGCGGGCGATTCACAACCCGCAGATCAGCCCGTCCCTGGCGGCCAAGAGCCTCGGGCATTCCCTGATGGTGCACACCACGCTCTACCAGCGCTGGTTTGACAGCGCCTCGATGGCCTCACTTGTTTCGCAGATGTGAGGCGAAGCCCTCCACATCCACGTACAGCGTCCTGCGCTTGCCGGTGTCGCCGGTGGTGGCGCTCACGAACTGAGGAGGGATGCGACCGCGGTCGATGGCCATGCGCAGGGCACGGGTGCTTGGGAAATGCAGGGCCTTGGCGGCTTCGGACAGGGGCAGCCAGGGGCTGCTGCTGAGCCTGGGCTTCAGCTCCAGCTTCGCCTGGATCACATTCAGCTGGGCACAGATGAGATTGAGTTGCTGCTTGATGTCATCCGCAGCTGTCAGAGATGGGCTCATGGCAGTTGGATTCTCACAGCACCATTTGAGCCCCTGAGATCAGCGATTAAGCGCTGTTGAACCGTGCAGACCGTGCAGATTTCCGAGAGTTGCACGGTCTGCACGGTTCCGGGGCATCCAGATAGGCCGTGCAGGAGGTCAAATAAAAAGGCCGCAGCGAAGTTCGCCGCGGCCCTGAGTTCTTGCTGAACTGATTATGGCATCTCCGGAGATTGCTGCGACTGCTTTCTGCTGGGCTTTTCAGCAACAAAGTGGTAGGTCCTGGGGCCCCTCCGATCAGGAGGTTCGCCCATGAACCCCTGCGACTACAGCGCCCTGAGGGAAGCGACCGGCCATCTGTCCCGGCTGGGGCTCAGCCTGCAGACGGTGATTCCAGTGGCGCTTCCTGCCGAGTCTTATCCGGTGACGAGGCAGAACAGAGCAACCGGACAAAGGGAAGTTCAGCGGGACAAGAACGGGCAGCCTCTGCCTGCATTTGTCGGCAAGAACCCGAGTTTCTGGCTGGCTGATGGCCAGCCGAGATTGACAAGTCAGAGCCAGCCGGCTGATGAGTCTGAGGTGTTGAAACGGCTTGAGGTCGCCGAGCGACTGGGACGGCCGATCGGACTCGCCATCATCCCGTCCAAGGATGTGGTGGTCATCGATTTTGATCGCAAGAATTATCCAAGCCAGGAGGCTCTGGATCAGGACTGGATGCGCCTGCTGGATCGTTGCCCGGAGCTCACGCACACCCGCATGGAGCGCACCCCCAGCGGCGGGGTGCACATCTATGTCCGGGTCACGGATCGGATGGTCAGCTGGCAGCGACCTGGAGGTGGCCTGCACTGCAACTTCACGACAGAACAGGGCGGTCCGCATCGCGGCGAAGTTCTTGCCGGCACGCGGGTGTCGGTCTGCGCCCCGACCCGCAATGGCAAGGGCCCCTATGAGCTGATCAACCCCGAGGCGGCCTACCGCTTCGTGGAGGTGCCTGACCTGGCTTCTATCGGCATCTTCCCGGAGGTCAAAACAGCGCCAGAGGCGATCGCGCCGCCGCCGTCGCGGGCTGCCAGCGAGCGGCAGGCCCCTTCTGGCGTGAACACCAACCCGCGCCTGGTCGACCTGATCGGCAGCAAGGCTCAGGACGTGCTGAGGGGAGGACGGCCCTATGGCGGGGATGCATCAGCCGCGGCCGATCGGAGCCTCCAGCTCACCGGCTTCGTGAAGGAGCTCTGGAGCTGGCACAACCTGCTGCTGGAGCAGGGATGGAAGTTCGAGGGTGATCCCGATCAGCTGCTGGCGCAGGCGATCGCCGCCCTCGACATCGGCGAAAAGGCGGAGCGGGTTCTGGCGTCCATCATTCGGGCGGATTGTCGCCATCGGGATCCCGACCGGGCGCAGCGTCACTACGCCTGGCTGGCCGGTGATCGCTCCCGCCGCTGGGGTGGCCGCGGCGAGGGCCAGGGCACGAGCAGCGGGGCATGCGGTGATGCCTCTTCCGATCCCAGCAAGCCGCCGCCGCTGAGCCGTGAGGAGTGCCGCGATCGGCTGCGGGATGCGGTTGCCGCCCATCGGTCGCCCACCGAGTTGGAGCTGTTACTCGGGGAACTGGTGGATGCAGCCGAGCTCCATCCTCAGGAACTCCGGCAGTTGCTGGCAGCCGTCCGGCTGGAGGAGGAGCAGCGGGATGTCCTGCTGCAGGAAGCCAGCGCCCTGGAAGAGGACCTGGCTCGGCACCTGGCGCGTGCACCCATCACCCTGGATCGCCTGTTCCCATCGCCGTTGGCGGAGGCGCTCCGGCGGATCACGGAACACCTGCCGTACTGCGATCACGTGGTGGCGACGGCCTACCTGGCGGGCATCAGCGGCCTGGTGAAGCTGGGCACGACGATCTGCGGCAACCCCTACACCGATTTCGTCACCCCGGCGAATCTCTACGTCGCCACGGTGGGCCGCTCCGGTCAGAAGAAAACGCCATTGGAGAAGCTGCTGGTCCGCCGTCCGGCGCAGGAGCTCAAGCGGGAGATGGCTGCGGCCAACACCCGTGCGATGGAGGCCTGGCGCGAGCAGTGCAAAGGCTGCAAGACCAAGGACGAGCGGCCGCCCAAGCCGGTGGCGATCTACCTGCAGATTCAGGACTACACCGGGGAGGCCTTCGTTCAGCAGTTGCAGGAACTCGATAAACGAGGCCTGAGTGTGCTGGTGCTGCGCGATGAGCTCTCGGGCCTGTTCGGTGCGATGAACGCCTACCGATCCGGCCGAGGGTCTGATGAGCAGCAGTTGCTCGAGCTCTTTGACGGGCAGGCCTACACCTCGCTGCGGGTGTCAGCAGGCGATCGTAGTTATGACCGCTGCCAGGTGAGCATCTACGGGGCCATTCAGCCCGGTGTGCTGCGGGAGCTGATCAAGGGCGGCGACCCATCAGGCAAATGGGCGCGCTTCCTGTTTTCGCCCTTGCCGGAGAACACGGTGCCCCTGCCCACCGCGATCAGTGCGGAGGGGGTGGCAGCGGTCAGCCGGGCCAATCAGGACCTGCAGGTCTATGCCCGCCGGATCTACACGATGCCGGCGCAGCGCTACCAGCTCGATCTTGTGGCGATCGAGGCCTTCAGTGCCTACGAGCATGACAAGCAGATCCATGCGCAGCAGGCCCGACTGGATGCCCAGGGGGCGCTGTACGGCAAATCAGCGGGCAAGGTGTTGCGGGTCGCGGCGTTGCTGCACCTGCTGGAGCTGGCGGTGCTCAACGAGCAGGGTGAGGTGGAGGTTCCGGTGACCACGCTGCAGCGGGCCATCGAGTTGGTCGACGCCATGGATGACTGGGCCCTGGGCTTCCATGAGCAGGCTGCAGCGGGTGACGAGGAAGGAGGCGTTTCGTCGCTGATGCGGCGCATTCACACCCTCGCGCGCAAGGCGAGGAGCGCGGTCACCTGGGGGCAGCTCCGCCAGCAGATGAACTCCAAGGAGAAGAAGGGAACCAATGCCGGCCTGGCCGAGCAGGCCATGCAGGCTCTGGCAGAGCTGGGTGTCGGAGAGGTGAGCGAGGGCCCCAGAGGCGGACTGCTGTACCGGGCCACCGGTGATCTTCCTGCCTAGGGGAGCAGGGGAGGTCATGGGGGAGCCGGCTTTCTCCCCCACAACAAACCAGTGTTCACAAGGGACCTGAGGCAAGAGGGGAGAGGGGGACTGGTTTTGGCTCTTCTTTTTCCTACCCCCGTTGTTGTGGACATGAATGGAAAAAAACAAGGGTCCTCGCTCCCCCAGGTCCCCCCATCGGGAGATCGCAGTCCGGGCTGGGGTTCTGGTGGGGGAGTGAGGTGTGTCCTCCGGTGCATCCCCCACTCATGGTGGTGGCCCTGAAGCTCGCCCGTCGACGCGGTCTCCCGCGTGCCAAGGAGGCTGCTCTGGAAGGGCTGGCCTTCAGGCGAAGGTGCGGCCTATGGCGTTGCACTGCTGCTCCAGAAGAGCGATTCGCTCCAGCAGCTGCGGGAAGCTCGGGATCTCACCGCGCAGCATCCCCGAGTCGGTCATGGCCTTGTAGTCAGCCTCCAGTGCCTCCCGGGCGGCAGCGGTCGGCACCAGTTGCAGCTGACCGTTGATCACCTGGAAGTAGTCGATCGGCTGCTCATCGACATCCATGGCACGCCAGAAGTCCTCCTTGTGCTGCGCAACCTCCACGGCGAGGGGCCGGTCACGGATGGCCTCCTCCGCAATACCTGCACCGGCCAGGCGATCGAGGTCATACCAGTGCCGTGAATAGCGGTCGCCATCGCCGCTGCCCCAGCGTCCCTTGCGGCAGGCGACATGGATGGCCGCGGCCTTTTCCAGGAAGGTGCGCTTCGGGTCCATCACCAGCGGCCTGGCGGCTGGGAACTCCAGCATCGTCAGGTGGCTTGCCGCCTCGCAGCTGATCGGCATGGGGCCATGGGGCTCCCCGGTGGAGTGGGCACCGAACTCCAGCAGCACCGTGGGCCGCACATAACCGGAGCTGCCTTCTGGCGCCTGGATCAGAGGTGGGTAGCGGAGAACGATGGTGGGCGGTTGCCGGCGTCCCGGTTCCGTCGCCTTCAGGGTCAGCTCCACTGGCAGCCCTGCCGCTGCGACCGCGCCCTGAAGCAGCGGTAGGGACATCTCCTGGACCCACTGCCTGAGCCTCCTGTCGGCCGTTCTGCGGCGCTTGTCGGCCTTGCTGGGATTGGCGGCGGGCGCCAGGTCGACCTCCGGCCAGAGGCGCTGAATGTTCAGCGTGAGGTCGACGTCCTCCGAAAAGCGGTCGATGAGCCCATGGGCCTTGGAGAGCGAGGTGCCGCCCTTGAAGGTGAGGCTCTGCAGGAGCTGCTGGTCTGTCCCAAGGATCTGCAGGGCCCAGACCACCCAGATGTCCTTCTCCAGCAGGTAGGCAGGCCATCCAGATTCGGCCGCAGCCACCGCCAGGGCTTCCTTCTGGTCCTCTGCGGCAAGAGCGAACCAGGACTCAGCCACGAACCTCAAGCGGAATCGGATCCGCTTCACTCAGCAGCTCCGCCAGCCACAGCGGCAGCTCCGCACAGATGGAGCGCAGGGCCCTCCACTCCTCAGGTGGGAGGGTGCTGCGGAGGGTCGGGAGAGCCGCTGAGGCCTGATCAGGGCCGAGCCAGGTCAGGGCGCGGATCGCCTGGCCGGCAGGGCGATCGGCCAGCAGGAAGTTCCAGGCGGCTGCCGGGCGGATGGTGACCTGCTGCTTGCCGAAGATGTAGCGCTTCTGACTCCTGGTGCGGGCCAGGAAGGTCTGCTCCACGGGCATCTGGGTGGTGAGGCCCAGGGCATTGGCCGCAGCGGCGCCGCTGCTGACCAACTGCTGAGCGCCCTCCTGATTGAGCTGGGCGATCACCACCTCCGGAGCCGGGGGCCTGGTGCCGAAGCGACTGCGCACGGGCAGGGCGTAGCGACCGCGGGTGATCTTCACGAGCTTGCCCCGGGCCGCCAGGCGCCTGAGGGCCTGATCCACTGCATCACGCTTGCCCAGCGCCAGGAACTGCTTGGCAGCCAGCAGGGAGCCCTCGGGGCGCTTGGCCGCGGCTTCCAGGATCTGCTCGCTCAGCACGGTCATGGCGGCTTGATGGGTCTTGCTGTGCCTTCTTGTGTCAGAACTCTACGTCAGTTTCTGACAGTTACTCCGAAAGGCTCTTGCCTGGGCGGCTGCCTGGCCTGGGTCACATGGCTGCGCTGATGACGCGCTGCGGTCGACGGCGGCTGTCCTTCAGCGTGCCACGGCTGCGCCGTGGCGTGCATCGGCCAGCCGCCGCCGCCTCGGCTCCGGGGCCGGTGTGGGGGTGGCGGGCTCAGCTGCTCTCCCGCGGCTGCGGTGGCGCGGCAGCTTTCAGCCGGGAGGGGCCTGGAGTGAGGCCAGAGGTATGCGCGCGCCTGCGCGGCCATGTATTCATTTCAGGCTGACTATGAGCTTTCCGTTGATCACCTGCCGAGCCGTCAGCGCACGGCGCTGCTTTGCGTAGATCCATCGCCAAGCAGTGGCTCTGCCCGCTTTTGAGTGCGTTTGTACTGGTAGACTAAGGGCTGCGCTAAAGGCCACGAGCCCATCGCCTGCGGCAACGTCACCCCCTGATCTCGCCATCACTGCTGCACTCTCACTAGCGGCATGATGCCCCGATCAGTTGTCCCTCAAGGCAACTGATTCCATGGTTATTTGTCATTTATCCGGGCCAGGGTTCAGGCCCTTCTCGCTCGCTTGTGATCGCAGCCGGCGGCGGCCGTGATCTGGCCTGGCCCCACCAGCGGGTAGCCGCTGAGCTGCTGGCCCGCAGCGGCGGTCGGCCTGTCCATCTGCTGCTCCATGGCGGTGCCCGCGGGGCCGATGCCGCCATCGCCCGCGCTGCCCATCAGCTGGGCTGGCCGGCTCTGGCTCTGCCTGCCGCATGGGAGCGCCATGGCCGGGCTGCCGGGCCGATCCGCAATCGTGAGCTGCTCGAGCTGGCCGTTGCCGAGGCCCTGGCCCATTCCTCCCCGGTCATCTCCACCTCAGTGGTGGTGCTGGCCTTTCCCGGCGGCTCTGGCACCGCGTCACTGGTGCGGCAGGCCCGCCGCATGGCCAGCCGGTCCCCCGTCCCGCTCGCCGTCGTGGAGGTCAGCCCATCCGCCGGTCTCTGGGCCGCGCCCGCTGCCGTCGCACCGATCGGTGCACCTTGCCAATCCACCTGCTCCTGAGGCCTCCCGCGCCCATGGGCGCCCGCCGATCCATTCCCCACGCACTGCCATGCCCGCTCTCATCCCCATCCCCATCCCCATCCCCACCGAGGTCTCCTCTGCCCGAGTGGCTGCCGCTCCAGATCCCGCCGGTCCCGCCTGCTCGCTGCAGCGCGTCACACCGCAAGGTGCGCCGGGCAGATCCGGCTCCCTCTGGCAGCTGGGCATCGAGGCCCAGGAGCTCACCACCGCTATCGGCCTGCTCGCCGAACAGCTGGAAGCCGATGACGACGACACCAGCGCCCAGGACCTCGCCGAGCTGGAGGCCGCCCTGCTGGCCGAGGAGGGCAACAAGCAGGCCCTGGCAGCCAATGCCGACGCCACCTGTTGGGTGATCGAGCACCTGCGCGGCCAGGCCGCCTACCGCCAGCAGCAGGCCAAGCGGCTCACCGAGCTATCGCGCTCCGTGACGCCGGCCGGGCCGATGCCCTGGAGGAATCGCTGGTGCTGGTGCTCACCCGCCTGCAGCCCACCGCCACTCGCTTCTCCTTCCCCAATCACGAGCTCACCAGCCGCAAGTCCCAGGCCGTCGAGATCGACGACGAATACGCCCTCCCCGAGTGGCTCGCCGTCAAGACCACCAGCCAGCCGGACAAGACCGCCATCAAGGAAGCCCTCAAGGCTGGCCGCCAGATCGACGGCGCCCAGCTGCTCTCCCGCCGCTCCTGGCGCATCCGTTGAAAGGCCAGAGGCCCGCTCGACACCGGCCCGCTGCGCGTTCGGGCCCTGACCCCAATCCCATCACCTTGACCAGCAGCCATGGATCTCTCCACTTACACCAGCGCCGCGGCCACTACGACACCCACGACACCGAGGCCCAGGGGCCACATCTGGTCCACACGGCTGGGCAGCTGGGTGGTGCCGATCACCCGCAAGCCGGGCCGCCGTCCCTCGCCTGATCACATCCACTGCAGCGAGCCGCCCTGCTGGGTGCTGATCGAGCCGCTGCCGACCTCGAAACCTCCGCCCACTGATTCCGGTCCTCTGATCCCACTCACCCCCTCGTCAGCCATGACCTGCACCTTCTCCACCGAGCAGATCGCCGCCCTCTCCGCCCCCCTCGATCGCGCCAAGGTGCGCCAGCGCGAGCAGGGCCGCGGCTCCGGTCAGCTACCTGGAGGGCTGGCAGGTGATCGCCGAAGCCAACCGCATCTTTGGGTTTGACGGCTGGCAGCGGGAAACCATCGCACTCCGCTGCGTCAACCAGGCGAACGCACCATCGGGCCAGGAGCCGGCCAGAGCCAACCCGGCTGGGGTGTCACCTACACCGCCCGGGTCCGCGTCACCGTCGGCAGCCGCCGGCCAGCCGGCGGTGATCCGCGAGGGCAGCGGCGCCGGCCACGGCATCGACGTCGACCTGGGCCAGGCCCATGAATCCGCCCTCAAGGAGGCCGAGACCGATGCCATGAAGCGGGCGCTGATGACCTTCGGGAATCCGTTCGGCCTGGCCCTCTATGACAAGCAGCAACGGGAGGTCACCGGGGCAGTGGAGACGGGCGAACGGCCCAGTGTCCAGGCCGGCAAGCAGCGTCAGGCCCTCCGCCGCTGCGGGTGGTGGGACCACCGGCGTCCAGGCCTCAGCGTGCTCAGGACCGCCGAGTGGCGGCGACATCGAAAACTGAGCCACCGCATCGCAGCAGGATCAGCGCCGTCGCCAGATCCAGGCCTGGCGCCCCTCGATCCGGCCACCATCCACCAGATCCTGCGACACCATGCGCGGGCTCTTCCCCGGCCAGCCGCTGGAGGGGTTCACCAAGGCGTTCCGCAAGCGGTTCCAGGTGCCCCGGAGATGAGGCCACCGATCGCCGATCGGATCTGCCAGCAGCGGCATCACGACTGGATCGAGGCTTTCTGGTGCAGCACCAGGCCGTGGCCTAATCGCTGCGGGGCGTCAGGCGCTGGTCGCAACCGGCGGAGCTGGCCAGACTTCAGGCACCGGCCACGCCTCCCATGTCGAGAACCTGGCCCGTGCCGCTGTGGCCGTAGCCCTGCTCAGCGCCGCCCGGCCCCGGCAGCCTTGGCGGAGCCGTGGAAGACCTGCGCCTTCAACGACCAGCCGATCCGCTGCCGCGACAGCCACTCCCCCGACGGCACGGTGCGCATCGTCTGGGAGGACGGCAAGGCGATGACCTACCGGCTGGTGGAGGAAGGCTTCCCCGTCTCGGTGCTGCGGGATTCCCTCGGCGGCACCTGGGAGCGGCAGATCCTCGTTTCAGGGCAATGCCGTGTTCACCAACCCGGCGAACGGCAACCGGATCTTCGTGCCGCTGCGCTGAAACGACATCACCCCGCACGGGCCGCGGCTGGAGCGGACACAGCGAGATCGGACGACACCTGCTAGTACAAGTGTACGCATCTGCAGAGGGTCATGGGCCTCCGTCTCCGCCGTTCCGCCGGCGAGTCCTCCGCCCCGCTGGACGCAACCCATTGACGAATGGCCTTACCTCGATCAGGGCCCGCTGCTGCCCAGCCGCAGCCGCAAGGTCTGCATGACTTGCCACTGGTTCAGGCACCACAGCCGGCGTGAACTGCATCCCCGTGCTCACCTGCCAGCTGCACCAGGGGTTGATGGCCCATGGCGAGCACCTCACCCACCGCTGCCAGGGCGGCCGACCACATGGTCGGCCAACAGGGCTGGGCACCGGAAGTCGCCTGAGCCGGCCATGGACGTGATCAAACTGCCGGCCACCGCTCACGCCCCGGGAGGGCTGGCTCAGTGATGGCCGCCAGGTGCTGCACTTCCGCCCAACCCGCTGAACCCGCCGGAACCAGGGGCTGGAGGTGACCCTCGGCGAGCTGCTACCGGGTGAGCCGGTGCCGCTGCTGAAACGGCGCCGCGAGCTGACCCGTGAGCAGGCCATCCGGCTGTGGCGAAGAAGCGCCAGCCCGGCTGGCCGACCTGCCCGCCGCAGTGGACAATGCCA
This sequence comes from uncultured cyanobacterium, assembly GCA_963847745.1. Classification (GTDB taxonomy): domain Bacteria; phylum Cyanobacteriota; class Cyanobacteriia; order PCC-6307; family Cyanobiaceae; genus Cyanobium. The sequence continues at coordinate 2,177 of CAWKAW010000002.1, read as the reverse complement.
CCGCCTCCGCTGCGAACCGGCTGATTCCCGCCGGATCCAAGGCATCACTGCGACACGGGGTTCGCTGGGAGAAGAGAGCTGGGCGGCAGGGGCTGGCGATCACGTCACTCGGCCTGCCCCGGCGCCTGCACCGCGCAAGGGCTGAACGCGAGTCGCTGCGCGCCCCTTGCGCGGCACTGACGGCACCGGGGCGAGACGGCGGCGTCGTTCGCCAGCACAGCCATGGCCGCCACTCCCCTTTTCCGCACCTGCGCGATCTGCATCGTCTCGGTGCATCTGCTCGATGCCGCCGGCCGGCTTCTGCGGGTGCTGTTTCTCGATCGTGAGGGGCACATCTCAGCAGAGCCGCACTACGTGCCCCGCGAGGAGGCCCTGATCCTGGCCTCCAATCAGCAGCAGGTGCTTGGGTCACAAGCCCGGGTGCAGGTGTACTGAGGCATCGCCCGGCGGTCTCTGCCGTCGGGCTTTCAGCGTGGCCGTTGTCTGGTGGAGCGATGAGGTGGGAGCCCGAAGCTCTCCGCGGCTCTTCACCCCCGGCCTACGAGGGTCATGTGCGCATCAAGCAGCTCACGCCCAATGAGGAATCAGCAATCAGGGCTCGCAATTGAGTTGGGCTACCTGGTGGCGGCGTCCGCACATCAGTTAATTGCTCCATTCATGGAAACAATGCACCCAGCGCATACTTTTCGGGGTAGGGACGTTCCCGCGAGAAAACCCGTTCTGCGGCAACGGTTTTGCCAGGTGTTGGCCAGTTCCGCCACCGAGGCATCATCCTGGGGTTCGATTAGCCGCACCCTGCCCTCCCCCTTGGACTTCCGCCAGCTCTTCAAGCTCCGCCTGGTGGTGGCGGCCCTGGGCGAGTCCCAGCGGCTGGGCTGGTGGAACAGTGGCGTGCTCACCGGCACGGGGGAGTTCCTGTTCCAGCAGGGCTTTCCCGCTCCTCGCCGTTCGCGCAGAGCCGGGCCGGGTTCTGGGTGGCCCAGCTGGCCTGCGATGAGGCCCTGGCCGTCCGACCACCCCAGGCGGGCCGATCACCTGCCATCTGTTCCGGCTGACACCCCAGCTGGAGGACGCCTTCGAGAACGAGCGCAACCGCTGGATGGACGAGCCCCAGGAGTGGGCGGACTGCTTCCAGGCGGCCTGGGCGCTGAGCGCGGAGCAGTGGCCCCAGGCGCTGATCGAGCTGGCTGACCTGGAACCAGGCGGCCCTCCACTGGGCGCGGCAGCAGACCCCACAGACCGCCAAGGCCCTGCGGCTGGACGATCCCTTCGAGATCAACCAGGGCCACATCGAGCGCCTGGCCGCAGGGTTCCTCTGCGGCCAGCCCGGCCAGCTGGTGGTGCCCTACCTGCAGGTGGCGGGCTGATGGCGACAGCAACCAAGACCAAGCGCAAGCCTGCGCCAGCAGCGGCTGCTCCGCCAGCGAGAAGAAGGCGGCGGCGGCGGCAAAGCCGGAGACCCCCAAGCCGGCACGCAAGGCGAGCCCCAAACCCTCCGCCAAGGCGAAGGCCGAAACCCAGCCCCAACCAGCGGCGCCATCCGCCCAAACTAGGCAGAAAGCGCCCAAGACCAAGCCCAAAACCAAGGCCAAGCCGAAGGCCCCCGGCCATCCCCACTTACCGCAGCGATGGCTTGATCCGCGGCCCCCTGATCAGCGACACCCTGCAGGCTTTGCAAGGGTGGGATCTGGAGGCCAGCAAGCGCGCCGACCTTGACCAAGCTGCGCCAGACCAACAGCATCGGCGCTCCTACGCAGGCCTGGCTGAAGAAGGTCTGCAGTGCCCTCAGTGCCCGCTTCGATCCTGCTGGACGGCAGATCGGGCCCTGGTGCTGGCGGCGCGGTCGGGCACCGGCCAACGGCACTGGAAGCCGCTGCTGCTGTGGCACATGGCCAACAGCGAGAGCCTCCTTGGCGAAGGCCTGTCCTGGACCTGGGAAGTGTTCTCTGCAGGTGGCGACCTGATCCAGACCGACCAAGCCCTGGCCTGGCTGGAGGGCATGGGATCCCAGGGCCATCCCGAAGTGGCCGACTGGAGCGAAGCCACCCGTAAGCGCGTGGCCGGCGGACTGCTCAAGGCGGGGGTTGGATCTTGGCCTGCTGCAGGGCCGCGTCAAGCGTCGCTTCACGGCCTACTACCTGGCCGATGAGCCCCTGCTCTACGTGCTGCTGCAGGCC
>CAWKAW010000001.1:0-46390 GCA_963847745.1 uncultured cyanobacterium | reverse complement strand
ATCCACCAGCGCCAGCTGTGCGGGCAGGCACACGCTCCTGAGGTCGTAGCGCTCCCGCGCCTAGGGCCCGCGCCGCCTCCCCCAGCGGGCGGTGGGCCGACGGATCCGCCAGCCCCGCGATCGCGCCAGCCAGCGCATCGCCATCGAAATAGTCCACCAGCAGGCCGTTCACCCCGTCTCGATCACCTCCATCACCGGGCGGGGTGGCCGAGCCGATCACCACCGCCCCGCAGGCCATCGCCTCCAGCAGGCTCCAGCTGAGCACGAACGGCACCGTGAGATACACGTGGCAGGCGCATACCCGGAAGAGATCGTGCAGCACGACGTGGGGCACCTGACCCACGAAATGGAGGCGGGAACGATCGATCTGGCCCTCCAGTTCCTGCAACAGCACCTGCCGCCAGCTGCCGCCCTGGGGAGGAGGCGAGCCATAGCTCACCCCGTCTCCGCCCACGATCACCACATGGGCCTGGGGTCGCAGCCGCTGCAGCCTGCGGCAGCGTCCGCAGGAAGCGGTGGAAGCCCCGGTAGGGCTCCAGTTGGCGCGCCACGAAACTCACCACCTCGTCCCCCGGCCGGAAGGTGAGGCCCGCCTTCGCCAGGCGGATCTCGGCACCCGCTCGCGGGCGCGATCCGATCGGTGTCGATGCCCTCATGGATCACGCTCACCCGCTCCCGGAAGGCCGGCGGCACGGTGGAGGCCTGCCAGGCGGTGGGGGCCAGCCCCCAGTCGAGATCGTGAAAGGCCAGCAGCTGGGGCGCGCGCCTGAGCCGCAGCCGCGCCCGCTCCCGCCATCCCGGAACGGCGAACTCGGGATCGAAGCCCGTGTCGGCTCCCTCCAGCTGATACACGAACTCCACCTGATGCAGCACCGGCACATCCGGAACGATGTCCTTCACCGCCAGCAGTTCCCCCCAGCCGGGATGGCCGATCACCAGATCCGGTTGCAGACCTTCCCCCTTCAGGGACTCCAGCAGCGTGGCCACCGCCTCGGCGCGCAGACATTTCGTCTGCAGGTCGGCCGCCCATGGGTGACAGGCAGGCACGCCACCGGCAGGCAGGGGGTCATACCGATGCAGGGGAATGCCGGCAAGGCCCGGGAGGTGGGGCCGCCGATGGCTGTCACCTGATCGCCCCGGGCCCGCAGAGCTGGGGCCAGATGGCGGTACTGGCCGGGAAAGTTCTGATGGATGCAGACGATGTTCATGGCCCTCGATGGCACCTGAAGGGAGCGGAATCGATCCGACCCGGCTCCCTCCACCACCCGCTCACGGGCAAGGCTCACCGCATGGCGGGGCCCGCCTGGCGAAAGGGAAACTCAGTCAATGGCGCTGCGAACGGGAAGCATCCTTTGCTTCACGCGCCTCTTCAGCCGGCGGCTGCTGCGAAAGGCGGCAGCGGCGCCCAGGAGCGGCAACGGCCCCGGCACACTCTTGACGACAAGACGATAACTGTTGTTCTGCACGGCACCACCATCATAAAAGGTTCCCCCGAACTTCAGCTCATACGTTCCCACCGGCAATGGCTCCAGCATCAACCAGTAGCCATCACTGGCAAACGTCTCAGGATTCTCCGTACCAAAGTCTTCGAACAGACTGCCGGCCGGTGCGCTGGCTTGAAACGCGCCATCGATGGCGGGTTCATCGGCCGGAGGGATATCCGGCTGACCCTGGCAACTCTGGCGATAGCTCACAATAGTTTGCAACAATCGGAGCGCCATCGAGCGTGGCAAAGATATCATCAATCAGGCTTGGATCTGTAGCACCAATGGCCGAGTTGCAGGTATCGTCGCCAATGGGAGGGCTGCCTACTGGGTCGGCGAAGCTTTTCCATTCCAGATAATTGAAGACAGGAAAAAAGATATATTGATTCGCGCCGATATGTGCTGTGCGATCGACTGCTCCTCCATCGACAGAACCGGTCAGGAAGTACACGGGCTCCCAGCCTGATTGATGAGGTCAAGAGACTCCGAACCACTGGCAGACTACAGCGGGTTGCCAGCAGCACTGGCCTGGCCGGCTGATGTCCACCAGTCAGCCGACCAGGCGTACTGACTCTTTCCCGCCACCGAATCGGCGGGATCGACCACGCCCTGGGCTGCGGCCTTGAGACCCAACAGCCCGACAGAACCTGCCAGGACGGCGCAGGGGACCAGGCGCATGAACAGTTTACGATTGCGCATCATAACTTTACAGTTGTGAAAGGTTAATCGGTCAAGGCTTGTAGCCTCGATGGCACAATGCTCGGAGGCGGCATCGGGGGCAACCGGGCTTCACCGTTTTCAATCCAGTTGTCGCTCCAGGGCTGCGTCCACCGGGTGGCGAGCTCTCCTCCTCCCGGATACGCTTCCGTTGTCGCCGGGCCGGCTTGGATTCTGTCATCGCACTGGAGGGTCTCGGCAAGCGCTTCGGCTCGATGACGGCCGTGGAAAGCCTCGATCTGTCGATCGCCCGCGGCGAGTTCTTCGCCCTGCTGGGCCCTTCCGGCTGCGGCAAGACCACCACCCTGCGCATGATCGCCGGATTCGAATCCCCCAGCCAGGGCGTGATCCGCCTGGAGGGAATCGATGTCACGGCCGTGCCGCCGCACCGGCGCAACGTGAACACCGTGTTCCAGAACTACGCCCTCTTCCCCCATCTCTCGGTGTGGGACAACGTGGCCTTCGGGCCCCGCTCCCGCCGGCAACCCGAGAGCGAGGTGCGCCGGCAGGTGGGCGAAGCGCTGGAGCGGGTGCGGCTCTCGGACCTGGGCCGGCGCAGGCCCCAGCAGCTCTCGGGCGGCCAGCAGCAGCGGGTGGCCCTGGCCCGGGCCCTGGTCAACGCCCCGGCGGCCCTGCTCCTGGATGAACCCCTGGCGGCCCTCGATCCGAATCTCCGCCGCGACCTGCAGCAGGAACTCAAACGCATCCAGCGCGAGGCCGGCATCACCTTCCTGATCGTGACCCACGACCAGGAGGAGGCCCTGGCCCTCAGCGACCGGCTGGCGGTGATGAAGGGCGGGCGGATCCTGCAGGTCGGCACGCCCCGCCAGGTGTACGACACCCCCGCCTCGGCATTCGTGGCCGGATTCATCGGCCAGGCCAACCTGCTTCCCTGCAGCAACGGGCGCACCCTGATGCTGCGGCCCGAACAGCTGCGGCTCCAGCCCCAGGCCCCGCCCCCCGGAGACGCCGGCCTGCGCGCCCGCGTCACCGGCGTCACCTTCCAGGGGCCGGTGCTGGAGGTGGAACTCCAGACCGAAGAGGGCAGTGAACTGGTTGCACAGCTCACTCGCTCCACCCCGGCAGCACCGGTACGGTCCGGTGATTCCCTCTGGGTCGTGTGGGATGACGGCGCCGCGCACCGGCTCCCGGCGGCCTGACCTCCCCACCCCATGGTTCCCCCCGTCTCTCCCGCTCGCGTCTCGCGCCGGACCTTCCTCACCCGGGCCTCCCTGGCGGCCGGCGCCGCCGCCCTGGGCCCCTCCCTGCTGGCCGCCTGCCGCCAGGGGGGAAACAGCGAAGGCCAGGGAGGCGGCGAGAGGCGGCTGGTGATCTCCAACTGGCCCCTCTACATCGACACCAGCAAGGAGGGGATCCCCGGCACGGTGGAGCGCTTCGAGCAGGCCACCGGCATCGACGTCGCCTACAGCGAGGATCAGAACGACGCCGCGGCCTTCTTCGCCAAGGTGCAACCGGAACTGGCCGCCGGCAGGCCGATCCGCCAGGACCTCTTCATCACCCCCTACTGGATGGCCCGGCGGCTGATCGATCTGGGCTGGGTGGAGCCCCTGCCGCTCGATCGCGTGCCCAACGCCGCCAACCTCATCCCCTCCCTGCGCAACCCCTCCTGGGATCCGGAAGGCAGCCACACCCTGCCCTGGCAGTCGGGCATCGCCGGCATCGCCTACAACCGGGAGGCGACCGGTCGTGATCTCACCTCGATCGACGACCTCTTCGATCCGGCCTTCAAAGGGCGGGTGGGCTTCCTCACCGAGATGCGCGACACGATGGGGCTGCTGATGCTGGCCTCGGGCGCCGATCCCACCCGGCCCACCTATGCCGCCGCCGAACCGGCCTTTGCGCGGCTGCAGAAGGCCCGCGATGACGGCCAGATCCGCGCCTTCACCGGCAACGACTACCAGGACGAGCTCCTGGCCGGCAATTTCGCCGCCTGTGTGGCCTGGTCCGGCGATGTCGCCCAGCTGGCCCAGGAACAGCCCAAGCTGCGCTTCATCGTGCCCCGGAGCGGCGGCATCCTCTGGGCCGACGTGATGGTGATGCCGAAAGGGGCCCGGCACCCCCGGGAGGCCGCCGCCTGGATGAACTACGTCTACGACCCCGAGCAGGCGGCCCGGATCGCCGCGGCGGTGAACTACATCTCGCCGGTGCAGGGGGTGCAGGAGGTGCTGGCGAAGGATCCGGATCCGGGCCCCCGGTCGATGGCCACCAACCCGCTGATGTTCCCCGATGGGGCGATGACGGCCCGGCTGAGGGTGTTCGGCCCGCTCGATCCGAAGGAGGAGGCCCGCTTCGATGAACGCTTCGCCGCCATCACCGAGGGCTGAGCCGCCGGGGCCACGGCTGTCGCCAGGGCCACGGCTGCCATGGCTGCTGCTGGGGCCGGGCCTGCTGTGGCTGGCCCTGCTGTTCCTGCTGCCCCTGGCGGCCCTGGTGCCGATGTCGCTCTCGGAACCGCGCGATCGCTTCAGCCTCTCGATGGCCTTCACCGGCCGGATCGCCAACTACACCGAGGTGCTCAGCCAGTACGGCCCGATCCTGGCCCGCTCCCTGCTCTACGCCGCCGGCGCCACCCTGCTGGCGCTGCTGCTCGCCTACCCGCTCGCCTGGGTGATCCGCTTCCGCGGCGGCCGCTGGAAGGGCCTGCTGATGGGGATGGTGGTGGTGCCCTTCTTCACCTCCTACCTGGTGCGCACCATCGCCTGGACCACGATCCTGGGCGACGAAGGGCCCGTGCTGCGGCTGCTGGAGGGGCTGGGGCTGCTGCACGACGGCCGCCTGCTCAACACCGCCACCGCCGTGATCGGCGGCCTGGCCTACAACACCCTGCCCTTCATGGTGCTGCCGATCGTGGTGAGCCTCGAGCGGATCGAACCCCAGCTGCTGGAGGCGGCCGGCGACCTCCATGCCGCCCCCCTCGCCGTCTTCCGCCGGGTCGTGCTGCCCCTTTCCCTGCCCGGGGTGATGGCCGGCTGCGTGCTCAGCCTCATCCCAGCCGCCGGCGATGTGGTGAATGCCCAGTTCCTCGGCGGTCCCACCAACCGCATGATCGGCAACGTGGTGCAGAACCTGATGCTGGTGCAGCGCCAGCTGCCGAAGGGGGCCGCCCTGGCCCTGCTGCTGATGCTGCTGATGACGGCGGCCGTGCTGGCCCTGGTGCGGCAGCGGGGCGTGGAGGATCTGCCCCTGCCATGAAGCGCCCCGCTCTCGGCAACACCCTGCTCGGCCTCTGGGCCGCTCTGGTCTACGCCCTGCTGTTCACCCCGATCGCCGTGATCGTGCTGTTCAGCTTCAACGCACCCCGGGGGCGCTTCAATTTGATCTGGCAGGGGTTCACCCTGGAGAACTGGCTCCATCCCCTGCGCGATCCCGCCCTCACCCGGGCCTTCGCCACCAGCCTGCTCCTGGCGCTGCTGGCCAGCCTGCTGGCCACCGTGCTCGGAGGGCTGATGGCCCTGGCCCTGGCCCGCCGACCGGTGCGCGGACGGGCCTGGATCGAGCTGCTGCTCGTGCTGCCCCTCACCAGCCCGGAGATCGTGCTGGCCACCTCCCTGCTCAACCTCTTCGTGCAGCAGAACCTGCCCCGCGGCTTCGGCACCCTGGTGCTCTCCCACAGCCTCTTCTGCCTCAGCTACGCGGCGCTCACCCTGAAGGCCCGGCTCACGGGATTCGACTGGAACCTGGTGGCGGCCGCGATGGATCTCGGCGCCCGCCCCCTGCAGGCCTTCCTGCGGGTCACCCTGCCGCTGATCGCCCCGGGGCTGCTCGCCGCCTTCCTGCTCTCCTTCTCCCTCTCCCTCGACGACTACATCATCACGGCCTTCACGGCCGGCGAAACGATCACCTTCCCCCTCTACATCGCCGGGGCGTTCCAGCGGGAGATCTCGCCCCAGATCCATGTGCTGGCCACCCTGGTGCTGCTGGTGAGCGTGGCCCTGCTGGGCCTGGCGGTGGGACGGGACGAGACGACAAGGCCTGAGCAGCGGGAGTACGCAGGGGCATCCCGGCCCGATCAGGCCGTGATCAGCGGAATGACATCGGCATAGCCGAGAGGGGTGAGGAAGTCGGTCATCTGCTGAAGGTTCTGGTAGTTCGCATAGCGGATGTTGCCGTCGGCATGCATATAGGCGTGCAGATAGGCGGTTCCATCAAGAACCTTCCAATAGGTTTCCATCAACCCATCGCCATCGTAGTCAGCTGAAGCCCTCAGCTGCAGATTATCGATCCTGAGATCGTTCTGAAAGCGTTGCTGGCTGTCGAAGTCACTGAATCGCTCCACGATTCCAAGCTCGACCAGCGGATCGATGTAGATGCCCACCACACGGGTGCTGCCGCCCTGCCCATGGTCGGAATAGTCGATCAGGCCGGTGAGCGGATCAACGGATGCGGTGGCCCAGCGGGAACTCACCCGGTTGGTGAACACCTGTTCGGGGTTGCCATCTCCGTTGACATCCGCCTGACCCGATACTTGTAGGAGCGCTCCGTTCCCGCTGGATAGCTGCCGCTGAATCCGTGGGGATTGCCGTCGAAGTCCCGGATCGGGGTGCGGATGGGGTCCTGCTGCGACAGCGGGTAGAGGCGATCGAGAAGGAAGGGGAAAGGGCCCTGCCGGGCAGGCAGATTGATGCTTCTGGAGGGAACCTGGGGGGAAGTGCCGAAGAGACGGAAGCTGGCACTGGAGAGGGAGGGCCTTCCCTCGAGCCTGGCGAAGCGGGTCGAAGGGCCACCGCCTGTTCCATCGGGATCGTAGGCAAGATCACCGGAAGAGGTGTTGTAGATGATCTGCGCCGAACCTCCTCGGGCGGAGCCTGTGGAATTCGCCGTGAACGAACTGTCTTCAAGAACCCCATTGACCAGGGACAACGAGCCGAAGGTGATCCCGGAAAGCCAGATCTGATCCGGCGTGCCGGAACCACTGCTGAATCCACGAATCGTATCCACGTTATTCTGGGAATTCAATGGAGCCCAGAAGACAAACGCATCGCGGGCATTGGCGGACCCATAAAGCTCATCATTGCCGGGCCCTCCGCTCAGCCACTTGCCCCTTCCATTCTCCTGCGACGCGTTGAGGCGGTCGTTGCCGTTCCCGCCGACATGAAGATTGTCGAAGACAGTGCCATTGACCGTATTGGAGCCGAAGACGAGGTCAGAAGGTGCTGTCAGCTCACTTCGCACAGCCAAGCCGTTGTTGAAGCGATTGCCCGATACAGCAAGAGAACGCTGGATGACCTCTGGCGATGAATCGGTACGGATCAGAATGCCGTAGCCCGATGCCAACAGGTCAAATGTATTCCCAGTGACCTGGGTTCTCAACCCATAGGTGCCATCGGCAGAGGGATTCTTCGACTTGTAATCCTGCCAGGCAATCCCAGGGTCTGAATCAACGAAGAGGTAGTCGAAGAACGAACCGCCAGCAAGATAATTTCCGGCAAAGACCCCTCCAGCATTATAGAAATCGCTCACCACGTGGATTGTTGGCAGGATCGGTACCATCATCCTGCTTGATGAGTCCGGCTCCCAGGAATCTGTTGGATTCCACCCGTGTATCCGGGTTGAACAGAGTGATCAGGGAGGAGCTGTAGCCGATTTCGTTGAATTCACTATTGAGAACCCGCAGGTTACGGCCGCCCTCGTTAAAGATGAAGAAGCCTCCGCCCGTTCCCGTGATCGGGTCATAGCCGGACTGACGCCGCAGGGACACCCTGACTCCGCTGAGGGTGACATCGCGTGAGCCGGTGATGTCCATGTAGGTGCCGTTGGCACCGACAGTGCCAAGATGCTGCCCCTCAAACGAAAGATTCCGCAGGGAAACGCCGGTGATCGTTGGCGAGAGCGGGTCATAGGGAAGACTGCCCTTGCTGGGAGAGAAGAGATAGCCCTCGGCGGAAGAATCGTAGAGAAATCGCAGATCCTCCACCGTCATGCCGTTGGGCGGTGTATCGCCATCGCGGCCCCGCGCGTAGATGCGGGCATTGCCGATGATGGTGGTGTTCTGGGAACCGGCCCCCCGGATGGTGAGGTTGGAACCCTGGGCGAGGGCCAGGGTGGGGGGGGAGGAGCCACTGGCTTCGGGGCTGGAGGCATCCCCATCCGACTTCGTGATGTTGAAGCTGCCAGGGCTCAGGGTGAGGACCGAGCCGGTATCTGCAGCGAAGAGTGCCGCACGAATACTGGAGTAGAAAATATCATCGATCCTGATCGTGGAAGTGCTGCTCATTGGTGGCGATGCTTCTGGAAAAAACGATGAAGAAATCTTCAGTGGTGGGCACTCCATCCGCTGAGCCGAGACTCTTGGCCCTCGCAGGCCTGATCCTTGCTGCTCGGACAGGGGTTGGTTCCGCCGGCTCCGAGGATCACAGCGTCCGGAGCCCGCAACGGATGGCAACGGTGGGGGTGGAAGCGAATCAACCGATCACCTTAGGGGCAGGGGGGCCGGAACGACCTGCCGGCAGGGGCGGTGGGGAAGGTGGCCGGAGGGTCAGGCAAACGAAAAGCCGGGATTGACGCTGCTTTCAGCGATCAGCTGGGCGGCGATCCCATCGGAGAGGTAGTCCGCATTCGCCAGCGAACTGGGATGCACAAGGTTGAACCAGAATCCCTCCGTTCCGCCCTGATCAGCTGGAAAGGAACTGATCGCCTCCTCAAAGACCCGGAACGAATCGACCACGAAGACGTCGTCTCGGGCCCGGGCACCGGTATCGAATTCGTTCTTCAGGCCCTCGAACACGTTCCGGGCGATGGAATCCGACAGAGTGCCGATCACCGGGGACACAGCCTCACCGCAACAGCGGGGTGGTGCTGAGCGGCGGGCTGGGCAGGATGACGACATCATCGAACAGATCATCCAGCGTTCTGGCGGCCTCGATCGTCTGACCGGTGATGGTGTGGATGAGAGCGGTGATGGTGGCGGGATTGGGATCCGCCGTTCCCTTGACCACCTTGTCGAAAAACTCGAAGAGATCGTTGGCACCGACGGCGATCACCGCATCCTGCCCCTTGCGATCCTTGTTCGCGTTCCTTCCGCTGTTGGCCGCCTGGAACCGCTCCACCTGGGCGAGCAGACCGATCGGCACACCCCCCAGACCGACCGCCTCCGAACCGTCCTCCCCGGTGGTGGCCCCCACGAAGGCATAGTTGAGAGGAGATTTGAACCCAGTCGGAGGCGTGCCGAAGAAAGCGGGAATCGAGGAATCCGCCGCGATGCCGAAATCCTCGAGCAGGGCCTCCACCAGCACCAGTCCATCGGATTGGCGCAGGCTTTGTCCCGTGAGGGGATCCACCGCGTTGCCGATGTCGGCGAGGCTGTCTCCGAACACGACAAGCCGTGAACGATTCTGCCAGGAGTTCGATGGGCTGACTTTCAACTTCTTGGCCGTCATCGCTGGATTCGCTGGGGAGATCAGGTGAGGGACGAGGCCAGGCTTGCCCATTGGGGCAGACCTTAAATCATGGAAATCTGCGGCGAAGCGCCAGGGACCACTCCAGCCAGTGACCCGGCCCGCGCAGGCTCCTCTGCGGCAGCAGTACCGCGGCCTTCAGCGGGCCAGGCCGGGAAACTGGGATCGGAAGCGGGCGACCTTGGGCAGATCGTTGATCACCACATAGGGATGGCGAGGGTTGCGCGCCACGAAATCCTGGTGATGGGCCTCGGCGGGGTAGAAGGCCGGGGAGTTCTCCACCCGGGTCACGATCGGCTCGTCGTAGACCCCGGCCTGCTGCAGCTGGGCGATGTAGGCCCTGGCCACCTTCTCCTGGCCGGCATCGGTGGGGAAGATGGCGGAGCGGTACTGGGGTCCCACATCCGGTCCCTGGCGGTTCAGCTGGGTGGGGTCATGGGCGACCGCGAAATACACCTGCAGCAGCTGGCCGTAGGTCACCTTCGCCGGGTCGTAGGTGACCCGGATTCCCTCGGCATGGCCGGTGGAGCCCCCACTCACCTGCTTGTAGGCCGCCGTTGCCTGCGCTGCCGCCGGCGTAGCCCGTCACCACGTCGCGCACGCCCTTCACCTGCTCGAACACCGCTTCCATCCCCCAGAAGCAGCCTCCCGCCAGCACGGCCGTCTGCAGGGGGCCGGGCGCCGGGCGCACATCCAGCGCCGGAGCGGGGAGGCTGGCCCCCTGCGCCGCAGGACGCTGGGGCGTGAGCGTGGCCGCGATCACCGGCAGGGCCAGCAGGCCGCCGGCGAGGGCCACCAGGGTGGAGGTCTTCATCAGGCGCATGGGGGGCACACAGTCCACTCCGTACGTACCCTCCGGCCGGGCCAACGGATTGCCGCAGGCCTCACAGCAGATCCTCCACCGCCAGATCCTGCCGGCGCAGCAGGGCGAACAGAGTGCCCGCATTGCCCCGGCACACCCGCAGATCCTGATCGAGCACCGTGATGTCCAGCCAGGCGGGGTAGCTCTGCTTCACCTCCCGCAGCAGCTGCAGCCTGCCCTGCCCCCAGGGCGGCCCCAGCCAGCCACCCCGCTCGAAGCGCACGCTCACCCGTTGGGCTCCCTCCACGGCGATGCGCGCCTGCACGGCGATGCCGGCCAGTTCGCCCAAGGGGCCCGCCAGCCGCAGCAGGTTCATGCCCCGGCCCCGCTCCGGATCCAGCACCTGCAGATTCTCCAGCCAGGGCGCCACCATCAGATAGGGCAGGGAACTGCTGCTCCAGCAGCAGCTCCCACACGCCCTTGAGCAGGGCCGATTCCCGGGCCAGATCGGCAGGCCGCTCCCGCTCGAGCCGCTCGATCAGGGCGCGCACCCGCTCCCGTTCCTGGTTGGCGGCCCCCCTGCCCCCTTGCCGCAGCAGCTTCAGCAGGTCCTGGCGGCAGTCTTGCTCCGGCGGCGGCGCCGGGGGGTCGGGGGAGACGGATCCGGCTGTGGGGGAGGGGTCCTGCATGGTGGTTCCGGCACGGCCGCCATGGTGGCGGATTCAGCCGGCCAGCAGCTTTCCCATCAGTGCCAGCTCACGGCCACGGGGGACGATCAGCCCCCGCTGCACCCCCGAAGGAGCGGTGGCGAACAGCCGCACCATGGCCTGCAGCAGCTCCGGCACCGGCAGCGTGTTGGCCAGGAACCCAACCCACTGCTCGCTCGGCAGGTGGAAGAAGGTGTGGAAGAAATGGCGCAGTTCGGCCTCGGAGAACCGCATCAGCTTCTCCAGCCCGAAGCGGTAGAGGGCGTGCTTGCGGCGCAGTGGCGCCGGCCAGAGGGCCTCCCAGGCGGCAGCGGCGATGGCGGCGGCGCCATCGTCGTCCCCCGCGCCGGAGCCGCTGGAGGGGGAGGAGTCGAGGGCGGAGGCGATGGCCCGGGCCAGTTCCGGTGCCCGCCGCAGCAGGCCACCCACCATGTAGCCCGAGGAGGGATGCACCATCGAGGCCGCCCCGCCGAAGCCCACCACCCGCTGGGCCGGATCGGGCAGGGCCGGATTCATCGGGAACAGGCAGAACTCCTCGTGCTCGATCTCAGTCACGGGGGTACCACGGTGGGCCAGGCGGCGATGCAGGCGATCCTGCAGCAGCGGGAAGGGCAGCGGTGGGGCCAGGGCAAGGGAGGTCTCCTCCACGAAGAACGTGCCCCCGCCAAGGTCCATCGCGTAGAGGAAGGTGGGAGGCTCGGCACGCTCCTCCGGCCGCAGGTGGTCGCTGCGGTAGTCCATCAGCACGAACTGTCCCGGCTGCACCGGCGGAGCCGCGAAGCGACCCACGATGCCGTAGGCCGCCTGGCCCGCCACCGGGCCGTCGTTCGGGCGCTGCACGAAGCGCGGTTCGTGGCCGGTGGCATCGATCACCAGCCGGGCCCGCAGCGCCTCACCGGCGGCGGTGTGCACGGTGGAGCCGGCTGCTGTCATGGTCGAGACCGCTGGCACGTCCGCGGTGCCAGCGCAGCCCTGCGGCCGCGCAGCGCTCCAGCCCATGGGCCTGCAGGGCCGCCTTGTCGAACAGGCCGTAGTCGCGCCCATGGGGCGTGGGCTCGGAATCGGAGGGGCCGCCGGCGCCGAAGTAGCTCACCGTGTCGCTCCAGCGGTGGCCCAGCAGATGGGAGAGCCCCAGCCGGTCCACCTCCTCGCCCCAGATGCCGTAGGTGTTGGGCCAGGGCGCATCGGGCTCGGTCGCACTCAGGGCCTGCACCGCCACGCCCCGCTCCCCCAGGGCGGCGGCGATCGTGAGGGCGGCGGGGCCGGCGCCGATCACCAGCACGTCGGGGGTGGTCAGGGCAGGCGGTGCGGATCGGCAGTCAATGTATCGGCGCTCAGGATGCAGGCCCGGTGGTGTCGTCTTCCTCCAGGTCGGCGGAAGGCTCGCTCTCCAGTTCCTCCAGCTCCCCGGCCATGGCTTCTGCCGCTGGGCCGGCCTCCGGGTCATCCCCTTCCTCCTCCGCACCCTCGGCCGCCTGGGGCACCAGCACCACTTCCGCCAGCCGGTCGCCCGAATCCAGGCGCTGCAGGCGCACCCCGGTGGCCGCCCGGGACTGCTGGGGAATGGCGTCGGCGGGCATGCGCACGATCACGCCCCGCTCGCTCACCAGCAGCAGCTCCTCGCCGGCGCCCAGCACCCGCAGACCCACCAGCACATCGCCGTCGCGGCGGAACTTGATCGCCCGCAGCCCCATCCCCGCCCGCTTCTGCAGCCGGAACTGATCCACCGGCACCCGCTTGCCCAGGCCGCTGGCGCTGGCCACCAGCACCCAGGGCCCCTCGCTCGGCGCCACCTCCTCCGTCTCCTCCGCCTCGGCCTCGGCATCGCTGCCGGCACTGCTGGCGACCCGGTCGGCCAGTTCGGCGGGCAGCACGTCCATGCTCACCAGCCGGTCGCCGGCCCGCAGGTTCATGGCCCGCACACCCCGGGCACTGCGGCCCAGGGGCCGCAGCTCCTCATCGCTGAGGCGGAAGTGGATCGTCATCCCCTTCACCGATCCGATCAGCACGCTGTCACCCGGAATCGCCAGCCGCACCCAGCGCAGGTCATCCCCTTCCTCGAGGGAGATGGCGATCAGGCCGTTGGAGCGGATGTTGGCGAAGGCCGAGAGCCGGGTGCGCTTGATGTAGCCGCCACTGGTGAGCATCACCAGCTGCACGTCGTCGTCGAAGGCACTCACGGCCAGCAGCGAGGTGATCGCCTCCTCCCGGGGGATCGGCAGCAGCTGCACCACCGGGGTGCCCCGGGAGGTGCGGCTGCACACCGGAACCCGGTAGGCCGGCAGGGCATAGACCACCCCCCGGTCACTGAAGAGGAGCAGGGAGTCGTGGTCGTTGCAGCTGATGAACAGCTTCACCGCCTCCTCCCCCTGGCTGCGGGTGCCGGCCTTGCCCCGGGTGCCCCGGCTGGTGGCCTCGAATTCGCTCACCGGCATCCGCTTGAGATAACCGGTCTCGGTGAGCATCACCACCGACCGCTCATTGGCGATCAGATCGATGTCATCGAGCCCTCCCTCCAGATCGAGGATGTGGGTGCGACGCGGCGAGGGGTAGCGATCGCGGATCACCCGCAGCTCCTCCTCGATCAGGCCGAACACCCGCTCACGGCGGGCCAGGATGTCCTTGTAATCGGTGATCCTGGCCAGCAGATCCTCGTGCTCCAGCCGGATCTTGTCCGCCTCCAGAGCCGTCAGGCGCCGCAGCTGCATCTGCAGGATGGCGTCGGACTGGGCCTCGCTCAGACCGAATTCGGCCATCAGCTGCTGCCGGGCGGTGGGCGTGTCGGGGGCGGCGCGGATCAGGGCGATGATCGCGTCGAGATTGTCGAGGGCGACGAGCAGCCCCAGCAGGATGTGGTCCCGCTCCTCCGCCTTGCGGAGCAGGTAGCGGGTGCGCCTCTCGATCGTCTCGACCCGGAAATCGAGAAACACCCGCAGCATCCGCTGCAGGGTGAGCAGCACCGGCTCGCCCCCCACCAGGGCCAGCATGTAGGCGTTGAAGTTGCTCTGCAGCGGGGTGAGCTTGAACAGATTGTTCAGCACCACCTGGGGGTAGGCGTCGCGCCGCAGCTCGATCACGATGCGCATGCCATCGCGGTCGCTCTCGTCGCGGATGTCGGCGATGCCCTCGAGCTTCTTGTCGTTCACCATCTCGGCGATCCGCTCGATCAGCGCCGCCTTGTTGGTCTGGTAGGGAAGCTCGGTGATGATCACCGCATCCCGGTCCTGACGGCCGGGGGCCTCGATGGTCTCGATCGAGGCGACGCCCCGCATCGTCACCGATCCCCTGCCGGTGGTGTAGGTCTCGCGGATGCCCCTGCGGCCGAGGATCTGACCGCCGGTGGGGAAGTCGGGCCCGGGGATGATCGCCATCAGTTCCCGTTCGCCGATCTCCGGGTCGGCGATCAGGGCGAGCAGGCCATCGATCAGCTCGGTGAGGTTGTGGGGCGGGATGTTGGTGGCCATCCCCACGGCGATGCCGGTGGAGCCGTTGAGCAGCAGCTGGGGGATCCGCGCCGGCATCACGGTGGGCTCCTGCTGGGACCCATCGAAGTTGTCGATGAAGTCGACCGTCTCGCTCTCGATGTCCTCCAGCAGGCTGTCGGTGGTGAGGGCCTGCAGCCGCGACTCGGTGTACCGCATCGCGGCGGGCGGGTCGTTGTCGACGGAGCCGAAATTGCCGTGCCCGTCCACCAGGGGCATGCGCATCGAGAAGTCCTGGGCCATGCGCACCAGGGCGTCGTAGACCGCCGTGTCGCCATGGGGGTGGTACTTGCCCAGCACCTCGCCCACCACGCGGGCGCACTTGCGGTAAGGGCGGTCGCTGGTGAGGCCGAGCTCGTACATCGCATACAGGATGCGGCGATGCACGGGCTTGAGACCGTCGCGGGCATCGGGCAGGGCCCGGCCCACGATCACGCTCATCGCATACTCCAGGTAGGAGCGCGACATCTCATTGCGGAGGTCGGTCTGGATGATCCGTCCGTCGGATTCACCCGGAGTGTCACCGGGTCCGGTTGGATCGGCCATGCACGACTGCTTGGAGCACAAGTCATCCTACCGAAACCCCATCGCCAGGAGAGATCGGCCCGGATCCACCGGGGTGCGGCCATGAGCAGCAGAAGCCGCTCCCCCAGTGCCGCAGCCGGCGCCGATCCACCCGGACGCAGCGAGGCGGAGCTGCTGGAGCGGCAACGGCGGGGCCGGTTGCGGGTGCGCAGCGCCGCTGCCTTCCGGCAGCTGGTGCGCTCCACCGGCCTGCCCGAGGCCTATGCCAGCACCGATGTGGTGGTGGCGGCCAACGCCGAATTCACCGATCAGGCCAGCCTCCATCTCAGCCTCGGTCCCACCGATCCACCGATCCGGCTGCGTGACCCGCAGCTGGGCGGGGTGGCGGCCCTTGCCGCCGGAGGAGGCAGCGATCTGGTGCTGCCGATCAGCGGCGGCGGCGCCCGGGTGCTGGCGGAGCTGCTGGCGGGAAACTCCGTCGAGTTCAGTGCCGGTGGAGAGGGGACTCCGCTGCAGCCCCGCCGTGAGCTCCACACCCGCCTCGACCTGGAGCGGATCGGCTCGGGCCGCCTGCTGCTGCACCGGGCCATCGGCGAAAACGGCCTGGTGGCGGTGAGCAGCGCCGAAGGGGTGATCCGCACGCCCTACGGCCCCCTGCTCGGACCCTTCGCCAACGCCCTGTACACCTGCGCCGGAGCGGACAGCATCGGCCTGGCGATGCCGGGGCTCTCCCTGCTCGGCCCGGGATCGCCGGTGCTGGTGGCCGGGGCGATCGGCTGGGTGCTGGGCTGCGGCAGCGCCCACCAGCCAGCGCCCCGCCGGCTGCCCGGGGGCCATGCCCGCACTCCGGGAGCAGTGGCCGCCGTGGGCGTGGATCTGCACGAGCTGGATGGGCAGTGGCTGCGCCCCTGCTGGTTCGAGGGCTACGGCAGCGCCCTGCTGGTGGCGATCGCCGCGCCGATCCCCCTGGTCGACGCCTCCGTGGCCGCCCGGGCCGCCGCAGGGGACGACGCCCTCGAGGCACCGGTGCTGGACGTATCGATTCCGAGGCGGATCAAACCCAGCTTCGGAGGGGTGCCCTACAGCTCCCTCAAGGCAGGCCGCATCCAGGTGGATGGTCGTTCGATCAGCGCGGCGCCGGCCCACAGTCCAAGGCTGGCCGAGTCCCTCGCCGAAGAGCTGATCCTGCGCCTGCAGGAGGACCGTTTTCCGCTGCGTCTGCCGCTGCGCCCCCTCGGATCCCGGCCGGCCCTGGTTCCCCTGGATGCCTGAACCCCGCGGGCAGGGATCGGCCGGCCTGCGTAAGCTCCGCCCAGAGCCTCCTCTCCGCCATGGCCGAGACCCCGAACACTCCCGACACCCCTGAGGTGGAGGCCGAGCCGGCGGATCCCCTCACCGAGGTCCTGGCCACAGCCCTCGACGAGGACGACCTGCCCGAACCCCATCACGAAGGGCAGCCGCCGACCCCCGCGGCGCTGGCCCGACCTGCCGATCCTGAGCCGGCGGCCGAGCCGGAAGCGGCAGCCGGATCCGCCCCCGCGAACGAAGCCCCCCCTGCGAAGCAGCCCAGCATCGCCGCCAGCCTCGAGGTGCCTCCCCTGGAGCCGACCGCGCCAGCCGCCGATGGCGAAGGCGGAGGCGGAGGGGAATGGGAGATCCTCACGGGCAAGGTGCGCGACTGGTTCAGCAGCGGCGAGGCCTCGAAGCTCCTCGACCAGGTGGGGGGTCCCCTCAAGGCGGTGGCCTACCTGCTGGGTCTGTTGCTCCTGCTGCGCCTGTACACCTCAGTGGTGTCCACCATCGACGCCCTTCCCCTGATCAGCGGTCTGCTGGAGCTGGTGGGGCTGATCGCCTTCGTGCGCTTCGCTCTGCTGCGCCTGGTGAAGAGCAGCGAGCGGGAGAAGGTGGTGGGCAGTCTCAAGCAGCGCTGGAACGACTTCCGCGGCGGCATCTGAAGGGAGCCCACGGCCCGGTTGATAGTTTGGCGCGACAGCGTCTGCCCACCGGTGAACATCCAGCTCGGTCGATCCCGCACCGTCCGCCGCGCCTACGGCATCGACGAGATCGCCCTGGTGCCCGGTGGTCGCACGGTGGATCCCGAGGTCACCGACAGCAGCTGGAGCCTGGGGGGCATCCGGCGCGAGATCCCGATCATCGCCAGCGCCATGGACGGGGTCGTGGACGTGGCCATGGCGCTCGAGCTCTCCCGGCTGGGTGCCCTGGGGGTTCTCAATCTCGAGGGGGTTCAGTGCCGCTACGACGACCCGAACCCGGTGCTCGATCGCATCACGGCGGTGGGCAAGGAGGAGTTCGTGCCCCTGATGCAGGAGCTCTACCGGGAACCGGTGCGGGAGGACCTGATCCGCAGGCGCATCGCCGACATCAAGGCCGGGGGAGGCATCGCCGCGGTGAGCGCCACCCCCGTCGCCGCCCTGAGATTCGCTGGCGCGGTGGCGGAGGCGGGTGCCGATCTCTTCTTCGTTCAGGCCACGGTGGTCTCCACCGAGCACGTCGGCCCCGAAGGCAGGGAAACCCTCGATCTGGCCACCCTCTGCCGCGACATGGGGCTGCCGGTGGTGATCGGCAACTGCGTCACCTATGAAGTGGCGCTCCAGCTGATGGGCGCCGGTGCCGCCGGGGTGATGGTGGGGATCGGACCCGGGGCGGCCTGCACCTCCCGGGGCGTGCTCGGCATCGGCATCCCCCAGGCCACGGCGGTGGCCGATTGCGCCGCCGCCCGGGACGACCACGAGCAGGCCACCGGTCGCCGCGTTCCGGTGATCGCCGACGGCGGCATCGTGACCGGGGGGGACATCTGCAAGTGCCTGGCCTGCGGGGCCGACGCCGTGATGATCGGCTCCCCGATCGCCCGGGCGGCCGAGGCCCCGGGAAGGGGCTTCCACTGGGGCATGGCCACCCCCAGCCCGGTGTTGCCCCGGGGCACCCGGATCCGGGTGGGCACCACCGGCAGCCTGGAGAGAATCCTGCGGGGCCCCGCCGGGCTGGACGACGGCACCCAGAACCTGCTGGGGGCGATCCGCACCTCGATGGGAACCCTGGGTGCCCGCACTCTCCAGGAGATGCAACAGGTGGAGGTGGTGGTGGCACCCTCCCTGCTCACCGAGGGCAAGGTGTATCAGAAAGCCCAGCAACTGGGCATGGGCAAGTAGCCCGGGGAGGCCCTCCGCAGGCGCATGGTCGCAGGGCAAGTCCCTGCAGCCTCAGAACGGGAAGGACGCTAGTCTGGGAGTGTGGGGGCTACGGCTCGCACACTCCTCACACCCCCGGCCCGGCGACACCGGGCCTTTTGTCTTCCCCGACCAGCCATCCGCGGCAGCCCCCTTGCCGGTGGCCGCTGGCCGAACCGTTGCGAATCCATGCAACTTCCTGCCCGATCGGGAGGAGCGGTGCCGGACCCCGTTGCTAGATTCGCTGGATTCCGCCCCCTGCCAAGGATGTCCAGCGCAACCGCCGTCACCGACGCCTCCTTCGAGCAAGACGTTCTGAAGAGTGACGTGCCCGTGCTGGTCGACTTCTGGGCACCCTGGTGCGGCCCCTGCCGGATGGTCGCCCCGATCGTCGACGAGATCGCCAAGGAATTCGACGGCAAGATCAAGGTGTTCAAGCTCAACACCGACGAAAACCCCAACGTCGCCAGCCAGTACGGCATCCGCAGCATCCCCACCCTGATGGTGTTCAAGGGCGGGCAGAAGGTGGATACGGTTGTGGGAGCCGTGCCCAAGACCACCCTCTCCGGCACCATCACCAAGTACCTCTGACGACGTTCCTCTGACTTCGTCCTCCGGCTCTCCTTCCTCCCCCGTCACCGGCCAGAGCCCCCTCCAGGCGCTTGCCAGGGAGATCGAAGGTCACCCCCAGCGCAGGGAGATTCAACGGGCGGTGATCTCCCTGCTCGAAGTGGCTCGGAGCGAAACCGAGCACGAAGCCTGGCGGCTGATCAGTGGCTGTCTGGCGGACATCAGCGAGGCCCTGGCGGTGTTCCGGCCGCGCCGGACCTCCCGCAAGATCAGTGTGTTCGGTTCAGCCCGCACCCAGCGCCAGGATCCTTGCTATCTGCTGGCGGAAGAGGTGGCCCGCGTCGCCGTGAAAGCGGGATTCGAGGTGATGACCGGTGCCGGCGGCGGTGTGATGGAAGGAGCCAACAGCGGCGCCGGTTCCGAGCACAGCATCGGCCTGAATGTGGATCTGCCCTTCGAGCAGCATCCCAACCCTTTCGTGAGCGCCAGCGAGGGCAGACTGCTCTACTTCCGCTATTTCTTCACCCGCAAACTGTTCTTCCTGCGGGAGAGCGACGCCGTGGTGGTGATGCCGGGGGGCTTCGGCACGCTCGATGAGCTGTTCGAATGCCTCACCCTGATCCAGACGGGGCGCACCCCTCCGATCCCCCTGGTCCTGCTCGCCCCGGAGGGGGACGAGTTCTGGAACACCCTGCTGCGGGACGTGCACACGGGCCTGGCCGCCAGGGGCCTCATCTCTCCGGAGGACGCCGATCTGCTGGTGGAGGCTTCCAGCGCCCACGACGCGGTGGCCCACATCTGCCGCTTCTACCGGGTGTTCCACAGCGCCCGGCTCGGTGAACAGCAGATCGAGATCCTGCTCAACGCCCCGATCCCCAGGGAACGGCTGGCCGAGCTCAACCAGGAGTTCGCCGACATGCTGGAGGAAGGGGCGATCCAGCCCGGGGAGACCGTGGATGACAACGGCTTCCTCTACCCCTGCCTGCGCCTGCGCCCCGACCGCCGCCGCCTGGGGCGGCTCTACCAGTTCATCGACCACCTGAACGCCCTCGAGCTGCCGCCCTGCCCCGCCCTTGAACATCCCGGCGAGAGGGTCGTGCAGCCCAACGGCACACCATGAGCCGCATCGGCCTGATCGATTACGGCATGGGCAACCTCCATTCGGTGCAGCGGGGGTTCGAGCGTCTCGGCGCCGTGATCGTGCCCGTGCAGGGCCCCTCCGACTTCGGCGGCTGCGATGCCCTGGTGCTGCCGGGGGTGGGCGCCTTCGATCCCGCCATGGCGAGGCTGGAGGCCGCCGGACTGGTGCCGGCCCTGCGCCATTGCCCTGAGGAGGGGCTGCCGCTGCTGGGCATCTGCCTGGGGCTTCAGCTCCTGTTCGAGACCAGCGAGGAGGGAAGCGCCGCCGGGCTGGGCCTGCTTCCCGGCCAGGTGCAGGCCCTGCCCCGGAGCCCCGGCCACCCGATCCCCCACATGGGCTGGGCCCCCCTGATCCCCGCCAACCCCAGCCCCCTGCTGCCCCAGGGCACACCGGAAAGCTGGGTGTACTTCGTGCATTCCTTCGCGGCGGCCCCCTCCGAACCGGCCACCGCCACGGCCCTGGTCGACTGGGCCGGCACCCCCGTCACGGCCGCGGTGTGGCACGGGAGCATCGCCGCCTGCCAGTTCCACCCGGAGAAATCCGGACCGGTGGGCGCGGCGATGCTGCGCCGCTGGCTCGACTGGGTGGCCCGGCGGTGAGCCTGCGCCTCAGCGGCGGACGGCGGCTGCGCAGTCCGGCTGGGCTGGTGGCGCGACCCACCCCAGCCCGGGTGCGGCTGGCGGTGATGAACCTGCTGGCGGCAGAGGTGCCGGGCTGCCGCTGGCTCGACCTCTGCTGCGGCAGCGGAGCGATGGCGGCCGAAGCGCTGCAGCGGGGGGCACAGGAGGTGGTGGCGGTGGAGCGGCACCGGGGAATGGCGGCCCTGGCCCGCCACAACCTCGAGGCCGTGGCCGGTTCGGGGCCGGCCGAGGCCACCGTCGCCTGCGCCGAGGTGGTGCGCTGGCTGGCCGGGGGGACGCAGAGCCCCTTCGATCTGATCTACGCCGACCCTCCCTACGGGGCCGGCCTGCACATCCCCATCGCCACCGCGGTGGCCGAGGGCCGCTGGCTGGAGGCCGGAGGCACGCTGGTGTGGGAGTGCGGCAGCGACGCCGTTCCCCCCACGCCCCAGGGCTGGGAGCTGCGGGATCGCAGGCGCTACGGGGGGACCACCCTGGTGCTGCTCAGAGCCGCGGCTGCCGCCGGGAGGCAGGACGCGGTCTCCGGCGGGGAAGGGCGGGCGTGATCAGCCGCCCAGGGCGGAGCCGCGGCGGTACTGGTTCCAGGCCGCCACGAACAGGCCGACCAGGGTCACGGGAATCAATCCCAGCACGATGCCGCAGAGCAGGGGTTCGATCATGTCGTGGCCGGAGGGGTGGGCGCGCCACAATTCTTTCATGACCGGTACCCCTCCCAGCACAGTCAGCGATCCCTCCGCAACACCGGCGGGCGCGGCCGGCCCCTTGCGCTCCCCCCTTCCGGCGGCTCTGGTGCTGGTGGGAGCGGCCGCCTGCATCGTGCTGGTGCTGCTGGTGCTGCCGGCTCTGCACAGTGACCCCTACACCCGGGCCACCCTGCAGCTGAGCGGCTCGATCGACAACGGCGGCCGCCTGTTCCGCCTCAACTGCGCCGGCTGCCACGGCCTGGCGGCCCAGGGTCTGGTGGGGCCCAACCTGCATGGGGTGGAACGGCGCAAGAACGACCGCCAGCTGATCCAGCAGGTGGTGAGCGGCCGCACCCCGCCGATGCCCCGCTTCCAGCCCGAACCCCAGGCCATGGCCGATCTGCTGGCCTTCCTGCACAGCCTGCCTTGAAGCTGCAGCTGGTGCTCGTGGAGCCCCAGGGGCCCCTGAACGTGGGCAGCGTGGCGCGCCTCTGCGCCAACTTCGGCATCGACCGGTTACGGCTGGTGGCTCCCCGCTGCGATCCCCTGGCGGAGGAGGCCCTGCGCATGGCGGTGCACGGGCGATCCTTCCTGGAGGAGGCCGTCCGCTACCCGTCCCTGGCCGCCGCCGTGGCCGACTGCGGCAGGGTGGTGGCCTGCACGGGCCGCGGGGAGGGGGAACCCCTGCCCCTGGTTCCACCCCGCGAGGCCCTGGGCTGGCTGCTCGAGAGCGCCGCGGCTCCCCCGGCTGCCCCTTCCCCCTCGGCCGGCCCCTCGGCCGCCCTGGTGTTCGGCCGGGAGGACCGGGGCCTGGCCAACGACGAACTCCTGCAGGCCGGCCGCCTGCTGCGGATCGCCACCGATCCCGCCTGTCCATCCCTGAACCTCTCCCACGCGGTGGCGGTGGTGCTGCACGAGCTTCACGAGCTCAGGCGGGCCTCCAGCGCCGGGGGGGACCAGCCCCTGCTCCCCGACCCCTGCCCCCGGCGCGAGCTGGAGGGGGCCCTGGCGGACGCGGAAGACCTGCTGCTGGAGGTGGGCTTCCTCCTTCCCCACACCGCCAGGGCCCGCATGGCCAAGCTGCGGGCACTGCTGCAACGGGCCCAGGCCAGCAGGGAGGAGGTGGCCCTGCTGCGCGGCATGGTGTGCCAGTTGCGTTGGGCAAGTCGCCGCCCTTTCCCCGCCGGCGAAGGCCGGTAGCGTCGGGATCCGTTCCGCCCGCCTGCCGCCCGTGTCCGCCGGCCGTCCCCGCCCCTCCCCCAATCGCTGGATCGGGCCGGTGGCCCTGCTGCTGCGCCTGATCGTGACAGGCGTGGGCCTGGGGGTGATCGTGGGCACCTCCCTGAAGATGCTCGCCCCGCGCCTGGCCAGGGGAGCCATCGGCGCCGCCCGCCCGATCGCCCCGCCCGTGGCGGTGGTGCCCACCGGCAGCAAGCTGGGCAGCTTCCAGCCCCGCCAGGAGATCGGGGCCCTGAGCCAGGAATGGGCCAGGCTCGCCGCTGCCCAGAAGGACCTCACGACCTCCGGGTTCCTGCTGGTGCTCGATGACGGCCGCTATGCCCAGCTGCAGCCCGATCTGGCCCTGCCGGCGGCCAGCGCGATCAAGACACCGATCCTGCTGGCGGGGCTGGAGGATCTCGATGCGGGCAAGCTGCGCTGGAACGAACCCCTGGCCCTCACCAAGGAGGTGGTGGGCGCCGGAGCGGGCTGGATGGCGAGCCGCCCCATCGGCACCCGCTTCCCCTTCTATGAAGCGGCCACGGAGATGATCCGGGTGAGTGACAACAGCGCCACCAACCTGCTGATCAAGCGGCTGGGGGGCCGCTCCACCCTCAACGCCCGCTTCCAGTCGCTCGGGCTGCCCGCCACCCGACTGAACAACTGGCTGCCGGATCTGGAGGGCACCAACACCACCAGTTCCCGTGATCTGGCCCGGGCGATCGCCCTGGTCGACACGGGCGAGAAGCTCAGCCCCCGGGCACGGGATCTGTTCCGTGAGATCCTCGGCACCTCGGGCACGAACACCCTGATCCCCCTGGGGCTGCTCAAGGGTCTGGGCAAGGACGCCGCCGACCCCGACGAGGAACTGCTCAGCTTCGGCATCACCGCCTACAACAAAACGGGGGACATCGGCATCGCCTACGCCGATGCCGCCCTGATCCAGCTGCCCGACGGCAAGCGCGCCGTGGCCGCCTTCATGGTGAAGGGACCCTTCAACGATCCCCGCTCCGCCGAACTGATCCGCTCCATGGCGGGAGCCACCGCCCGCACCCTGGTGGGCAAGCGATGAAGTCGGTGGCGGCGCTTCGGGCCACGCTCCTGGGCGGTCTGCTGCTGGCGGTCCCGGGCCTTGCCGCCCCGACCCCGCGCCCTGCGCAGCAGCAGCAGCAGCAGCAGGCGGCGCCCCAGACCCTGCTGCGGCGCCAGACGGTGGCTCCCCTGCCCGGGGGGCTGGATCGGGTGCCGATGCTGAACGACAACAATCCGGAGCTGATCCGGCAGGCCGGCATCCTGCTCTCCGGCTTCGACGGCAGCCTGGGCTACGCCGGCCGGCCCCTGGGGGTGCCGGGCGCCCACCTCAACCGGCCCCTCTCCGGCCGGTTCGAGCTGTTCAGCCACCACGTCTACGCCGGCACCCCCGAGAAGCTCGATTCCACCCTCTGGCTGGCCGTGGTGGCCGCCCCCCGGGGACCGCAGCCGGTGCGGCTGCGGCTGGTGAGCGGCTCCACGGCCCTCTCCCAGTCGGTGGATCCCAGCCAGCCGGCCGCCCCCTTCCTGCCCCTGCCGGCCCTGATGCGCCAGGGGAGCACCGCCATCTGGTCGGGTCCCGGCAGCCGGGTCGCCACCGAACTGCTGAACCGGGAACGCAGCCCCCTGCTGCCGCGGGAATGGACCCTGCCCCCCGGGAGGCTCAGCACGCTGCTGGTGCTGCCCCTGCCGGTGCGGGGCCTCGATCCCCTGCTGAACGGCCGCAACCTGCAGATGCGGCTGCAGAGCAGCGGAGCGGTGGATGTGGCCACCCTGGCGGCCTTCGGCCCCGGCGAAGGCCCCCCCGAGCCAGGGATCTGGGCCCGGCTGCTGGAGGGGGGGCTGAGCCCGAAGGAACACAGCCCCAGCCCCCGGGGCGCCGCCGGGGCGATCGTGTATTCCCGCGTCAGCGGCATCCAGCAGGGAAGCCTCTGGCGGGGCCGGATCACCGATCCCGGCAGCGGCTTCCTCTCGGCCACCCGGGCACCGATCTCCTGGCCGATCAGTTCCCTGGAGCGGGGCAGCCTCGGCACGGGCCAGGTGCAGACCGCCGAGCTGGGCGCCTTCTATCCCGGCACCGCCTGGGCCGCCCACGGCAACTACGGCGTCGAATACGACCTCACCCTTCCCCTGCGCAACGACAGCCCCGGGCCGGTGGTGCTGCAGCTGGCCCTGGAATCGCCCCTCAAGCACGACAAGCCCCAGGGGGGCCTGCGCTTCCGCGACCCGCCGGCCACGGCGGTGATGTTCCGCGGCACGGTGGAGGTGGCCGGCCTCGACGACCCGGCGGGCCGGCCGAGCGGGCGGCAGGCCTTCCATCTGGTGCTGCGCGCCGGTGAACAGGGGCCGGCCCTGGGCCGGGTGAGTCTGGCGGCGGGGCAGGAGCGGCAGCTGCGGGTGCGGCTGATCTATCCGGCCGACGCCACCCCGCCCCAGGTGCTCTCGCTGCTGCCTGTGAAACAATCCGGGGCAACGCCCGCCGCCACGCCGTGAGTCTCAACAGGAAGCGCAGGGTCTTCCCCTTCACCGCGATCGTGGGGCAGGAGGAGATGAAGCTCGCCCTGCTCCTCAACGTGATCGACCCCCGCATCGGCGGGGTGATGATCATGGGCGACCGGGGCACCGGCAAGTCCACCACGATCCGCGCCCTGGCCGACCTGCTGCCCGAGATCGAGGTGGTGGCGGGCGATCCCTACAACAGCTCCCCGGACGACCCGGACCTGCAGAGCGCCGAGGTGCGGCAACGCCTCGAGGCCGGCGAGCAGCTGGCCGTGGAACAGCGCCAGGTGCCGATGGTCGACCTGCCCCTGGGCGCCACCGAGGACCGCCTCTGCGGCACGATCGACATCGAGAAGGCCCTCGGGGAGGGGGTGCGGGCCTTCGAGCCCGGCCTGCTGGCCAAGGCCAACCGGGGGCTCCTCTACGTGGATGAGGTGAACCTGCTCGACGACCACCTGGTGGACGTGCTGCTCGATTCGGCCGCCTCGGGCTGGAACACGGTGGAGCGGGAGGGCATCTCCGTGCGGCACCCGGCCCGGTTCGTGCTGATCGGCTCCGGCAACCCGGAGGAGGGGGAGCTGCGGCCGCAGCTGCTCGACCGCTTCGGCATGAGCGTGGAGGTGCGCACCGTGCGGGATCCGGAACTGCGGGTGCAGGTGGTGGATCAGCGCACCGCCTTCGACGCCGACCCCGATGGGTTTGCCGCCGCCACCGAGGCCCCGCAGCAGGCGCTGCAGGCCCGGGTGGTGGAGGCCCAGGAACTCCTGCCCCGGGTGACGATCGACGACGAGCTGCGCATCCGCATCTCGGCGGTGTGCGGCGAGCTGGATGTGGACGGACTGCGGGGCGACATCGTGACCAACCGGGCGGCGCGGGCCCTGGCCGCCTTCGAGGGGCGCACGGACGTGGCCGACGAGGACGTGGCCCGGGTGGTGGCCTGCAGCCTGCGCCACCGGCTGCGCAAGGATCCCCTCGAGCAGATCGACTCGGGCGAGCGGGTGATCAAGGTGTTCTGCAAGGTGTTCGAGCGCGCCGAACCCAGCGACCGCCGCGAGTTCGAGCTGGCGCTGGCGGGCTGAGCCTTGGCCTGATGCGCATCCTCGGCATCGACCCCGGCCTGGCCCGGGTGGGCTACGGGGTGATCGAGGTGGAGGAGCGCAACGGCAGGGGCCGTCCCGGATCCCAGCGGATGCTCGACTGCGGCATGATCCGCACCGACCCGGGCCGCAGCGAGGGCGATCGGATGGTGGAGATCGCCGCCGATCTGCGGGTGCTGGTGCGCCGCTGGCGGCCCCAGCTGGCGGCGGTGGAGAAGTTCTTCTTCTACCGCTCCAGCACCACGATCGCCGTGGTGCAGGCCCGGGGGGTGGTGCTGATGACCCTGGCCCGCTTCGCGATTCCGGTGGTGGAGTTTCCGCCGATGCAGATCAAGCTGGCCCTGGCGGGCTCGGGCCATGCCGAGAAGGGGGAGGTGCTGGAGGCGGTGATGCGCGAACTCGATCTTCAGACTCCCCCCCGCCCGGATGACGCCGCCGATGCCCTGGCCGTGGCCCTCACCGGGTGGTTCCAGCGGTGACGGCCGAGCCGGCGGGAAGGAAGGCGGAGAAGGCCGACCTGCGCCGGCAGTGGCGCCGGGTGCGCCGCGACAGCCTGCCGGCGGCCGCAGCGGGCCTGGAGGCAGCGGCTCTGCGGGAGATCCCCCCCCGCCTCCCTGCCGGCCGCCATCTCGGTCTCTACTGGCCCCTGCCGGGGGAGCCCGATCTGCGGGCACTGGCGGAACGGCTGCCGCAGCGGCTGGCCTTGCCCGCGATCGTGCCCTGGCCCGGCGATGCAGCAGGAGCCGCCGCCGGCCGCCGGCTGGTGTACCGCCCCTGGCGTTGGGGAGACCCCCTGCAGGAGGACCTCTGCGGCATCCCCGCACCAGCGGCGGGCACCGGGAGGCCCGGCGAGGGGGGTGGGGTCGCCGCCCTGGAGGCGGAGGAGCTGGGCCTGCTGCTGGTGCCGGCCCTGGCCATCGATGCCACGGGCCTGCGCCTGGGCTCGGGCGGAGGCTGGTACGACCGGCTGCGGGCCGATCCCGCCTGGCGCTCCGTGCCCGCCCTGGCCGTGCTGCCGGCCGCCTGCGTCACGGAGGACCTGCCCCGCGATCCCTGGGACATCCCCTTCGACGGCTGGCTGGACGAGACGGGCCTGTGGGCCGCCTCCACCGCCGCCGGGAAGATGGCAAGTTGGTAACGGTTGCGCCGATGGGCTTCCCAACGCAGCTGGATTTGGCAGGATCGACTCAGCATGCAACGATTCCGTTGGACCTGACTTCGCCGCACACTCTCCGCGGGGCGGCCTCGCCTGCCTCCCGCTGGTCCGATGCGGACGCCAGCCCGGCCCCCACGGCGGCCGAGCGGGTGCTGGCGGCGGAACTGCAGGCCCGGGGAGAAGCGAACGATGCCCTCTCGATGATGGTGAGTTCGATCTCCCGGATGGTGCAGGCCGGCCGAAGCAGCGACAGTCGCTGGAAAGCTTCCTGAGATGAGGATGAACCGTTTCCCCCTGCCCGCCCTGCTGGGCGCCGGCCTTGGAGTCGCTGCCGTGCTGCTGGCCCCCGGAGGGGCCCGCGCCCATGGCATCGAATCCAACCTGGAGCGCCTCGGCGGCCTGAGCGCCGGCCTCGACTTCAGCCGCACCGCCTCCGGGCAGCGGGCTCCCTCGGCTCGGCTGCAGCTGGAGAGCCACTTCTCCAACGGCCTGCCCGCCCGGGAAGCCTCCGTGCGGCTGGTGCCGCCGAGCGGCGGCAAGGCGATCGAGCTGGGGCGCACCGATGAACGGGGCCAGCTCACCTTCGCCCTGCCGGCCCAGGCCGCCGACGACTGGGAGATCCAGGTGGATGCCGGTCCCGGCCACCGCGACTATCTCGAACTCCCGGGGTCCCGGCCCCCGGCGGCGGGCCCTGCCGCCACCCTGCAGCGCCGCCTGGGGAGGATCGCCTCCCGCACCGCGCCGCTGGCCCCTGTGGCGGTGTTCGGCCTGATCGGCGGCCTGGGGCTCCTGCAGCGGCGGCGGCGCTCCTGAAGGGCTGAGCAAGCGGATGGAAACCGGCAGTGCCGCC
Source organism: uncultured cyanobacterium (assembly GCA_963847745.1). Lineage (GTDB taxonomy): Bacteria > Cyanobacteriota > Cyanobacteriia > PCC-6307 > Cyanobiaceae > Cyanobium. Next base: position 18,185 of record CAWKAW010000001.1, on the reverse strand, counting down.
CTGGATCGGATCGTGGAACGGCTGGGCGGCACGGCCGATCCGAAGCGGCGCTACGAATACGTGCTGTGGCTGGCGAAGAAGCTGGAGCCCTTTCCCGAGGAGCTGCGCCAGGAGGCGTTCAAGGTGAAGGGCTGCGTGTCCCAGGTGTATGTGGTGGGCCAGCTCAGGGATGGGCAGCTGCACTGGCAGGGCGATTCCGATGCCCAGATCACCAAGGGGCTGCTGGCCCTGCTGATCGAGGGTCTCGAGGGGCTGAGCCCGGAGCAGGCGGCGGCGATCGATCCGGCCTTCCTCACCGCCACCGGCCTGCAGGGCAGCCTCACCCCATCACGCGCCAACGGGTTCCTCAACATCTTCAAGGCGATGCAGGCCCAGGCCCGGGGGCTGGCAGGCTGAAGCACCCCACCGATTTCTAGGATCAGAGGTTTGGGGGTGCGGCCCATGGCGATCGGCGTCGGCTTGCTCGGGCTGGGCACCGTGGGGGCCGGCGTGGCGGGGATCCTCGCCAACCCGGCGGGGAGACACCCGCTGGTGGCGGACCTGGTCCTGCGGCGCGTGGCGGTGCGGGATCCCCACCGGCCCCGGGCCGTGGAGCTCGATGCGGCCCTGCTCACCACCGAGGCGGAAGCGGTGGTGGACGATCCGGCGGTGGAGATCGTGGTGGAGGTGATGGGCGGTCTGGAGCCGGCCCGCAGCCTGATCCTGCGCGCCATCGCCGCCGGCAAACCGGTGGTGACGGCCAACAAGGCGGTGATCGCCCGCCATGGCGAGGAGATCGCCGCCGCTGCCGCCGAGAAGGGGGTGTACGTGCTGATCGAGGCGGCGGTGGGCGGCGGCATCCCGATCATCGAACCGCTGAAGCAATCGCTGGGGGGCAACCGCATCCAGCGGGTGAGCGGCATCATCAACGGCACCACCAACTACATCCTCAGCCGCATGGCCGATGAGGGAGCGGCCTACGCCGACGTGCTGGCCGACGCCCAGCGGCTGGGCTACGCGGAGGCCGATCCGGCGGCCGACGTGGAAGGCCACGATGCGGCCGACAAGATCGCCATCCTGGCGGGCCTGGCCTACGGCGGGCCGGTGCAGCGTTCCGGCATCGCCACCGAGGGCATCGACCGCCTGGAGGCCCGGGATGTGGCCTACGCGGCCCAGCTGGGCTACGTGGTGAAGCTGCTGGCGGTGGCCGAGCGCATCGAAGCGGCGACGACCGGAACCGGAGGTGCAGCCGGCGAGGGCGAGACCCAGCAGCTCGATGTGCGGGTGCACCCCACCCTGCTGCCGAAGCACCATCCCCTGGCGGGGGTGCACGGGGTGAACAACGCCATCCTGGTGGAGGGCGATCCGGTGGGGCAGGTGATGTTCTACGGCCCGGGCGCCGGCGCCGGCCCCACGGCCTCGGCGGTGGTGGCCGACATCCTCAACATCGCCGGCATCCGCCAGGTGGGCGGTGCTGACGCCGGGCTCGATCCCCTGCTGGCGGCGAGCAGCTGGCGCCGCTGTGAGCTGGTGGATGGATCGCTCACCTGCCACCGCAACTACGTGCGCTTCCAGACCCGCGACGAACCGGGGGTGATCGGGCGGATCGGCACCTGCTTCGGACAGGCGGACGTGTCGATCCAGTCGATCGTGCAGCTCGAGGGCACCGATGGCGCCGCCGAGATCGTGGTGATCACCCACCAGGTGCAGGAGGCCCGCTTCCGCGAGGCCCTGGCGGCGATCGAGGCCCTGGGCGAGGTGAGCACGGTGGCGGCCTGCCTGCGCACGCTGTGGCCCTTTAGCTCGAAGGGAATCGACCGCCACCCCTGGTGGGTACCACAGTCTGCCCCCCTTCGCTGCAATGATACCGAGGGCAGAGATCTTCCCCGACATTGCTCTGCTGCCTGAAGGAAAGAGGTGAGAGCCCCTGCCAGAAGGCTGTTGCGCGTAGACAGGAGCCACCCGGACATGACGTGGCCCCCATCAGCCGTCAATTTCCCCTGAGATCGTGTGGGTGGTCAGACCGCTCTCCGTTTCCGTAGATCTTAGAGGAGCGTACGCGCCTGAAGAGCCGAATGTGCTCTGTAGGTGTTGTACTCGCCCCGGCAATGTTCTGTCAACACCCTGCCTCAGACACAGAGGTTAATAGTTCGGAATTGAGGAACTCATCACTGAACCGGCTATTGGATGACTCCGCGAATGGATTCTCCCACGGTGATCCTGGCAATATGCATTCGTTTCTAGAACCTCATGCCGCGAAACCGCAGCAGCATCTGATCTGGCGGGGCCCCTGGCGCGCTTGGCGCTGGCCTGGGGGCATCGGCATGCTCACATGGCGGAGCAGACTATTCTGGGTCCTTAGGATCTCTTTATATTGTATGGCTGTCTGGTCCTCAGTTTCCTCGTGGATCTACCAGGCAACAGGTAGGTCCCGAGACTGCAATACGAGTTCGTGATCTGGCTGGCCAAGAACCTGGCGTCGCTCCCAGAAGAATTCCGCTAGTAGCCCTACATGGTTATAGGGTACTTCCCGAGGGTGTATGTGGAGGGTCAGCTGGCCAACGGGACACTGCACTGGCAGAGTGATGCCGACGCTCTGATCACCAAAGGACTTCTGGCCCCGCTGTTCAAGGGGATGGATGGCCGGACAACCACAGAAGCTCCTGCAATCGATCCGGCCCTTCTGCAGGCCACTGGGCTCCAGGCCAACTTCACGCCATCCAGAGGCAACAGATTTCTGAGTATTTTCCACATGATGCTGGCACAGTCCCAGCAGCTGCAGTTACATCAGAAGGGGCCGGTTCCTGAAATCAGCGCATACTATTCCGGTTCATGGACCTCAGCGGTGACTGGGGCAGCGGGCAAGGGCGCCAGTCCAGTTCAGGAAGCGGTCCTATGGTGCCACGAAAAGGCAACCGAGCCGGTTGCGATGCCCCTGCTGTTGCCGAGACCACTTCAGGCACTGAGGGTGGTGTTGGCCATTCTCCTGGCTCATCCTGACATCCATAAATACCCAAGCAAGATTCACGCCATTGAGTTACAGTCAAAGGCATAGCCCAGCCTGAAATGCATCTAATCATCGCTACTCTTGGGACTCGTGGGAACGTCCAGCCCTATGTGGCCGTCGGGAAGGAACTGAAGAGGCGCGGACATCAAATCACCGTAGCCACCCACGAAGACTACCGCACGCTTGTCGAGTCCAATGGCCTTAGCTGCCGCAGCGTCTGTGGCAGCTACCAAAAGATACTCACATCAACCGCAGGCCAGCGCTGGATTAATTCGTCAAGGAATCTAATCAAGTTTGTCAGGGGTTTTCGCAAACTCTTTGAACCATTGGCCGTCGATTGGCTCAATGATTTTGACTGGGCACTGGAAGATGCCGATGCTGTCATCGTCAATGCAGTTGCCGCCCCTGCACTGGTTGCCCTTGAAACGAGGCAGATTCCCAGGGTCATCCTGTTTACATCTCCATCCGTTCCAAGTGGAAGAAATGGAATTTCCGGCTTGCCCAGAATCCCCTTCTTCACCTCATGGATCGAACGAAACATCTACAAGCTAGTTCTGGACCAAGCTTGGTCCGTCAGCAAAGACGCTCAGGTAAAGTTCCTAGCCAAGCACGGTCTTCGCTTGCCACCTCACCCACTATGGGAAGAGAATATCCGTCGTGGCATAGGGCACTTGCATCTTTTCAGTGAGGCAATCTTGCCTCGCCCAGCCGATTGGCCCGGATGCGCTGAGGTGACTGGCTTCTGTTTCCTTGACTCCACAGAAGACTGGAAACCGCCAGAAGCGCTGAGCCACTTCATCCATTCCGGCCCGCCGCCGATTTACGCCACGTACGGGAGTCAGAGTGGCATGGATCCAGCAACGCTCGCCAGCATGACGATCAAAGCACTTCGATCGATGGGCCAACGAGGCGTGATCGGCATCAAGCGAGACAGACTACCTAGCACAAAAGAGAGTGAAGACATGTTCTTCATCGACAATGTGGCATATGAGTGGCTCTTCCCCAAGATGTCTGCCATCGTTCACTACGGAGGAGTTGGGACCGCATCAGCTGTGCTCAGAGCAGGGAAACCGAGTGTAGTCACACCATTCTTTTCAGATCAGCATTTTTGGGCCAGTCGAATGGCCAAACTCGGAGTTAGCCCAGCGCCAATCACCAAACATCATCTCAGCTCGCAACGATTAGCCCACGAATTGAGTTCGTTGATCGCAGAGCCATCGTATGCACGACGGGCACAGGAGATAGCTCGAGTGATCCAGTCGGAAGATGGGGCAAGGCGTACAGCCGATCGAATCGAACATTATCTTGAGACCTACTCAAATAATAGGGAGTGATAAGGATGCTCTCCATTGCAGGAGGAGGTCCATGGGAGTAAGCCCCTGGACAGCCGAATACGGTCTGTTTGTGTTGTATTAGATCCGGTGCTGTTCTGCCAACACCCTGGCCTCAGGCATCGAGGCGAACAGTTCGATATTCAGGAACTCAACCCTGAACCGGCTGTTGAACGACTCAACACCTAGATTCTCCCACGGTGATCCTGGCGGCATTTATTCGGGGCTGGAACCGCTGCCTGTACACCAATCCTGCAATGCGTTGACAGTGAAATCAGGGCCATTGTCCATCCGAAGATTCGTCGGTGGTGGATAGACCCTGAGTAGCTGCTCGATCGTGTCGATCAAATCAACAGCATTGCACCGCCTATCCACACGAATGGCCATGTCAAGCGACATCCGCTTTTGGACCCGCATTGCATCTTAAAAACGGTTGCCGGCGTAGACTTTTGCCTCAGCTGAGCTGTTGCCGTTATGGCCCGTTCTGCAGGGCCGACTGTCGAGAAGCGCAAGGGGAGAGCGGCCGGCCCTGATCCGCAAGCCCCCGACGGGTGCTGCCGAGACTGGGCAGGGTCAGAGTGAGAGCCACCACCGCTGTGTCTACGGCCCCGAGGTGGTGGAGGCCCTGGTGCCGCTCTGGGAGGCCAGCGATCGGCTCTGCGGCAAGCGCCTGGCGGCCCTGCTGCCGCTGCTGGTGGAATCGCTGGAGCGCCACGGCCCCTGGAGTTCGATCCGGTGGTGAGGGACAAGCTGTTCACGATCAGCAGCGCCACGATCGACCGTCTGCTGGACCCGTGCGCAAGAGCACCCCCTCCAACGGTTGGCGCCGGCCACCCCGGGCCCGCAGCGCGGTGGCGCGCCGTACACCGGTGCGCACATTCAACGGCTGGGGGAAGGTGAGCGAGGCGGGGTGGCTGGTGATCGATCTGGTGGCCCACTGCGGCAAGTGGATGGAGGGCCGATTTCTGTGGACGCCGGTAGCCACCGATATCGCCACCGGCTGGAGCGAGTGCCTGCCGCTGCTCAGTCGTGACGGGACCTCGGTGATGGCGGCGCTGCGCTTGCTGGAGGAACTGCTGCCCTTCCCGCTGCGGGGGATCGATGTGGACAACGACGGGGCGTTCATGAACGCCCCGCTGGAGGACTGGTGCGAGAAGCATCAGCCCCGCATCGAACTGACCCGCTCGCGGGCGTATCAGAGCAACGACCAGGCCTGGGTGGAGCACCCGAGCAGCAGGCCCTGGAAGAACTGCAGCACAACAGCGACCCGGTGGCACTGCTGAAGACCATCCGCCGCTGCCAGGCCTCGCTGGCCAGCCTTTCCGCCGGAATGCAGAGCCTGGCGCCCCAATCCGGCGGCGGGGCCATCGACCCGGAGCTGCTGAGCAGGGAACAGCGGACCCTCAGCCGTTTTCTGCGCAACCTGCAGGTGCTGTGGCAGAACAGCCAGCCGCACCCTGAGCCCAGGCAGAAACGGCGCTACACCCCCAGGCTCCGCATCCTGTTCGCCGAGCACCAGCCATTGATCGAGCAGTGGCTGGAGGAGGGCGCTGCCAATGCGGCCGAGATCCTCAGGCGTCTGATCCAGCTCGCTCCTGAGAAGTACCACGAGGGGCAACTGCGCTCGATGGAGCGGCGCGTCAGGGAATGGCGTACCGCCCACGCCGAGCAGCTGCTGGATGGGATGCGTGCGGTGGGGAAGGGGGCTCCCACAGGGGAGAGGCCGATTCCTGTCGCGACACCAATTGGTGGTAACAGTTAATGATGTAAAGCGGCGGACCAAAAACGGATGTCACTTGACAGAGGAAGCTGATCAGATCGCTCGGAGAGCAGTCTTCTGTTCCGGTGGCTTGGGTTTCGGGCATGGAGGGCAGCCATTCCCGCCGACCAAACCCCATGCTGACGAGCCCGCAAAGGACTCCTCGGACAGACTTTTAGGCGGCCCTGGGGGTGGATCATTTTCTGCGGTCTACGCCAGGTTCTCCGAAAGCCTCAGCCCACTCTCAGGTCTTGATTTCAAGCGGAATCAGGCGAGGAAACAAGTGCCCGACAGCCAATATTGCCGCCAAAAATGGGCCATGAAAAAGAAAAGTTCGATTCTCAACAAAAGCGGGCCGGTTTCCCTCAAGCTTATGCCCACAGAATTGCATGGCCCAACAAACAGAAAAGAGCAGAACGTTGATCAACCAATAGAAGCTCGAGGCAAAATGCTGAAAGATCTGATCTACTGCAATCAATGCGCCGAATAGCACCGTGGCGAGCGGCACCAGTCGAGGACACATAGCAATGTAGTAACAGATAAACACAACAGGAAGTAAGTAGCCAATAGGGATCGGGCAAGGGATGAGGTTCAACAGCCCGATGAGGCTCAGAATAATGAGTGGAACGCAGACGGCGTGGATTGCGATATTCACAGGATCTTGATGGTAAGCAGCGTAATTGCGATAAACAGCCTTCATCAGTTGATGCCTGGCTTGAATTTGAACTGGGTTGCTCATGCTCTGACCTGCCCATGATTCGTAACCACAAGATCCATGCTATACCAAGAAAACCGATGAAAACTCATCTGTCAGCCTTCAGCGAGAAAGTCGTCAGGCGCCAAACGAGCCGGTGCCCTCTACGGCAAAGAAGGTGGCGAGACCGAACTGCTCTGTCCTGGTGATCCGCTCGACGTACCCCCGCCAGGTCGTGGTGATTCAGCATTCGCCGAACCTGCCGCCGTTTGGTGCCAGAGCCACAGCCACGTGAAGGCCCCCTTGGGTATCGACGCCAATCACGACATCAGGTTTCCTTTGCTGGCCAAAGCCAGAGTTGTGTCAGGGTTGTGGATGCCATCGCTACCAGATGGTGGTGGGGAGGAGCGATCAGCAGGGAAGACGAACAGGACTGTGATGGAGGCTCTCGAGCAGGCTCTTTTCAGGTCACGAACCTTCCCCGTTGGTCGGCCCCATCAGGCCAGGGCAACAGACCATCGGGAAGGCAGCAGCCTGGGAAGGTGCGTCGGTCGCTTGAGGAGACAGACCTGATCCGGTGGGGTACTCGGATCATCACAGTCGCTTGACAGGGTGGGATCATCCGCTTAGGGATCACATCCCTCACGGCGTTGCCATAGGGCGCTTTTCATGGTCGTCGGTTAGGCCCCCATATGGACGGGTCATACCGAGTGGACTTCTTTCCTGAGGCAGAGGGAATTGGCTTGACACTTAAATCGTAACCAGGTACAATTATGATTATCAAGAGAATCATACCTTAATGAAGTCCGACCTCCTCTCAGTAGCAGCCAAGACAGCTGCACTGTCGACGGCAGCGCCCTCAGAATCGGCACCAGCACAGCTTCCTCTGGTGATTCAGCCGACCTCCTCGGCTTCCCTCTCGGCTCTGCTGAGCGAGATCAGCTCCGAACGTGCCTGGCTTGAGAAGCAGCTACTGGAGGTTGGAGCCATCCTGATCCGTGGCTTCGAGATCTTTACACCAGATGAATTTCAACAAGTTGTGCAGCAGATTGTGACGGAAACTGTTGATTACACACGCGGCGCCTCTCCCCGGAGCAAGGTCAGTGGAAAGGTATACACCTCAACGGACGCCCCAAGTTTTGTGCCAATTCCTCTTCACTGCGAGCTTTCGTACACGCCAACTCCTCCACGCCGCATCATGTTTTTCTGCCATACCCCGGCAAAGCATGGTGGCGAAACTCCAATCGCCGATATGCGCAGCGTGTATCGATCACTGGATGCCGACGTACGTCAACGTCTTGAAGAACGTGGCCTGCGACTGATTCAGAATGTCCCTGGCAAGAAGTCATTCGGCCTGGGAAAGACCTGGCAAAGAATGTTTGAAACAGATGACAAGAGCGAAGTTGAAAAGGTGTGCGAGCGCATGGAGATCTCCTGCACCTGGAAATCCAACGACACCTTGCAGTTGATCAATAATCGACCTGCCTTCCTGACTCATCCCGACACAGGTGATAAAATTCTGTTTACCAGCTTTTATAACTTTCATGATTCTTGGTCTGACGAGTTCAGGATCCATCGCCAATATTGGCTCTCATGGTTGATCGGCCTTGGCGAGATGTATCGCGCAAGCTCTGGAAAACCTGTGATCGATTATCCGCATCACTGTACATTCGCCGACGGCGCAGAAATACCTCGCCAGGACATACTACACATTCGCAATATACTGAGGGCCAATTCTCTCATCTTTCCATGGCGACAGGGAGACCTTATTGTGATCGATAATCTACGGGTTTCCCATGGCAGAATGCCTTTCAAGGGAAAGCGAAAGATCCTGGTAGCCATGGGAAACTGAGCATATCCATCACAGCGAAGATTTATAGCTCAATGCATAGAATAAGCTCTGCGCCTTTACATTGATCCGCGTGACAGCAAAGGCAGTTGGCCGTGCCCCTGCCTTATTGGGTCGATCAGACCACGCGTCCCTGAACTGGCGTCAGTCTAGGTGGGTGAGGGCAATCAAAGCTCCTGGGAAAATGCCTACGCTGAATTATGGTTCCGCACTATGAAATACCACCAGAACTATCCGCTGCGGCGGACTTCCGAGATCTGCTCTCGGTAAGAGCCTGGGTCGACTGGCTTTGCGGAACTGGTACAACGTTGAGTACCGGCACAGCGGCATCAAGCCCGTGACGCCCAATCAGCGGCATACGGCCAGGCTGAGGCGATCTGTGCCATTCGTCAGCAGACCTATCGAGGAAGCTCGGCAGAGGCATCCCAGCGCTGGAGCCGTACAACCCTGGCCCGGTGTCAACTACTTAGGCGGGCGTGTCAATTACGTAGGCGGGTCCCCCCCGCCATCCCCCTGCCATCCCCCTGCCATGGCAGGGGGATGGCAGGGGGATGGCAGGGGGATGGCGACGCGAAAACTGGCCCACCCCGACCCGACAATTCAGCGTGAGACGGAGGGTCTCTGATCGGCACCAGGCGTCAGACCCGTTGGCCATTGCCCCTGCTCATGCTCCGCCCCACCGCTATGGCGGAGCGCACGAGCCGGCGGACCCCACAGTCCGCCGGCAGCGCGTAGCCCGCCACCGACAGCTCACGCCTGGGGTGCGGGGGCAGTTGGCGGGTAATTGACGCCCGGTCAGGACACCGAATCAACCCACTGCGGGGCGCCCTGCTCTGCGTGCCCGCTTGCGGCGGTAGCTCTCGCCGTTGATCTGGATCAGCGTGCTGTGGTCCACCAGCCGGTCCACCGCCGCCACGGTCATGGCGCTGGTGGAGAAGACGTTCTCCCACTCGCTGAATGGCTGGTTGGAGGTGATCAGCAGGGAACGGCGTTCGTAGCGGTGCATCACCAGCTCGAACAGCACCGAGGTCTCGGCCTCGTCCTTGCGAACGTAGCCGATGTCATCGATCACCAGCAGGGCGTAGCGATCCAGCTTGGTGAGGGCCTTGGCCAGGGCGTAGTCGGCCTTGGCCTGCTGCAGCTGCTGCACCAGCGCCGTGCCCGAGAAGAACCGGGCTGAGCGGTCGAGGGTGATCAGGCTGCGGCAGATCCCGGAGGCCAGATGCGTCTTGCCCACCCCGCTGGGGCCGAACAACAGCAGGTTTTCGGCTCGGTCCACCCAGCTGGTGTCATGGGCGAGCTGCTCGATCTGGGGGCGATCCAGATCGGGAATCGCCGCCCAGTCGTAGTCCGCCAGGGTTTTGGGCCAGGGCAGCTGAGCCTCATGCAACAGCCGCCGCAGCCGCGCCTGGTGGCGTTGCTGGTGCTCCTGCTCCGCCAGCACGTAGAGGTAGCTCGCCGGACTCCAGCCATCGGCGCTGGCCTGTCGTTCGGCCGCTTGCCACTGGCTGCGGAACTGCGCCAGTTTCAACTGTTTCAGGAGTGACGGCAGGGCACTCTCCAGTGCCGGCCGGCTGGGGGGTTCCACCCAGGAGTTCGTCATAGCTGCTCAGCTGGTGTTCAGGGATGTCGAGTTGGGGCAGAGCCGCCAGGCCCCGCGGGGGCCGTAGCCCGTAGTGCTCACGCAGACCTGTGAGGCTGATGTCGCCGCGGCGCAGCGCTCGTCGCAGGTAGCGCTCCACCCCGGCCAGGTCGCCCTGTTTGGCGGCGACATGGAGGGCGTCCACCATCACCTTGGCGGCCTCATCCGGCGGCAGGGCCGCCAACAGCTGCCGCCAGAGCTGTTGCCACGCCTGGCCGGGGAGGATGTCGGCCTGCAGCTGGGCGCGCAGCAGCGCCCGGGGTTTGCGCCTGAGGCTCTCGATCACATGGCAGAAGTCGATCCGGCGCAGGGCGCCCTTCTCCCCCTTGCGGCGATGCAGACGCTGCAGGGTCAGGGTGAACCGGCTTTTGAGGAACAGATCCAACCGGTCATGGCGCAGATGCACCGTGAGCTGGTGGCCGATCAGCCGTGAGGGCACGCTGTAGGTGACCTGCCGCACCTCGATCGTGCTGGTGCTCCTCACCCGCACCACCAGCGGCTCGTAGTCGGCAAAGCGCTCCACCGGCAGGGGGCGCAGGTGCAGCCGCTCGATCACCAGCTTCTGCTGCACACTCGGCCGGTTGTTCAAGCTGGCCGTGACCTGGACCACCAGCTGGCGGTACTCCGCCTCGGTGGCGAAATCGCGGCTGCCGCGCTTGATCAGCTGCTGCTCCAGCCTCCGCTTCCAGTGGCGGTGGGGTCCCTCGATGGCGCCGTTCTCATGGGCGACGCCGCGATTGTTGCGGGTGGCATGCAGTCCCAGGAGAGCGCAGAGCTCGCGGTAGCGGCTGGTGAAATCGGCGGCGTAGCTGCCATCACGGTTGCGATAGCAGGCGCTGAGGCTGTCGGTTCGGTGCTCGGCCGGCACCCCGCCGCAGGCGGCCAGAGCGTTCTGCAGGCCCTCCGAGAGGGCCACGAAACTCTCCCCGCCGTGAATCACCTCCACATGGCACCAGCCGGAAAACGGCAGGCGGAAGTGGAACAGCCGATGCTCCAGCACCGCACCGGCCACGGTGATGGGCTCGCCCTTGAGCACCGTGAAATCGGAGATTCCCAGAACCCCGGCGTGGTGCTCCTGCAGGAACATCACCTCCTGGCTTGGGCCATGGAGGGCCCTCCACTGCTCGACGCGCCGCTGCAGGGTGCGCTTGCGTCGATACCACTCCTGGCCGGGCCTGATCTCCTCCAGGTGGAGCAGCAAGGTCTGCGGATCCAGTTGCGGCGCCTTCTCGAGCATCGGCACCAGCACGCTCTCCCACACGTCAACGAGCGGATCGGCGCGGGTCCGCCAGTGGCGACCCTGGTGACGCTGGAGCTGGTGATCACCCCGGTCGATCCGCTGGGCGCTGCGCACCGAGATCCCCACCGCATCAGCAGCCACTTGCTGGTTGAGCCCGCCTGAGCGTTTGGCCATGTACCGCTCCTTGATCCGCAACGACAGAGGGGCGGGCATCGCAGGCTCGTGATCAGAGCCCTGTTGTCGCGTCCTGAGACCCGCCTATGTAGTTGCGCGGACCCGCCTACCTAATCGTCGCCGTGCAGTTGCCTCAGCTGAGATGTTGCCGTTATGGCCCGTGCTTCCGCCTACTATTCCGGGAAGCGCAAGGGTTGGTGCGGCCAAGGGTGCGGGGAGGGGGATCGCCACAGCGGCACCATCGCTGTCTTTAGGAGCCAGAGGCGGTGGAGGTGTCAAGCGACTCCGCTTTTGGTCCCGGACCAGCTTTCGCTGTCGCCTGACACATTGCCCTTCGGCAGCATAGTGGCCCTGGAGAACAGCTTGGTGATCCTTGCGGCGGTGAAGCCGTGGAAGAGCTTGAAAATAACTTACGCAGCTCAGTTCAGCCACACTTTTGGTAATCTTGCCAAGCCTGTGCCCCTGGTGGGTGGAGTGGTGTTCATCCAGCAGCGCATAGGTATAGGACTCGCCCTTGCACTGACGAGGAAAGCGTCCATCACAGATCCGGGAGTGCCCGATGTCAATCACGTTAGCGCCTTATGTAGTTGGCACCGGACACGATGTGGACCTTCATGCAAAAATCCCAGTGGCCATCGAGGATCGTTCCCTGCGTCCTCGCCATACCGTTGGCCTTCAGGTGAGCCTTCACCATCTCAAAGATCTGCTCGGCTAGGTTGAGCCGCTCCAGCAGACGCCTGAACGCCAGGATCGTGATCTCCTCGGGACCCAGTAGATGATTCATTGGATACCGGCAATCGGCGCATCGTGGGTACCTCGATCAGCGCATCCTTCATGGCTGGATCGGGTGAGGTCATACCACTGCTGCATCAGATGGACCGACAGCATGGTGACCAACGGGTAGGGAGGGAGCCCCTCTAGGCGCAGGTCTTTGGAAAGTAGGGATAAATCAGACCGATCAGCGGAATCCAAGGCACAACAGCCTGAATCTCTGCCAACAATCACTCAAGAGTTATGAGCTTCCGGACCGTGGTTTGCTCGAAGTGACCAAACACCAGCCGTGTGCTTCCCATGAAACCACCCAATCCTGCAATCACTGGCGAATTGACGCGTGGATGTGGTTATTTTTTCAGGGTCGCCCTAAGCAACTCTCAGTTGGGGAGGAAGCCCAGATGGGTTTGGTAGGAGAGTCTTCGTGGGCAAGCGCCTAGTCAGACTAGGTTGAGAAGTACAGCGACCCACATTTCTAGGCTGTACTGGTTGCGAAATACCAGTGATCGAGCTGATGTCAAGACCGTAGGAGAACTTGTACAACAGTTCGGACGTAGTAGGAAATTGTTCGAGATGGAAAAAGTGATCGGCTTCGTCTATGGTAGTAAATACAGCCTTTGGAATTGCTTTTGCAATGGACATGCAGTAGTCGGGCCTCGTAAAGGTGTCATGCTCACCAGTGAAAACTAGAGTGTTGCACTTAGGAGGTTTCGACAAATCAATTCCCTCTGAAAGAAGTAACCTCAAAGTGTTAGTCTCGTATCTCTGGCGATTGTCGTGACTCATTCCTTGAAGTTGGGAGTATAAGATTTTATGCACTAGCCTACGCTTGGAAATGGTCTTAGTAGGATCCGTGCACATCATCCCATATCCTTGGCAAGGGCCTGTGACTCCAAGAACTCCATTGGCAAACTCTTCCATTCGCCCTTCACGGAGTGCCTCGATGGACATCCATACGTAACGCCTTAGATGAGGTGGAACATCTTGCATAGTTCCACATAGACAGAGATTATTGAGAGTATCAGGATATTTAGATGCATAATAATATGCGGTAGGGGTGCTATAGGAAGCGGCGACAATCGACACCAGATCATATTCTAGAAGATCCAGCGCCTGCCTAATAGAATGAGCCAAGAAGTCAACCCCATAACTAGGAGGCAATGGAGTGCAGTCACCAGTACCGGGAAGGTTTAGTACGATAACTGATTTTCCTTCTAGCCAGAATTTTTCGGCAAAGCGATTCCATGAGGAAAAGTTTTGGAATGCACCACTGATAAACATCGTAGGAGGTGCGTCTTGATCAAATCCTTTGTAGAATCGACAACCAAAATCATAGCCATCCAAAGTGAGTGTGTGCTCTTTTGGTTGTGGCAGATGAATGGTTTGAGGCATTTTTTTCAGGAGAAGCAGGAATGGCAATAAGCTCTTTTACGTTAGGCTTATATGGGGTCGTGTTCTTAGAATCATAACGCTACCAAGGTAATGTCCTGCAAACTCACTCGAATAGTGAAGGTGAGGCGACTCTTCTAGCGAACCTCAAGTCAAAGGTTGATTTCGGTTCATCCCTCAGAGCAGTCTTATCTTAGAGTAGCCTGAGAATAATGCCACAAGCTCATGCCAATAGTCAAACTGGTAGGCCTTGGGATGCAAGCAAGGCTCTCATGAGAAGCACAGGCATGCCGGGAGGTGTGGTGGTGTGGTGGTAGTGGCCCCTGAGCCTTGAGCCAAAGTCAAGGCTCCCATGCAATCTGGTTCGTAAGTAAGGCAGCGGGGAAAGGCACCGATGAGAATAACTTAGTTCATCAGTTTACAGTTGGCACAAAGGAACAAAACATGAGTAGCCGATCGGAGCCACGACTCAGATTCAATACAATCGTGTGAACATAGAAGATGGAGCAACTCTTCAAAGGCAGCTTGCCTTCAAAATCCTGATTACTCGCCACGCTTTTCGCTCTTATTCAGTACAAAAAATCCCTGTCGAGCTGTAATGCGCGACAGGGAGAACTGGATAGGGTTGAATTTAAACTACTCAGGAGGCCTTAGCGGCCTTAACCCTATTCCGCAGACGTCGACTGAAGCTAAAGGCAGTTGCTGCGCCGGCGATGGCCACTGGGCCAGGGACAGGGGTATGTATACGCCTTTGAGTCCAGGCGTTGCTTACACTAGTCAAAGTTGCTCCAGCAGGGATCGTAATACTATCAATGATAGAGATCTTCTTGTAATTCCCGGAAAGCGTTTTGATTGCATCGCCTACTGGCACTTCATTGACATTTACAAGTTCAAATTCAAAAGTAGTGACATCTCCAGTAAACCCATTGACGGCTTTGACGACTCGCTGTCCACTAACAGGAAGCTGGTTTGCGTCGACTGCGAGACCCACCCGATCAAAAACCCAATTGGTTCCGTCGGCAGGAAAGGATGGAGTGCTGTCGTCAGGACCACTCACGATTTCTACGTCGAAACCATAAGTAATTCCGAAGTCACCAACAAATGGTGTATTGGCTGCACCAACTTCAATCAGCCACGAATCGTTGGAAAAGTCGTTGTCACGAGGCTGGCCAAAACCGCCGGGAATCCACGAGTAGGTAATATCTACTTGAGGGGTAAAAATTGTGCCCGGAGGAATGGTCCCGATCGGAGGCAATGCCGAAGGAGGAGTGTAAGAGAAGTAATCGGGGTTGTAAGTAACTTTTTTGTCTCCGAGCTGTGTCATAACACAGTCATTCGGAGGAGGGGGAGGGATTGGTATAGTTATATCTTGGGAGAGTACTGAGCACTGATACGTAGAGGTTTGGGCGCTTGCTTCCCCCATGCCAATGACCATGGGTAGCGTTAGCCCGCTAAGCAGCAGGGCTGCTTTTCCAGCTACTGCTTTAGGAGTGAGAGGCATTGCGGAAGACTTGGGACGCTTACGCATGTTAGAGCCTGATCAGGCCCTTGGCAACAGGAGTCAGTCATAAGGACCTCTTATCTGCTGTCAATGGGGTCCCCATCTGCCGATGCTCACCCTCCAGCTTAAGTGACGGACTGCAATGCCCCGCAACGGCTGGGACCTCTCGCCCGCAGCCACTGTGCCGGCCGCAGGATCACTCTCCCCATAGGCCCAGCCGCACTGGCGACGGCTGCGGATGTCGGCGGTGCATCTGAAACCAATCGGAGAAGCGGTGCGCCCTCGAGCCTGAGTCCCACCAATGGTGGAAATTCCCTGGGATCTCAGCCGTGGCCAGGAGCCTGTCGCGCATAGCCCGGTCCCCGCTTCTCCACAGCCGACTCTGAATCTGACCAGATCGCAGTGACTGCCATGGTTCTGGGGGAGACAACTGGGCATGAGCAAGCCCAAGGCCTTCCGTCCCTGGAACCCGGAGCAGACGTTGCTGCTGCCGCCATCGCCGGTGGACTGGCTGCCGGGGCAGCACCTGGTGTTCTTTCTGCTGGATGTGGTCGCTGAACCGGATCTGAACGCGATCGTTGCGGTCTATGAGCAGCGGGATCCGCGTGGGGTCAAGGCCTATGAACCCCGCAAGACGGTGGTGTTGCTGCTGGAGGCCAACTGCGTCGGCATCCCCAGTTCTGGGCGGATCGAGCGGGCCTGCTGGCAGGATGCAGCCTCTCGTGTGCTCACCGGCGACCAGCAGCCGGATCACAGCCGCATCAGTGATTTCCGCCGCGGGGACATCGATGCTTTGATCGGACAGTTTGTGCAGGTGCTGCGGTTGTACCAGAAGGCCGGACTGGTGAGCTTGGGGACGGTGGCTCTCGATGGCACCTAGATCAAGGCCAATGCCTCCAAGCACAAAGCCATGAGCCACGAGCGGATGCTCAAAGCCAAGGCCGAGCTGGAGGCGGAGATCGCCGCGCTGCTGCGCAAGGCCGAGCTGCTCGATGCTCAGGAGGTCCAGTGCTTCGGCAAGGGCAAGCGGGGTGATGAGCTGCCCAGGGGATTGCAGCGGCGGCAGGGACCGCATCCAGGTGCTTTGCAAGCCCAGAGCTGAGCTGGAAGCGGAGGCGGCCGCTGACCATGCCCGCCAGCGCGGCCGACGCGACGGCTCAAGCTGATCCCGATGCACAGGTGGAGTCGGCCAAGACCCGAGCCAAGACCGCCCGCCGGGCGCGAGCCGCGCGACAACGGGCCGAGGCCGCCAAGGGCCTGGCGTTGCCGAAGGCCCGGTCCGCCGGACAGCCGGTCCCAGATCTCGAGAGCCAGAGCGATCCCCAGACCATGCCCAGCCGCAACCTGCCCACCAATGCCGCCGGAGAGGTCACGGGCAACGCCCAGCGCAATTTCACCGGTCCCGAGAGCCACATCCCCAAAGGCGGAGACGGCTGGATCCAGGGCTACAACTGCCAGGTGGCAGTCGATAGCGACCACCAGGTGATCGTGGCCGTAGGGATCAGCAACCAGGCCAGTGACACGCCCCATCTCCTGCCCATGCTGGAGCGGATCCTCGCCAACACCGGCCGGCCTGAAAAGCTGCTCGCTGATGCCGGCTACTGCAGCAACGAAACGATCAAGGGCTGCGAGCAGCGTCGATTGGATGCCTACATCTCCACCAGCCGCCTGCAGCACGGCAAGCGGTCCAGACCATCACGAGGCCCCTCACCACGGGATCTCGATGCCCGAGGCCGAATGGACCGGAAGATCCGCTCCAAAGCCGGCCAGGCGCTCTATGCCCTCCTCAAGATCATCGCCGAGCCTGTGTTTGGACAGATCAAGGATGCCCCGAGGGCTGGCCCGCTTCCTTCTGAGGGGAACGCCAAAGGCGTTCGGGGCGTTGAACCTGATGGCCATCACCCACAACCTCCTCA
Organism: uncultured cyanobacterium; assembly: GCA_963847745.1. GTDB lineage: Bacteria > Cyanobacteriota > Cyanobacteriia > PCC-6307 > Cyanobiaceae > Cyanobium. The sequence continues at coordinate 933 of CAWKAW010000001.1, read as the reverse complement.
AGTTGCACAGGGCGGCCCAGAACACCGCCTGATGCGGCGAAAGGAGGAGGCACAGGAGGCAAACAGCCAGCCAGGGCCCGACAAAACACCACAGACAGGTATCACTCGAAACCTTGACCTGGGGTCAGGGGGAAACGGTGCTTGTGCGTGCCGGTTTGAGCGACAGGCTCCTAGCAGCTGGGTCTGAGGATGACTGGGAGCGAGAGGGAACCGTTCTGGCGGCAGTGCCTCGGCAGCCTCAGGCGGCGGGGACTCACTGGCGTGCGGCTCGTCGTCTGCGACGCCCACGTCGGGCTCACCAAGGCGGTGGGCCGGATGGTCTAGAGCTGCTCCGGGCAGAGGTGTCGCGTGCCCTTCTCCCGCAACCTCCTGGAGACGGTGCCCAGGGCGCAAAAGGAGATTGTGGCCGCGGCCCTGCGCTCGGTGTTCCCCGGCAAAGCTGCACCGGCGTGGAGGAGCAGTGGGATCAGCTGGGCGCCATGCTCGACGGCAAATTCCCCAGGGGCGCCGAACTGATGACTGGTGCCAGCGAGAAACTGCTGGCCCACTCCTTCGGAGAAGTTTCGTCTGCCGCCAATCTCCAGTCAGCCACTCGCGCAAGCTGTGGAGAAGGACGAGCACTGGCCGCTGAAGGGCAGGCGAATGTGCTCGCTCGACTCGATGGCCGCCCTCCCACCCGCCGCCGACGAGCTGCCAGCCATTGAACGGATGACTAGAAACGCGACATTCATGCATGTCTGCCTTGTAGATCAGCGGGGTGCTTCATCGCCTTGGGAATGACAGCCCGTCATCCCAGCCTGTTCACTCCCTGATCAGGGCAATTGGGCCTTGGCTTTTCCACCACCCAAAGGGACGCGGCCAGCCTGGATCGAACCCCTGGGAGGAGTGGGACTCGAGCTGACGCCACGCGAGACCCTGCCCACCCCCCCGAAG